>NZ_JBIBWL010000006.1:0-198375 GCF_043081325.1 Streptomyces sp. NPDC014882
AGGCTCATCACGTTGGCCACCGAGCCCTCGGTCGCCCCGTACTCGTTGCTGATCGTGGTCCGCGTGCTGCTCGCCTCCAGCAGCCGGGCGACGAGTTGCGGGGTGAGGTTCTCACCCCCGGCCACGATGGTGGTGATGTGGTGACGCGCCCCGCGCGCCTCCAGGTGCGCGGCCAGGACCTCCAGATGCGACGGGGTCGCCTTGAGGAAACTGATCGGGGTGGTGGTGCAGATCAGGTCGATCGCCGCGTCGAACGCCGTCTGCTCCGGCCCCACCACCGGGACCACCAGCTGCTGGCCCTGGATCAACGGCAGGAACAACGCCGTGATCGTCAGATCGAACGTCACCGACGAATACAGGACCGACCCGACCCCGCCGGGAATCCGGGCGGGATAGTTGCGGTCGCACCAGTGCAGGTAATTCACCACCCCCCGATGCTCCAGCGCCACCCCCTTCGGCCGGCCCGTCGAACCCGACGTGTAGATCACATACGCCAGATCGTCCGGCGACGCCACCGGCACCGGGTCGTCCTCCGGACCCGCCGGCCACTGCGTATCCACCAGCAGACGCGGAAGCCCCTGCGGAAGGCGCTCGTCGAGAGCGGTGCTGGTGACGACCAGCGGAGCGTTCGCGTCCTCGACCATGTAGGCGATCCGGTCGACGGGATACTCCGGATCCAGAGGAACGAACGCCGCCCCCGCCTTCAGGATGCCCAGCAGCGTCGCGATCAGCTCCGGCGACCGCTCCAGGCAGACCGCCACCAGCATGTCCGGCCCGATCCCGGTGTCACGAAGGTGATGCGCCAGCCGGTTCGCCCGCGCGTTGATCTCCCCGAAGGTCCACTGACGCCCGCCATGCGTGACGGCCACCGCGTCCGGATCGGCAGCCACCCGCTCCTCGATCAGCCGATGGATCGTCGCCGTGTCCGGATACGGACCCGACACCCCGTTCCACTCGACCAGGACCTCCCGCCGCTCCCCCACCGTCAGCATGTTCAGCTCGGACAGACGAGCCCCCGGCGCGGCCGCCACCGACGCGGCCAGCGTCGCGATGTGGCCCGCCAACCGCTCGACCGTCGCCCGCTCGAACAGGTCCGTCCGGAACTCCAGGGCCGCGCGCAGGCCGTCCGGCGCCTCGACCGCCGTGAGCGTCAGGTCGAACTTGGCGACACCCCGCTCGATCTCGACCGGCTCGGTCCGCGTGCCCGCCAGCTCCCATGTCCGGCCCTCCGCGCTGCCGGGCGCCTGGAGGACGAGCATCGTCTGGAAGAGCGGGTTGCGGGACGGGTCGCGGTCGGGGGCGAGTTCCTCCACGAGGCGTTCGAAGGGCAGGTCCTGGTGGTCGTAGGCACCCAGGGCGGTGTCCTTGACCCGGGCCAGCAGCTCGGTGAACGCCGGGTCGCCGGACAGGTCGGTGCGCAGGACGAGGGTGTTGACGAAGAAGCCGATCAGGTCCTCGGTCTCGGCCCGGTTGCGGCCCGCGATCGGGGTGCCGACCGCGATGTCGTCCTGCCGGCAGTAGCGGGCCAGGACGATCTGGAACACCGCCAGCAGCGCCATGAACAGACTCGCGCCCTGCCCGCTCGCCGCCGTCCGCAGCCCCTCCGTCACCTCCGACGGCACCGAGAAGGTGACCACGTCACCGCCGCCGCTCGGCAGCGCCGGACGCTGGTGGTCGGTGGGAAGCTCGAGCGGCGTGACCCCGGCGAGGCGCTCGCGCCAGTACGCCGACTGCCCCTCCAGGGACTCGCCGCTGAGCTGCTCCCGCTGCCAGACGGCGAAGTCCACGTACTGCAGGGGAAGTTCGGGCAGCGACGCCTCGCGTCCGGCGACGGCGGCCGCGTACAGCTCACGCAGCTCGCGCGCCAGGATCCCGGACGACCAGCCGTCCGACACGATGTGGTGCAACGTGATCAGCAGATACTGGTCGTCGTCGGCGACACGCACCACGTCCACCCGCAGGAGCCGGCCGCCGTCCAGCGCGAACGGCCGTGTGGCCTCGGCGCGCAGCACCTCGCCCGCGCGGGCCTCCGCGTCCGCTTCGGTCCGCAGGTCGTGGACGGTGACGTCCACCGGCCAGGGTGCGGTGATCACCTGCTGCGGTGTGCCGTTGTCGTCCGCCGGGAACGCCGTCCGCAGCACCTCGTGCCGGGCCACCAGACCCGACAGTGCCGTGCCCAGGGCGGCGACGTCCAACGCGCCGCGCACCCGCAGCGCCGTCGGCACCAGGTAGTCCGCGCTGTCCGGTGTCAACCGGTCCAGGAACCACAGCCGCTGCTGCGCGAACGACAGCGGCAGTGGTCCCGCCTTACGGTCGGCCCGTATGATGCGGGTCGCTTCCGCGCGCCGCCGCATGCGGGACAGCAGCCGTGCCTCGACCGAGTTCTCGCCCATGATGTTCCGTCCTCTTCCGTCTTGTCGCGTGGGCAGGGGGCCGCTGGTTCAGGAATCCTGTTCCTGCGCGTCGAACAGTTCGATGAGCTGTTGCTTGATACCGATGACGGTGGGTGACTGGAAAAGGCGTCGCAGGCCGATGCGCACCCCGGTCGCCGACTCCACCTGGTTGACGAGCTGGATGGCGAGCAGGGAGTGACCGCCGGCGTCGAAGAACCCCTCGTGGACTCCCACGCGTTCGACGCCGAGCACGGCGGCCATGATCGCGGCGATCTCCGCCTCGATCTCGTCCCTCGGCGCGACGTATCCGGCCGTGCTGTCGCCGTCGCTGCCGAGGGCCGGCAGGGCCGCGTGGTCGACCTTGCCGTTCCGGTTGAGGGGCAGGTGCGGGAGGACGGCGAACGCGGACGGCATCATGGCGCGCGGCAGACGTCCGGCGGCCCACTCGCGCAGTGCGCCGGCGTCCACCGTGCCGCCGGGCACGGGCACGCAGTAGGCGGCGAGCCGCTTGTCACCGGACGTGTCCTCCCGGACCACCACCGCGCAGACACCGACCGCGTCGTGGGTGAGCAGTGTCGCCTCGATCTCGCCGAGCTCGACCCGGACACCGCGCAGCTTCACCTGCCGGTCGATGCGTCCCAGCAGGTCCAGTTCGCCGTCCGCGGTGAACCGGCCGAGGTCGCCCGTGCGGTACATGCGGCCGCCGCGGAACGGGTCGGCGACGAAACGCTCGGCCGTCAGCTCGGGCCGCCGGTGGTAACCGCGTCCGACGCTGTCGCCACCGAGGTACACCTCGCCCAGCACGCCCGCGGGTACGGGACGGCGGTCCGGATCCAGGACGTACACGCTCTGATTGACCATGGGCCGGCCCGCGCGGACCGGTCCGGCCGGGTCCGTACGCGAGGCCCGCCAGTACGTCGTGTCCACCGAGACCTCGGTGGCGCCGTACAGGTTGACGAGGTCACCGGGGAAGCGTTCGGTGAACCGGCTCACCAGCGTCGGCTGGAGCGGCTCGCCGCTGGCGAAGGCGTACCGCAGGTGCGTGCAGTCCCCGGGCCGGACCTGGGAGACGAACAGGTCCAGCAGGCTCGGCACGAAGTGGAGGCCGACCACGCGGTGGGCGCGCATCAGGCGGGACACCTCGGCCATGTCGAGCCGGTCGGAACCGGGCACCAGGACGACCGTGGCGCCCTGCCACAGGGGCCAGAAGATCTCGTACGCCGAGACGTCGAAGGACAGCGGCGTGGCCTGGAGGAATCCCTCGCCCTCGGCGAGCGGGAACGCGTGCTGCATGCCGGCCAGGTAGTTGACCACTCCGCGGTGTTCGATGCGGACGCCCTTGGGGCGGCCCGTGGAGCCACTGGTGTAGATCAGGTAGCAGAGGTCTCCGGGTTCCGCGACGGGTTCCGGCGCCTTCGTGGGGAGGGTGTCCGGCAGATCGGCGGGCCGGTCCACGGCCAGCAGGTCCGAGTCCCCGGGCAGCAGGGCGGCATGCGCCGTGTCCGTGATGATCAGCGGTGCGCCGGAGTCCGCCACCAGGTACGCCAGCCGCTCCGCCGGGTGCTCCGGGTCGAGCGGCACGTACGCGGCGCCGGCCTTGAGGATGCCGAGCAGCGTCCACACCATGGCGAGCGAGCGTTCCAGGCAGACGCCCACGGGTACGTCCGGGCCGATGCCCGGCACGGCGCGCAGCCGGTGGGCGAGGCGGTTGGCCCGCTCGTCGAGCTGGCGGTACGTCAGGGATTCGGTGCCGCAGACGACGGCCACCGCGTCCGGGGTCTGGGCCGCCCGCTGCTCGAACAGTGCGTGCAGGGTGGTCGTCGGGACGGGCGCGGCGGTGTCGTTCCCCTCGGTGAGGATGCGGTGCCGCTCACTCGCGTCCAGCATCTCCACCTCGGACAGCGCGCTGTGCGGGCGGGCCGTGGCCGCGGCCAGCAGGTTGGTGAAGTGGCCGACCATGCGGCGCGCGGTGTCCTCGGTGAACAGGTCGTCGGCGTAGACGACGGCGCCGTCCAGCGTGCCGTCCGCCGCCTCCGCGAGGTACATCGACAGGTCGAACTTGGCGTCCCGTACCGGGGTCTCGACGGGTTCCGCCGACAGGTCCGGCAGGTTCCAGGCGTCCGCGCCCGGTGCGTTCTGCAACGCGAACATCGTCTGGAACAGGGGGTTGCGGGACAGGTCCCGCTCGGGGGCGAGTTCCTCCACGAGGCGTTCGAAGGGCAGGTCCTGGTGGTCGTAGGCACCCAGGGCGGTGTCCTTGACCCGGGCCAGCAGCTCGGTGAACGCCGGGTCGCCGGACAGGTCGGTGCGCAGGACGAGGGTGTTGACGAAGAAGCCGATCAGGTCCTCGGTCTCGGCCCGGTTGCGGCCCGCGATCGGGGTGCCGACCGCGATGTCCCGTTGCCCGCTGTAGCGGGCCAGCAGCAGCTGGAAGACCGCCAGCAGCGTCATGAACAGGCTCGTGCCGCTCTCGGCGGACACCGCGCGGGCACGGGCGGCGACCTCGGCGGGCACCGAGAACCGGACCGCTTCGCCGCGTCCGCCGCGCTCCGCCGGCCGAGCGTGGTCGGTCGGCAGCTCCAGCGGCTCCAGTCCGTCCAAGCGGTCGGTCCAGTAGGTGAGTTGGCGCTCCAGTGTCGCGTCGGACAACCAGGCGCGCTGCCAGACCGCGTAGTCGGCGTACTGCACCCGCAGCGGTCCGGGCCCGGACGCGCCGGACGTGTCGGACGCGCCGGACGCGCCGGACCGGTCCGAGACGGCTTCCGCGTACCGGGCGGACAGTTCGCGCACCAGCACGCCCACCGACCAGCCGTCGAAGGCGATGTGGTGCACGGTGACCGCCAGGACGCACTCGTCGTCGGCCAGCCGCACCAGCAGCGCGCGCAGCATCGGTCCGGTGCCGAGGTCGACCGGCCGCAGTCCGTCCTCGCGCAGCACCTCCGCCAGGGCGTCCTCGCGGGTGGTGGCGTCACCCGTCCCGCGCAGGTCCCGTACCAGCATCCGCACCGGCCCCGCCCGGTCGATCAGCTGCACCGGCGAGCCCGCCGCGTCCGTGCCGAACCGGGTGCGCAGGATCTCGTGGCGCGCCACCACCGCGGTGAACGCGGCGTTCATGGCGTCCACGTCCAGTGGGCCGCGGAGGCGGAAGGCGAAGGGCAGCAGGTACTCGGCCCGGCCCGGATCCAACTGGTCCAGGAACCACAGTCGTTGCTGCGCGAAGCTGAGCGGCGGCGGACCGCTGTCGCGTGGCGCCGACGGGATGGGCTCCGCGCCGGTGCCGTCCAGTTCCGTCACGGCCTCGGCCAGCAGCGCCGGGGTCGGCGCGCTGAACAGCGTGCGCACCGGGACGTCGGCACCGAGCCGCCGGCGCAGCCGCGACACGACCCGGGTGGCCAGCAGCGAATGCCCGCCCAGCGCGAAGAAGTCGTCGTGCACGCCGATCCGGTCGACGCCCAGCACCTCGGACCACACCTCGGCCACCGTGCGTTCGGCGTCCGTGCGCGGCGCGGTGTACACGGCGTCCAGTCCGGACCGGTCGGAGGCGGGGGCGGGGAGCGCCCGGCGGTCCGTCTTGCCGTTCGGGGTGAGGGGTATGCGCTCCAGCGGCACGAAGGCCGCGGGCACCATGTAGTCCGGCAGGTCGCGCCGGAGGTGGGCGCGCAGCGCACTCGCGTCGAGGGATCCCGCGCACACCACGTACGCCACCAGTCTCTGCAGTCCGGGAACGTCCTCGCGGAGCACGACGGTGGCGCCGGTGACCGCGGGGTGGGTGAGCAACGCCGTCTCGATCTCGCCCAGTTCGACGCGGTAGCCGCGCAGCTTGACCTGGTTGTCCGCACGGCCCACGAATTCCAGCCGCCCGTCCGGCAGCCATCGCGCGTGGTCCCCGGTGCGGTAGACGCGTCGCGGTGCGCCGTCCACGTCCACGACGGTGAACTTCTCGTCGGTCAGACCGGGCCGGTCGAGGTAGCCGCGGGCCAGTCCGGGGCAGCTGATCCACATCTCGCCCGGCACTCCCACCGGTACCGGCCGGCCGTGGCGGTCGACCACGAAGACCTTCGCGTTGGCGACCGGCCGGCCGATCGGCACCCGGTCGACGGGCCCGGTGATCCTGGCGGTCGTCGCCTCCTGCGCGGCCTCCGTGGGCCCGTAACCGTTGACCAGGGGCACCGCGCAGTGCCGGAACCACTCCCGGACCTGCTCCCGCTGGAGCGCCTCGCCGCCGAGCCGGACCAGTCGCAGGTCCGGGCCCAGCGCGTCCGGCCCGTCCAGGTCGGCGGCCAGTGCCCCGAACGCCGACGGGGTCAGCCACGCCACCGTGACCCGGTGCTCGCGCAGCGCCGCCGCCAGCCGGCCCGGGTCCCAGGCGTCGTCGCGCAGCACCAGAGCGGCTCCGGAGACGAGCGGGGCGAAGATCTGTCCCACCGACGAGTCGAACGCGATCGACGCGAACTGCAGGACCCGGTCCTCGGGCGTGAGTTCCAGCTCGCGGCACGTCTCGCGCATCCGTGCCCGCAGCGCGCCGTGGGTGATCTGCACGCCCTTGGGACGACCGGTGGAACCACTGGTGTAGATCACGTAGGCCACGTCGTCCGGACCGGTCCGCGCCACCGGACCGGCGGGGGCGGTGTGCGACCGCTCCGCCCAGGACCCGTCCAGCAGCAGCGTCGGCGTGGGGGCGGGCAGGCGGCCGGTGTGCGTGGACCGGGTGACGATCAGCGGGGCGCCGCTGTCCTCGACCATGTGGGCGAGCCGGTCCGTGGGGTACGCGGGATCCAGCGGCACGTACGCCGCGCCCGACTTGTGGATGCCGAGCAGCGCGCACACCATGTCCACGCCGCGGTCCAGGCAGACCGCCACCAGGGTCCCCGGCCCCGCACCGCGCTCGCGCAGCCGGCCGGCGATCCACTCCGCCCGCTCGTCGAGCTGCCGGTAGGTCAGCCGCTCGGTGCCGCACGTCACGGCCGGCGCGTCCGGGTGGCGAGCGGCCCGCTCCTCGATCAGCCGGGTCACGGTCAGCGTGTCCGGGGCGTCGGTGTCGGAGCCGTTCCAGTCGCGCAGGATCGTCCGGCGCTCGGCGGCGGTCAGCATCTCCAGCTCGGACAGCCGGGCCTGCGGGGTGGCGCAGGCGGCGGCCAGCAGCGTCTCGAAGTGCCCGGCGAGCCGTGCCATCGTGGCTTCGTCGAACAGGTCGGTGGAGTACACGACGGTGCCGTCCAGGGCGCCGTCGGCGGCCTCGGTGGCGTAGAAGGTGAAGTCGAACTTGGAGTCCTGGGCGGTGACGTCGAGCTGCCGCACGGTCAGGCCGGGCAGTTCCCACGACCGGCTGTCGGGGGTGTTCTGAAGGACGAACATGGTCTGGAACAGCGGATTGCGGGACAGGTCCCGCTGCGGCGCCAGCTCCTCCACCACCCGCTCGAAGGGCAGGTCCTGGTGGTCGTAGGCGCCCAGCGCGGTGTCCTTGACCCGGGCCAGCAGTTCGGTGAACGCCGGGTCGCCGGACAGGTCGGTGCGCAGGACCAGCGTGTTGACGAAGAAGCCGATCATGTTCTCGATCTCGGCCCGGTTGCGGCCCGCGATCGGGGTGCCGACCGCGATGTCCTCCTGGCCGCTGTAGCGCGACAGCACCACCTGGAAGACCGCCAGCAGGGTCATGAACAGGCTCGCGCCGGTCTCCTCGGAGAGCCTGCGGGCGCCGTCGGCCGTCTCCGCGGGCACGCGGAAGGTGAGCATGGCGCCCTTGCCGCTGTGCCGTGCCGGACGCCGGCGGTCGGTGGGCAGTTCCAGCGGTTCGACGCCGGTCAGCCGGCCGCGCCAGTAGTCCAGCTGATCCGCCAGCACGTCACCGGTGAACCACTGGCGCTGCCAGACCGCGAAGTCGGCGTACTGGAGCGGAGGTTCGGGCAGGTCGGCAGCCCTGCCCGCGACCCGCGCGCCGTACAGCTCGGTCAGCTCCCGCGACAGGACCCCCGCCGACCAGCCGTCGAAAGCGATGTGATGCACCGTCAGGGACAGGAGGTGCTCCTCGTCGGCCAGCCGGATCAGCAGCGCGCGCACCATCGGTCCGGTGCCGAGGTCCATCGGGCGGAAGCCCTCGGTGTCCACGAGCGCGGTGGCCGCCTCCTCGCGCGCGTGGTCCCCGGCGACGGATCGCAGGTCGTGGACGGCGAGGGGAAGCGGCCGGGGAGGGTCGACGACCTGGCCGGGGCTGCCGTCCGTGTCGCTGACGAAGCGGGTGCGCAGCACCTCGTGCCGGGCCACCAGGTCCGACAGCGACGCACGCAGCGCCGGGACGACCAGCGGGCCGCGGATGCGCAGTCCCATGGGAATCAGGTATTCGGCCCGGCCGGGCTCCAGCTGGTCCAGGAACCACAGTCGGCGCTGCGCGAACGACAGCGGCAGCGGGCGCCCGTCCCGGGGCGCGCGGGACATGACCGGAGTGTCGTCCGGAGCCCCGGCCGCCATCAGAGCGCCCATGACGTCCGCCGCCTCCTCGGCAGGGGAGTCGGAGTCGGGCGACTCGAACAGCCGGCGGGCCCTCAGCAGGGCCTCCTCCGCGAGGAAGGACGCCACCGCTCGCACCGTCAACGGCTCGGGCAACGGTTCCGCGCCGAATTCCGAACCGAATTCCTCCGCGATCCGGCGGGCCATTTCCGTCACCTGCGAGCGGGTTCCGCCCAGCTGGAAGAATTCGTCCTCGGCCGAAGTCACCTGGATGCCGGTCACCGCATTCCACACGGTGGCGATGCGGGCCTCGGCCGGGGAGAGAACGCCCTGCTCGGCCACCTGTCCGGGGGCCGCGGCCATCGTCGGATTCATCGTCATGTGTTCACCAGTTCCTCGTCGTCGACCGTTCGTGAAAGCCCCTCGGAAACTCAGCCGAATCCGATGCTCGCAGAGCGGTCTTGAGGAGATAACTGGTTACTTCTGCCCGCCGGACGTGGACACTTCTGCCCTTCGGCCGTGGGCACTTCTGCCCTTCGGCCGTGGGTGCTTCCGTCCTTCGGCCGTGGGTGCTTCCGTCGTTCGGCCGTGGGTGCTCGGGCGTTCATCAGCCGGGCGGAGTCCCGCGCGCCTCGTGGAAGCGGGCAGCCGGCCGGGGCGGTGGACCGCCCCGGCCGGCGCCGGTCGCGTTTCGCGGCTCAGGCGGCTGCCCTGGTGACCTCCGCCGCCCCGGGTTCGGAAGCCGTACCGGCCGTGCTCCGCTTCTCGTGCGCGGCGCTGACGGGGTTCACGTCGGACACCGTCCGCTTGCGCATGTCCGTCCACCCCGGGTTCAGGGCCGGCACGCCGATGGCGACGAGGTAGAGCCCGCCCACGATCCACAGGGCGCCCGAGGTGCCCGCCACCGTCACCAGTCCCGCGCCCAGCAGCCCACCGAACGGGATGCCCGCCCAGGTGACGGCCTGGGCCAGCGTCTTGACCCGGCCCAGCAGCGGGGTGGGAATCAACTCGTACGTCACGGCCCCGACGATCGGATTGACGAAGCCGGACCCCAGGCCGCCCAGCGCCAGCACCGCGAGCACCAGCCACAGGGGCGCGCCCGTGGCCATGGCCACGAAGCGCGGGACGCCGCCCAGGGTGAAGCCGATCAGGTAGACGGTGCGCCGCGGCAGCCGCTCGCCCACTCCCGCGGCCACGAGCGCGGCGACGATCGACGTCGCGGCGAAAACGCTGACCACCAGGCCCACGGCCCCCGCGCCGTTGCCCGTCTCCTTCGCCCAGACCGGCAGCAGCACGGACATGAAGGCCTGATCGAGCATGTTGGTGACGGCGAGCATGCACACGATGGACCGCAGCAGTTTGGCATCGCGCAGGAACACGGCGCCCTGGCGCAGCCGCGAGAGGTAGCCCTCGGCCTCCTCGACCGGCGTCTCGTGCGGCTCGGGCGCCGGGTCAGTGAGGGTGGTGGAGACCACCAGCGCCGACACGCCGAACAGGCAAGCGGTGATCCACAGGGCGTAGAGACTGCCGAAGGAGGCGACGACCACGCCGGCGATGGCCGGCCCGATGGTCGTCGCGGTCCGCTCGACCGCCGCTGACAGTCCGGTCCCCCGTTCCAGCGGCACTCGGGCCGCGCGGGTCGCCGCCGGCACGAAGAGCCCCTTGGCCCCGTTGGCCGGGCCGTCCGCCGCACCGACCACGGCCAGTAACCCCAGCAGCAGGCCGAAGGACAGGTTTCCCGTGAGGTAGAGCAACGGGGCGGCGGCCGTCGCGACGGTGGAGGCCACGTCGCCGGCGACGCTGATGCGTTTGGGGCCGATCCGGTCGATGATCGGTCCGGCCAGCGCCTGGGCCATCACGTACGGCACGATCTGGCAGAAGGCGACCAGACCGGTCTTGCCGACGCTGCCGGTCGTCGTCAGGACGAACCAGGGCAGGGCGATGGAGAGCACCCGGTTGGCCGACAGGGCCGCGGCGTTGGCCGACAGCATGCCGACCAGTCCGCGAAGGACCCGGGGCCCTTCGGTCGGAGCGTCCGGGGAGGGCGTGCGCGTACCGCTGTCCGCCGCCTGCTGGGCGGCTGTGTGCCGAGAGGTCATCTTTCTCACTCCGGGTCTGAGGGGTGGGAGATGGGCCGGTCCACACCGGTGGGGAACAACTGGAACTGGAAGGCGACCCTCGCCGCGCCCTCGGGAAGCGGCGAACCCGCCGGTTGCGGGGAGGAGTTGCGCCGGCGGAGCAGTCGGTGGAGGTCCGCCGACAGTTCCTTGGCCTCGGCGGGGGTCAGGGTGAGCACGTAGTCGCCGAAGTCCTGGGCTTCGCGCCATTCCGGTGACAGCGAGGCGGTCTCCTCGATGGCGGTGGTCATCGCGTCGGACCAGACCCTGCCGAGGGCCTGCAGGTAGGCCACGCCGAGGCCCTCTCCGCCCGCCAGCACCGAGTCGTCCGGTACGACCGTGTTGACGTGCGCGGCCTGCCACCAGCGCTCACGGCGGCCTCCCCGGGACGGCGCCTCGACGATGAAGCCGTACTCGGCGAGCTGGCGCAGGTGATAGCTGGTCGCGCCGGTGTTCTGGTCCAACCGCCGGGCAAGCGTGGTGGCCGTGGCCGGCCCCTCCGTGCGCAGGACCGTCAGTATCCGCACGCGTAGCGGATGGGCGACGCCCCGCAGGTTGCGGGCGTTCAGCTGGACCTGGGAGGGCTGCTCGGGATGTTCCATGCGCCCCAGGCTAGTTGACACACATTTCTTTGCATAGACTTCTGTGCACAGACTTCTGTGCGTTTGACGGACGGTCGGATTCCGTCGGTCCGCGGGTCCGTCGGCGCCAGGGCCGGCGCGTACGTGCGGGCACGGGTGAGCAGTTCGCCGGCCGGCGACCGGGTCGGGTCCGCCGCGTGCCGGGAGCCGGCGGGCCCTGTCGTCGGGCTCGCGCCCGGGTGAGGAACCGCGCTGCCGGGCGGCGGGCGAGGTCCGTGCCGTCGCCTCGGATCCGACAGGTCCCGGTGCCACCCCGGTCCGCGGGGGTGCCGTCCGGCCCGGGGGCCCGGTTCACGCCATTTCCGGGGAACGCCTCTCGCGGCGGTGTGAGGCACACCACGATGGTGAGCGAACTCCCGTTCGCATCGGTCAGTTGGTCAACCGGTCAGAAGGAGCGCTCGTGACTCACGCCGTACCCCCCTTGCCCGTGGTCGTGGAGAATCCGGTCGTCAAGTTCTCCAGCGCCCCCCAGCGCCCGCCCCTGCGGCATCTGGGCAGGCCCTCCCTGCGCACCTCGGTCTCCGGCACCCGGCGGCGCGCCCGCGGCGAGGCGCCCCGCGTCCTGCTCGTCGTGCCCTCGTACACGCGGGTGGTGGAGCCCTCCCCCGAACGCAGCAGCTTCCGGGCGCTCGGCCTGGACACCTTCGAGGTCATGAAGCGGGCCGGCACCCCGATCGGACTCCTGCGCATCGCGGCCAACGCCCGCCTCGCCGGCTTCGACGTCCGCATCGTCGACTCGCCCTTCGCCGGCTGGGAGCAGGAACACCGGCTCGTCGACCTCGGCGGCGGCAGCAGCCTGGTCCGCTACGGTCTCGACGACTCCCGACTGCGCTCGGTGATCGAGGAGTTCGAGCCGGACGTCGTGGGCGTCCAGTGCATCTACACGGTCCAGTGGGGCAACGCGCGCGCCCTGGCCGACCTGGTCAAGGACGTCGACCCGGCGATCGTGACGGTGACGGGCGGCGCCCATCCCAGCGGCGACTGGCAGTACGCCGTACCGGACTCCCCCTTCGACCACGTCGTCATCAACGAGGCCGACCAGACCTTCACCGCGCTGCTGCGGGCGCTGACCGAGGAGGGCGGCGACATCGACGCGGTGCCCGGCGTCGCCTACCGGCGGGCCGACCTCGCCGTGGTGCGGACCACCGCCAAGTCGCCGTACATGCGCATCCTGCCGAAGCGGCAAGGGCTGGACCAGCGGCTCGGCATGATGCCGCTGCCCGACTTCGGGATGCTGGACATGCGCCAGTACGAGCAGGCGTACCACTCGTCGGGGAAGCGGGTGCGCGACCACGGCTCGTGGGCGCAGATCTTCTCGACCATCGGCTGCAACGTGGGCTGCGACTTCTGCTACATCCCGATGGTGAACGGCCCTTGGCGGGCGCTCGGCATCGACTGGTTCGACCTGCACCTCGCAGAGATCACCCGGCAGGGTGTGACCGAGGTGCTCCTCGAGGACGACCATCTGCTGCACGACCCGCTGTACGCGATGCGCGTCTTCGAGCTGCTGCGCAAGCACGACCTGCCGTGGGTGGAGGAGGGCGGCCTGAGCCTGTTCAACCTCGTCCTGCTGCACCTGGGCGAGAAGTTCGCGGACGGCATGGACGACGCCGAGCGGCGCAACCCCAACTTCCGCAACATCCTGTCCGCGATGCGTTCCGGACTGACCTGCCGCGACCTGATCAGGGCGATGGCCGACGGCGGCTGCTACAGCGTCTACCTCGCGGTGGAGAGCGCCAACGAGGACAGCCTCGAACAGTCCGGCAAGCCCCGTCTCAACGCCTTCCAGAAGGCCACCGGCGAGATCGTGGAGATGTTCACGGAGTACGGCATCCAGGTCACCGGCGGTTTCATGCTCGGCTTCGTCAACCCGCCCGAGCGGCCCGGGGGCGAACCGTACGTCGAGTCGCTGGAGCAGATCGAGAAGACCATCGACTACGCGGTCACGCTCATGGGCCACGGGATGGCGTACGCCAACCCCTTCATCGTCACCCCGCTGCCGGGCACCAGGATGTGGGACTTCCAGAAGGACTACGTCGTACGCCACTACGACAACGGCTGGTCGCACGAGAAGGCGACCATGGCGACGGAGAAGTGGAGCGCCGAGGACATCGAACGCATGCGGCTGGAACTGCTGGTGCGCGCCAACGGCGCCGACAGGGTCACCGAAATGGTCCGCCGCGGGACCTGGCCCGTGGACGCCTGACGGGTCCGCGACGCGGGTGGCGGCCTGCTCAGCCCCGGCGGCGCGCCGCACGCAGCGCGTCCGCCGAGGCGAGCAGGGCGCCACCGGTGATCAGCGCGCAGGCGGCGGCGACGGGCCAGCTCGCGTCGGCCCGTCCCGTCGCGATCAGCAGGGCGGTGGACAGCAGCGGGGCGAAGTACGACAGGGTGCCCAGGAGGCGGATGTCGCCGTGCTTGGTGGCGTGGTCCCAGACGTAGAACGCGCCGCCGACCGGCCCGAGGCCCAGCGCGAACACCGCGAGCCACTGGCCGCCGTCGGGCCGGACCGTGTCCTCGAACAGCAGATGGCAGACGGCCGCGAGCACCGCGGTGCCCAGGCAGAAGAACGCCACCATGTCCGTCGGGACCTGCGGATACCGCCGGTTGGCCACCGAGTACGCCGACCACACCAGCGCGCAGACGGCGGCTGCCGCGTACCCGGGCAGGTACTCCCCGCGGAACTGGACCCCCTGCCCGCCCGTGACCAGCAGGAAAGTGCCGCCGAGGCCGAGCACCGCGCCCGCCGCGTGCCACCAGCGCAGCCGTTCACCCGGCAGCAGTGCGGAGAACACGACGATCAGCAGCGGCCACAGGTAGGCGATGAGGCCGGCGTCGACCGCGGGGGCCTCACGCAGGGCCACGAAGTAGAAGAAGTGGTAGCCGAACAGGCCGCCGACGCCGAGCGCCCAGGCCCCGCGGGGCACCGCGCGGACGAGCGTCCCGCCGCCGCGCAGCGCCCGGGGCAGTCCGAGGGCCCCGCTCACCGCGAACGCCATCGCGGTGAGCTGGAACGGCGGAATCCGCCCGGTCAGCGTGGTGAACAGGGCCAGCGACGCCCACAGCAGCACGGCCCCGGCGCCGATCGCGGTGGCCCTGAGCCGGTGCGCCGGACGCGCCGCGGCGTCGTGCTCCTGCCCCGGCGCCGCGGCGCCGGCTCGACTGTCCCGAGCGTCCACGTGCTCTCCCACCCGCCGTCGGCGTATGACGGCCCCTCGACGTACGACCACCCGGGGCATCGTAGGGAGGCGCCTCGCGTGGACCCGCGCTTTCCGGTCAGCGGACAGGACCAGCCGGGGAGGACCAGCCGGGCAGGACCGGCCAAGGGGGTACGGCGTCGCCCCGGACCTCGGTCTTCACCGAGGTCGGACGGGGGACTGCCGGAGCGGCCGTGGGCCACGCACGCGTGGGGTTCCCGGCCTCGGGGCGAGTGCCGTGGTTCCCGGCACGGGCGGCTGTCCGGCGGGGTGCCACCGCGTGGGCCCGCCCGCCGCGCCCGCGCCGATCGGGGGCCCGCGCGCTTCACCGTCGTCGGACGGGGCGGCGCGTTCGTGAGCGTCCGGCGTCCGGCGTCCGGCGGACACGATGCGGGCTCGCGGGCCGTTCGGGCGAGGGCCCCTACAGGTCGAACTCCAGGTGCTCGATGTCCGTGAACCGGACCTCCTCCAGTTGGCCGGCGCGGCGGCCGCCGTCCTGGAAGTAGACCTCCTTGAGCGCTTCGGCGGTGATCTGCCGGAGTTGCTGGTCGTCGGCGCCGGCTTCCTTGGCGTCGAAGAGGCGGGCGGCGTGGTGGGGCGGGAGGGCGACGGTCAGGTGGCGGATGCGGTCCTGGTCCGTCGATCCGATCGGTGCGGTGTAGCCGAGGCGGGCGCGGGTGTCGACGACGATGCCGCCGGTGGTGGCCGCCTTCTGCCGGACCCTGGCGCGGACCTGCGGCTGCCACCGGGCCTTCACCTCGCGCTCCAGGCGGGCGGCGAGGTGGGGGCGGGGCTTCTTGATCTGGCCCTTCACGTACCGCTCGACGGTGCGCTGGGAGACGCGCAGCATCTGGGCGACGGCCCTGGTGCTCTTGAGCTGCTTGACCAGGTACCGCATCTGCGCACCCGCGCTCTTGGGCGCCGGGCGGGTGAACGCCTTGTGCACCGCGGCGTCCAGGCCGTCCCCGAACAGGGTCATCGTCGCCTTCTCCTACTCTCCGTCGTCGACGTCGGTGACGGCGCCGTCCTTGATGTACCGGGCGAGGTTGAGCTCCGGGGCGTCGAACCTCTCGCGGACCTCCTCGCCCCACAGGACGCTCTGGGTGCCCTCGTGCTTGACCAGGCCCGGGTTGATGCCGAGCTTGAAGCCGCCGGGCAGCGGCTTGCCGTCCCGGTAGGGCAGGAAGTCGAGCGGACCGGGGCCTTCGGCCGCGTAGACGACGCAGTCGGACAGGATCGCGACCGGGTACCGGCCGGTGAACGCCGCGTGCTTGACGATCTTGCGGTGGAGGTTGACGCGGGTGCGGGAGATGACGGCCGCGCGGATGTCGGGCCGCCAGGTGGGGCGGGCCAGGGCGCGCCACGGCCGGCCGGGCCGCCAGCCCTCGCCCCGGGGGCGCTCGCGCAGCTTGCCCAGGCCGCCCTTCACGGTCGCCTTGACCGCGTCCACGACCATCGCCAGCTCCGGGTCACGCCCGCGCCAGCCGTCCATCGCGGCGAGGAATTCGGCCGGCGCCATGTCCGCGCGCACACCGAGGTCGGCCATCGTGGCGAGGAAGGCGTCCCGGAGCCGCTGGTACCAGGCGTCCAGGTAGCGGCCGTTCTCGTACCGGACGTACGCCTCGGTCGGCGCGACGTCGTAGCCGAGTTCCACCGCGTAGGCGACGGTGGGGGTGGCGTACCAGGCCGGGCCCTCGGGGCGGTCGCCCTTCGGTGTGAACGGGGAGGGCAGCAGCGTGCCGTCCAGCTCCACCCGCTCCTTGCCGACCCTCACGCGGGACAGGTCGACGTGGGAGAGGTCGACCAGCCAGGAGCCGGGCAGCTTCGGGTCGAAGACCGGATGCGTGACGTGCGTCGGTGCGCCGAGGCCGACGACCAGGCCGTTGGCCCCGGCGGCGAAGGCCATGTTCACGTCGATGCCGACCAGGTGGCGCAGGGTGCACTCGGCGTCGGTCATGGGCCGGGCCCAGTCGTACGCCTCCTCGAACAGCTTCTCCCCCGGGCCGCGCACGTGGAAGCGCGGCAGGTCCGCCAGGAGGGGGTGTCCGTCGGGGGCCTCGCACGGCGCGCAGTCGACCGGGTCCTTGCCCAATGAGCCGGGGTTGTGCTCGGAGTGCCGCTTCCCCACCGCGTCGGGCCCGGAGGCGCGGGTCGGCGGGTGCAGCGCGGTCATCAGCTCCAGGCCGGTCACGGCGGTCGAGCCGCGCGGTGTCATCACGCGGGACGCGTACACGCCCAGCACGCGGGCGAGTCCGTCCGGTGGGAGCTGCGCGGCCTCGCCCCAGTGCCGGGTGTCCAGGGCGTGCCAGGACGGGATGCACAGCTGCACGCAGGCCCGCTCCGAACCGGTCGCGGGGCGGTAGATCCGCGCCCACGGCCCGAACCCGCGCTTCGTCAGCTTCCAGTCGGCGCGCGCCAGCTGCTTGACGACCTTGTGGCCCTCCGGGATCCGCCCGGCCAGCCGCTCCTCGTCCGTGAGGGCGACGGGGAGGCCGTAGCGCCGCAGCGCGGCCTCGGTGAGCACGAGCAGCGGATCCGAGTCCTTGCCCGGGCCGGACAGCTTCGGCTGCCCGAGCTTCGCCTCCTTGAGCGTCCAGTCCACCAGGGACGGCAGGGACCTGGCGGGCACGTCCAGGACCAGGCCGCCGGTGCAGTACGCCAGCACCTGCCCGTCGGCGTCGATGTCCACGACCGCCAGCGGCCCGTTCTCGAACCGCGGGTCGGTGCCGCCGGCCGGGGTGCCCGCCGGAGTGCCCGGACGGCGCGACGTCGGCGTCTGCGTCGGCGTCTGCGTCTGCGTCTGCGTCTGCGTCTGCGTCTGCGTCTGCGTCGATCCGACGGTGTGCGCCGGACGCGGCGCGGCCGCCGGAGCTGCGGCAGGACCGGTCGGGGAGTTCTCGGGGACAGTCGTCGCTGCGGTCTCGGGTGCAGTCGTCGCTGCGGCCTCGGGTGCCTGTCCCGGGGACTCGGTACGTGCTTCAGCCGGGCCGGGCGCGGCGGTGAGGGGGGTGGTCGGTGCCGCCGGGGCGGTCGGGTCTTCCGTGACCGGGCGAGAGGGGTAGAGCTCTGCGAGCTTGTCCAGCAGTCGCGCGTACGCCTCGCGTTCCGGGCCGCGCGGCTCGGTCGGTTTCCTGGACGACTCCCAGCCGGACACCGTGGCGCGGCGCACCCTCAGCGCGGCGGCGACTTCGTCCAGCGTCAGGCCGTGCGCGACCCGCAGCCGCTTGCGCTCCTCCGCCGACGGCAGGGGGGAGCGGGACGCGACCAGCGCGTCGACCGCGTCGAACAACTCGGACATGGGCACCTCCTGACCGCACCCTATCCCGCCAAACGTACGCAGGGCGTAATTTCACCGTACGGATGGCGTACGGATCAGGTTCGCGGTCGGTCCGGCGTCGTTCCCGCTCCGGAGCGCAGCACGTCGAGGGCGGACGTCGGCATCTCGGTCCGCCGGTGCGGCAGCTTCGCTCCGAAGCGGACGCGGGTTCCTCCGACACGACCACGACCGTCACGAAAAGCTCGGTGCCCTGCCGCACCGCGCCGGAGGTCCGAGCCGCGGGCGCGCCCGGTGCCGCGGGAGCCGGGCGTGAGCCGTCAGCGGGGGCGGCGGGCGTTGAGGCGGGCGGCCTGGCGTATCAGGTGGTCGCGTTCGGCGAGGTGGGGTGCCTTGTGGGCGGCCTCGGCGTACAGCCGTGCCGCCGTCGCCAGGTCGCCGTCGCGCTCGTGGAGGTAGGCCGCCACCGCGGTGTGGCGGGGCAGCGAGGCGTCCAGTTCGGCGAGGGCCGCCAGGCCGGCGCGTGGCCCGTCGGCCTCGCCGACGGCGACCGCGCGGTTGAGCCGGACGACGGGGCTGTCGGTCAGGCGCGTGAGTTCGTCGTACCACTCGACGATCTGCACCCAGTCGGTCTCCTCGGCGGTGGGCGCGTCGGCGTGGAGGGCCGCGATGGCGGCCTGGGCCTGGAACTCGCCGAGCCGGTCGCGGGCGAGGGCCGCCTGCAGGATCGCGACGCCCTCCGCGATCGACGCGGTGTCCCACCGGCTGCGGTCCTGCTCGGCGAGCGGCACCAGGCTGCCGTCGGGCGCGGTCCGGGCGGCGCGCCGGGCGTGGTGGAGCAGCATGAGGGCGAGCAGCCCGGCCGCCTCGGGGTGGTCGACGCGGGCCGCGAGCTGCCGGGTGAGGCGGATGGCCTCGGCGGCGAGGTCGACGTCACCGGAGTAGCCCTCGTTGAAGACCAGGTAGAGGACGCGCAGGACGGTGGCGACGTCGCCGGGCCGGTCGAAGCGCACACCGGCCACGGTGCGCTTGGCCCGGCTGATGCGCTGGGCCATGGTCGCCTCGGGCACCAGGTAGGCCTGGGCGATCTGGCGGGTGGTGAGCCCGCCGACGGCGCGCAGGGTGAGCGCGACCGCCGAGGCCGGGGTCAGCGAGGGGTGGGCGCACAGGAAGTAGAGCTGGAGCGTGTCGTCCGCCGCGGGCGCCGGGCCGGGTGCCGGTTCCTCCTCGACGCGGTCCTCGCGCCGGCGGCGGGCGGTGTCGGCGCGCGCCTGGTCGAGGAATTTGCGCCAGGCCACGGTCACCAGCCAGCCCTTGGCGTCCCGGGGCGGGTCGGCGGGCCAGACGCGGAGGGCCTCGACGAGGGCGTCCTGCACGGCGTCCTCGGCCGCCGCGAAGTCGGCTCCGCGGCGGACGAGGACGGTGAGCACGCCCGGTGTGAGGCTGCGCAGCAGGGCTGTGTCCATGGACGGGGTCACTCCGTGATGGTGGGCGGCGCGGTCAGGAACGGGCGCACCTCGAGCCACTCGTGGATCGGCCTGCCGCCCGCGCCGGGAGCGGCCGACAGCTCCCCGGCCAGCTCGACGGCGCGTTCGTGGCTGTCGACGTCGATGACCATCCAGCCGGCGATGAGGTCCTTGGTCTCGGCGAAGGGCCCGTCGGTGACCGGCGGCCGCCCCTCACCGTCGTAGCGGACCCAGGTTCCCTCGGGGGCGAGCGCCTGGCCGTCGACGAACTCGCCGGTCTTCTCCAGCCGGGCCGCGAAGTCGTTCATGTACCGCATGTGCGCCGAGACCTCCTCCGGCGTCCACCGGTCCATCGGTACGTCGTTGACCGCCGCCGGGGCGCCGCGGTAGTGCTTCAGCAACAGGTACTTGGCCATCGTGGTTCTCCTCGGTACTCGTGCGACCCATGGTGGCCGCCTTCACCCCGGGGACGGAGCCGGACACGGGTTCTCGACATCGCCGGAGGACCGGCGGGGAAAAATCTCGGGACCATCGGGGTCGGTCACCGAGCGGTCACCGATTCGCAACAGACCGCCCGGAAAGGGAGCGGCGGAACCGGAGTGTGGCTGATTGTGGTCCCTCAGGTTGACACGGTCGCACGGGCGGCCGCCGCCACGACGGGGGACTTCTCATGACGACCACACGCCACTGCGGACCGGTCGCGTTGCGGACACTCGCCCTGGGCGCGTGTGTCGCCGGTGTCCTGGCGCTCACCGGCTGCTCCCCCGCCTCCCCGGACGCGGGCGGCGCGGCGGCACCGGCCGCCACCCCCTCGCGGACCGGGGACGGGCAGGGTGCCGGAGGGACCGCGTCCCCCGCCGCGGTGCCCGCCGGGAAGACCTCGCCGCCGGCGGCCGGCAAGGCCGTCCCTCCCCCGGCCTCCGCGGCCTCCGCGGGTTCGCCGGCGGCGTCGGCCGCCGGCGCGCCGGCTTCCGCGGGAGCCGGCGGCGAGGACGACGGCTGCGACCACAGGATGCCGATCTCGCCGGACGAGATCGCCGTCTACCGCTACACCCCCGAGGGCGGGTCCCTGAGCCTGATCGTCCGGTACGGCAACTGGGGCTGCGGCACTCCGGACTCCGACGGCGCGCCGTTCGAGACGGTCGGCAAGGAGACGTACCTGCCCATGAACCAGGCCGCGTACGTCACCGTCACCAACCCCGTCGTGGCGAGCACCGAGAACCAGCCGATCGGTGTCCAGGAATTCCTGGACTGGCTGGAAGCACACCCCGACAGCGGTCTGGTCTTCCGCTACCGGCTCGGCGCGGACGGAGCCGTCGACCGTCTCGAGCAGGTCTTCACCCCCTGAGGCGGAGAGCGGAGGGGGGGGCCGGGGAGCACGGGCGGGAACGGCCTCAGTGCTGCGTGCCCGAGGCCCAGAGCACGGTCTCCCCATCGAGGATGACGATGTTGCCGTCGGCCTGGAGCTTCAGCACCGCGGACTCGTGCCCATTCGTCCGGCTCGCCCACACGGCCTGGTTCTGCGTGTCGTACACGACGAGATTGCCGTCGGTCTGGAAGTCCGCGCGCGCGCCGGTGCCGAGAGTACTGGTCGCCCAACGCGCCTGGCCGGTCTCGTCGTAGGCGACGAGGTTGCCGTCGGGCTGCAGGACGAGCCGGATCCGTGCCGCGGCGACCTCCTCGCCCGGCCCCAGAGTCATCGGGGCGCCGATCACCTTCTCCGCGGGAACGCCCTGGGCCTCGCCTTCCCCCTCGCCGCCGCCCGCCGCCGCGCCGGGATCGGCGCTCTCCTGCGGCGACGCCGTCGCATCCGGCTTCACGTCCGCGTTGCCGTCCGCGGCCTGGTCCTTGTCGGTGGTCCTGTCCTTGTCCGTGGCCTCGCCCGTGGCCGTGGCGCTCGCCGCGGTGCCGGTCCGTGCGCGGGCCGGTTCCTTCTCGCCCTGCCAAGGCTGAAGCACCAGCAGGGCGGCGGCCAGGACGCCCGCGCCCGCGACCGCCGTGACGGTCAGGACGGTTGCGCGCCGGGGGCCACTCCGGTCCGCTCCGGAGGCGGCCGGCAGGCCGGATGCCGTGTCGGCCGGCCGCCGCGGACCGGGGTGCCCGCCCGAAGGGTCGGAGGCCGGGGAGACGTCGGTCGGCCACGCCTGGGTCGGGGCCGGGGGCAGCACGGCCAGGACGGTCGGGGCCTCGTGGGGCCGGGCGGCCGGAGCCGTCCCGGAGGCGTCCGGTTGCGTGGGCACGAGGGCGGGGGCCCCGGCCGCGGCGCCCGGCGTCGTGGCGGGGGCGGTGATGCGCTGGTAGGCGGGGTCGCCGGCCAGGGAGGTGTGCGACTGGCACAGCTCCACGATCCGCCCGGGCGCCGGCCGCCGGGCCGGGTCGCGGTCGGTGCAGGCGGTGATGATCGCGGCGAGTCCCGGCTCGACCCCTTCGACATCGATGTCGCCGTGGACGGTGCGGTAGGCGACGGCGGGGAAGGCGCCGTCGCCGAACGGTGGCCGGCCGGTCGCCGCGAAGGCCAGTGTGGCGCCCAGTGCGAACACGTCGGCGGCGAAGCCGACTTCCTCTCCGTCGAAGGCCTCGGGAGCGGTGAAGCCCGGTGTGCCCGCGGTGAGACCGGCCTGGGTCAGCGCGGTCTGCCCGCTCTCCCGGGCGATCCCGAAGTCGATGAGCTGGGGGCCGACCGGGGACAGGATGATGTTCTGCGGTTTGACGTCACGGTGCAGCACTCCGTGGACGTGGATGTCCGAGAGCCCTTCGGCCAGCGCCGCGAGCAGGCTGCGGCAGAGCGACGCCGGCAGAGCGCCCGACGCGGACACCGCGGAGTGCAGGGTCGGGCCGGGCACGTACTCGGTGGCGAACCAGTACGGCGGAGTGTCCAGACCGCAGTCGATGACCGAGGCGGTGTAGGCGCTCCGCACGGTGTGCAGGGTGTCCACCTCACGACGGAACCGTTCCAGGGCCCTTTCCTCGTGGGCGAGTTGACCGCCGATGACCTTGATCGCGACAGGGCGGCCGCCGGGGGTGCTGCCGAGGTAGACGGTGCCCATGCCGCCCGCCCCGAGGCGGCCGGTGAGACGGTAGCGGCCGATCCGGTCCGGATCGGCGTCGGTGAGCGGGTGCATGCGCGGGATTCCTCCTGGAACGATCTGTCCGGCCGCACGACCGCCGCGCGCTTGCCCACCGTGGACCGAGGGCTCGCGGTGGTACGCGCCGCCCGCGCTTCGCCGTAGGTGGCTGGTGCGCCGTCTCACCGCGGAAGATCCGGTGACCGGATCATACTCCAGCTCCCGTACGGCAGTTCGACGGTCGGACGGCCCGACAGCCCTGCGCACAGGGGTACCTGGACGGCACCTTCACGGCCGGGGACGCCGGCAGGCGCCGGCACGGCCGCACCGCAGACGGGGCCGTTTCCCGACCGCGCCGTGGAAACGAGCGTCCGTCGTCCACGCTGTCCGACACCACGTTCCCCTCCGTCGGCGGCGGCCCCGTCACGGTCCTCGAACGGGCGCGGGAGGCGGCCCGGGGCAAGGGCCGGCCGTCCTCGACGACGCAGCGGGCCAGGCGCAGACGGCCGGTCTCGGTCAGGGGTGCATCACGGTGGGGCAGGAGGGCCTTCCCGGTGCTCGGTGGAGATGTCGCCATCCACACCGAAGCCGGAAGGCCCTCGCCCGTTCGAGATCCCTCAGCCGAGACCTGGCTCACCCGTCCACGGCCTCCCGGGACAGAACACCTAGTCCAGGTCCGCCTGCCACAGGTCGGGGCCGAACACCTCGTACTGGATGTCCTTGGGTGCGACGCCCCGCTCGAGCAGTTTGCCGCGCACCGCCTGCATGAACGGCAGCGGACCGCACAGGTAGTACAGGGCGTTGTCGGGCAGGTCGACGGCCGTGGGGTCCATCAGCCCCTGGAAGACCCCGTTGAGCGGTTCCATGCTCTGCGTGCTTTTTTCGTACCAGGCGTAGACCGCCGCCCGGCGCAGTTCCAGGACGTCGCTGACGACCTGGCGGCGCAGGGGGAAGGAGGGCTCGTCGAGATCGGCGTGGAGGACCGTGATGTCCAGTGCGGACCCCGCCTTGGCGAGGTGCGAGAGCATCCCGGCCACCGGGGCGATCCCGATGCCGGCGGTGGCGAACACCACCGGCCGTCCCGAGTCGTCGAGGACGACGTCGCCGTAGGGCACGGACAGGGTCAGGACGTCGCCCACGCCCACCGAGTCGTGCAGGAGTGCCGACATCTCCCCGTCGGGGTCGTCGCCGTCGCCGTGGACCCGCTTGACCGAGAACTGGCGGTGTTCGCCGTCGTCGGCCCGGGTCAGGCTGTACTGGCGCGGCTGGAGCACCCCGTCCGGCATCGTCATCCGCACCGTCACGTACTGGCCGGGCAGTGAGGTCTTCACCAGGCGGTCGTCGGTCCGCTTGACCACGAAGGTCACCACGTCGCGGGTCTCGCGGATCTTCTTCTCGACCTTCCACTGCCGCCACACCGTCTCCGGCCTGACTCCGCGCGCGCTGTAGAGGCCGCGTTCCTGGTTGATCAGGGCGTTGGCCATCAGCCAGTAGACCTCGTCCCAGGCGGCGGCGACCTCGGGGGTGACCGCGTCGCCCAGGACGTCGGCGATCGCCCACATCAGGTTGTCGTGGACGATCTGGTACTGGTCGGGGCGGATACCGAGGGAGGCGTGCTTGTGGGCGATCCGCGACAGGAGGTGCTCGGGGACGTGCTCGGGTGACTCCACCAGTCCGCTCGCGAACGCCGCCACTGATCCGGCCAGTGCCTTCTGCTGGTCTCCGTGCGCCTGGTTGCCTCGGTTGAAGACGCCGTTCAGGAGTTCGGGGTGCGCGGCGAACATGTGCCCGTAGAAGCGTTGCGCGATGTCGCCGATGTGGTCGGCGACGACCGGCAGCGTGGCCGTGACGACGGGCCGGGCGGTGTCCGAGAGCATGGGAGGTCCTTCCGGGGGAGGACGGGGGGCGAGGCCGGGTACCCCGCGGCGCAGGGGGTACGCCCGGGCGTCGGGGGGCCCAGGACTGCGGGGCCGGGCGGGGGAAGGGGCCGTTGCGGGCGGGGTCTGGGATTGTCACCCCAGGCTATGTCGCGCTCCAGGGCCGGGCCAGTCGGCCCGGGGGCCCCGTTCGCCGGGCGAGGGGCGGGCCGTTCGCCGGGCGAGGGGCGGCCGGGGCGGGCCGTTCGATCAGCCCGGGCAGCGGGCCGTTCGGTCGGCCCGGGGGCAAAGCGTTCGCCGGGCGGCTGGGTGCCGTGCCCGGGCTGGCCGCCTCCCCTGCCCCCTGCCCTCCCCTACCCCCCTCTCCTCTGTCATGGTCCGTGCAGGGGTGGGGACGGGGTGTGCGGCGAAGGGACCGGCGGGTTGCCCGGCGCCGGTCAGGGCTCGGGGTGGGCGTCGACGAGTTCGGGCTCCAGTCCGTCGCTCACCTCGGCGCGGGCCCGGCCGGCCTCGGCGCGCCAGGCCTCGAAGGCCCAGGCGGTGAGGGTGACGACGGCCAGGCCGAGCAGCCAGCCGCCCACCACGTCGCTGAACCAGTGCACGCCGAGCGCGACCCGGGTGAAACCGACCCCGATCACCGAGACCACCGCGACGCACCAGCACAGGGGGCGCCAGGCGCGCGGTACCAGGGGCAGCAGCACCAGCAGCAGGACGGCGAACGACGTGGTGGCCGTCATCGCGTGGCCCGACGGGAAGGAGAAGCCCGGCGCGTGCGCCACCGGATCCTCCAGGGAGGGCCTGGCCCGCTCGACGACCGTCTTGACCAGCAGCCCGATCAGCCCGCCGGCCACGGCCGTCACCGCGGACCAGGCGGCCAGCCGCCAGGCCCTGCGGTACAGCAGCCAGATGGTCAGCAGCGCGACGGCCGTGCGCAGGACGGCCGGGTCCCAGACCCAGTCGGACAGGAAGCGCAGGACGTCGGTCCACGCCGGATGTGTCACGGCCGTGTGGTGCAGTCGCTCGGCGGCGCCCGCGTCCAGGCGGCGCAGCGGCTGCCAGTGGCCCTCGACGAGGACCAGCAGCAGGGCGAAGGGCACCGCGGCGACGGCGGCGACGAGGGCCGCTCCCAGCAGGCGGGCGCCGAATCTGCGGTCGGCCGCCCGACGGCGACGGTCTCGAAGGTGCAGGACCGTGGCTCGCACCACCATGTTCAGACTCCAGGGTCGGGTTCGATCGGATCGGGGCGCAGGGCCCGCGCGGCCTCCAGCTGCGCGGCGAACGCCAGCCCGAGGAAGAGGGCGATGGAGGTCAGGTAGGCCCACAGCAGCAGGGACATGAAGGCGCTGAGCGGGCCGTAGACCGTGTCGAAGGAGCCGCTGATCCGCAGGTACAGGCTCAGCAGCCAGGTCAGTGCCGTCCACAGCACCAGGTACACGGCGGCGCCGAAGGCCAGCCAGGTGTACCCGGGTTGTTTGCGGCGGGGTGACCTGCGGAAGATCACGCTGGCCGAGATGAGTGCGAGGAGCAGCCCGAAGGGCCAGCGCAGTATCTCCCAGGCGGTCCGGGCGTCTTCGTCGAGCCGGTAGACGGTCACCACCGCGGAGGCGAGGTCGCCGCCGGCCACCATGACGATGAAGCCGACTCCGAGGGGCAGTCCGGCGCTGAGGGACATCACCAGGCCGCGCAGGTACTTGTGCGCGAAGGGGCGGTCGCGTTCGTTGCCGTAGATGCGGTTGGCGCCGCGCTCCACCTGGCACATCGCGGTGGTGGTGTTGGCCAGGGAGAAGATCAGGCCGAACCAGAGCGCGATCTTCGCGCCGTCGCCGGCCGTGCGGCGGCTGCGGTCCAGCGCGTCGTCGACCACGTCGGCGCTGGGACCCTCGGCGAGCCGGTGGATCGTCAGTTCGACGACGCGGCCGATGTTCTCGGTGTGCAGCGTGGTGGAGAGTCCGACGAAGGCGATGGCCAGCGGGACCACCGACAGGACGGTCTGCAGGGCGAGGGCGCGGGAGTGGGTGAAGCCGTCGGCGTAGCGGAAGCGCATGAAGGCGTCCCGCAGCAGGGGCCAGCGGCCGTAGCGGCGCAGTGAGGCGAGCGCCTCGTCGGCGGACAGTTCGTCGCCGGTCATGTCACGGGTCTCGGGGACCTTGGTCGCGGTGCCCATGTCACCGGCCTCCGGCGGGCAGCAGCACGGTCAGTGCGCCGGGCCTGACCTCGGCGGTGAGCCGGCGGCCCGGTGCCACCGGGTCACCGTCGAGTTCCCGGGACTGCGGGGTGTCGAAGGCCAGTTCGGCCCGCCGGAACGTGAGGAACTCCACCGGTGCGCCGCTCCGGTCGCCGTCCCGTGCCGTGGTGGTGTCCGCGGCGGACGGCCGGGGCCGCTTCGCACCGCCGCGCACCAGCGTCGCCAGCGCGCGCGTCCAGCCGGCGACGCCGCGCGGGTCGAGGATCAGCAGATCGAGCCGGGCGTCGTCGGGGCGGGCGGCGGGCAGGAGCGTGGTCCCGCCCTGCACGGTCCCGACGTTGCCCATGAGGACCATGCGGGCCGTGCGGCGCACGGCGGGTGCGTCGTCGAGCCGGAGGGTCAGGTGCATCCGCGGGGCGCGCAGGGTGCCGATGCCGGCCAGTACATAGGCGGGCCAGCCCAGGAGGGACTTGGTGCGGTCGTCGGTGTTCTCCATGATCGCGGCGTCGAGGCCGGCGCCGGACATGGCGGCGAAGTGGGTGGCGGGGAGGTCGTCGCCCTCGATGCGGCCGAGGTCGAGGCGGTGGGGGGTGCCGCGCAGCGCGGCGTCGAGCGCGTCGGTGGGGGCCAGGGGCAGTCCGAGGTTGCGGGCCAGCAGGTTGCCCGTGCCGCAGGGCACGACGGCCAGCGGTACGCCGCTGCCGGCCAGGGCGTCCGCGGCCGCCCGCAGGGTGCCGTCACCGCCGCAGACCACGACCAGTTGCGCGCCGTCCTCGAGGGCGCCGGCCGTCTGGCCGGTGCCCGGATCGTCGGCCGTGGTCTCGACGAACACCGGTGCGTGGTGGGCGTGGTCCTCCAGGACCTGCCGCAGCGCTTCGCGGTCGGCCTCCGTGGTCACCGTGGGGTTGAAGACCACTACGGTGCGGCCCGGTTCCGGTGTGCCCGGGCGCTTTCCCGCGCTCGCCGGGGACGGTTCCGGGCCCGCCGCGGCCGGCGCGGTCACGGTGGCGTCGCTGAGCAGGGCTCGGCCGACGATCAGCAGGGACAGGCTGCCGTTGGCCAGCCCGCCGACGACGTCGGTGGGGTGGTGCATGCCCCGGTAGAGGCGGGCGACGGCGACCAGTACCGGCACGACGAGCAGCACGGCGCCGACGATCCGCCGCCACGGCCCGCGGAGCCGGGACAGCGCGAGGACCGCGAGTCCGCCGTAGAGCGCGGTGGCGGCCCCGGTGTGGCCCGAGGTGTAGCTGGAGGTGGGCGGGGAGGCGTCGAGGCGGTGCACCTCGGGCCGGTGGCGGTCCACCGCCTCGGTGATGACCAGGAAGACCAGCGACTGGAGCGACACGGCGACGGCGAGGAAGGAGGCCTGGCGCCACATCGGCAGACGGGGTATCAGGAGCAGTGCCGCGCACGTCAGGACGGTGACGGCGATCACCGTGAGGGTGTTGCCGGCCTCCGACGCGAAGAGGGACAGGGTGGTCAGGGTGCCGGTCCTGGCGTGTTCCAGGCCCTCGTTGACGTCGTCCTCGGCCGTCATCGGCCACAGCCCGCGGGCGGGTCCGGTGATGAGCAGCCCGAATCCCACCATGAACGCGCCCTGGCAGACCGTGAGCGCGGCGATGCGGGCGGCGGTCCGACCGGTGCCCCGGGGCAGCGTGAACGAGCGGCCGGCCGGGTCGGTTCCCGGTCTCTCGCCGGGAAGTTCGGCTGGTCTTTCCGGTGCGGCGGTCGGCATCAGGTCTCCCACGGGTAGGCACGGTACGGCGTGTCGGCCCGGGGTTGTCGGGCCGATGCATCGCCGCCTGCCCCCGATACGGGCGTGCAGACGTGCTCTTGGTGACCTCCTGACGGTGTCGTGGACGTCCGGCGTCCTGCCGCGGCGGTCGGTGTGACGTGCGCGGCGCCGCGTCCGCCCCGGTCCCGGCCGGTTCCCCCGTCCCCGCCGAGGACCGCGATCAGGCCGGTGCCGCCGCCGTTGACACGGTGTCACCCGCCGGCGGGTGCGTCACGGTGGGCGCCGGCGGGATCCGTCCGGGAGACGGCGGGATTCGTCCGGGAGACGGTGGGGCCGCCGGGGAGGTGAGGGGGCGGACGGCGGGCGAGGGCGGCCGGGAAGGAAGGGGCCGCCGGCGCGGCGAGGAGGTGGGTGTGGCCGCCGGAGGAGGTGCGGCGCGGGTGTGCGGCGCGGGGCCGCGGCCGGGTGTCCGCTCCGCTCGCGGCCCCGCGGGCAGGGGTGCCGAGGGCTGGTCACGATCCGCGGCAGCCGCCCGCGGGCGCCTCGCCGCCGGCCGCCGCGGTGACGGACAGGGCGGCGGGGGCGGTGAGTCGGACCGGTTGCGGTGCGGGGGTGCGGCAGCGGCCGGTCTCCTCGGTCCCGGGGGCGTCGGACAGCCCGGTGCCGCCGCGGACCCCGGTCTCGGGCAGGGTGAGTTCGACCTCGTCGGCGGCCTCCAGGGCGCCGGCGCCGTCGGCCCGCGACAGGTCCGCGAGCCCCGTTCACGACCGGTGTGCTCGGGTGTGCTCACACAGGGGTCTCGGGCACAGCCGAAAGACTCGGGTGCCCCTCCCCAGCCGCTCCGTCCGGAGCGTGGAGAGCGGCGTGCACCGTCGGGAAAACGGGGAACAGCGAATCGAGACCGAGAATGTGCCACACCTTCCGGTAGTGGGCACGGAAAGCGGCGACGCGCAGGGTCCCGGCATGGGCGCCGACCACACGCGACAGCATGATGATCATGCTGACGCCCGAGGAGTCGAGGTACTCCACCCGGGAGGCGTCCAGCACCAGAGTGGCCCGGTCCCGGCCGATCAGGCCCTCGCACTGAGCACCGATGAGCGAGGCGTTGTCGTGGTCGACCTGCTCCGGCAGCTCGACGACCACCGTGTCCTGATGCCGCATCCGCACAGTAAGCATGAAAAAACACACCCCCGTCTTGTCCCGATTCCCTCCACCGTGCCCTTTCCCCCGGGCACTGCCACGCGCCTACCCGCAGCTTCGCCCCGCACCCGCTGTTCCGGGAAAACCACTCGAATGCACGAGGGGAGAACAAGGGCGGCCGGCGAGATCCGGACACACGTCCAGGGCGAACGGCGTGGGCGCTCGGCCGGACCCCGGCCGTCGGCCAGGAGCAGATCGGTCAGGAGCAGATACGGGGCGTGCTCGTGAAGGACGTCCAGCCGGGCCGCGGGCCGGTACCCGCGGCGGAAGCGGGCAGCCCGGCCAAGGCCGGTGCCGCCCCGCCGCCCGATCCCGACCGGCCGGCCGGCATGGGGTGACCGCAGGCCGCGCCGTTCGGACGATGCCGTCGTCAGCGACTACGCGTCGCGGCCGTCCCGCAGGGCCTGGACGAGCCAGGGGTGTACCGGGACCAGACCCGGTACCACCTGCCAGCCGTTGACGATCCACACCAGCCGCCAGTACCGGTCCACCTCGGGGTCGTACGCCTCTTCGAACCGCTGGGCCATCCACTCCCGGAACTCCGTGTCGGGGGTGCGCGCGAACACCTCGGCGAAGCGGTGCACGAGGTCGTCGACGAGCGGGGCGGCCCTGTCGCTGAGCGGATCGATGCCCGAGTCCACGGCCTCGGCCACCTTGCGGCGAATGAGGCCCATCAGTTCCTCGCCGGCCTCGCTCTCGATGCCGGGCGTGCGCCCTGCCGCCTGCGCCATGGCCGTCCGGCGCATCCGGGTCCGGAATCCCTCGTCGCCGACCAGCTCGACCAACTCCACCCACGCGGCGACCTGCTCGTCGGACGGATCATCGGGAAGGTCGGGAGTGGCGGCGCGGACCATGGCCACCGCGGCCGGGTCGGCGTCCACCGCGCCGAAGGTGCCGAGGACGAAATCGTCGATCAGACGCCGGCGTTCCTCGCCGGACAGTCGCGTGAGCCTGTGCATGAGCTTGGTCTCCTCGGGATCGGACCCGCGTCCGGCCACGACTCGCAGAACGCTCCGCCGCAGTTGCAGCACCCGGATCTGGACGTCCAGGGCGTCGGCCTGCGCCGCGGCGACTTCCGCCACCGAGAGCTCGCGGTCCAGGACCCGTCGGATCGTGGCCAGGTCCACGCCCAGTTCCCGCAGGGTGCGCAGGAATTCCAGCCGAAGCAGTGCGTCGAGGTCGTAGAGCCGGTAACCGGCGGGACTTCGGGTGGTGGGCGCCACCAACCCCGAGTCGGAGTAGAACCGGATGGTTTTCACGGACAGGCCGGTTCGCCGGGAGAGCTCACCGATCGGGTAAAAGGTCGTGGCGTCCATGTCCCCCACTCTGCGGTCTCCCGCCACTGGAGACTCAAGACCGTCCCCCTCCGGTCCCCGACCGGGAAGGGACCGGCCCTGACGGCCTGCCGCGCGCCGCGCCCGGACATCGGGTGCGGCGCACGGCAGGCACGTGCGCGCCGCACAGGGTCGGTTCGTCCACAGGGTCGGTTCGTCCCCTTGCCTTGCGGCACCGTCCGCACGGGTTCTGCCTGCCCGCCCGCCGCCCCGGCATGAACGGGGCGGCGGGCAGGCGGGTTTCAGGCGGCGGCGTCGAGAGCTTCGTAGACGCGCCGGAGGTAGTCGTGCGTGCGCTGCGAGCCGAGGATCCCCTCGCCGAGGCGGTTCATCGTGTACGCGAACGTGATGCGCCGGTCGAGGTCCATCAGGACGATCGAACCGCCCCGGCCCACCCAGAAGCAGATCGTTCCGGTGGGCATGTGGGGCATCGTCCGGGGGTCGGCGAGCGCGTAGCCGATGCCCCAGCGCACGGGAACGCCCAGGAACAGGTCGACGCCGTCGGCCTGGACGTCGAAGATCTTGTCCACCGTGTCCGGGGACAGCAGCCGCACGCCGTTCGCCTCGCCGCGCCGGGAGATCACGGAGAGGGCGCGGGCCAGGCCCCGTGCGTTGCCGTGCCCGTTGACGGCTCCGAGTTCGGCGCGGCGCCACCGCGGGGTGTCGACGTGCTCGTCGCGGGCGGGGCTGCCCAGCAGCGTCCTGGTGAAGACCGCCTCGGCATCGAGGCCGGCCGGCAGTGCGGGCGGCTGCGGGGGCGGCACCAGCGCGGCGATGCGCGGCCAGTCGGCTTCCCGGGCGCCGATCTGGACGTCGGCGTCCAGAGGCCGCGCGATCTCGGTGTCGACGAACTCCGTCAGGGTGCGGCCGCTGACCCTCCGGACGAGTTCGCCCACGAGCTGTCCCTGGGTCTGCATGTGGTAGCCCGAGGCGCTCCCCGGCTCCCACCAGGGCTCCTGTCGGGCCAGCCGGGCGCTCGCCGTCGGCCAGTCGTACAGGTCGTCCATGGTGAAGGGCCGCTGCCAGCCGGAGAGCCCCGAGGTGTGGGCCAGGACGTGCCGCACCTCGATGTCCTGCTTGCCCCGGGCGGCGAACTCGGGCCAGTAGTGGGCGACCGGGTGGTGGAGGTCCAGCGCTCCGCGGTCGACGAGGACGAGGGCCGCCAGGCTGCTGAGGGTCTTGGTGGTCGACCACAGGCCGACCGCGGTGTCCCGGTGCCACGCAACGGCGCGTGCCTCGTCGGCGTGCCCGCCCCAGAGGTCCACCTCCATGACGCCGTCGACGTCGACGGCGATCGACGCCCCCAGTTCCTCACCGGACGCGAGGTTCGCTTCCAGTGCCGCTCGGACCGGTTCGAACCGGGCCGTACTCGTTCCTTCGACGGTGACCATGGCATTCCCTACTGTGGACGGCGTTCGCTCGCTCACTCAACGGGGTGAGGGGCGGCTTGGTTCATGCCGGTCCGCCGGGACTCAGGACGCCGGGTCCGAAGGGACGCCGCGCCGCAGTACGCGGGCGCACCAGCCGATGACCGCGGCGTTGACCAGCGCCCCGAGGACGACGACGGCCACGACCGTCGCCAGGCCCCCCGGCAGGAGGAACAGCACGAAGCTGGTCGGAGCGGTGGCGAGCAGCGGGAAGACGATCGCCATGGACTCCCCCGAGTCGTCCGTGACGCTCACCAGGACCGCCCACACGAACAGCGCGGCGCAGAGCGCGAGGTAGACCAGGGCGAAGGCGTTGCCGAAGGTGCGGCGCAGCAGACGGGTCAGGGATCGGCGGGAATCGGTCACGGCGGGGAGGTCTCCTGGATCGCGGCGAGTGCGGTGGGTGCAGTGGGTGCAGTGATCGTGGCGGGCGTGGTGGGTGCAGTAATCGTGGTGGGGACGCGGGGAGGGCGGGTGCCGGATGGTTTCGGGCCGCCGGGGCCCTCGTCTCGGCTGCGCGAGAGGGCCGTTGCCGTTCCCCCTCACACGAGGGTGCGCTTGCGCAGGTCAGCAGAACGGAGCCGGGACCGGGACCGGGACCGGCCGGCCGCCGGTTCGCCTCGCTGCCGGGACAAGGCTACGGGCGCAGGTGGGTGGCCCGGCTCCGGCTGGAGGCGGATTCCGTTCTCTTACCCGGGGTGCACAGGCGGCGGGGCCCGGCCGGTGGACACCCGCAGGCGTTCTCCATCTGTGGTGGGACGCGGCAATCATCCGGCCGCCCGAGGAACACGCCGTGCCCCGGCCGTAGTCTCGACCACATCGGGAAGGCGGCCGGCCACCGGCTCCACCGGCGGTTCCGGCGCTCGGTTCCGTGCTTCGCCTCCCGTTCGTTCCTCCCGCGCGCCGCCACGTTCGACGTCGGGCGCTGACCCGGCGCCGACGTGCGGCGCGGCGGCCGCCTCGCCGGCGGGTGCTCGGCCGGGGCCATGCCGCGGGCCGGGGGTGGGCCGGGGGTGGGCCGGGCCGTGCGGGCTCGTCCCGGCCGGCCCGGGGGCGCGCGGATCTGCGGGCGGTGCGGTGCCCGGCGTTCACCGCCCCGCCCGTGGGCGGGACGCCCGGGCAGCCCGGTGGACCGCGGCCGGAGCCGGGTGTGCGCGTGCGGGCGGGCCGCGTGGTTGCGGATGCGGGTGGTCAGGACAATTGTGCGGGACGCGGGGAGAACGGTGACGGTTGTGAGAGACGAGTTCGACTTCGAGTTGTTGGGTCCGCTGGTGGTGCGGCGGGCGGGCGCGGTGCTGGATCCGGGGCGGCGCAGGCAGCGGCTGCTGGTGATCCGGCTGCTGCTCGCCGACGGTCGTACGGTCGCCGCCGAGACGCTGTGCGAGGAGCTGTGGCCGCAGCAGCCGGGGCGCGCACCGGGCGGGGCGACGGCCTCCCTGCACGCCCACGTCAGCAAGGTCCGCGCGGTCCTGGAGCCCCAGCACCTGCGCGGGCGGGGGACGTTCGAGGTGTTGGTCACCAGGCCCGGCGGCTACGCCCTGCGCGTCCCGTCCGAGTGCCGGGACACCGTGCGCTTCGAGCGGGCCGTGGCCCTGACGCACCGGCTGCTGGGCCAGGGGCGGCCCGCGGAGGGGGCGCGGGAGGCGGGCCGGGCGCTGGAGATGTGGCGCGGTGCCGCGCTCGCCGACGCCGCGCATCACCTGTTCGCCGCTCCCGAAGCCGCACGCCTGGAGGAACTGCGGCAGACCACCCGGGAGGTCCGCGCCACCGCCCTGCTCCTGAGCGGACGGGTACCGCAAGCCCTGGCGGCGGCACAGGAACTGACGGTGCGCCACCCGCTGCGGGAGACCGGCTGGGCCCTGCTGCTGCGCGCCCTGTACCTGGCCGGCCGGCACCCCGAGGCGCTGCGGCGCTACGCGGATCTGCGCCGGCACCTCGCCGACGAACTCGGCCTCGATCCCAGCCCGGCGCTGCGCGCCCTGCACGACGGCATCCTGCGCCACGACCTGCCGCCGCTGTCCCCGCCGGGCACGGCGGGAGCGGCGGGCCCGACGGCCGGCACGGCCGCCGTGATCGGTACGGCGGACACGGCAGGCGCGACCGGTACGGCAAGAGCGGCAGACGCGACAGGTGCGGCAGACACGACCGGTACGGCGGGCAGCCGTGGTCCGAGCCGATCGGCAGGATGCGGGGCGCGGGAAGGGCAGGACGAGACCGCGGCCCCCGGCGCGCGGTCCGGCGCCGCGGCCCACGGTGGCGTGTCGCGCGCGCCGGTCTCCGACGCGACGCCGTCCGGTGCGAGCGCCGGGGCGTCCGCCGGTTCGGCGGACGGGTCCGGGGCGAGCGGTGACCCGGTCGGGGGCGCCGGTGGAAGCGAGGCGCCACGGGTGGCGCGCCCGAGGCAACTGCCGGGTGATCTGCCGGTGTTCGCCGGGCGGACGACCGAGAGCGCGTGGCTGTCCGCCGTGAGCGGTGCGCCCGGGCGGCCGGGGCCGGCCGGTGCCCCCGTCGTCGTCATCGGCGGCGCCCCCGGTGTGGGCAAGACCACCTTCGCCGTCCACCACGCCCACCGGATCGCCTCCTCCTTTCCCGACGGACAGCTCTTCGTGAATCTGTGCGGGTTCCATCCGCACGCGCCCGCCGTGGAACCCGGCGACGCCCTGCACGGCTTCCTCACCGCTCTCGGCGTCCCCGCCCAGCGCATCCCCGAGGGCACCACCGACCGCGGCACGCTGTTCCGCAGTCTCCTGGCCGGCCGACGCGTCCTGCTCGTCCTGGACAACGCCCGCGACGAGCAGCAGGTACGCCCCCTGCTGCCCGCGGGAACCGACTGCCTCACCCTGATCACCAGCCGCAACCGGCTCGCCGGTCTGATCGCGACCGACGGGGCCAAGCCCCTCACCCTCCCCCTGCCCTCCCCCGCCGAGGCCCACCAGGCACTGGAGCGACGACTGGGAGCGCGGCGCCTGGCCGCCGAACCCGCCGCCGCGGCGGACATCGTCCGCCTGTGCGGGCGGCTGCCCCTGGCCCTCGCCGTGGTCGCCGCCCGCGCCGAACTCGACCCCGCCTTCCCGCTCCACGCCATCGCCGACGACCTGCGCGAGGCCCACGGCGGCCTGGACGCGTTCACCGGCTTCGACACCGCCACCGACGTGCGGGCGGTGTTCTCCTGGTCCTACCGTTCCCTGGACGAGCCCACCGCCCGCCTCTTCCGCCTCCTCGCCCTCCACCCCGGACCCCACGTCACCGCCGCGGCCGCCGCCGGCCTCGCCGGGCTCCCCCTGCCCCGGACACGCCTGCTGCTGGACCGGCTGACCCGTTCCTGCCTCGTCGAACAGCCCCGGCCCGGCCGGTTCGCCCTGCACGACCTGCTGCGCGTCTACGCCGGTGAACTCACCCACACCCACGACGACGCCGGTGAGCGCCGGGCGGCCACCCTCCGGCTCATGGACCACTGCATGTTCACGGCCCACGGGGCCAACCTGCTGCTCAAGCAGGCCTCCTCGCCCGAGCTCGACCTCGGCTCCCCCCGTGCGGGCGTCGTCCCGGAAACACTCACCGGCGTGGAGGAGGCGAACCGGTGGTTCAGCGCCGAACACCGGGTCCTGGCCGCCCTGCTGCACACCGCCGTCAGCCAGGGCCTGGACCGTCACGTCACCGGGCTGGCCTGGTCGCTGCAGGAGTACCTGAACCGCCAGGAATACTGGCCGGAGGCCGTCACCGCGCTGACTCCCGCCCTGGACGTGGCCCGGCGCCGGGGCGACCGCCTCGAGGAAGGCCGCTGCCTGCGCCACCTCGGCAGCATCCACGGCTACCTCGGCCACCAGGAACAGGCCCTGCGCCACCTGCGGGACGCCACCGCGATCTTCGAGGAACTCGACGTGGCCGCCGAGCAGGCCCGTGCCCACTACGGCACGGCGTGTGCGCTGTACCTCTTCGGCCGGATCCCGGAGGCCGTGGCGTTCTCCGAGCGGGGGCTCGCGCTGTCCCGGGTGGCGGGCGACGAACTGTGGACGGCCGAATGCCTCAACGAGCTCGCCTGGTTCCACTCCAACCTGGGGCAGCTCGAGAAGAGCCTCGTGTACAGCGAGGAGGCCCTCGCCATGTTCGAGGTTCTGGACGCCCCGTGGCAGCGGGCCCAGAGCTGGGACTGCCTGGGCTACGCCCTCCGCCGGCTCGGCCGGTACGAGGAGTCGGTGGCCACCTACCGGCGGGCGCTGGAGGCGTTCGGGGAGCTGGGGGACCACCGGAACGCCGTCGGCGTGCTGACGCGGCTGGGCGACACCCTCCTGGCCATGGGTGACCGGGAGGCCGCCCGCGTGCACTGGGTCCGCGCGCTCGCCGACGCCGAACAGCGGGCGTTGTCGCCCAGCGCCCAGCAGGTCCGGGACCGGCTCGCCGCCCTGGACGCCGAGGCGGACCCCGTCCCCGTCGTGCCGGAGCGGGTCGTCGGCAGCCATCGGGTCCCGGTCCCGACGAGTGGTGATCCCGCTCAGGGGCTCCGTCCCTCGGCGCGGGGTTAGGGCGTGTCCGACAATTGCCGCCGGGCGGGTCCGCCGGCGGCCGTCCCCGTCCTCTCCTCGTCCCCGGCGTGCGTGCCGGGCGGCACCGGCGGGCCCGTCCGGCGGCCGGCCGCGTCCTCCCCGGAGGGGCCCGGGCGAGGGCCGCCGCCGGGCCCGCCGCATCCGTCCCCGGCGGCGGGCGGCCGGCCGCCGCCGGTCACTTGGCCAGGAAGGCGAGCAGGGCGTCGGTGACCTCCTGGGCGTGGGTCCACAGCAGGCCGTGCGGGGCGCCTTCGACGACGACGTACTCGGCGTGCGGGAGTGCCCGGCGGAACGGCTCGGCGGTGGCCTCGATCGGCAGGATGCGGTCGGCGGTGCCGTGCAGGATCAGCGCGGGTACGTCGATCCTGGGAAGGTCGGCGCGGAAGTCGGTGGTCCAGGTCGCCACGCAGGCCAGGGAGGCGTACCAGGAGGCGCCGGCGGCGACGTTGAAGCTGTTGCGGACGGCCTCCTCGCCGATGCGGGTGCCGAGGTTCTCGTCCAGGTTGTAGAAGTCCTGGTAGAACGCGGTGAAGTAGGCGTAGCGGTCGGCGGTGACGGCCTGCTCGATGCCCTCGAAGACGCTGCCGTCGACGCCGTCGGGGTTGTCGTCGGTCTTGAGGAGGAAGGGTTCCAGGGAGGCGAGGAAGGCGGCTTTGGCGATGCGGGCGGAGCCGTGGGTGCCCAGGTAGCGGCCGACTTCGCCGGTGCCCATGGAGAACCCGACCAGGACCGCGTCGCGCAGGTCCAGGGTCTCCAGGAGGGTGTGCAGATCGGCGGTGAAGGTGTCGTAGTCGTAGCCGGTGGTGGGCCGGCCGGAGCGGCCGAAACCGCGCCGGTCGTAGGTGATGACGCGGTAGCCGGCCCTCAGCAGGGCGGCGGCCTGCTTCTCCCAGGAGTGACCGTCCAGCGGGTAGCCGTGGATGAGCACGACCGGCTGCCCGCTGCCGTGGTCCTCGTAGTACAGCTCGATCGGGGTGGAGTTCTCCTGGCCGACGGTGATGAACGCCATGGTGGTTGCTGCCTTTCGTGAAGGGGGACGATGCGGGAGGTGTGCGCGGATGGGGCGTGGTGCCGGTCAGCGGACCGTGCGGGCCGCCTGCTCGACGATGCGGGTGACGGCCTCGGGCCGGGAGACGGACACCGCGTGGGAGGCGTCGACCGTGGTGGTGCGGGCGTGGGCCCGCTGTGACATGAAGCGCTGGGCGGCCACGGGGATGTTGAGGTCCTCGGTGGTGACCAGCGACCAGGAGGGGATCGTCTTCCAGGCGGCCCGGGTGGAGGGCTCCTCCAGCGCGGCGGCGGCGATGGGACGCTGTCCGGCGGCCATCAGCCGCGCCTTGTCCGCGGGGACGTCCGCGGCGAACTGCCGGCGGAAGGCGTCCGCCTTGATGTGGACGTCGGCGCCCCGGCTGCCGTCGGGCAGGGTGTAGTTCACCGACTCGACCGCCCGGCCGAGGGTGCTGCCGGGGAACTTGTTCGTCAGGCCCAGCGCACTCTCCCCCGCGTCGGGGAGGAACGCCGCGATGTAGACCAGCGCCTTGACCTTGTCCTCCAGGCCTGCGGCGGCCTGGCTGATGACGGTGCCGCCGTAGGAGTGGCCCACCAGGACCACCGGCCCGTCGACGTTCTCCACGACGCTGCGCAGGTAGGCGGCATCGGTGGCCGGACCGCGCAGCGGGTTGGCCGCGGCCACCACCGGGTAGCCGGCGCGCTGCAGGCGCTCCACGACCCCGTCCCAGCTTGAGGAGTCGGCGAACGCGCCGTGCTCCAGCACGATCGTCGGCCACTGCTGGTGGCGGGGGGTGGCACCGGCCGCACCGGGAAGGGTGACGGCCGTGACGGACAGGCCGACGGCCGCGGTGACGCCGAGCAGGGCGAGCCTGCGGCTCGGGCGGGGCAGGCGGGTGAAGCGCATGATGGACGTCCTTCGGATGGTGGTGCTGTTCGGGTGGGGGCGGCGCAACGGACGGGGCGTCACCGGACAGGGCGGCGTGTGCCGTCGTCGCGGACGGTCCGGGGGACCCGGCCGTCGTGCCGTCTCGCGGGGAGGGCCGGGCCGCGTGGTGCGGCCGGCGTCAGGGGACGTGGCGGGTCAGCGGATCTGGAGGATGTACAGCGTCCGGCCCTCGACCTCGCGGATGCTCGACCACTTGGGCATGGTCTTCACCTGGTCGCCCAGGATCATCTCGATGTCGTTGTTGCCGGACGTGACCCTGTAGACGTCGGGGAGCTGGGGGGCGATGACACCCGCGTTGGCGTAGCACGCGGTCCGCCGGCCGCCGTCGTACCAGACCTTGACGAAGTCGGTCCGGTCGCCGCAGCCGGTCTGATTGGTCGCGGCGGCCGGGAGGGCGGGCAGCAGAGCCGTCGTGGCTCCCGCCGTCAGGACGAGCGCGACGCGTGCGAGGGGGCGCTTCATGGTGGGGCTTTCCTTCCGTGGTGGTGCGGTACTGCGGAGCAGCACCGTTGACGCCCGGCCGTCCCCCTTCGCTGTGCGTGCGACAGGGACGGCCGGTGGCGCAGGAGGTGAAACGGGTGGGCGGCCCGGCCCGGGGCCGGCCGCCGCGCGCCGAGGCGCGGAGACGACGGGACGAGGGGTGCCGTCCGGCTCCGTCGACCTGACGCGTGCGCGTCCGGTCGGTTCGACGGGGCCCGGTGGTCGCCACCCGAAAGGCCCGGGTCGCCGCCCGAAGGGGGCGGCGACCCGGGTTCCGCGTCCGGTCGTCAGGGGGTCGGACCGGCCGCGTGGACGTGCCCCGTGTACGAGGCGGAGCACTCACCGCGAGGAACGGTGCCGGACGGCGATCGGTTCACGGATCGCGGAAGTTTTCCGGAGTGATCCGCGGTGAACCGTGCGGGCCCTCGGCGCGTTCGCAGCCCGTGTGCCACCTCCGGGGAGGTGGAGGAGGCGCCCCGGTCGCCACGCCGGTGTGAGGTGTCCGGGCGGCGCGACAAGAAGACGACAAGGTTCGGCCAAGGCGATCCGGAGAGTGTTGGCCCGCTCCCGCCCGTGCGGGAGGCAGGTCACGGAACACTTGAACAGGATCGAGCACCACCCATGAACGGGACCTTGGTGGCGGGGGCCGTCGCCCTCGCTCCAGCCGGGACGCATGCCCGGCACGCCGCGTCGGACGCCGACTGCGACGCCTTCCTCCGGAACGTCTACGAGCGGTACGGGCCCTTGCTCGTCCGGTACGCGGCGCGGCTGCTGGACGGTGACTGGCACAAGGCGGAGGACATCCTCCAGGAGACGGCCACCCGTGCCTGGAAGCACGCCGAGTTCCTGGGCACCCGCGGCGAACACCTGCGGCCGTGGTTGTTCACCGTGGCGAGGAACCTGGTCGTCGACCACCACCGGGCCCGGCGGACCAGGCCGTTGGAGCTGATGCCGGTGGAGGACCTGGACGCCTCCTGCGACGGCACGGACTCCGCCCTGACCTCCCATGTGGTGCTGGAAGCACTGCGGGAGCTGAACGAGCAGCAGCGGACCGTCATCCGGCTCATGTACTACCTGGAGTGCAGCGTGGCCCAGGCGGCCGGGCACCTCGGTATCCCGCCCGGCACCGTCAAGAGCCGCGCCTTCTATGCCGTGCGGGCCCTGCGCAAAGCGCTGGAGGAGCGGGGGGTGGCGGGCGGGTAGCCGGGCCCTTTCGGCGAGGGCGCCGGTGCCGGCCGGCGTCGAAGGCGGTGAGCCGGGCGGCGGTGAGCCGGGCGGCCAGGTGGGTGGCGGGGGCCAGGTGGGTGGCGGGGGCCAGGTGGGTGGCGGGGGCCAGGAGGCGGGAGGCCTGGTGGACGGTGAGCAGGTCCACCACGGGCCCACCACGCGTCAGGCCCGGCCCACCGCGTGGTGGGCCGGGCCTGACGGCGGTGCGGGCCGGTCAGCCCCAGGCTCCGGCGATCTGCCTGGTGGTGACGTTGAGCCGGTTGAAGAGGTTGGTCAGGGCGACCATCAGGGTCAGCGCGGCCAGGCCCTTGTCGTCGTAGTGGGCGGCGGCGCGCTCCCAGACGTCGTCCGGCACCGGGTCGCTGCGGTCCGACAGCCGGGTGGCGGCCTCGGCGAGCTCCAGCGCGGCGCGCTCGGCGTCGGTGAAGCAGGACGTCTCGCGCCAGGCGGCGACGGCGAACAGGCGCTCCTCGCTCTCGCCGGCCTTGCGGGCGTCGCGGGCACCGGAGTCCACGCAGGAGCTGCAGCCGTTGATCTGGCTCGCGCGCAGGTGGACCAGGTCGAGGGTCGTCTTGGAGACGCCGCCGGAATAGACGGCCTTGTACATCTCCTGAATGGGCTGTGTGGCCTCAAGGATCATCGCCGGGTTCTGCAGGCGCGCTTCCATAGTCGTTCCTCTCGTTGATTCATCGATTCATCGATTCGTCGATCGGTGTCCGACGCCGCCGGCCGACGGCGTCACTGCTATGACGAACGGGGGCGGGCGAGTGTGACAGCGGCTGGCCGGCGGGGGCGCCGATCGGGCCGGCACGGGGTGGAGGGGCTCCGCGCCGCGGGGGATCCGGCGCGGCGGCCTGTCCGTCCGGCACGGCGGCCGGACACCGGCGTCGACGCGGGTGTTCTGTGGGGAACGGTCTGCGGGGGATGTGCTCGGTCGGCGACGGCACCTCGTCGTCGGGGTGGCCGGGGCGCCGGATGCGCGCGCCGGCGGCGCAGGACGGCCCACCCCGGGCGGCGGCCGCTGACCGGCGTGGCGCAGCGGGTCGGGAACCCGGCCTGTGCGTTCGGGTCGTCGCTGCGGGGGGCTTCCCTCGGCCGTAAGGTCGCCATGGGTGCTCGCGAAGGGGCCGGGAAGCCTGCTCCCGGGGGCCCCGGGGCTCCGAACGGAATCCGGGAGAGCGCGCGGCAGGGCGCGGCGCCCTGTCACGGCCTGCGACCGCGACCGCGTCCCGTCACATGCGGATGCTCCCGTTCGTCACTGCTGTGACGGCCGGCGGCACGAAGAGGTGACAGGCGCGGGCCACGCACCGACCGAGATCGAAGGGGACGACGGTGGTCATGCAGGAGAACGAACGCCTGGCACGCGCGTTCGAGGAGAAGCGTCCGCGGCTGCACGCCGTGGCGCACCGCATGCTCGGTTCGACCGACGAGGCCGAGGACGCGGTGCAGGAGGCGTGGATCCGGCTGCACCGCAGTGACACCGACGCCGTGGAGAACCTCGACGGCTGGCTCACCACGGTGGTGGGCCGGGTCTGTCTGGACATCCTGCGGGCCCGCAGCCGGCGGGAGAAGTTCTTCGAGGAGCACGCCGACTCCTCGGCCGGGCCGCGTTCGCAGGACGCGGCGGACCCGGAGCAGGCGGCCATGCTGGCGGACTCGGTCGGTCTGGCGCTGATGGTGGTGCTGGACACGCTCGATCCGGACGAGCGGCTCGCGTTCGTCCTGCACGACACGTTCGCCGTACCGTTCACCGACATCGCCCCGATCATCGGGCGCAGTCCGGCGGCCACCCGTCAGCTGGCCAGCCGGGCGCGGCGGCGGGTGCACGGCGCCTCTCCGCTGCCGGACCTGCGGCGCCAGCACAAGATCGTGGACGCGTTCCTGACCGCCGCCCGCAACGGCGAGTTCGAGCGGCTGCTGACGCTGCTGGCCCCCGATGCCGCCATGCGGGCCGACGACACGGCGGTGCGCATCGGTGCGGCTCCGCTCACCCAGGGCGCCCGGGACGTGGCGAGTGTGTTCTCCGGCGGTGCCGAAGCGGCCCGGATCGCGCTGGTCGACGGGTCGGTGGGAGCGGTGTGGCAGTCGAAGGTGCGGCCGATCGTGGTGTTCCGCTTCACCCTCGAGGACGAGCGGATCACCGCGATCGACCTGGTGGCCGAGCCCGGACGGCTGCGGGAGCTGGACGTGGTGGTCCTCGACGGCTGAAGTCACCTGGCGCGGTCGACTGCCGGAGCCCGGGGGCGGGCACGCCCGGGGCGACGGTCGCCGGCCGCTTCCACGGTCGGCCTCCGGGACCGGGGGCAGGCAGTCCTCCAGGAAGGCCAGGAAGGCCAGGAAGACCAGGAAGGCCCGAGCCCGCAGGTGGCGGGCACGGGCCGCCCCGCACGTTCAAGAACGACGTCCCGACCGGTACGAGGAGAGGTACGAGCGGCAGCGCAAAGTCCGCTCGTCACGGCGCGTCCGCGGCGAGCACGGCATCGCCGCCCGGAAGAACCGGCGAGCACGTGAGCGACACCGTCCAGGCCATCACCGGCCTGCTGCCTCCTCAGCAGGCCCCGGCCTGACGTCGGCACGACAGACGTGAACGCCGAGCCCCACCGACGTCCCCGACACCCCCCGACGTCCCCGACGCCTCGCTGCCCACCGTGCAGGAGTTCGTCAGGTCCACAGGGCCGGCCGACGGGGTTTCGCGAGTCCTTACGACATGAGGTGGGTCGCGGAACGCGCCCGCTCCCACATGCCGGGGATCTGCTCGGTCGGGCGCTGCTGTTCGCCGTGCAGGGCGTTGAGCACCACCAGGCAGCCGGTGAGAGCCGGAACCGCCCACTGCGCGCCGGCCAGTTGCCGCCGTGCCCTGTTCAGGTCGATGGGGTGCTTCTCCGCCTTCTCGATGTCCTCGGGGGCGGAGGACGAGGCAAGTTCGATCTTCTTGCCGAGGACGCGGGCGTAGGCGGTGGCGGCCAGGGCCGCGCCGGTGACGACCGTCTTGGCCATGGTGGAGGCGGCCACGCCCTGCTGAGTGGCGACACGATGGGCGTTCACGGCGAGCAGCCCGCCACCGCCGAACAGGTGCGCGCCGATCGCGGCGGCGTTGACCGGCACCCACTTCGCCCACCCCGACGAGGAGATCCGGTCCCTGGCCGCCTCCGTTCCGCCTTCGTCCCTGGCCGCGCCGTTGAGTCCGACCGCGCCCATCAGCGAGCCGCCGAACCAGGCTGCCAGACCGAGATCGTGCAGGCTGCGGATGGCGGTATTGCGTTCCGACATGACGGCGCTCCTTCAGGAGGGAGAACGGGACGGGCCGACAGGGACGTCGAGCACATCCCACCCTCACCGAACCCGAACCGCTCTGCCATCACGGCTGGGCCGGACGGGTGTCCCGCGCTTCCGATGCGTCGGAACGGGTCGCGCCGGAAGATGACGTTGTCGCTGGTGAGGCGGGCCAGGCGGCCGGTCACGGCAAGGTGGGTCATGGCTTCGGAGCGGACGGGCAGGGTCTCGTGGCCGCGGGCCGGGCGGCGGTGGGGTGCGCCCGTCAACGGGTCCGCAGGTGCGCGGTCAGGCGGGACAGGAGGGGCAGGGCCGTTGCCAGTGCCTGGCGCTCCTCCGCGCCGAGGACATCGGCGATGGCCGTGCCGAGCAGTGCCGCACGCCTTCGGCGTTCCTCGTTCAAGCGGTCGCTTCCCGCCGGCGTGAGGTGCAGGAGATTCTTGCGTCCGTCGCTGGGGTGCGCCTCGGCGCGGACAAGACCTTGCCGAAGGAGTTCCTTCACCGCCTTGGAAGCCGACTGATGGCTGACCCCCCGCTCGTGCGCGACGTCCGCCGTGGTCATCGGGCCGCCGCGATCGAGGTAGCCCAGGACGGCGGATTCGCCGGGAGTCATCTCGTCGATGGCGCGCACGGCTCGAACGAGCTGTCCCACGGTCGCGCGGAGCTCTTCGGCCAGCTGCGTCTCGTCCATGGAGCAAACCTACCCCTCAACCAAGCTGTACACCTCGGTTGCATGGTTACGGCCGGTCGCGACCGCTCCTGCCGAGCATCAGCAGCCCCGACAGCACACCCGCGCCGGGAACCCCAGGATCCCCGGGGCGTCGAGGGGGTCGTACGGAAGTCGGGCAGGAAAATATATACAACCAAGGTGTACAGTCTGGGTGGAGAAATTGCGATCTGGAGGAACCGCCGTGAAGCTCACCAAGCACGCCCATGCCTGCGTCACCGTCGAGAAGGACGGCACACGCGTGGTCATCGACCCCGGCACCTTCACCCCGGACGCGGCGGAAGCCGTCAGCCGGGCCCAGGCCGTCCTGATCACTCACGAGCACTTCGACCACTTCGACGAGGCCCTGGTCGCCGGGGCTCTGGCGGCCCGGCACGAGCTGCAGGTCTACGGCACGGCAGCCGTCACCGCCGCCCTGGGCAGCCAGGACGCCCGTGTCCACACCGTCGCCGCGGGCGACGCCTTCGCTGTCGGCTCCCTCGCCGTCACCGTCCACGGCCGGCGCCACGCGCTGGTCCACGCCGATATCCCCTGTCCCGACAACGTCGGCTACCTCCTCGACGACGGAGCCCTCTACCACCCCGGCGACGCCTACTTCGCCCCCGATGCCCCCGTGCACACCCTGCTGCTCCCGACCAGCGGCCCGTGGACCAAGCTCGGCGAAGCCGCCGACTACGTGCGGGCCGTCAAGCCCGAGCGCATCATCCAGATCCACGAACTCATGCTCAGCGATTTCGGCCAGCGGTCCACCGCCGACCTCCTCGGCGAGAACGGCCTGACCGGCACCGCCGTCACCCGGCTCAAGCCCGGCACCACCCTTCAGCTGTAGGCCTGTCCCTCGGCCTCCGAGGCTGTCGCGCTCGATGACGGTCTCGGGTCGCCCGGTCGTCCTCCCGGCGCCGCAGCAGGCCGCGGGGGCGGCGGTTCTTGGAGTCAAACGCTCTTCCGGGCAGGGGTGTCGAGGTTCTCGGTGCACGGTCCGCACAGGCGAAGCGCGGGCCGACGTTCCGGAACCCCCGGCGGACGCGGACCGGGGTGAGCCGTGCGGGCCCGGCCGGCTTCTCCCCGGGCACGGCGGAGATCCGCCACGGCTTCCCGGGCGAGCCGGAGCCGGGTGCGGGCGGCGGCCGCGAGCCACGTCCAGCGGTCTCCGGCCTCGGGGCGTGGACTTCGGCCGGGTCCACCTCAGGGCCCGTTCCATCAGGCGGAAGGTGTGTTCCGGCCCGAAGCACCGCGGGAACGCCTGCCGACGCACGTCGACGTCCTCGCCGCTCAGGCTGGTGGCCGACGACCACGGCCAGCGCGGCGGCGGGCCGTGGCCACCGGGCGGACGGCCACCCCGAGGACGGATCAACGTACCGTCGATGGACGGGAGTTCGCCCGTATGGTGGCCGGGACGGCGCCTTCGGCCGTCTGATCGCCGTCGAGGAGCACGGCGACCAGGCGTGTGTGGTTGTCGGGAGCCGGCCCGGCTCGTCGGTGACCGCCAGGTCCTCGGTGACCGCCAGGTCCTCGGGCAGGGTCCCCGGTCAGGACACCGCCGGTCAGGCCGGGAAGCAGCGAAGCAGCCGCGCGGTGCGCAGTCGTCGCCGAGCGCCTCCTCCGTCCGGTGACCGTGCGGTGACACCACCGTCGAGGGGGCCGACCGCGGGCTCCGGAACCCCGGCCCGGCGGCCCGGCCGGCTGCGCGACCACGGGCGGTCACCGGTAGGCTGCGGCGATGCGCACGGTCGAGCTCCTGTTGGACGAGGCTGCGGAACTGGCGGTCCGGGAGGCCTGGCGGCGGCTGGCGGACGCGGGGCTGCCCAGTCAGGCGCGCCATCGCTCACCGACCAACAGTCCGCACCTCACCCTGGCCGCCTGCCCGGAACTGACCGCCCCGATCCGCTGGGAGCTCGCCGAGGTGGCCGCCGCCCTGCCGCTGCCGGTGCGCTTCACCGGCGTGGTCCGTTTCGAACGGCCCACCTCGGTGCTGGCCTGGGCGCTGGACCTCGACTCCGCGCTGGCCGGCCTGCACCGCCGGGTGTGGGAGGCGGTGGCCTCGGACAGCCCGCCCGAGACCCTCAACCCCTTTCACGCACCCGCTCGCTGGAGCCCGCACATCACCCTCGGCCGGACCCGGCGCGCCGGTGCCTTCACCGACCGGCGGCTCCCCGAACTGCTGCCGGCGCCGCCTCTGCCGGCCCGCCTCACCACCCTGCGCAGCTACGACACCGAGACCGGCGCCCTCGAGGTGCTGGGGCCCCGTTCCTGACCCGTTGTTCGCTGACCGGTTGTTCGCTGTCCGCTCGTGGAGTCGAACGGGGCCGAACGGGGCGCCGGTTCGGGCGAGTCGAAGTCCGCGGGTGCATGAAGGAAGGGCCTCCCGGCAGCTCGCGGCCCTCGAATCCGGCGAGGGTCGAGCAGCCTTGGCGCAGCACGAACACGATCCCGCACCACGCCTGCCGGTCCAGCACCGGAAGACGGCCCTCACCCCCCTCCACTCCCCTCCCCGGCTCCGGCGGCAACGGCTCCCTCGGCGAACACGGTTCGTGCGACACGCTCCACGGCCTCGGCTGCCGCTCTCCCCGACCGGACCGACGACCGTCGGCACCGGAAGTCACGTGACCGGCAATTTCCGTCCGGCTTCCTGCCGCGTCACCGGTGACGTCCTCGCTCCTCAGGCGCTCACCGCACGGAGTGTGTGCGCGGGCCGCCCGGCAGCACCGCGCGTCAGCCAGTCCTGGTAGGCCGGCGCCTGACGGGCCACTTCCTCGTAGGCCTTCTCCAACTCGTCGAACACCGTGTCGAGTTCGTCCGCCGTTCGGGCCGCGAGCAGCAGCCGCACTCCTATCGGGTCGCCGTGGAGGGGCCGGACGACCAGGTCGGAGCGGGGCGGGAGCGCGGTCGGCTGGCTGACCGTGACGACCTCACCGACGGCTGCCAGGAAGTAGGCGGTGAGGTAGTCGCCGTGCAGAAGATCGGGCTCGATCCCTTCCGCGCGCAGTACTCGGCACACCCCGTCCCACTCACCGTCGACCGTGGCGTCCACCATCCAGCGGTCGTGCGCGAGGTCCGCGAGACGCACCTCGCGCCGCGCCGCCGCGGGGTGGCCGGCGGCCATGGTGACGAACTGGGGTTCGCGCTCCACCAGGACCCGCAGACACAGCCCGTTCGGGACGCGCAGCGGACTGCCCTCGACCTCGTGCACGAATGCCAGGTCGAGCCCGCCTTCGGCCACCTGCCGCAGCAGGGCGTTCGCGGACACGTCCATCTGCAGGGTGGGCTTGACCGCGGGCATGCGGGCGCGCAGCCGGCTGAGCCAGCCCGGGAGCGCCCGGCTGGCCGTGGCGCCGATGCGCAGCCGGGGACCGCCTGCCGCGCGGGCGGCCGCGGCCCGGGTCTCGGTCACGATCGCGGAGAGTTCGGCGACCAGCGGTCGTGCGCGGCTCACCACGACGTGCCCCAGGGGGGTGAGGTGGCTGCCCGTACAGTCGCGGGTGAAGAGCCTGCCGCCCAGCAGTTGCTCGATGCGGCGCAGCTGGGTGCTCAACGAGGGCTGGGCCATGCCCAGTTCACGAGCCGCCCGGTGAAGACTGCCGGCGTCGGCGATGGTGCACAGCACGCGTAAGTGCCTCACCTCGAGCTCCATGCGCGGAGCGTAAGGGCTGGGCCCGGTGAGGCGCCAGATGTTCAAACGCCAACGTAACGGCACGAGTCGGCCCGATAGCCGGAAGCTATCGCCAGTTGCCATCATCCGTTCGGGCACCCTCCGGCCCCACACTCGGGTCGACCGATCGTTCACCACCCCACATGAACGAGTAGGAGCCCCCCACATGACGTCCCCCCGTACGTCTCGCACGTCCGCGAAGACCTCCAGGAGACTGCTGGCACTCGGCTTGGGCGTGACGCTCGCGGCCCTGGGCAGCGCGATCCCCGCGAGCGCCCAGCCCGCCGGGTCCACCGCTCCCCTCCACGCCGGCTCCACCGCCCCCCTCCACGCCGGCTACACCGGTTCGGCCCAGGAGGCGGCGAACAACAAGGCGTTCTTCGAGGCCGTACTCGCCTCCGTCGCCAAGAAGCAGGCGGCCGATCCCGGCCTGCGGTCGGTGACCGTCTACTACAACGCCTCCCAGGCGCCGACCTTCCGCTCCCAGATATCGAGCTCCGCCTCGATCTGGAACAGCTCCGTGAGCAACGTCAAGCTCCAGTCCACCTCCGGGAGCGCCGACTTCTCGTACTACGAGGGCAACGACTCCCGCGGCTCGTACGCCTCCACCAACGGCCACGGCAGCGGCTACATCTTCCTCGACTACGCCCAGAACCGGCAGTACGACTCCACCCGTGTCACCGCGCACGAGACCGGTCACGTGCTGGGGCTGCCGGACCACTACAGCGGCCCGTGCAGCGAGCTCATGTCGGGCGGCGGACCCGGCACGTCCTGCACCAACCGCTACCCCAACGCGACCGAGCGGGCACGCGTCAACCAGCTGTGGGCCAACGGTCTCGCCAAGGCCCTCGACAAGCTGGACAAGGCACGCTGACGGACCGAGGACTTCTCCGCCCCGTGCGGGAGGCGGGCCGTGCCGTCAAGCGCACGGCCCGCCTCGCAGTCGTACGGGAGGGAGTCCGGCGGCGTCGCTCCCCGCCGGTGGTGAGGGGCCCGGGCGGTGCGGCAGGGAGGTCTCGGACGCCTGTCAGGCCCGGGCGGCGAGAGCAGTCCGGACATGGGGGCAGGGGCCCGCGGCAGTTGTTCGGGGGATGCGCATCCGGCGCAGCAGATCGCGGGTGAGACGCTTGTCGAGCGTGGTGCACCAGGTGATGTCCGGGTACTGGGATTTCAGATGCGACAGTGCCCTGGTGCCCAGTCCGCTGTCGCGGAAGGGTTCGTCGAGAACCACGTGGGTGATCACGCCCTGGGCGCACTCGTCGCAGGCCCGGTAGGTCACCCGCCCGACCACCCTGCGGATGTGCACCAGGAGCAGGCACTCTTCGTCCGCCCGCTCCGGTGCGGGGGACGCCAGCAGTTCGATGCCGCGGTAGGCGAGCAGCCTGCGGCGCCAGTGGCCCCACTGCCGCTCGGAGCGCCGGTGCCTTCCCCCGGTCCGTCCCCGTGGGGCTGCGGCCGCCGGTCCGGTCCGGCCGCGGGTCGTGGCATACGCCTGTTCTGCCTGCATGCCGTCGCGCCTTCCCCCACGCCGCACATCCATGTCCGCACGACGCCACGCGGACCGCGCGCTGCCCGAGCACGGCGACGGCCGCCCGAACGAACCGCTCCTGATCCACGGCGATTTCGAAGGAGGTGTTTGCCCGGCCGAGATCGGTGCACACGATGAGCTAACACAACCTTTACACGACGAAGCGGAGACGCATCATGGGCATCATCGCGTGGATCATCATCGGCCTGCTCGCCGGCGCCATCGCCAAGGCTCTGATGCCGGGCAAGGACCCCGGCGGCATCATCGTGACCATGCTCATCGGCATCGCCGGTGGTCTGCTCGGTGGCTGGCTCGGCAAGGTGGTCTTCGGCGTCGACTCCATCGACGGGTTCTTCGACCTCTCCACCTGGATCGCCGCGATCATCGGCTCCGCGCTCCTGCTCGCCCTCTACCGTCTCGTCACCGGTAACCGGCACTCCCACCGACACGCGTGACCCGCTGAAGACACACCCCACAACGCCGACGGCTCCCTCCTGTTCGCAGGACGGGAGCCGTCGGCGTGTACGGGCAGCGCACGGGCCGGGCACGCGTCACGTGTACGGCCCTGCACGCGCGCACCGGGAGTCGCCCGCGGTTTCCGCAGGCGGCACACCGGGGTTCCCCTCCCGGCCGCTCGCCGAGGACGGGAGGAAGCTCACCGTCCCGGCGCGGGAGACCGCCGTAGCGAACCGGCCGCCCGGTACGCGCACGCACCGCATCCGGCCGCCCGGTGGTAGACCGGCATCCGTCTCGGGACGTACGGCCCCGACGGCGGTTGCGACCGTGGAAGGACGCGGGGTCCTGGGCCGGGACCGTAGCGTGCCCGGCATGAACAAGCTGACCCGGGCGGCCGCCGCCGCCCTTCTCGCCTGCGCGGTTGCGTTACCGGCCACCACCGCCACCGCCTCGCCGGCCTCGCCCCGCGCCGCGACGACCACCCCGGACCGGCCTGCCGAGCGCATGCGGCTGCCGGCCCCCACCGGGCCGTACGGGGTGGGGAGTTCCGTCCTCCACCTCGTGGACCGCTCCCGCGTCGACCCCTGGGTGCCCGAGGCCGACGGCCGGGAACTCATGGTCACCCTGCACTACCCCGCGGCCCGGCACACGCCGGGCCGCCCCGCCCCGTACGCCACCCGGGAGGAGGCCCGGCTGTTGCTGGAGGGCGTGCCGGTCGAGGACCCGGTGTCGGTGCGGCAGGTGGCGCGGGCCCTTACGCACAGCGCGGTGGACGTGCGCCCCGCTGCGGGACGGCACCCGCTGGTGGTGCTCTCGCCCGGCTTCGGCATGCCGCGGTTCACCCTCACCGGCCTCGCCGTGGACCTCGCCTCCCGCGGCTACGTCGTCGCCTCGCTCGACCACGCCTACGAGTCGTCCGGTACGTCGGTGCCGGGTGGGCGCACCCTGACCTGTGTCGCCTGCGCCTTCATGGAGGAGAACGACTGGGCCGAGGGCCACCTGGTGACCGGGGTCCGCGCCGCCGACACCCGCTTCGTCCTGGACCGGCTCACCGGCCCCCGGCCCGCCTGGCGGTACGCGTCGTCCATCGACCGGGCACGGATCGGCATGGCCGGCCACTCGATCGGCGGCGCGAGCGCCGTCAGCGCCATGGCCGCCGACCGGCGTATCGACGCCGGAGTGAACATGGACGGTACGTTCTGGGACACGCTGCCCGCCGACGGGCTCGGCGGACGCCCGTTCCTGCTGCTGGGTACCGACGAGTTCCACCGGCCGGGCGGCGGGGACACCTCCTGGGACACCACCTGGGCGGCCCTGAGCGGCGAGAGGCACTGGCTGACCGTCGACGGCGCCGACCACCTCGGTTTCTCCGACGCGCCTGTGGTCCTCGGCCACTTGGGCCTTCCCGGCGGTGACCTCCCGGCCGGCCGCGCGGTGACCGTCACCCGCGCGTACGTCGCCGCCTTCTTCGACGAGCACCTGCGGGGCAGGGACCAACCGCTCCTCGACGGCCCGGACCCGGCCCACCCGGAGGTCCGGTTCCACCGTCCCTGAGCCCGGAGCGGGCGACCGGAGGCGGGGCGCGTCCCCCCTCCCGGTCGCCCGAAGCGAGCCGACGAGCTGATCGGACCCCGTGAGGCTGCCGCCCGTCCCGTACTCGACACCGCTCCCGCGGACGGCCCGCGTGCTCCTCGCCACCGTCGGCTCGGCGGTCGCGTCCGGGAACGCCGTCCTCCCCGCACCCGGATCACCGGCGAACGACAAGGCGGCTTTGTCGGTCCCGGCCGTGTCCGGGACCGCCGCGAGTTCGATGGGCCCGCGCTCCCGGCCGACCGGGCCGGTCGGGCCGGCGTCCGAGCCCGCCCCTGGTCCCGCCCGTGTCCGCCGCGTTCCTCGTCCTGCCCCGCGAGGCGGTCGGACGATCGGCCACGTGCCCGGCCGGGAAGTCCGGCCGGGCAGCGTGAGTGTCCCGTGGCGGATGGGTGCGCATCCGTGCCGGCCACTCGTTCCGGCACTCCGGCCCGGCACTCCGGCGCAGCGGCCCGGCCGCGTGGAGGAACTCGGGCCGCTCGGTCACGAAGGGGCAGGGGAGCATCGGCCGAGGTGTTCCCCGGCACCCGCGCGGGGCACCGGGTCCACGAAAACCGCAGACGCGGAAACCGCAGACGTGCTCGACGCCCTGCCGGGGTCCGCGCGGCGCGGCGGACGAACCGTCCGATCCGCGGAAAGCCGCCCACGGCCGCGGGTCACGGACGCGGGAAGCGGCTGCGGGTCACGGACGCGGGAAGCGGGCGCGCACGGCGTCGACGCAGGTGTCCCGGGACGTGGGTCCGCCGAACCGGAGACGGTCGTAGGCGGTGAACGCCGTTTGCAGGGCGTCGAGTTCGTCGACCAGGTCGTGCAACCGGTCGGACCGGGGTGCTGAACCGGCATCCGGCTCGTTCACCGCGGCACCGATCGCGGTCGTCAGGTGTTCCTTGCGCTGGATGGTGGCCGGGGTCACCGAGCGCAGGCACACGTACTGTCCGCTGAGGTACGCACGCCACTCCGCCCTCCCGGTGGCCGGATCGGCCCAGTGGGCGGTGAACCACGCTGCCAGCGGGTCCACGCCGCCGGCCTCGTCGGCGAGGGCGAACAGGTCGGCCGGCACCATCTCGGCACCGTCGGAGCGCAGGTATCCCGGGAGCGGCAGACGCTGCCCCAGCATCAGCCGGCGGACCTCGTCGGCATCGCGGCCCCGGACCGCGCACAGTTCCTCCAGGGCGACGAACTGCGCGCTCACGTACGCGTCGTCGGCGTCGGTCATCGGATGGACGCCGTTGACCTCGCGGAACCGCTCGGCGAGCTGTCGCTTCAGGTCTGTCTCCGGCATCGGGTCGCCTCCGGCGTTCGTCAGCGCGGGCGTCTCCCGCGCGGGACTCGGCACGCTAGCCGCCCGACGCTTCGGTGCTCACCGAACCGTCGGCGGAATCCCGACGGCACGAGGGCGACCCGCCCCGCTCCCCCACCGGTCGACAGCCCCCTGCTCATCAGACACAACGCCGCCGTGGACGCGCCGGAGCCACGGTCGCTCCTCGCTCGACCTGCCGGGTGTGACGCAGCACACGGAACCCGGGGCGCGGTCTTGGAATGCGTGGGTCTCCGCCGTTGCTGCACTCCCTTTGGGCCTTCCCCGTTCCGGGGGCGCACCGGGCGACGGCGGCCGGTGCGACCGGCCACGGGAGCGGGACGACCACGATCCCCGTCCGCTCCACCGCGTCAGGATCGTCCGCGAAAGGTACCCCCGCTCCATGCCCTTGGCTCTGCTGTCCCTCGCTGCCGTCGCGTTCGGCATCGGCACGACCGAGTTCGCCACCATGGGGCTGCTCCCCCAGATCGCCGACGGGATCGGCGTGTCCGTGCCCCAGGCCGGCAACGTCGTCTCCGCCTACGCGCTCGGCGTCGTCGTCGGCGCCCCCGTACTGACCGGCATCGGCGCGCGCATCCCCCACAAGCGGCTCCTGCTCTGGCTGTCCGGGCTGTTCGTGGCCGGCAACCTCGCCTCCGCCCTCGCACCCGACTTCGGCCTGCTGTTCGCCGCACGCTTCCTGGCGGGCCTGCCGCACGGCGCGCTCTTCGGCGTGGGAGCCGTCGTGGCCTCCCGGCTCGTCGCCCCGGACCGGGCCGCGCGCGCCGTCTCGAAGATGTTCCTGGGGCTCACCATCGCCAACATCGTCGGCGTACCGGCCGGCACGGCCCTCGGACAGCAGCTGGGATGGCGGTACGCCTACTGCGCGGTGGCCGTCATCGGCCTCGTCGCCCTCGCCGCGCTGGCCGCCTTCGTCCCCCACCAGCCGCGCAGCGATCAGTCGGGCGTCCGCCACGAACTGCGGGCGATGGGGAACCGGCAGGTGGCCATCGGACTGGCCACCGCCGTCGTGGGCTTCGGCGGCTTCTTCGCCGTCTACAGCTACCTCGTCCCGATGCTGACGCACCTGACGGGCCTGGCCGAGTCCTCGACCACCTGGGTCCTCGCCCTCTACGGCGCCGGGATGACACTGGGCACGCTGATCGCGGGCCCGCTGACGGACCGCGCCCTGCGCCCCACCCTGTACGGCGGGCTCGCCGTGCTCGGCGTGTCGCTCGTGGTGTTCTACTTCACGGTCCACAGCACCGTGCTCGCCCTGGTGACGCTCGTTTTCATGGGCGCGATGGGCGCCCTCGTCACCACGCCGGTGCAGATGCTGCTCATGCTCAAGGCCAAGGACGCCCCGACGATGGCGGCGGCCTCCAACCACTCCGCCTTCAACCTGGCCAACGCGGGCGGCGCCTGGCTCGGCGGCCTGGCCATCTCGGCCGGCTGGGGCTGGGCCTCGCCCGCCCTGGTCGGTGCGGCCCTCGCCGCCGCGGGTCTCGGCCTCGCCTTCGCCGGCGGCCTCGTGGACCGCGGCAGCGGCGCCTCCGAGGTGATCACGTCCTCGGGCTCGGGAGTGCCGGCGGAGACGGCCAAGGAGGTGACGACGGCCGGCGAAACAGGCCGTGCCTAGCGGCTGCCGCGAAAGCCCTGCCGCGGTACCCGCCGGATCAGAGGACCGGTCACCACGGTGAGGGCCGCATCGGCATGCCCCCACCGCGGCAAGCCGCCGGCATCGGGGCTCCTTCCGGGTGAGCGCACCGGACCCGGCATCCGCACAGCGTTCCTCGGACCCGCCGCTGCCCTGTCGCCCGCCGCCGGCTCGGCTCGTCGTCGCCCCTTGCCTTTCCACGGCTTCAGCTCCGCGGCACGGCTTCAGTTCCGCGCCTCCGCGTCGAGGCTCGCGAGCCCCTCTTCCCAGCGTCGACGGCGTACGTCCGCGGGCTGGTCCCACCAGGGGGTGCCCCGTTCGCCCAGCGCGATCTTCGCCCGGTTCACCCGTGCGCGGGCTGCCCGCTCGGCCTCCGCGTCGCCCGCGGTCGTCGCGGAGCGCACCGCGCGACGGGCCGACATGAGGTGGCGTCGAAGCCGAGCGGCGGTCTCCTCGGGGATCGAGGGATCGGTCGCCCGCCACTTCCGTCCCCTGATGACGACGAAGTGCCCGTCGGGGGTTCTCTCCGGTGCCCGGTCTGCCTCCACGTGAACGATTCTGCCCACCCGGGCCCGCCCCGTCGCCGAGGCAGGCCGGAACGGGAACGGCCGGTCGAACCGCGCACCCGCACCTTCTCCAGGACGGCACGGGAGGACGGAAGGACAGGGGGACGAGAGGCCAGGGGGACGAGAGGCCGGGAACGGGCTGAAGGCTGCCGACGGCCTGCCCGGCGATCAGGCGACCGCCGACGGCCGACGGCCGACGGCATCAGTCTGCGGCATCGGTCCCTGTCGAGGGGCAACGCGTCGGCCGCCCTGGCGCGGAGGTGGTCACAGCAGCCGTCGGATGTCGCCGCGGACCCGGTAGAAGCCGCCTGCCGCCGTGTGCAGGGCGTCCACGACGTAGCGTGCTCCGGGCTCCCGTATCGCGCGCGGGAACTGGACGTTCAGTGCCGGATCGTAGCCCTCGGACACCACGTGCACCCGGATGCGTCCCGCCTCGCTGACGCACTCCACGACGACCGCCCCCGCCGGCGCCTGGGCGACGGTGGTCACCGCGGCCGCGGCCGTGGCCGGCTCGTAGGTCGGCAGGGCCGCGGCGAGCTTGACGTCCCGCGCCACCGGCACCGTACCCTGCTGGGCCGCGGAGACGGCCGCCCCGCTCGCGTCGACGCACACCAGCGAACCGTCCGTGGTCACCAGGTACAGCCGCTCGTCGTGGTACTGCATCGACAGGGCGGAACCACCGCCGGTGCCGAGCTTCCACAGGCGCGTGCCGTCCTGGTCGAAGCAGTAGACGGACGACGCCGCGTCGCCCGCGAAGACGAACTGCCCGCCGGGCGAGGTGGCGCACGAGTACACCGCGCTGTCGCACGCGTACGTGGCCTCGATCGTGCCGGTCCGCTTCGACAGCCGCTGGACCACCTTGTGGGCGGTGCCCGCGTACACGACGTCGTCCTCCTGCCAGCCGAACAGGACACCGCCCCGGGTGGGCGTGTGCCACAGTTCCCCGCCGCCGTCCGGCGCGTAGGCCGTGACGCCCCGGTGGTGGCCGTGGTAGACGGCCCGGTCGTCGGCGCGGACCATCCAGGCGTGCTCGCCCTGGCTGCGTCGGGACCACTGGTGCTCGTCCTCGTGGTCGATGACGGTGAGCCGGCCGTCGCGGTCGGAGACGTCCAGGACGCCCTCGTGGATGTCGAGCCAGAAGATGTCGACGTCCGCCGCGATGTCGTAGGCGGCGAAGGGCAGCTTGGAGGACAGGTCGTACACCTTGCCGTCGTCACAGCCGGCGTAGATCCAGAAGTCGTCGGCGACCAGGCACTTCACGCCGTCCGGCAGGCTGAAGCGGGCCAGCGTGTTGCCGTCGTGGTCCAGGGTGTAGACGTCGCCCGCCTGGTTGCCGACCCAGCAGTGCTCACCGTCGACGTGGATGCCGAACGCCGAGGAGCCGGTGGCGAACCGCCACAGCACGGGGGCGACGGCGCGCGCGGTGGACGGGGCCGAGGCGACCTGACGCCGGGTCACCGAGCGCGGGGCGCGCTGCCCCGGAACGGCCGGGGCGTATCCCCTGCGGACCTTCTCGCCGACCTTCTTCGCGGCCGCGGCGCGCGCTTTCTCCGCCGTGGGGAACGTCGTCATCTGGGTCTGCCCGCCGGCACCGATCCGCCCGTAGCGCACCGTCACCACCTGCCCGTCGACGGCCACTTCGTAGAACTTGTGCGCACCGCCATCCTCCTGCGACAACTCCAGATACGTCGTCGACCCCGCGGACCCGGCAGACATGGCACACCCCTCCCCACAGCGGACCCGTGGCCTTTCCAGCGGGTCTCACTGCTCACACCGTAGGGGGAGCCACTGACAACCACCCCGCGCCGAGGACCCCGGCAGGCCCCGCACACGTGCTTGACGCGCGCCGTCGCGCCGTGGGTCACTCTCCACGCCGTGAGTACCACCGCAGCGACGAAAGGCAGTGCCATGGACGTCGTCGACCTCGCCGCGCTGGGTGAGTCCTTCACCCGCGACCCCTATCCGGTCTACGCCGGCTTACGGGCCCGGGGCGCGGTGCACCGCGTCCGGATGCCGGAAGGCGGTGCGGAGGCCTGGCTCGTCGTCGGGTACGAGGCCGGGCGTGCCGCGCTCGCCGACCCCCGGCTCTCGAAGGACTGGGGCAAGGCGTCCCCCTCCCTCCCCCTGGGCGCCATCTCCTCCGGGCCCCACATGCTCAGGGCCGACCCGCCGGACCACACGCGGCTGCGCAGGCTGGTCGCGCGGGAGTTCACCGCGCGCCGGGTGGAGGAACTCGCTCCGGGCATCCAGCGGACCACCGACGCGCTGCTGGACCGGATGCTCGCCGCTCCCGACGGACGCGCCGACCTCGTCGAGGCGCTGTCCTTCCCGTTGCCGATGTCCGTGATCTGCGAACTGCTCGGCGTACCGGGCCTGGACCGCGAGTCCTTCAGGACCTGGTCGAACGACGCCCTCGGCGCCACCGATCCCGCGGAGCGCGGGGCGGCGGCGGCCGCGATGGCGCGGTACCTGGCGGAACTGGTGGAGGACAAGCGGAGACAACCCGGTGACGACCTCATGAGTGCGCTGATCCACGGCCGCGACGAGGACGGGGACCGGCTGTCCCGCGAGGAACTCCTGGGCATGGCCTGGCTCCTGCTCGTGGCCGGTCACGAGACCACGGTGAACCTCATCTCCAACGGCGTCCTCGCCCTGCTCACCCACCCGCGGCAACTGGCCGCCCTGCGCGCGGACCTCTCCTCGGTCGACACCGCGGTCGAGGAGATGCTCCGCTACGACGGCCCGGTGGAGACCCCCACGTTCCGCTTCACCACCGAGCCGGTGACGATCGGCGGCACGGTCGTCCCGGGTGGCGGCGAACTCGTCCTGATCGCCATGGCCGACGCCGACCGCGACCCCGCCCGCTTCCCCTCGCCCGACCGCTTCGACATCTCCCGCGACGCCCGCGGCCATGTGGCGTTCGGCCACGGCATCCACCACTGCCTGGGAGCTCCGCTGGCCCGCCTGGAGGCGCGGATCGCCGTCCGGTCGCTGCTGGAGCGCTGCCCCGACCTGGCCCTGGACATCCGTCCGGAGGCGATCGTCTGGCGGCCGGGGATGATGATCCGCGGCCCGCGCAGCCTGCCGGTGCGTTTCACCGGGTGACCGGCCCACCGCGCCCCGTCTCCCCCGGCCGGAGGGACGGGGCCACTATGAACGGCGCGGTCCGTCCTTCGGGCGCGCATCGCCTGCTCGTCCGCCGGCGTGGGGAGACGTACGGCCGGTGCGCACCGGTGCATCGCTCCACGAGTCGTGTGCGTCCCATCCCCGACGCCGTCGCGCGGAGGCCCGCACGGCGGAAACGCGCGGGCCGGGGGTCCCGCGACTAGAGTGGACAGAGGGCGAACCACCCGTTCCAGGGGAGGGGCACACCACCCGCTCCGGGAGTCGATCATGACTTCGCAGTCACATTGCGTTCTGGACGCGGCGGAGATCACCCAAGCCGTGCAGGACCTCAACCACTCGGTGACCCTGATCGCGGGAAAGACCACCGTCGTACGGTTGTACCTCAGGGGCACCTCCGGCCCGGCGGTCTCCGTGCGGGGTGCCATCGCCGTCCGCCGCTCCCCGGCGGAACCGGCCGACACGATCACCTCCGTCAACGCGATCACCCTCGATCCGGCCCGGCCCCACGACCTCGCCGCGTGCCGCGGGGACGCCGGACTCAGTCTGAACTTCCTGCTGCCGAGCCGGCTGACCGCCGAAGGCCCGCTCAGCATCACGGCGGTGCACGTCGTCGACGCGGTCGGCGCGAGTCCGCTGCCGCTCACCGGTCCCGCCGGGCCCACGGTCTGGTTCAAGGCCGGGCCTCCGCTGCGCCTGCGCGTCCTGGGGGTGCGCTACCCCTTCGGCAGCCCGGCCACCGTCCGCGCCCCGCGGGAGAAGGACTACCGGGCGCTGGTGTCCTGGCTGGGACGCGCCTATCCGGTGGCCGAGGTCATCAGCACGCGCGCGGTCGTCGACGCGGTCGTCCCGCCGGAGTTCGGCTACGAGGACGTCAACGCCCAACTCGCCGCCCTGCGGGCGCTCGACATGAGCGCCGGCGGCGACCAGCGCACGCACTACTACGGGATGGTCGCCGACAGCGGCTTCTTCATGCGCGGTGCCGCCTCGGGCGTACCGGCGCTGCCGGACCCCACCACCGTGGCGTCGGGGCCGACCGGCCCCGCCGACTTCGGCTGGGACTTCGACGGCGCGTACGGCGACTGGTACGGCGCCCACGAACTGGGCCACACCCTGGGCCGCAGACACCCCGGCTTCTGCGGGGAGAGCCACGACGACCTGCTGAACTACCCCTTCAAGAACGGCCAGCTCGGCGACGAGACCCACGCGTTCGCCGGTTTCGACGTCGGTGACGCGGCCCTGGGCCTGCCGATGAGGGCCCTGCCGGGGGAACGGTGGCACGACGTGATGACGTACTGCGCCTTCCAGTGGCCCAGCTCCTACACCTACGAGGGCGTACGGCGCCGCCTGCTCGCCGAGGACGCCCTCGTGTCGGGCACCGGCCCGGTCTCCGAGCCGGCCCCCGCGGCCCCGCCGGCACCGCTGTTCGACGCCGCGGTCGTGGCCGGACTCCACGGCGGCGGCGGGCGTCCCGACGACCGGTACCCCACGCGCACCGTGACCAGGGTGACGTCGACCGGCCCCGGCACACGGGAGGCGGCCGGCCCCGGTCCGGAGGGCGCGCCCGAGCAACTCGTCAGTGTCGTCGGGACGGTGAACCTGACCCGCCACGAGGGCAGCATCCGGTTCGTCAACCCGGTGGACCGGCCGGCCGTCCTTCCCGGTCCGCCGGCCGTCCTTCCCGGTCCGCCGGCCGGGCTGGCGGCGCCGCCGGAAGCGGCGGACGGCGGGCAGGTCCCGACGGCCGTGCTGCGGATCCTGCAGTCCGGGGGGTCACCGCCGCGGGAGCTCCAGGTGCCGGTGAAGCTGACCTCGGAACCGGAGCCTGGCGCGGACCGGACCGGGCTGATCGACGTGGTGACACCCTCCGGTCCCGCTCCGGAGGCCGTCGAACTCGTCGTGGACGGCCAGGTGATGGACACCTTCCGGCCGGGCGGCAGCCCGCCCGCGCTGCGGGCCGCGCGCCACGCGGGCGCCGATGACGGCATGCTCGGCATGACCCTGGAGTTCGACCGGGACCCCGGCCCCGACCTCTCCTACTCCGCACAGGTCAGCGTGGACGGCGGCCGCACCTGGCAGACCCTGGGCGTCGGGCTCAAGGAGCCCGTGGTCCAGCTCGACCGCGGTCAGTTCCCGCCCGGGAACGACATCCGGCTGCGCATCACGACGACCAACGGATTCAGCAGTACGGCGGCGGAGACGACGCTGTCCCCCGGGTGAGACCCGTGCGCCCCGGCCTGTGGTGGCGTCGGCGAGTCGCGGACGCCGGCGGCGTCGGCCGGGATGCCCGACGGCTTCGACGACGAAGGGTGAAGGCGAAGCACCGAGACGCCTCTCGCCCTGCGTGACCGGCTTCGTCACGCGGGGCGATCGAGCCATGACGAGTCCTGGAGGCACCTGTGACACAGATCCGGATCGCCACGTTCAACCTGGAGAACTTCGACGAGACGGCGCCCACCGCGCGTCCGTCCCTGGCACAACGCATCACGCTCATGAAACCGCAGATCAGGCGGCTGCGTGCCGACATCGCCTGCTTCCAGGAAGTCCACGGCCAGGAGCGCCCCGGTCAGCCCCGCGCGCTGCTGGCGCTCAAGGAACTGCTCGCGGGAACCAACCTGGACGGGGCTTCCCTGACCAGTACCAAACCCGAGGACGACGCGGTCTTCGACCAGCGCAACCTCGTCATCGCCACCCATCTTCCGGTCCTCAAGCACCAGCAGCTGAAGAACGAACTGGTCGCCGAGCCCCGCTACCAACGGCTGACCGCCGTGCCCCCGGACAGCGAGCCGGTCTCCATCGGCATCGAGCGGCCCGTCCTGCACGCGCAGATCGACGTCGACCACGCCGCACCCGGCCGGCTGCTGCACGTCATCACCGTGCACCTGAAGTCCAAGATCCCCACTCCGGTGCCCGGCCAGGTGGTCGACGCGCAGAAGGGCGTCTGGCGCACCGCCGACGCCTGGGCCGAGGGCAGCTTCCTGTCGTCCATGAAACGCATGAGCCAGGCCCTGGAGGTCAGGCGCCTGGTCGACCAGATCCTCGACGCCGATCCGGACGCGTACGTCGTCGTCGCCGGCGACTTCAACGCCGAACCCGCCGAAGTCCCGGTCCTGGCGATCTGCGGCAACATCGAGGACACCAACAACGGCGACCTCGCCACCCGGGTCCTGGTCCCCATCGAACACACCATCCCCGGCGGAGCCCGCTACACCCTCTTCCACCACGGCCGCGGCCAGATGCTCGACCACATGCTCGTGACCCGCAACCTCCTGGCCCACTACCGCGGCTCGGAGATCCACAACGAAGTCCTCCACGACGACTCCCTCGCCTTCGCCACGGACGACAAGTACCCGGAGTCCGACCACGCCCCCGTCGTGGCCACCTTCGACTTCGACTGACCCCGCCGACTCGGCACGGTTCTCCTCCCGTCGGGTCCGTGCTCTTCGGTGGCGGGTGTGCCGTGGCGGATGCGCCGTGGCTGGTGAGGCGTGTGACCGATGGGGCGGCCTCGCCGCCAGGCCGAACCCGTGCGTCCGCAAGGGCTGTCGGACGTCGCTCGCGCGGGACACAACCATGCGGCGGCGTCATGAGTCTTCGTCAGTGGTCACGTTGTGATCGCACTGACGAGGAGACCATCATCACCGCCATACGCAAGTCCCTGACCGCCGCCGCAGTCGTCGGCGCCGTCCTGGCGGGTTCGGCCGCCTGCGGCACCGTGGAGCAGCTCTCCGCCGGGAGGAAACTCGACGAGGCCTTCGAGGATCTCGCCAAGGAGAAGCAGATCTCCTTCGAACTCGATCTCGACACCGACGCCCGGAGTCTGAAGGCGCTGGACGCCTCGTCGGACCCGGAACCCGGCGAGGAGATGCCCGACGAGATCGCCGACCTGTTCAGTGGCGCGAAGATCACTGTCACCGTGCAGTCGAGGAAGCCGATCGGGGAGTCCGGAGAGAAGGACTACGTCGGCATGGCACTGAAGATCAGCAGCAAGGACGGTGACCTCACCGAGTACCGGGTCATCGGCGACTACACCTACCTCCGCTCCGACGTGGACACCCTCGGCAAGGCGATGGGCTTCCCCGTCCCGTCGCTGAAGGACCTGCCCCCGGAGGCGAACGGGCTCAAGAAGGTGCTCGAGGGCGAGTGGGTGAAGATCGACACCAAGGAGATGGAGAAGACCGCCGCCGAGATGGGAGCGGAGCCCGGTGCGGAGCCGGCTCCGGAGCCCACCCTCGACGCCAGGACGCAGAAGCGCCTGCTGGAGGCGCTGCGCAGGACCATCGCCCGCGAGGTCGACTTCAAGACGGCCGACGGCAAGGACGGCTCCGAGCACATCACCGCCACCGCTCCGTTCCGTACGCTGATCACGAAGTTCCTCGGCGAGATCCGTCCGCTCGCGAAGAACTTGCCGCCGGGCATGGAACTGCCCACGGACAAGGACCTCGAGGACGCCCCCGACACCGAGGTCACGGCTGACTTCACGCTCGAGGACGGCGAGCTGACCGAGGTCTCCGTCGACCTCGCCGAGCTGGCCGAGAACGCCGAGGTCGAGAAGCTGGGCCTGGTGGTGCGGATGAGCGAGGGCCAGGCACCCACGGCCCCGGCCGGCGCCACCGAGCTGAGCATCGACGAGGTTCTGGGCGGGTTCGGTGCCGCGATGACGGAAGAGGAGGCCTTCCTCGAGGACGCGGCGTAGGCACGCCTCACGCCGGACGGGCAGGGGCGGGGCGAGCGCCCCGCCCCGATCTCCCGTGGCCGGTCGGTGTTTTCAGTGTTTTCGGCGTTGGCGCTCCGGGGTGAGGACGGCGGCCGGCGACGGGATCTCGCAACCCCGGCGCGGCAGTTCCGGCCGGCTCGGCCGCGTCCAGCGCGGGGCGGCGTCCGCCGGACGGCGGGCGGGGTCGAGGCAGCGGGCGGCGGGCGGAGCCGAGGCGGCGGCAACGGATGGGGCCGGCGGGTGAGGTCTCCGCCGGCGCACACCTCATCCGCCGGCGGAGACCGTCTCGGTGCGGTGGTCGTAGTACGCCCACAGGGTCACCGCGACCGCGGCGGTGAGGGCCACGGCCGCGACGCGCACGCCTCCGGAGGTCAGGTACGCGACGAGGCCGGTGAGCGCGCCTCCGCCGAGCATGATCAGACGGCTCACGACGCGGTGGCGCGGCCGCTGCGGCTCCTCGCGGTCCTTGAGGTCGCGCAGGGCGTCGCGGCCCGGATGCCGCGAGCCGCGTCTGACCCGCGTGCGGTAGTCCAGTCCGTAACTGATCAGGGCGTACAGCGCGAGCGCGGCCAGCGCCCAGAGCCAGTCGCCGGGATCCCCCACGGATCCACGTGCCAGATGCATGACACCACCTTCCCCTTCGGCATCCGGATGCCCTGCCCTCCCGTTCGTGAACCCGGCGGGAGCCGCAGGACGTTCACTCGTTCACGTGAATCGACCGAACACATGACCACACCGCCCCCGTTGCTGGGTAACGTGCGTCCTCCACCGGCCGGCAGGGCCGGACCGGAGCGGGCCAGGGGGAGGGGTGCGGAGATGACGGACGGTCCTTCGGAACAGGGCGGCGGGATGTCGCGGCGCAGGCTGCTCGCGGCGTCGGCCGCCGCGGGCGGCGGGATCTGGCTGCTGCGCGGGCTGGTCCGGCCGGGCAGCGCCCACGCGGCCTCGCCACCGCCGGGTTTTCCCGCCGGGCTCGACGTCTTTCAGCGCGTCTACGAGAACTGGGCGGGCGAGATCCGTACCGATCACCTGTGGACGTGCGCGCCGCGCAGCCCTCAGGAGGTCCTCGACGTCGTCAACTGGGCCCACACCGCCGGCTGGACGGTCCGCGCGCAAGGACAGCGGCACGGCTGGGCGCCCCTGACGGTGGCCGACGGCACATCCGCCGCGGCCCGGGTCGTCCTGCTGGACACCACCGCGCACCTCACCGCGATGTCGCTGGAGCAGCGGGCCGCCGACGGGTCGGCCCACGTGCGGGTCCAGACCGGCGTCTCGCTGGAGGCGCTGCTCGCGTTCGCCGGCGCCGGCGGGTACGGAGTCACCTCCGCGCCGGCGCCCGGCGACCTCTCGGTCGGCGGCGCGCTCGCCGTCGGTGCACACGGCACGGCCGCCCCCGCCGTCGGCGAGGACCCGCCGTCCGGCCACGGCTACGGCTCGCTGAGCAACCTGGTCACCGAACTGACCGCGGTCGTCTGGGACGCCGGCGCCGGCGGCTACGTCCTGCGAACCGTCGGCCGGGCCGAACCCGACTGCGCCGCGCTCCTCGCCCACCTCGGCCGCTCGTTCGTCACCGAGGCCGTCCTGCGGGTGGGTGCCGACCACAACCTGCGCTGCCAGTCCTTCCTGGACATCCCCGCCACCGAACTGTTCGCCGCGCCCGGCGCCCCGGCGGGCACGCGGACCCTGGCGGACTTCGTGGACCGCACCGGCCGGGTGGAGGCGATCTGGTTCGCCTTCACCGACCACCCCTGGCTGAAGGTCTGGAGCGTCTCCCCGAACCGGCCGCTCGCCGCCCGCGCGGTCGACGGGCCCTACAACTACCCCTTCTCCGACTCCCTCCCCGAACCGGTGGCCCGGCTGGCCGGGGACCTGGTCGCCGGCTCGTGGGCGAGCGCGCCGCTCTTCGGGCGGGTCCAGTACCTGCTGGCCAAGGTCGCGCTGACGGGCGACATCACCGACGTCCTGCTCTCGGGAACCCTCGTGCGGGACGTGCTGACCGGCGACGTGCTCACCCACCTGCTGGCGGGCGGCCTGCGCTCGGACCTGTGGGGCGCCTCCCGCAACCTGCTGCAGTACGTCCGGCCCACCACGCTGCGCGAGACCGCCGACGGCTACGCCGTCCTCACCCGCCGCGCCGATCTGCAGTGGGTGGTCAGCCGGTTCGCCGACTTCTACCGCACGCTGCTCGCCCGGTACGCGGCGCGCGGCGAGTACCCGGTCAACGGTCAGGTGGAGATCCGGGTGACCGGTCTGGAAGACCCGTCCGTGTCCGGCGTCCCCGGCGCGCGGCCGCCGCTGCTGTCCGCCGTGCGGCCGCGTCCCGACCGGCCGGACCTCGACACCGCCGTGTGGATCGACGTCCTCTCCCTGCCCACCACGCCCGCCCTGCACCGCTTCTACCGCGACATCGAGCAGTTCCTGCTGTCCCTGGACGGGGAGCGGGCGACGGTTCGCGTGGAGTGGTCCAAGGGCTGGGCCTACAGCGACACCGCCGCGTGGTCCGACCCGGACGTCCTCACCCGCGTCGTTCCCGCCGGCCACCGCGCCGGCGGCGGCCCGGGCTGGGACGACGCGGTGACGATCCTCGACCGGCTCGACCCCCACCACGTGCTGTCCACCCCGTTCCTCGACGCGCTGCTGCGCTGAACGGGCACGCCTCCAGCCCTTCCCGGCGCACCGGGGTCGCGTCCGCGACGTCAGCGGGGATGCGCCGGCGTCCGGCGGCCGTCGCGGCCCGGGGAAGCCGCCCGTGCGGCGGGCTCGCAGACGGTTGGCGGTGCGAGAGGCGGTCGCCCTCCAGGACGTGAGAGGCACACGCCGGGCGGAACCCGGAAGGACGGCCGGTCGCACGGTCCTCGTGGAGCAGGTCGCGGCTGGAGACCCTCCCTGAACCGTCAAGGTCCACGGTCAGGCTGTCCACTCCGACGGCTCGTCAGCCGAGACGTCCGCCCTTGCGGGGAGCCTGCCGGCGGTCACGTCTGCCAGGCCGCCTCGGAGTCGCCGAAAAGCACCGCGGGTGCCGGCAGCAGGAAGGTGCGGAGCGGGATCTCGAGCCACACCGGGTCGAACACCACGTCCATGGTGCGCTCCATCAGTGCGAAGGACGCGGCCCCGATGGAGCCCAGGTGAAAGGTCGCCCCTCGTGCCCAACCGGGTAGCTGCGGTTCGGGATCCATCCGGTCCGCGTCTTCCCTCTCGAACGGGTCGAAGGCGCCGTCGACCCGCCCGTCCACCGCGTGCATCACCTGGTAACGGGCGTTGACGCTGCTGTAGACGCTGAAGAACTCGCCGCCGACCGACGCGCGTCGAGCGATCTCCGGGATGCTTCCGTGGTAGCCGCACTCGACGGTGACGACATGCTGCCCGAATCCGAGGACCTGGAGGAGGTGGTGATTCTCGTAGAGATGCTCGGCCTGCTCGTCGGCGGCCTCGTCGAACGTCATGTCCCTGGAACTCACCGGATCGCCGCCGAAGGCTCTGATCACCTCCTCCTCGGTCCTGCCGGTGACCACGGAGGCGGTATGGGAAGCCACCTCGTCGGTGTCGGCCCACGCGTACCGGGCGACGAGTTCGTCCCACACCACGGCGTCTCCCCCTACTCTGCCGACTGTGCTTCCGGCTGCGGCAGGTTACCGCGCGGCGGAGCGTGACCGGCCGGCCGTGACCGGACGTCCGAGCACGGTACGGCGGGCTGCTCCCGAGGCGGGGTGCCGCTCCCCCGTGTCCCGAGGGCCGGTGCGGGCCGGATAGCGTTCCCCGACATGAAGATCGTGATCTGGTCCTTCCTTTCGCTGTCACTCGTCGTCGCCGCCATCGGCGGCCTGCTCGGCGCCGCAAAGGGGAACGACGCCCCCGACGTCATCCGTGGCCTGGCCGCCAGTGCCCTGTTCTCGTGGGGCGCTTGGGGCAGTTGGAAGAGGGCGTCCCGCCCCCGGACGCCGGAAATCGTCCCTGCCAGAGAACCGCGCCGGACACTTCGGCGGCGACGATGACTCACCCCTGCTGCTTGGCACTCGCCTGACGGTCACGTGACGTGCGTCGCTGGACGAGGACGCCTCACACCGCAGAGGACAGGTCTTCTCGCCATGGAGCTCGGCGAGTCGGGTCTTTGCCGGTCAGGGACGGTGGTCTCGTGCGCTCAGGGGTGTGGTGAAGGTCCCGTCTGCCCTTCGGGCAGACGACGCCGCTTTCGGAACACCCCTCTAGCCCACCCGCTGCATCGCTTTCCGGTGCCGTTCCGCCATCGTGGCTCCGGACTCGCGGCGCGCCATCCTGCGCAGGACGGATGGCGCGAGGAGCAGTCCGGCGACCGCCCAGGCGCCCAGTACGCCCGCTGTCTCCAGATGCCGCCAGGATGCGCCGATCTCGGCGGCGACCGCGTCGGCCGGCAGCAGCGCCGAGCGCAGACCGAGGCCGAGCCAGTACACGGGGAAGAGCTGCCCGACGGTCTGCAGCCACTCGGGCAGCTTCGACAGGGGGAAGTAGACGCCGGAGATCACGACGAGCCCCATCACCGGGAGCATCAGCAACCCGACGGTGCGCGGACTGTCGACGAGTGAGCCGACGACAGCGCCCATCGGCAGGGTCGACAGGAGACCCAGCGGCACCACCCACACCAGCGTCAGCAACGCTCCACCGCCCTGCCGGGCGACCCCGTCCACCAGGAACACACCGACGGCGAAGGGAAGGGCCATGGAGACGAGAGCCGTCCCCGACACCATGACGATCTTGCCGACCAGGTGGCCGACCATGCCGTGCGGCACGGCCTTGGCCCGCAGCAGGGTGCCGTCCTCGCGCTCGGTCGCGAGCAACTGCGCCGTGGTCATCATCCCGGTGAACGCGAGCGTCATCCCCAGCATGCTCGGCAACATGAACGCGCCGGCCGAGATGCCGGCGCCCTTCAGCGGATCGTCCCTGACCAGGAACAGGGGCACGACGAGCAGAACCGTCCAGAGCACGTAACCGAAAACGTCCTGGCCGGTGGTGAGAGTCTGCCGAAGTTCCGTCCAGCCGCGCCGCACTCCCACCACCGCCGCGTACCACACCGGACTCATCGCGATCCCTCCCCGAAAGCGTGCGCCGTCCGCTCATCGGGAACGCTCCCCGCCTCGAGCTCCCGCACCATCGTCAAGTAGATGTCCTCCAGGCTCGCCCGGCGTACCTCCAGCCCGCCGATCGCGTCGCCGTGCTCCTCGAACAGCCGGCGGACGAACCGGGTGGGCTCGGCCGTCGCCTCCTCGAAGGGCCGCCCGTCCCGCGTCCAGCGCACCGTGGCCTCGGCCGATGCCCGGCGCGACAGTTCCCCGGCCGAACCATCGGCCACGATCCGGCCACCGGCCAGGATCAGGATCCGGTCGGCGAGCCTCTCCGCCTCGGCAAGGTCGTGCGTGGTCAGCAGAACGGTGGTGTCCTCGTCCGCCAGCCCGCGTACCAGGCCGTGGAACTCGTTCCTCGCCTCCGGGTCCAGACCCGCCGTCGGCTCGTCCAAGAACAGCACCTCGGGCCGGCCCACGATGCCGACGGCCACGTCGAAACGCCTGCGCTGCCCACCGGACAGGGTTCCGACCCGCTTGTCCGCCTGTCCGGTCAGCCCGACGGCGGCGAGGAGCTCGTCGACGTCCCACGGCCGCCGCACGAGGGCCGTGGAGTACGGCGCGTAGTACGAGCCGAGATGGGCCAGCAGTTCCCGCACCCGCCACTTGCCGTGGTCGCGCCAGGACTGCAGCACGATGCCCAGGCGCGCACGCCACCGCTCGTCCCCGCGGGCCGGATCGACGCCGAGGACGGTCACGTCGCCGGCCGAACGTATCCGGAAGCCTTCCAAGACCTCGATCGTGGTCGTCTTGCCCGCGCCGTTCGGGCCGAGCAGCAGGACGACTTCGCCCCGCCGGGCCGTGAAGCCGACACCCTTCAACACGTCCTGGCCGCGGTAGCTCATCCGCAGATCCCGTACGTCGATGACCGTGTCGTTCTCCGGCGGTGGGCTTCCCCCACTTCCGGATAAGGCGTGAGCGGTCGCCATCGCTGTTCCCCCGTCCCTCTCGTGGTCCGTCTTCCGGGATCAGGAGCCGGAGGCCGTGCCGACGTCCGTGGTCACGGGATGTGTCTGCGGCGGTGGCTGCCGTTGCCACCCGGCAGCGGTCGCTCGGGCCCTCCCGGACGAACACATTACCGAACGGTTCAGGTGTCTCCTCCCGTTCCACCGCCCCGGCGAACGTTCCCGGTCGGAGCACCGGTGCCGTGACCGCGCAGGTCCACCGGGGTGCCGGTCGGGACGGGTGGCCCGGTGCGCCCTCGCCGCGGTGAGGGCACGGTCATCAGCCTGGCCGCGCTGAAGCCGATCCGCTCCTACGACCGCGGCGTGCTGTCCGAGCGCCACGTGGTGAGACGAGGGTGCCCCGGCAGTTCGGCGCGGCCGGTGGCCCACAACAGGGTGAGCCAGGGATCGGCACCGCCCGGAGCCTCCGGAAACAGCCGGGCGAGCACCCGCGAGCAGAGAGCGGAGGGCGGGGTCCAGGCGAGCCCGAAGCCTTCCGCCACATCGTGCGTGTGCACCAGCGTCTCCTGCAGCCCCAGCGCCGCGAAGCCCTCGGGGTCCGACACCCCGGCGGCGTGGTGGGCGCGGACCCGGGCAGGCGTCGTACGGACCATGGCGACCAGCAGCGCGCCGCACGCCTCCAGCACCTGCACCAGGCCGGCCGGACCCGCATCGCGCTCCGCGTGGACGAAGACCATGGGTGCGTCCGGCCTCTTCCGGCTCAGCGCGAAAGGCACATGGGTGTCCAGGGGCGGGCTCTGCGGCCCCAGCTGCACGGCGTAGTACAACAGGTCGTTGGCGAGGTGCTCGACGGTCTCCCAGCAGTCCCACTCCAGCGAACCGGCCTTGCCGCCCCACCCCTTCGGGGGTGCGTCCCGAAGGAGGCCCGCGGCGAGCCGCACGGCGAGGCCGACGTCGTCCGCGGTGACGGGAGACGGGACCGATCCGGTTTCGACTGATCGAGACATGACAGCACCGTACCGCGACGGAGACGACCCGGTTCAGGTCGTCGTCAGGGTCGGCCCGCGCAACCGGCGCGGTGAACACCCTTCGGACGGTCCGGTCCTCGGGGCTCACCGGGCGACGAGCGTCCCGCACGGACCCATAGGACAGTAAGAACCATGAACCGTCACCGACGTACGCACCGACGGGCTCCGTGGATCGCGGGCGGTGCCGTCGTGCTCGCCCTCGGCGGTGTCGGCGTATGGGCCCTGGTGGCGCAGGACAACGACACCCCTCGTCCGGAGCCTTCCTCCTCGACCGACCTGTCCCTGCCGACGCCGAGCCCCCCACCGACCTGGAGGCCCAAGCCCGAGACGCCGAGCACGCCACCGCCGACAGCGAGGGAATCGCGCCCGACCGGATCGACACCCGCGACCCCGCACCCGACCGGATCGACACCCGCGACCCCGCACCCGACCGGATCGACACCCGCGACCCCGCACCCGACCGGATCGACGCCCGCGAGCCCGCGCCCGACCGCGCCGACGGGGGCGGGCCGTACCCGTCCGGTCGAACCGCCCGACGAGCGGGCGACAGCGACGGACGGAACCGGGCAGCGGCAGCCGTCCGCACACCAGCCCACGTCCCACCGGACGACGGCAGGAGCGACGGCAACGGCGGACGCGTCCGCCGGTCGGACACGGGAAGCGAGCCCGCCCCACACCCGGCCCGTGGCGCCCACACCCTCGGCCCGGCCCCCGCGGACCGTGACGACACCGGCACCGGTGGGGCCGTCGAGGTCGTCGATGCCCGTACCGTCCGCCTCCGCCGCCACCCCCCTCCCCCGGCCGGTGACGCCGACACCGACGCGCGGCGGCAGCGAGCCGGCCACCACGTGGTACACGTCCACGACAGCGGTGGCCGCCGCTCGGCGGATGGCGGCGGCGGGGACGGTCGGCGACCCGGCGTGCTCGATGGCGGCCGTGGGGCGGCCGGACCCGAGCCTGGTCCCGCAAGGCGGCCGTATCGGCATCGGCCACTACGGGCACTACTGGTGCCTGATCTGGTAGGGCGGGGCGGTCCCCGGCCCTGTCGTGTCGGCCGACCGGGCGGGACGGTGGTCTTCGAGCCGATCACGTTCCGGGTACCTGGCCGCCAGGGCGCCGCCGGCAGGTCGCGCCCGAGCCGGGGCACAGCTCCCGGGGCAGGTACTCCCACCGGAGGTCCTGGGCGGTGAGCCTGCCGGGGGCCGTCGCGCTCCTCACTCGGACCTCCGCACCAGAACGCCCGGTGTGACCTGAGATATACCGTTTGACCGGCGGTTGTGCGTAGCCTGATCGACTGCTCCCGCATCCGGTGCCGCGGCACCGGGCGCGCGTCCCGTCGATCGTTCAGGAGACCTGTGCGTCCCCGAGTACTCTCCGCCCTCTGTACGGCTCCTCCCCGGCCCGTCGCCCTGGCGGGCGGCGCGCTGGCCATCGGCACAGGCGGCCTGTACCTCGCCGCGCTGCTGCTCACCGGCGGTGAGATCGAGGCGGGCACGACGGTGCGCGGCGTGGACATCGGAGGGCTGAGCCGCGAGGAAGCCACCCGGAAGCTGGAGCAGCACCTGGTGACGGCCGGCCCGCGGAAGCTGACCGTGCGGGTCGGCGACCGCACGGGCACGGTCGATCCGCGGCAGGCGGGGCTCACCTTCGACATCCGGGGAACCCTTGACCGGGCGGCGTCCACCGGCGCCGATCCGGTCAGTGCGATCGGCGGGCTGTTCCGCTCGGGCGGTGACCTCGAGCCGGTCGTGCGGATCGACGAGGACAAGGCCCGTGCCGCCGTCGGGAAGCTGGCCGAGACCCTCGACCAGAAGGTCCGCGACGGCGCCGTCTCCTTCGCCGGAGGGCGTGTCGAGCAGGTCGCCCCGCGGACCGGGTACGCGCTGGACACGGACGCCGCGATCGGCGCTCTGCGCGCTCCCTTCCTGCGCGGCGCGGCCGACTCGGTCACGGTGCTGCCCGTGCGCGAGACCAGGCCGGACGTCACGGCGGAAGGGATACGACGGGCGGTGCGCGAGTTCGCGCGGCCCGCGATGTCGGCACCGGTCACCCTCACCGCGGGCGGCAAGCGGTTGACGATCACCCCGGCCGTGCTGGGCGAGTACCTGACGATGCGGCCGGACGACGCCGGCGGACTCACCCCGGAACTCGACAGCGCGGGCCTGCGCGCCGCCCCCGAGGTGAGCGGCGCCCTGAAGGGCCTGCCCACCACCCCCCGGAACGCGCGGCTGGGGCTCGAGGGCGACAAGGCCGTGGTGACCGCCGACGCCACACCGGCCGTGGAGGTCACCGACAAGGCCCTGGGCAAGGCCGTCCTGCCCCTGCTCACCCGGTCGGGCACCGCCCGCACCGGCAAGGTGGCCACGCGGCAGGTCCAGCCGGAGGTCACCCGCGAGAACGCGGCACGTCTGGGGCTGACCGAGAAGATGTCCTCCTTCACCGTCGACTTCGAACCGGCCGCCTACCGCACGACGAACATCGGCCGGGCCGTGGAGCTCATCAACGGCTCCGTCGTCATGCCGAACGAGACCTGGAGCTTCAACCGGACCGTCGGCGAGCGCACCGAGGCCAACGGTTTCGTCGAGGGCATCATGATCCTCGACGACCGGTACACCAAGGCGCCCGGCGGCGGGGTCTCCGCGGTGGCCACGACCGTCTTCAACGCGATGTTCTTCGCCGGCGTCAAGCCCGTCGAGCACGGCGCCCACTCCTTCTACATCGAGCGCTACCCCGAGGGCCGCGAGGCGACGGTCGCCTGGGGCAGCCTCGACCTGAGGTTCACCAACGACTCCGGCAAGGCCGTCTACATCCAGGCCGAGTCCACCGACACCTCGGTCACCATCACCTTCCTCGGCACGAGGAAGTACGACGCGATCACGTCCGTCAAGGGGCCGCGCACCCACGTGCAGCAGCCGGCGAAGAAGGTGAGCACCGCCGAGAGCTGCGTGCCGCAGACCCCGCTCGAGGGCTTCGACGTCACCGTCGCGCGGGTCTTCAGCGACGACGGCCGGGAAGTGAGGAGGGAGCCTTTCCGCACCCACTACACCCCGCGCGACGAGATCACCTGCGAGTAAGGACCGGGCAGCGTCGACGACGCCGGTGTGCACGGGAGAGACGGGACCGGGCGGGTGCAGGACGTGATCCCGCCGGCGTCACCACGCGTCGTCGACGACGGCGGTACCGCCCCCTGGTGCCCCCGAGCGCGCCGCGATCAGGCGGGACGCTCAGTCGAGACAGAACTCGTTGCCCTCGACGTCCTGCATCACGAGGCACGACTCGTTGTCCTCGTCGGCGAGCAGGAGTCGCAGGCGCACCGCGCCGAGTGCGACCAGCCGTGCGCATTCGGCCTCGAGGACGGCCAGGCGCTCCTCGCCCACGAGTCCGGTGCCGACCCGCACGCCGAGGTGCAGGCGATTCTTGACGGTTTTGCCCTCGGGGACGCGCTGGAAGAACAGCCGCGGCCCCACACCGGAGGGATCGGCGCAGGCGAACCACGCATCCCGATCCGCAGGCGGCAGCGAGCGGTTGTAATCGTCCCAGGTGTCGAACCCCTTCGGTGGCGAGGGGACGACGTATCCCAGTACCTCGCACCAGAAGCGAGCGACGCGCTCGGGTTCCGCGCAGTCGAAAGTCACTTGGAACTGCTTGATCGATGCCATCGGCCCACCGTAACAGGGCGACTCGGCTGCTCAATTTCCTTTTCGCACAGGCAGGTTGGCGGGAGGACGGCCCTCGGCTGCGACCACCGTCCGCCGCCCCGTCCACCGTCTGGGTACGGCGCACCGGGCGACTGAGCAATCGAACGGGTACGCGGCACCGGACGCCCCGGCCATCGCGGAGAACGTGGCCCGGGTGCGCCGTACGCGAAGGCCGAGGGCGGTCCGGAGGCGGATCGCCGGCGACCGGACGCGCCCTCCTCACGGGCCCGCGCACCACCCGTGTGCGGGCCGGGTGCATCCGGCAGGGGCCGCGCCGACGAACCACCTCCGACCGACACCGCACCGTGCCGCACACCACGAGGTCCTCATGTCCGCTTCCCCACCCCCGCAGCCCGAGTCCGTCTGGGACTACCCCCGGCCGCCCGCCGTGCGGGAGGACGCCCGCCGCGTGCGCGTCGAGTGCGGCGGGCTGCTCGTCGCGGACACCGGGAGAGCGGTCCGCGTGCTGGAGACCAGTCACCCACCGGTGTTCTACGTCCCCGCCGCGGACGTGCGTCTCGACCTGCTGCGCCCTGCCTCCGGCGGCACCTGGTGCGAGTGGAAGGGCGAGGCGCGGTACTGGGACGTGGTGGTGGGTGACGACGTGCGCGGGCGAGCTGCCTGGAGCTACCCCCGGCCCGCTCCCGCCTACGGACCGATCACGGACTGCTTCGCCTTCTACCCGAGCCGGGTGGACCGCTGCACGGTCGAGGGCGAGGAGGTGCGGGCGCAGGACGGCGACTTCTACGGCGGCTGGATCACCCAGGACGTGCGCGGTCCCTTCAAGGGAGCACCCGGAACGCTCACGTGGTGAGGGGGGCACGTCGCCCCGTGTCCCCGCCCGGCCGTCCCGCACCCGTACTCGCCCTCGGTGTCGGCGTCGGCGTCGGCGTCGGCGTCGGCGTCGGCAGCATCGGCATCGGCCCGGATGCGGACGTGTCATGGCGGCAGCGCCGGCTTCGGCAGTGCCCACTCGTCGTCCGCCGGGTCCTCCTGCGCGGTGGACGTCCTCACAGAGCGAGTGCATAGGATCGGCACGTGGCACTGCGACCTGTACAGGTGAACATCAAGGCGGTCGACAGCTCGGCGGTCGGCCGGTTCTGGGCGGAGGCCCTCGGCTGGCATGCCTACCACCCCGGCGTGACCACCTACGTCGGTCCCGGCGGGGGCCTCGTCTGGCCGGACCCGGTCGGCATCGGCATCGACGTCGTTCCCGTCCCGGAGCCGGGGACGGCGGTGAAGAACCGGGTGCATCTGGATCTGGCGACCGCTTCCGAGGGTCATCGGGCGGAGTTGGTGGCGCGGTTGACGGGGCTCGGGGCGAGGCCCGTGGACGTGGGGCAGGGTGAGGTGCCGTGGACGGTCCTGGCCGATCCGGAGGGCAACGAGTTCTGTGTGCTGGAGCCGCGGGAGGTCTACCGGGACACCGGGCCGATCGCCGCGGTGGTGGTCGACTGCGTGGATCCGCGGGCCATGGCCCGTTTCTGGGGCGCGGCGATTGACTGGACGCTGCACGAGGTGAGCGACGAGCACGCGGTGCTGCGTGCGGCGGAGGGGGTCGGCCCCTACCTGGAGTTCCTGCGCACGCCGGGTGCGAAGACCGTACCGGACCGCGTCCACCTCGACCTGCTGCCCCACCCCGGTGACGACAAGGCGGCGGAGGTGGCCCGGCTGCGTGCCCTGGGCGCCACCGACCTCGACCTCGGCCAGGGCGACGTCCCCTGGACCTGCCTGAGCGACCCGGAAGGTCACGAGTTCTGCGTCCTGGCCCCGTCCTGACGCACGGCCCCCGCCGAACCGCCGGCGGCTCCTCAGGCCGCCACGGCGGGCAGCCGTCCCGCGCCGACGGCGTCCACGAGGGCCCGGTGGTCCCGCTCGTTCTGGTCGGCGTACTGCTCGGCGAACGTCACCAGGGCCCGGTCGAAGGAGTCGCCGCCGCCCAGGTACGCGGCGATGGCGATGCGGTCACCGGACCTGGCGTGCGCGCGGGCGAGTGTCGCGCCGCACAGGGCGCCGAACGTCCGCATGCCCCGCGGCACCATGTCCTCGGCCACCGCGACCCCCTTCCAGTCCCGCAACTGCCGTACGTAGAAGTCGCGCTGACGGCCGTCGATCCCCTCGACCCGCTCCCAGCCCAGGAAGATGTCGCTGGTGGCCTGCATCAGCCGCTGCCCGGAGACGACCCGCTCCCCCTGCGTCGGGTACCCGGTGTCACCGACGTGGGGTGCCAGCACCGACTCGTCGGCCTCCTTGGCCTGGAGGAACAGCGGGTCCTCCTCGTCGCGCCCCAGCAGCAGCACGATCCAGCACCGGGTGCCCACGCTGCCGACCCCGACGACCTTGCGCGCCATGTCGGCCACCCGGTACTGCTCCAGCAGGAACCGGCGGTCCGAGGGGAGAGTCCTGCCGTAACGCTCGATCAGGCGGCTGATCTGCTCCTCCAGCCGGCTGCGGCGGTCGTCCGGCAGCAGGTCCTCGAGCGGGGTGACGAGCGGGGGATCGGGAGTGATGCGGCGCCTGCCGTCGACGACGCGGGTGAGCTTGGCGAAGGCCTGGAGGGTGTCGCGCGAACGGGCCTTGGTCACGGCCTGCCCCCAGCGTTCGCGGCCCCGCGCGGACAGGTCCGCACCGAACCGGGCCCGCACCCAGTCCACGTCGAACTGGGCGTACCACACGGCCAGGTTGCCGGTCCCGGCGAAGGACCGCATGCTCTCGCGGTAGGACCGCACGGTGGCCCGTACGATCGCGGCCCGCTCCTTGGTGCTGAAGCCGTTCGCGCGGCCTGCGATGACGAGGCTGGCGGCCAGGCGCTTGACGTCCCACTCCCAGGGGCCCGGCAGCGTCTCGTCGAAGTCGTTGATGTCGAACATGAGGCGGCGCTCGGGCGACGCCAGCAGCCGGAAGTTCAACATGTGCGCGTCGCCGCACAGCTGGGTCCGCAACCCCGTCGTCGGCGTGCCCGCGAGGTCCGACGCCATGATGGCGGCGGCCCCCCGGTAGAACCGGAACGGCGACTCGGACATCCTTCCGTAGCGGACGGGCACCAGGTCGGGCAGCCGGGTGGCCGACTGCCGTTCGATGATCTCCAACGGGTCGGGCCGTTTCCGCTCCGGCACGAACTCCGCGTGGCTGGAGCGGGGTGCGGTGGCCCGCGCCGCCCTGCCGAGCGCGGCTCGCTCCTGCGGGGTGCGGTGCGCCGCGTGTGCGTCCAGGTGGCTCTCGGTCATGGCGGTGACTCCCGTGCGAGGTCGGCTCCGGGCGGGGCTGTGGCGGGGGCGGGGCGCGCGCTGCCGCCGGGGGGTGCCAGGTCCCGGCGGACCGCCGGGACGGATTCTCCGGGCGGACTCCGCGCCCGGCGTCCGCGGCGGACGCCGGCCCGCCGTACCGAAGGACCGGCGCCGCCTGCCCGGCCGGCTCTCGGGGCTCTCGGGGCTCTCGGGGCTCTCGCACTCAACGTATCCCCGAAAGGGGGCACCCTGCGAGCCGGGTCACAGGGCGGCGGGACGTCCCCCGGGGCCGGTGGACGAGCCCCCGGAGCCGGGGGACGGGCCGGCGTGGTCGACGGGCGGGCCCCCGGGGCCGGTGGACGGGCCGGCGTGGTCGTCGTCCAGGAACTCGCGGATCGCGAAGCCCACCAGGGTGAGCACCGCCGTCCACACCACGACCGCCGTGGTCGGGTAGGACCAGGTGAACAGGACGATCGCCGCGACGACCAGGACGGCCACCCCGATCCAGCGCTTGAAGCGGTGGACGAACCGTCCGACCGGACCGAGACGCAGCCCCGCCGAGATCGCCGTGCCGCGCAGGGCGCCGATGCTCCTGCGGCAGCCGGTCCGCGTGAGGACGGCGATCCGGGACGGCCCGGCCAGGAAGGCCCCCAGGGCGGTGAAGAGGGCGGCCGCGGCGAGGGCGCGCACGCCGGCCCGCAGGAATCTGACCAGCGCGTCGTACACGGATCCCGCGGCCGCCTGGGACACACCGGAGGGCAGACGGTCGAGGTAGACGTCCCGGGTCACGGTGAGGGCGATGCCGAGAACCAGCATGGCCGCGAACACCGCCAGCCCGGCCCCGATCAGCGCGTGCCGGCGGTTGAACGCCACGTACACCCCGGCGGCGGCGACCAGCAGGGCGATGAGGGGCAGCCAGCCGCCGAGGATCTCCAGCACGCGGACGTAGGTCCTGATCTCGCCGATGTCCTGCGACGCGAACACCACGAAGTCGGTGTGGACGTCCGGGATCTTCGCGGCGGGCGAGAAGCCGGCGGCGACCAGCCGGTCCTTGACCTCGGCGACGATCGGTCCCAGGTCGATGACGACCTGGTCGTTCTTCAGTTCGACCGGTCCGTCGGCCTGCCCGGTCAGGGCCTTGTCGAGCGCCGAGTGCGCCCTGCGGTTGGCGTCGACCCACACGGTCTCGAAGGCGTCGCTGGTGACCACCCGCTCCACGGTGCTGCCGACCAGTTGCCTGAGCCCGTTCTCGATCGGGCCGTCGAGATCGCCCAGCAACTCGGCCAGCCGTGGCGGGACCCCCTGCTGCGCGGCCGCGTCGGTGAGCTGTTTGACCAGCGCGTCCACGTCGACCTGGGCCAGCACGGCGTCGGTGACCCGGTTGGTGACCGCCTTCTGCACGTCGGGATCGCCGGCCAGCGGCCCGACGGTGGCGACGTAACGGTCCGTGTCCTGCACGATGCTGTTCGCCCACACCGCCACGACGGACAGCAGCGACAGCAGGGCCGCGACGAGGATCAGCAGGGCCGAGCCGAGCGAGCGCAGCGGATGGTGCCGGTGGGCCCCGGGAGGCCCGGCGGATTCCAACGCCCTGACGCGGCGGCGCAGCTCGCCCAGTTCGCCGCGCTCCGCTGCCGAGAGCCGTTCGTCACCGCTGTCGCTCATGGCCCTCAGCAGAACCATCCGGTGCGTGACGTGCGACCTGGGCGAACCAGACGGGTGACCGGCGTACCGAGGTGCGGGGCCAGGTGGGTGATGCTGCAATGGGGGTGGGCGGGGAGCGCCCGGGGGCAGCCGCGAACCTCGGAGGTGACGCCGTGAGCGAGGATGTCGACGAAGTGGGCCCCATCGACTACCTGGTCGTCGAGTTTCCCGGGAACCGCATGACCGGCGAGGGTCTTCCCCTCCTGGTCGACCTGGTGGACCGCGGAATCATCCGGATCATGGATATGACCTTCGTCAGGAAGGACGACGACGGGTCCGTGACGGCGATGGAGATCGCCGACCTCACCGGCGACGGCCGACTCGACCTGGCCGTCTTCGAGGGCGCGTCCTCAGGGCTGCTGGGCCGGGACGACATCGAGGAGGCGGCCACGGCGCTGGAGCCCGGCTGTTCCGCCGGCATCCTGGTCTACGAGAACGTGTGGGCCGCCCCCTTCGCCGCCGCCCTGCGCCGCGGCGGAGCCAGGCTGGTCGCCTCCGGGCGCATTCCCGTCCAGGCCCTCGCCGCCGCCCTCGACGAGACCGAGGCCGCTCGCTGAACCGCGACCGAGGTGACCGACGCACTGAAGGGAGCCGGTCGTGCCAGGACTCATCCGCGGGGTGGCCCGCACCGCCGTCGTCGCCGGAACGGCCACCGCCGTGTCGAACCGCGTGTCACGACGTCAGCAGGGGCGCTGGGCGGCGCAGCAGGGGTACGGGACGACGCCACCGCCGGCCTACGCCGAACCGCCGGCGCAGCCGCCGGCGACGGACATGACGAGCAAGATCGAGCAGCTGAAGCAGCTCGGTGACCTCAAAGCCCAAGGGGTGCTCACGGAGGCCGAGTTCGAGGAGCAGAAGCGCAGGCTCCTGGAGGCGTGACGCACCGCGCCGCGCTCGCGTGGGCACGCGAGCGCGACGGGGCGCGGGTCTACGGGCTCTCCAGCCAGTCGGTGTACCAGGTGCGGAAGTCGGGGCTCACCGGCACGAAGCCGCCCCAGTCCGGGTCGATCTGCCAGACCTGCCCGGCCGACGGGCCGTTCAGGACCAGCCGGACGCCGATGCCGCACCCCTGTTCGGCCAGCATGAGCGTGCCCCGGGTGAGCGCATCGGCCGCCGGGCCGATGCGGACGGGCCGGGGACCGGTGAGCGGGAACGCCCCGGCGAGTCGCCCCGGCTGCCGGTCCTCCTCCCACTCGTCGTCCACGGCCCACTCCTCGCCGGCCTCGCCGGGCTGCGGGCGGGGGAGGATCAACGGCATCAGCCCGTGGCACGGTCCCGCGGGGCCGTCACCCACCTCCGCGACGAAGGACCGGTACTCCCCCGGCAGACCGACGCCGTGGCATTCCTCGAACTTCCGTATCTCCGCCTCCGGCAGCCGCGGGGCCAGCGCGTACCGGTGCGTGTCCGCCCCGAAGCGCCTGTGCCCCGGGTCCCGCGCCGCCATCGCGCGGATCCGCGCGCGTACGCCGTCCGCGTCCCAGGTTCCCATCCGCCGACCGTAGCGGTGGGCGGGTGGTCCCCGGTCCGCCCCGTCCTCACGTCGGACGGCGGCGTACGCGCGCCGGCGTCCTTCTCCACGGCTCAGCCGGCTGCCGCCGGGAGGGTGAGCCTGCCGTCGCGCACTTCGGCGACCTTGTCGACGGAGGCGAGGTGGGCGGGGTCGTGGGTGACCAGGACGGTGGCGGTGGCCCGCTGGTGGGTGAGGCGGGTGATCAGGTCGATGACGGCGGCGCCGCGTTCGTGGTCGAGGGCGCTGGTGGGTTCGTCGACCAGGAGCACGGTGGGGTCGTTCATGAGGGCGCGGGCGATGTTGACGCGCTGGCGCTGGCCGCCGGAGAGCTGGTGGGGGCGTCGGTGCGCCTGGCCGGCCAGGCCGACCGCGTCCAGGAGTTCCATGGCCCGGTCGCGGACGGTGCGGGGCTTGCGGCCGTCGATCCGGGCGATGACCTGGAGCTGTTCGACGGCGGTGAGGGAGGCGATGAGGTGGGGCTGCTGGAAGACGATGCCGATCCTGCGGCGGCGCAGGGCGGCGAGTTCGCCGCGGCTCAGGCCGGTGGTGGGGGTGCCGTCGACGGTGACGGTGCCGGCGTCGGGCGTGACGAGGGTGGCGGCGACGGCCAGGAGGCTGGACTTGCCGGAGCCGGAGGGGCCGACCACGGCGGTCAGGGTGCCCCGGGGAACCTCCAGGCTGACCCGGTCGAGAGCGGTCAGCCGGGTGTCGCCGTCGGCGTAGGTGAGGGTGACGTCGGTCAGGTCGAGGCTCATCGGGCGCTCCCCAGGGCGGTCAGCGGGTCGACGGAGGTGATGCGCCGGACGGACAGCGCGGCCCCGAGCGCGCCGAGGAGGATCGTCACGGCGGCCGGGAGGAGGACGGTGGCGGGGCTGAGGAGGAACGGCACGGCCGATCCGGCGACGAGCGCCCCCAGGGCGGCGGCGAGGCCGGTGCCGAGCAGGGTGCCGCCCGTGAGCAGGACGACGGCCTGGCCGAGGGCGTCCTGGAGGAGGCCGGCGGTCGAGGCGCCCAGGGCCTTGAGGACGGCGACGTCGCCGCTGCGCTGGATCGTCCACACGGTGAAGAAGGCGCCGACGACGAGGGCGGAGATGGCGAACAGGAAGCCGCGCATCAGTTGCAGGGAACCGTTCTCGGAGGCGTAGGAGCCGATCGCGGTCAGTGAGTCGTCGAGGGAGACGGTCCTGGTGCCGGCCTGCTCGTCCGTGGCCGCCACATCGGCCCGGGAGTCGGTGCGCAGGGCGATGACGGTGGCGGTCGGGCCGTCGCCGGTTCCGGTGGGCGGCGCGGTCCGCTGCCAGGTGGGCAGGCTGGTCCAGATCACCGGGATGTGGCTGAAGTGGGCGTCGCCCCGCACGGCGGCCACCCTCAGCTCCCGGCCGGCCAGGGTGAGCAGGTCGCCGGCCCCGACGCCGAGGGCGTCGGCGGCCGTGGTGGACAGCACCACCGACGCGTCGTCGATCTCGTCGCTCGCCGGGGCGAGGCGGGAGCCGCGTGCGACGCCGAACGCGGAGACGCCGGTGCTCCGGCCCCCGGCGACGGCCTTGGTGGTGGTGATGCCCAGCGGTTCGGCGCTCTCCACCCCGGGCGCCTCGGACCACCGCCGCCACTGCTCCTCGGTGACGGTGGAGTCGGAGTACGACAGGTCCTGTCCGTCGGCGGGAGCCCGGAAGGCGATCCTGTCCGCGGGCAGGGACGTGATCGCGGAGGTGTTCTGCCGGCCCAGACCGGCGGTCAGCCCGGACAGCAGTCCGACCAACAGGGTGATCAGTACGATGACGGTTCCCATCAGGGCGAAGCGCCCCTTGGCGAACCTCAGGTCTCTCCAGGCGACGAACACGGCGTCGTCCGTCCTCTCTCGCGGCGCGGGCGGTGTGTCTCCACCCTGGCCGCCGGCCCCCCGCGCGCGCGTCCGGCGCAGGACGGCACTTCGGCGGCCGAAGGACGGCACGCGGGTTGTACCTTTCGACGGAGGCCCCCGGGAGGTCGCCTCCGTAGCCTGGGAGGCACTGTGAACATCGCCGCCCCCACCCTGACGCCGACCCCCCGGGCGCTGGCCTGGTGCCTGCACCTGCTGGTCGTCTGCCTGCTCGCCCTGGCCGCCGGCCGGGCCCTCACCGCCGGCCGGCCCCATGCCGGGGCGATCGCCGCCGCGGCCGCGGTGTGCGGTCTGGTGTACGCCGCCGGACCGCTCCTGCCCCGCGTCCGTTCCTCCCGGCCCGCCGCCGCCTGGTGGCTGGCCGCCGTGGGCACGGTGTGGCTGGTGCTGCTGACCCTGTCCCCCGACGCCGTGTGGGTGGCGTTCCCGCTGTACTTCCTCCAGCTCCACCTGCTGCCGCGCCGCGCCGGGCTCGCCGCCGTGGCCGCCACCGCGGCGGCGGCCGTCACCGGCTTCGCCGCCCATCAGCACTCCTTCGGTCCCGCCATGGCCATCGGCCCCGCGCTCGGCGCCGCCGTCGCCGTCGCCGTGGTGTGGGGGTACCAGACCTTGTACCGGGAGAGCGAGCGGCGCAGGCGCCTGATCGAGGAGCTCACCGCCACCCGCGCCGACCTGGCGCGGGTCCAGCACACCGCCGGGGTGCTGGCCGAACGCGAACGCCTGGCCCGCGAGATCCACGACACCCTCGCGCAGGGCCTCACCAGCATCCAGCTCCTGCTCCGCGCCGCCGAACGGGCTCTCCCCGGGGCACCGCAGGACGCGGCCCACTACGTCGAGCAGGCGCGGCAGGCCGCCGTCGACGACCTCGCCGAGGCCCGCCGCTTCGTCGCCGCCCTCAGCCCGCCCGCCCTGGAGAGCACCACCCTGGCCGGCGCCCTGGAACGCCTGTGCGCCACCACCGGCGCCCGGCACCGGCTCACCGCGCGCTTCCACCTCGCCGGCACCCCCGTACCGCTGGCGACCGCGCAGGAGGTGGCGCTGCTGCGCATCGCCCAGTCCGCCCTGGCGAACACCGTCCGGCACGCCGGGGCCACCGCCGTCGACGTCACGCTCGGCCGCGCCGGCGAAGAGGTCGTCCTCGACGTCGTCGACGACGGACGCGGCTTCGACCCGGCCCGTCCGCCCGGACCCGCCCCCGAGGGCGGGGGGTTCGGCCTGGCCGCCATGCGCGCCCGGGCCCGGGCGCTCGGCGGCACCCTCACCGTCGTGTCCGCCCCCGGCCGCGGCACTGCCCTGGCCGCCCGGCTGCCCCTCGTCCCACCCTCCGAACCGAAGGCCCGTCCGTGACCGACCACTCCATCCGCCTGCTCGTGGCCGACGACCACCCCGTGGTCCGGGCCGGGCTGCGCGCCGTGCTGCAGACCGAGGACGGCATCGAGGTGGTGGCCGAGGCCGCCACCGCCGAGGAGGCCGTCGTCCGCGCCGCCCGGGGCGACATCGACGTCGTCCTGATGGACCTCCAGTTCGGCGGGGGGATGAACGGCGCCGAGGCCACCGCCCGGATCACCGCCCTGGCGGACGGCCCCCGCGTACTGATCGTCACCACCTACGACACCGACGCCGACACCCTTCCCGCGATCGAGGCCGGTGCCACCGGCTACCTCCTCAAGGACGCCCCGCCCGAGGACCTCGCCGCCGCCGTACGCACCGCCGCGGCGGGGCGCACCATCCTGGCGCCCACCGTCGCGGACCGGCTGATGCACCGGCTGCGCACCCCCGGCACCGCCCTGACCCGGCGCGAGACGGAAGTCCTCACCCTGGTCGCCGCGGGCCTGTCCAACCAGGCCGTCGGCGCCCGCCTCCACCTGACGGAAGGGACCGTCAAGTCCCACCTGGCCCGTGTCTACGCCAAGCTCGACGTCGACTCCCGCACCGCCGCCGTCGCCACCGCCACGCAACTCGGCCTGATCCGCCGCTGACCGGGCGCCGGCACCGGCCCCCGCGGGTCGGCCCGCAAACCGGTCCGCAGGCGGCCTCCGGCCGGTCGTGGCGGCAGCGGCCGGAGCGGCTCCGCGCCTGGCGCGGGTGGCGGGGGCGTGGCCCGCGCGGTTCCCGGCGGGGCGCGGGAGAAGCGACGGGAGCGGCTCCGCGCACGGCGTGGACGCCAGGGCCGTGGCCCGCGCGGTTCCCGGCGGGGCGCGGGAGGCGGGACCGTCGTCGGAGACCGCCCCCGGGCCCGCCCGGGGGCCGTGCGCGACCCGGTGGCCGGCGCCCACCCGGTCGCGCGCGGAGTCCGGGTGGGCGCCGGCGGTCGCGGGCGTCCCGCCGGGCACGCCGCCGGCGCGGAGCGGGCCTGTCAGCGGCCGGCCGCCGCCGTCCGGTGGGCGGCCGGGGACGCGTCGCCGCGGCCGTCGGTGCCGAGCGCGCGCAGGATCTCCTCCACGCTCTGTTTGGCGTCGCCGAAGAGCATGCCGCTGTTCTCGCGGAAGAAGAGCGGGTTCTGCACGCCCGCGTAGCCGGAGGCCATGGAGCGCTTGAAGACGATGACCTGCTCGGCCTCCCAGACCCGCAGCACCGGCATGCCGGCGATCGGGCTGCCCGGGTCGTCGGTGGCGGCGGGGTTGACGGTGTCGTTGGCGCCGATGACCAGGACGACCGAGGTGTCGGTGAAGTCGTCGTTGATCTCGTCCATCTCCAGGACGATGTCGTACGGCACCTTCGCCTCGGCCAGCAGCACGTTCATGTGACCGGGCAGGCGCCCGGCGACGGGGTGGACGCCGAAGCGGACCTCGACCCCCCGCTCGCGCAGCCGCAGCGTCAGCTCCGCGACCGGGTGCTGGGCCTGCGCGACGGCCATGCCGTATCCGGGCGTGATGATCACCGACCGGGCCCGGGCCAGCATCTCGGCCGCCTCCGCGGCCCGCACCTCACGGTGCTCGCCGTGGTCCGTCCCGTCCGCGGACGGCGCCTCGATGCCGAAGCCGCCGGCGATGACGGAGAGGAACGACCGGTTCATCGCCCTGCACATGATGTACGACAGGTAGGCACCGGAGGATCCCACCAGCGCGCCCGTGACGATGAGCAGGTTGTTGTCGAGCAGGAAGCCGGCCGCGGCCGCCGCCCAGCCCGAGTAGCTGTTCAGCATGGAGACGACGACCGGCATGTCGCCGCCGCCGATGGAGGCGACCAGGTGCCAGCCGAGCGCCAGCGCCAGCGCGGTCACCGCGATCATCAGGGGCAGGCTCGGGCTGATCGTGAACCAGACGGTCAGCCCGGCGAACGCCGCGAGCGCGCCGATGTTCAGCGCGTTCTTGCCCGGCAGCACCAGGGGGCTGGACCTGATGCGCGCCGAGAGCTTCAGGAACGCGACGATCGAGCCGGTGAACGTGACCGCGCCGATGAAGACGCCGATGAGCACCTCGGCGTGGTGGATGCCCAGCAGGTCGGCGCCGACCCGGGTCTGCGCGGCGCCGTGGGCCTCCACCTCCAGGTAGCTGTTCCAGCCGACCAGCACGGCGGCGAGTCCGACGAAGCTGTGCAGGACCGCGATCAGTTCGGGCATCTGCGTCATCTCGACGCGGCGGGCGCGCCACAGGCCCGCCGCCGCGCCGAGCGCCATCGCCAGCACGATCAGGGCGACCGCTCCGGCGGTGATGCTCTGCGCCGCCACGACCACGGTGGCGACCAGGGCGAGGGCCATGCCGGCGATGCCGTAGACGACGCCGGCGCGGGAGGTGCGGTGCTGGGACAGGCCGGCCAGGCTGAGGATGAACAGCAGGGCGGCGACCAGGTCGGCAGCGTGTGAGGCCGTCAGGGATGTCATCTCGGCTCAGCCTTTCGAGAACATGGACAGCATGCGGCGGGTGACGGCGAAGCCTCCGAAGATGTTGACGCTCGTCAGCAGGACGGCCACGAAGGACAGCGTGGTGACGATCCGGCTCTCGTGCCCGATCTGCAGCAGGGCGCCGATGACGACGATGCCGGAGATCGCGTTGGTCACCGACATCAGCGGGGTGTGCAGCGCGTGGTGCACCTTGCCGATGACGTAGTAGCCGATGACCACGGCCAGCGCGAACACGGTGAAGTTCTCGGCGAGTTGCGCGGGGGCGAAGGCCACCAGCAGGAACGTCGCGAGCATCCCGAGCCCGATCAGGCCGAAGCGCCGTGCGGGCGTCGGTCCCGGCTGCCTCACCTCGGGCGCCGGGGGTGCGGCCGCGGGCTGCGCGGCGGGCGCGGCCGAGACCGCGACGGGCGGCGGCGGCCAGGTGACGTCACCGGCGCGCACCACGGTCACCGCCCGCTGCACGACGTCGTCGAAGTCGATGACCGGCTGCCCGTCCTTGCCGGGAGTGAGCAGCTTCATCAGGTTCGCCAGGTTGGTGCCGAACATCTGCGAGGCCTGGGCCGGGAGCCGGGAGGCCAGGTCGGTGTAGCCGATGATGGTGACGCCGTTGTCGGTCACCACCGTCCGCCCCGGAACGGTGCCCTCGACGTTGCCGCCCATCGCGGCGGCCATGTCGACGATGACGCTGCCCGGCTTCATGACGGCCACGTCCCGGGCCGTCAGCAGGCGCGGTGCCGGCCGGCCGGGGATCAGGGCGGTGGTGATCACGATGTCCACGTCCTTGGCCTGCTCGTGGTAGAGCTCGGCGGCGGCGCGGTCGTAGTCGGCGGAGGTCGCCTTGGCGTAGCCGTCGGTGCTCGCCTCCTGGGCGGCTTCCACCGGCAGGTACTCGCCGCCCAGCGACTTCACCTGGTCCGTGACCTCGGGCCGCGGGTCGGTGGCGCGCACGATCGCGCCAAGGCTGGAGGCGGCGCCGATCGCCGCGAGCCCGGCCACGCCGGCGCCGGCCACCAGCACCTTCGCCGGCGGGACCTTGCCCGCCGCGGTGACCTGGCCGGTGAAGAACCGTCCGAAGACGTGCGCGGCCTCGACGACCGCGCGGTAGCCGGCGATGTTGGCCATCGAGGACAGCACGTCCATCGACTGGGCCCGCGAGATGCGCGGCACCGCGTCCAGCGCCAGGGCGGTCACCCCGGCGTCGGCGAGCGCCCGGAGCAGGTCGGGGTTCTGCGCCGGGCTCAGCAGGGCGACCACGGTCGCCCCCCTTCGCAACCGGCGGATCTCCGTGTCGGAGGGGGCGTTCACCTTGAGGACGACATCCGCGTCCCAGGCCTCGCCGATCCCCGCGCCGGCCTCGGCGTACGCCTGGTCGCCGAAGCCGGAGGCCTCACCGGCCCCGGACTCGACGACGACCTCGTAGCCGAGACCCAGCAGCAGTCGCACCGTTGCCGGGGTCGCCGCGATCCGCGTCTCCCCGGAGACGGACTCGGCCACCACGCCGATGCGCCGGGGAGGGTGCTGTGAGGGTTCTTGAGCAGACATGTCCTGTATCTCTCGTCAGAGGAGGGTGCGGAAGGGAGATCTGCGCTCGGGGGCGGGTGGGGACGTCCTCCCCCGTGATCGCTGGAACCTACCCGCCGGACGGGTGCGGGCCAACGCGAACGGACGGTGACGTGGTTCACCTTGCGCTGACGGCCCAGGACGAGCGGAGCGGGAGACGCCGGCCGCCCGACCGGCCGTGACGCCCTTGCCCGGGCGCGCCCGGAGCCGGCGCCTCCCTGCCGGGGCCGGCGGAGCCGGACGCCCGCCGCGCCCTCCGCGGCAGTCGTTCAGTAGGGTCTGCGCAGGGCGCACAGCGTTCGTCCCCGTCGTTTCGGTCACCCCTCGCAGGCGACGGAACCGGCTGCGCCCCCCTCACCTCCCCGCACGATCCCCCGGAAGCGACGCGATGAACCGACGTACCCGCCTGGCACTCGCACTCGCACTGGGCGGACTGCTGTGCGGATGCGCTTCGGCTCCGGACACGCGCCCCTCGCCGGTCGCGGAAGAGCCTTTCTGGCAGGCCGAGTTCGACGGGGCGGCGGACACCCGGCCCTCGGAGGAGTCGTGGAACACCGAGGTCGGGAACCGGGACGCCGAGGGGTGGGGCAACAACGAACTGCAGTACTACACGGACGACGTCGCCAACTCCGCGCTCGACGGCGCGGGTCACCTCGCGATCTCGGCGCGGCCGGCCCCCACCGACTCCGGACTGCCCTGTTACACACAGGAGTTCTGCACCTGGACGTCGGCCCGCCTGACCACCGAGGGGAAGGTCGCGCTCACTCACGGACGCGCGGAGATCCGCGCGAAGCTGCCCACCGGCACGGGACTGCTGCCGGCGATCTGGATGCTGGGCGACAACGGCGTCGAATGGCCCGGGCAGGGGGAGATCGACATCTGCGAGGTGGTGGGCGGAGAACCACGGACGGTGTACGGCACCGCGCACGGGCCGACCTACTTCAACGAGAACGGGATCGGCGGCTCCACCACCCTCCCGGCCGACGCGTCGCAGGCGTTCCACACGTACGCCGTCGACAAGCAGCCGCGCCGCGTCACCTGGTCCGTCGACGGGAAACCGTACTTCACCCTGACCCCGTCGGAACTGCCCGCACCACGCGACTGGGTCTTCGAACAGGACATGCACCTGCTGCTCAACGTCGCCGTCGGGGGTGACTGGCCGGGCCCTCCGGACGCCTCGACACCCTCTCCGGCGACGATGACGGTCGACTACGTGCGCTTCTACGGCACCGGCCGGAAGTGACCGTCCGCGGCGCAGCACCTCGTGTGCCCGTACGGCCACGACGGTCGGCTGCTGCGGGAGGCGTCGCAGCAGGACGGCAGGCGCATCGTCCTGCGGCTGACGCCCGCCGGCGAGGACCTGCGCGCCCGCTTCGCCGCGGAGCAACGTCAGGGGTTCGAACACATCACCGCGGACTGGCCGGCCGAGGAACGGCTCCGGTTCGCCCGCCTGTTGGTCAAGTACGCGGAGGCCGCCGCCGCGCTGCGCAAACGGGAACAGGGCTGACGGCGTGCGCCGCGTCCGCGTCCGGAACCGGCCGCTTCGGGGCCCGCTCGCAGGGAGGCGTGCCCGACCTCCGGGTCCGCGACCGGGACGCGGCGCTCGCTCGGCCGCACGCCGAGGGGGCGGACGCCGACGAAGGAACGCCGGGCGCGGAGGGCGTCGGCCGGTTCGGCCGGGTCACCGGCTCCGAGGGCGACCGGGTCGGGCCGCGGCGGCCCGCGTGACCGCTGCCGCCGGTTCCCCGGTCGGGGGCGGCGCCGTCGTCCGCGACGGCGACACCGCCCCGGCTCCGGCCGCGCCGCGGACGCCGGCCTCGGGAAGATCCCGCGCGCCTGATCCGGCGCCCGGCGCTCCGCAGGGTCCACAGCCCCGCGGAGCCCCGGAGAACACTCGGTCGGCCCTCACCGGGCCGGAACCGTCCGGGACGGTGGTCACCCCTGTGCGGGGGTCCGGACGGCCAGGACGGCCATGTCGTCGTGGCCGTCGCTCGGGTGGTGGTCGGCGAGTCTGCGCACGAGCTCGTCCAGGGGCAGGCCGACGTGGGCGGCCGCGAGGCGGGCGAGGGCGGCCAGGCCGTCGTCGATAGGGCGATCGGAGCGTTCCACCAGGCCGTCCGTGAAGAACAGGACGGTGTCGCCCGCGGACAGCGGGTGCGTGTGATCGGGGCGGTGGATGTCGGGGTCGACCCCGAGGGGGACGCCCGGCTCGGCGTGCAGGTACCGGGTGCGTCCGTCGGGGCCGAGCACCAGGGGCGGCAGGTGGCCGGCGGTGCTCCAGTGCAACGTCCAGCCCTCGGCGGCGGGTTCGATCCTGGCCAGGCAGGCGGTGGTGACCGGGAGGTCGGTGAGGGCGTGCACGGTGTGGTCGAGCTGGGTGAGCACCGAACTGGGCGGGGACCTGCGGTCGTACAGCAGGGCGCGAAGCATGTTGCGGGCCTGCGCCATGGCGGCGGCCGCGTGCAGGTCGTGGCCGACCACGTCGCCGATGACCGCCACGCACGCCCCGTCGGGCAGGACGACGGCGTCGTACCAGTCCCCGCCGACACTGGCCGGCTCGGCGGCGGCCCGGTAGACCGCGGCGCCGGAGAAGGGGCCGAGGTCGGGCAGCACGGGCAGCAGCAGCCGCTGGAACTGTTCGGCGCTGTCGCCACGTGCCCGAACAGGCGGGCGTTCTCGATGGCGATGCCGGCGGCGCCGGCGAGGGCGCGCACGACGTCCTCGTCGTCCTCGTCGAACGGCCGGCCGTCGCGCCGCTCGGAGAGGTAGAGGTCGCCGTAGATCTCGCCGCGGACGGTGACGGCCACGCCCAGCAGGGTCCGCATGGGCGGATGACCGGGCGGGAAACCGACCGACGCGGGGTGGGAGGGGATGTCGTCGACGCGCAGCGGCTCGGGATGGTGGATCAGGTGGCCCAGGACGCCCCGTCCGTGGGGGAAGTCGATGCCGCCGAGGTCCGCGCGCTCCTCGTCCGAGAGGCCCGCGGTGACGAACTGCTCCAGGTGGTCACCGGAAGGGGCGAGGACGCCGAGTGCTCCGTAGCGGGCGTCGGCCAGGTCCATGGCGGTGGTGACGATGCGGTGCAGCACCGCGGGCAGATCCAGGTCACCGCTGATGGCCAGCACCGCCGACAGCAGTCCCTGGAGCCGGTCCTTCGCCCTGGCCGGCGGGCGCGGCTGCCGGGCCGCGTCCTCCGGCCGTCCGCCCGGACGCGGCCGGGATGCCGGCGGACTCTCCTCGCCCGGCGGCCCGGCCGGGCCCTGGCCGGGACTCACCGCATCGCCTCGTTCATCACGGTCCACGGTACGCGCGACTCCGCCGCCCGGCCGGGACCGTACGCCCGCACGTCCGTACGCCCGCACGCCCGTACGGCGACGCCGTCGCGGGAGCGCCCGGGCGCGGCCGCGCGGTCCGTGCCGTTCGCCATCGGCGTGTCCGGGGCGGCGGACACGGGGAGGGCCGGGCGGCGGGCCGTCGTGTCAGGTCGGCCGGGTCCGGCCGTCGTCCGGCCGGTCGTCCTCGGGGGAGGCGGTCAGGTAGTCGTGGGTGCCGGTGATCTCCAGCAGGCGCCGCAGTGCCGGCCCGATGTTGTCCAGGTGGAAGCGGACGCCGCCCTGCTGCGCGGAACGGTGGATCTGCAACAGGGTCGACAGCCCCATGGAGTCGACCGTCTCCAGCTCCCGGCAGTCCAGGCGCAGGTCCTCGACGTCCTCACGGTCCAGGAGGGCCAGTCTCACCCGGTGGAGCACGTCGCCGCTGGTGTCGTAGTCCAGGTCCCCCTCGAGGGCCAGGCGTACGGTGTGGCGGCCGGTCGGAGACGGGGTCTCCACGGGATCTGCGTCGGCTGAGGTGGTCACAGGATTCGTCCAGCGTCTCGGGGTCAGGGGCAGGGGGCGAGCGCGGCTCGTCCGGCGTCGATGAAACGGCGGGCGCGAGGGAAGTCGCGCAGTTGCTCCTCCAGCAGGTCGAGGCCGGGCACGAGGGAGCGCGCGGGCACTCCGCGGGCGGTGAGGAGGTCGGCCGTCCAGGTCAGGAAGTCGGTGAAGATCTCGGGGGCGTCGACGTACAGGGCGGCGGTCAGGAAGTCGACGATGTGGGCGAGGTCCTCGGCCGTCCGTTCCCGCTGCTCGTCGTTGTAGGCCTTCATGGGCGGAAAGCGCTGTTCGAGGGAGTGGAAGGTCTCGCGCACCAGGCGGGTGGAGGCGCCCGCGACCATGGTGTACTCCTGGTCGCCCAGGTGCGGCAGGTCGTCGATCGCCTGGTGGGCGGCCGCCGGCCGGGCCGGGAGGCCGGAGGCGAGCCGGTCGGCGGCGGCCCGCGCGTCGGGCTCCCACGCGTCGGCGCCCAGCAGGCGGGCGTACCGGCCGTCGGCACCGAAGGCGAGTCCGCCGGCCATGACCGGGGTCCCGGTGGCCTGGACGGCGGTGATCGCCGTGTGGGCGAGGGGCAGGCGGGTCGGCAGGGAGCTGGACAGGCACACCGCGTCCGGTCCGGTGCGGTGGATGTGGCTGATCAGGTGGGCGGTGGGCACCTGCGCGCCGAGGTAGTCCACCCGGCAGCCGCGGAGTCGCAGCGTCTCCGCCACCAGGCGGGCGGGCAGGGCGTGCCATTCCTGGTCCACGCAGGCGACGGTGACGCGACAGCCGGGTGCGGTCGGCCGGTCGCCGGGCAGGGCGGCGATGACCCGCTCGTTGATGGCGGTGGCGATGTGCTCGTCCGCCACGCTCATGCGGCCGGCCGCCCACTCGCCGCCGACCTTCCGCTGGACGGCCCCGATGACGTCCAGCAGGACGGCCTCGGGCTCCAGCCCGGTGCGCAGGGCCTCGGTGACGACGTCGAGGGCCGCGTACTCGTCTCCCGCCCGGACGGCCGCCCAGAGCCCGTCCGCCCAGTGGGAGGCCTGATCGTCGTCGTGCGGTGGGGTCCGGCCGGCGTCGGCGCCGTGCCGGGTGTCGGTGAGGTGACTGGTCATGCCGTGTACCTGCCCCGGGTCGTGCCGTCCACGGCGCTGAGGTGGGCGCCGCGCGGAGCGGTGATGGCCATGAGGGCGATGTCGTCGTGGCGTCCGCCGCCGATCCACTGGGAGGCGACCATCTGGATGCGTTCGACGACGGCCTCGGCGGGCATGCCGGCGCATTCCCGCGCGGCACGCCGGAGGCGCTCCTCGCCGAACATCGTGTCGCCCAGGGGGCCGCCCCTGGCCTCGGTGACGCCGTCGGTGAACATCAGGCACGTCTCCCCCGGGGCGAGCCTGACGTCCGCGGTCCGGGAGGTGACGGTCGGCATGACGCCGATCAGGGTCCCCCGGGTGTCGGCCTCCTCGACCGTTCCGTCACCGCGCACGATCAGTGGTGTGGGATGGCCGGCCGAGGTCAGGCGCAGCATCACGTCGCCGTCCTCGCGGCGGACGGACGCCAGCACCAGGGTGGCGAAGCGGGTGTGGTGGCTGTTGCGCATGGCGTTGTTCAGCAGCCGCAGCATCCTGCCGTGGTCGTCGGCCATGGGCAGCAGGGCGTGCAGCGTATTGCGGATCTTGCCGGTGAGCACGGCGGCTTCCAGGCCCTTGCCGGCCACGTCCCCGAGCACGGCGAGCGTCTCGGGGGAGTCGTCGGTCGGCGGGTGGACGTCGTAGAAGTCGCCGCCGACGCGTTCGGAGTCCTTGCTGGGCCGGTAGCCGCCGGCGAACTCGACGCCCTGCACCTGCCGCAGGGTGGGCGGCAGGAGTTCCCGCATGAGCGTGTCGGAGATCGAGTTCTGCTCCGCGTAGAGACGGGCGGCCGACATCGCCGCGCCGGCCCGGGCGGCGAACAGCCCGGCCAGCGCCTCCTCCGCGTCGGTGAAGGCGGCCTTGTGGCTGCGGCGCAGCAGGACCAGCGCGCCGGCCGGCACCCCGTGGCCCGGAAGCGGCGTGATGACCAGCGAGCCGACCTCGCCGAATCCCGGGGGAACCAGCCACTGCGGTGCCGCGGCGGGGTCTATCCACCGGGAGGGCACCGGCGGGAAGCCGCGCAGCGCCTCGGCCAGACCCGGTACGGTGTCCGGCGCCGCGGCGACCGTGGTGTGGGTCACCTCGCCCGCGTGGTCGCAGACGACCAGGGGCAGCTTCTTGGCCGCGGTGGGGGCGACGACCAGCGCGGCGTCCGCCAGGTGCTCGGTGGCCAGGCGGGCCGTGACCTCCATGCAGCGGCTCACGTTCAGTGAGGCGAGGAGAGCGCTGGAGGCCTCGGTGAGGAACCGGGTACGCCCGCGCTCCGCCTCCAGCTCCTCGAGCGCCGACCGGTGCGCGCTCTCGTCCACGAGCCACCAGGCGGTGTTGCCGTCGGGCAGGACGGACGGGTGGGCGGAGAAGAAGCGGTCGCCCACCGCGCCGCTGACGCGTTCCGGGCGGAGGCGGCGGGCGGTGGCGGCGAGCCAGGGCGGTGCGGACAGGCTCCGACCGGCCCGGGCCGCGGGCAGGAGGTCGCAGGCGGCGTCGTTGAGTTCGACGACGTGCCCGTCCGGGGCCAGGACGATCGCTGGATGGGGGGCGGTGGCGGCGCTCAGCGTGCTGGCACCACCGGTGCTGGGGGCGTCCGGGAAGAAAGTCATGCCACGGGGCCCCTGCGCGTGGACCCTCACCTCACTCGGCGAAGAAGAAAGTTGTCGGAGAACAACAATTACGCAGGAGAGGTGCATGGTGCAACCACGGGACCGGGGAGGGGCTCACGGCCGCGTTCCCCCCGCATCGCGGGGACCCCGGAAAATGGGGGGTTATCGCACTCTTCGCGCCTGCCCGGATCCGCAAACCTTCACTCCTCGTTCACATGGGATCCGGCACGGGCCGCCCTGGCACGGCGGACCGCGGCGCCGGGCGGGACGTCGCCGCCGGGGCGCCCCCGGTGGTCGCGCGCGCTTCTGCCCCGCGCACGCACGTCCGTCTGCGATCGCACACACCAGCGGTCGCTTGCTCGTCGGTTCCCCGGGTACTGCGTTTGAATGAGCATGGGTGTTCACCGTTCCTCAGGCTTACCGGAAGTGACTGATCAGTGACGCATCTCGACGGCCCCGGCGACGACCGAGCCGACGGAGCCCTGGGTGGCCCGGAGGCGATGGCCCGCGAGATCGCCGATGCCGTGGAGAGCCTGACGAATCTGTGGTCCGCCGCCGCGCACGAGGCGGCGCTGCGCCTGTCGCCGCACCAGTTGCGGGCACTGCGCGCGCTGCAGGTGGCCCCGGGCCTCAACCTCACGGCGCTGGCGGAGTGCCTGGACATCGGCCTGCCCACGGCCAGCCGGCTGTGCGACCGCCTCGAGGCGGCCGGCCTGCTCGACCGTTCGTTCCATCCGCGCAGACGCCGTGAGGTCCAGCTGATGCTGACCGCGGCCGGTCAGGACGTGCTCGGGGAGGTGGCCGGGCATCGCGCCCGGGCCCTCGCCGCCGCCCTGAGGGTGATGGAACCCGCCAGCAGGGACGCGTTGCGCCACGGGCTGAGGGCGTTCCTGGGGGCGCGGCGGGCCGGACCGCCACCGTCGCGGCGTCCCGGCCCCGGGTGACGGACGTCAGCTCGCCGGTGGCGTCCGCCGCGCGGTCCCCCTCGTACGGCCGTGCCAGTCCAGGCAGACGACCGCGGCGTCGGCGGTGAGGTCCGCGCTTCCGAAGTGCTCGATCAGACCGGAGACCATGGCGCGCGCCGCCTCGTGCGGGGACTCCCGCCGTGTGGCGCGGAAGGTCTGCCGCAGGGCACGGTCTCCGAACGATCCGCCCTCGGCGTCGCGGGCGCCGTGCACGCCGGTGCCCACCACGATGAGCCGGTCACCGGGTTCCACCGTGAAGGTCTGCTCCTCGTAGGGCGTCTCCTCGAGCATGCCCAGCGGCAGCTGCGCCTCCAGTTCGATCTGCTCGATCGTGTCGCCGCGCTGGCGGTAGAGCCGGGGCGAGCCGGCGTCGACGGCGTGCACGGTGCCGGAGTCCAGATCGAACCGCAGCAGCAGGGTCGAGGAGTACATCTTGCCGTGGTACTGGGCGAAGAGCGCCTGGTCGGCGAGGCGGGCCTGGTCGGCGAGCGGGAGGCCCGCCCGCCGGGCGTTGCGCAGGGCTCCGACGGTGAGGCCCACGAGCAGGGAGGCGTCGATGCCCTGCCCCATGCCGTCGGTGACGCTGAGGATCAGGTGGTCGGCGCCGGTCGACCAGTCGAAGTTGTCACCGCCGACGCTGTAGGCGGGCTCCAGATGGGCCCCGATGACGTACTCCTGGCGGGCGCAGCCCCGGCCGGGAAGGAGCTGCCACTGCATCTCGGCGGCGAGGGTGAGGCGCCGGGTGCGGCGAGCCTGGAGGTACAGGTCGGTGTCCCGGTCGGCGGTGCTGACCTCGTGGGCCAACGCGGTGGCGAAGTCGGTGAGCTGGAGCACCGTGGCGGGGTCCGTCCTGTCGCGGGGCAGGCGGACGGACAGGATGCCGAGCCGGTCACCGCGCACGGTCATGGGCAGGTGGACGCGGTGGGGGGAGGCCGGGTCGTCGCCGACCTCGACGACCGGGGCCTGGCTGAGGAAGGCGCGTCCGACGGGACCCTCGTCGGCGGGCACGGGGTCGCCGGTGTGCGGCAGGTCGGTGACCGGCTGCAGAACGCTCAGTCCGTAGTCGGCCAGGAACAGGGTCACCCGCTGGGCGCCGACGCGGTCGGCGAGCAGGCGCCGGGCCGTGGCGACCAGCGCGTGCGGCGGAGCGGCCCGCAGCTCGCTCTCCGCCGACGGGACCGGTTGCGCAGTGTTCAAGGACTCCACCCTCTCCCTGTCCCCTCGACCCCTCGACCCCTCCACGTTATCCCCCTCGCCTCCCGGCCCGGGACGTTTCCGAACGGACGAACGACGGCTCCCGGACGGCGGCTCGAAGGCGACGCCCGGACGCGCGCCGCCCGTTTGCGGCCCGAAAGGCCCGAGCGGCCCCCGCGCGGCCGTCCTGAGCGGAGCCGGTGCGACCCGCCGCGGGCATCGCGTCGCGAGCCGCGCCGGGCCGCGCACCCGCGCCCGCGCCCGGCCCGGCGGGTCACTCCGCGGCGGGCCGGGGCGACGGCAGGCCGGAGACCCAGGCGCCGACGGTGACGGTGGTGCCGTGCCCCGGCCGGCTGTCGACGGCGAACTCCTGCACCAGTCGTCTGGCTCCGCTCAGCCCCAGGCCCAGGCCGCCGCCGGAGGTGTAGCCGTCGGTCATGGCCTGGTCGAGGTCGCGGATGCCCGGCCCCGAGTCGATGAACGTCAGCTGCAGGCCGCACAGTGCCCCGCGCTCCACCGTGGCGATCTCCACCTGTCCGCCGCCGCCGTGGACCAGGGTGTTGCGGGCCAGCTCGCTGGCCGCGGTGAGCAGCTTGGTCAGGGGCACCAGGGCGAAACCGCGGTCGACCGCGGCCTGCCGCACCTGCTGCCGCACCCGGGCCAGGTCGGCGTCCGACGCGATGGGCAGGCTCATCGTGACGGTGCGGCGCGAGACGTCGTTCACCGGCCGCCCCCCACGCTCTCGGCGGAGGCGCCCGCGTCGGAGCGCGTGAGCGCTCCTCCCGCACGGTCTGCGTCGCGGTCGGTCTCGCGGTCGACGTCGTGGGCGGTGTGCGGGGGACGCGGGGCGGGTCCCGCCTCCGTGCGGGTGCGGGCCGCCGCGGGGGGCGGCCCGGCCGGGGTCCTGCGTGCGGCCGGCGAAGGGCCGGTGGAGGCGACCCGGTGGAGGCCGCGCACCGGAATCCGCGCCCGGGGCGGACAGGGGAACGCACCCGTCCGCGGTACCGCCGATCCGGCGGCCGTCTCCGGTCCCGGCATCTGCATCTTCCCCTCTGAGCGGGGCCGCTCGGCCGCTTCGCGGAGGGCGGTCAGCCGATACTTGCCGTATGACAAACACTAGTGGGTGAGGCGAGACGCGGACAACACGCGATCACCGGAATCGGGTGAGGGCTCCCCCTGCCCGGCCGTCACGGCTGCCGGCCGCGCCAGTCCAGGCAGACCACCAGGGCGTCGTCGCTCGGAACCGCGTCACCCCGGTGGCCCGTCAGTTCGCGCAGGACGGCCCGGGGCACCTCGGCGGCGGGGAGCAACCGGGTGGACAGGATCGCCCGGGCCAACGCGGCGTCGCCGTACGTCTCGCCGCCCGGGGAGGCGACCGCGTAGACCCCGTCGCTGACGAAGACGAGTCGGTCACCCGGCTCGACCTCGAACTCCTGGGGCACGTAGTCCGTCTCCTCGAACATGCCGAGCGGCAACTGGGCCTCGAAGGTGACGCGCTCGACCTTGCCGTTGCGCAGGCGCAGCATCTGCGGGGAGCCGGCGTCCACCACCTGGACCCGTCCGCCGGGGAGATCGAACTCGAACATGAGGACGGACAGATAGCGGTGTCCCCGGTAGTGGGCGTAGACCGCCTGGTCGGCGAGCGCCGCCTGGTCGGCGAGCGGGAGGCCCGCCCGCCGGGCGTTGCGCAGCGCGTTGACGGCCAGGTTGGTCAGCAGGGAGGCCTCTATGCCCTCGCCCATGCCGTTGGAGAGGTAGAGCATCAGGCGGTCGGCGGTCGACGACCAGTCGAAGTTGTCGCCGAAGATCGCGTACGCGGGTTCCAGCTGGGCCCCCAGGTCGAACTCCGGGCGGGCGCAGGAGCGGCCGGGGAGCAACTGCCACTGCATCTCCGCGGCCAGGGTCAGCCGGTCCTTGCGGCGCGCCTGGAGGTAGACGTCCGTGTCCCGTTCCGCCACGACCACCTCGTGCCCGAGGACCTCCGCGATCTCCGTCAGTTCCCCGAGGCTGTCGCGCGCGTGATCGCCGCCCGGCAGGGTCACCGACAGGACCCCGAGACGGTCCCCCCTGACGGTGACGGGCAGGTGCACGCGCACCAGGCCGTCCGAGAGGCCCTCGACGAAGGCCTCCTGAGCCCCGAAGGCACGGCCGACCGGGCCGTGGTGCGCCGGCACCGACTCCTGCGTCTGCGGTTGTCCGGACACCGGTTGCAGAACGGTCAGACCGTAGTCGGCCATGAAGAGTTCGACGGATCGCGCGGCGTAGTGCTCGGCGAGAACGCGTCGGACCGCCTCGAGCAACTTGTCCGGTGCCGCCGCGCGCAGAGCGCGTTCCGCGGTCACGAATCTCTTCACGGTGAGAAGTACACCAATCTTTTGTCGGATGGATGCCGGATGGAGCAGGCCCCGCCCACCTGAGGGATACCCGCTGCGGAGCGGCCCTGCCCGTCGTGGTCGCTCCTTCGGCCGGCCCGGTCGCCCGGTGGCGTCCGGTGCGTGCGATCGTCCGGTGGAGGGGCACCCCGGCACTGGTCGTACCGGGGCGATCCCGGCGAAGCGGCCGGATGCGCCCCCTCCGGGGGAGGGGCTTTCGCGGCACGCCCTAGTACGCTGACGGTCGTCCCGGTGCCTACGAGAGCGTGACTGTGGCTTCCTTCCGCCCCCACCCAGAGCCAGACGGGGTCGCGCGCGTGACCTCCACGGCCGCGGAGCTGCTGGAAGTCCTGTGGGGCAGGGCCTCGACGGCACCCGTGTCGGCGTCACAGCTGCGCGTCCTGCTCATTCTGGAGCATCACGAAGGCATCAACCTGCGCACCCTCGCCGACGCTCTCGCCTCCACGCCGCCGTCGGCCAGCAGGCTGTGCGACCGCCTCCAGGCCGCCGGTCTCGTCGAGCGGACGGTGAGCCCGAGCGACAGGCGCGAAGTGCGCCTGTACCTCAGCGGCCCGGGCACCGCGTTCCTCGCCGGCCTGCGCGCACGCAGGGAGGAGGTGCTGCGGGCGGTGCTCGACCAGATGTCCCCCGCGCACCGCACCGCGCTGCTGCGGGGGCTCGAGGCGTTCTGCGACGCGGCTGCGGTGCAGATACACGGCGACACCCGGGACATGGGCAGCCGGACCGCCTGAGTCACGCACCGCGGCGTCCGCCGCACCGCCTTCCGCCCGGCACCGGTGGCCAGCGAGCGGAGCGGTCCCCGCCCACCGGAACATCCCTGGATCCCTCCTGCCCGCGTCCCGTTCCACTCTCTTGCCTCATGACTATAGTTGTCAAATGACAATTGTCCGAGCGTCCCGGCGCGGTGACGGTCCGCACCGCCGGTCCCGAGGCCCGCACCGCCGGTCCCTGAGCCGGTGGCGAAGGGGCGGCCGCGGCCGGACGGCGGACGTACGGGCCCACGAGGCCTCGTCCGGACGGCACCGGTCACCGGCGTGCGGTGGCCGCCCTCCCCCTCCTGGGCCCGGGGCGGAACAAAAAACGGGCCGGAAGTGAAACCAAGGCAGCACAGGCGGCGGAATCCGTTCTCACAGATTCGAGACGAGCTCGAACGAAGGGAAGAGCCGCCATGACCGCACGCGTTGCAGGTGCCGCCCTCGCCGTCGGCGCCGCCGTGACCCTGTCCGCCGCCGCCCCCGCCCTCGCCCAGCCGCAGGCCCCGAGCGACCAGGCCACCGTGTCCGTGCTGCACGGAGTGCCCGGCCTGACGGTCGACGTCTACGCGGGGGACAAGGAACTGATCCCCGACTTCAAGCCCGGAACGCTCACCGATCCGATGGAGCTGGACGCCGGCTCGTACGACATCAAGCTCTTCAAGGACGGGGAGGGGCCGGACGGCACCCCCGCCGTCGAGAAGACGGTCGAGGTGCCCGCCGGCGCGAACGCCACCCTGGTCGCCCATCTGACCGCCGACGGCGAACCCGCGCTGGACGCGTTCGTCAACGACACCTCCAAGGTGCCGGCCGGCCAGGCCCGGCTGACCGTCCGCCATGTCGCCGCCGCCCCCGCGGTCGACGTCCGGGCGGACGGGACGCCGGTGTTCAAGGGCCTGGAGAACCCGAAGGAGGCCAAGGGCGAGGTCCCGGCCGGGACCGTGTCCGCCGACGTGGTGCTGGCCGGCACCGGCACCGTGGCGATCGGGCCGGCCGAGCTGAACCTGGCCGAGGGCAGCAACACCGTCGTCTACGCCTGGGGCAGCGCCCAGGACAAGAACCTGGCGCTCAAGACCCAGACGCTGACGGGCATGCACTCCGCCCCGAGCGGAGTCCCGGCGGGTGAGAGCGGCCAGGCCGCCGCCCACAACGAGGGCCTGCCGCTCGGCGCCCTGTCCCTGGGCGCCGTGTCGGCCCTGGCCGCGGCCGGACTGCTGATCCGGCTGCGCGCCTCGGCCCGATAGGCGCACCGGCCCCGGCCCTCATCACGGCAGGGGTGCCGCCGCCCGGGCGGTGGCACCCCGCGATCTCCGCGCGGTCTCAGCGCAGGGAGGACTTCTCCATGGGCAAGCGGTCGTCACGGCGGCCCGTCCTCGTCGGGCTGGCGTTCGCGCTGGCGGGGCTCATCGTCTCCACCGTCCTGCTCACCGGCCACTGGTCCGGGGAGCGGGGGCCCGTCGCCGACGACTTCGGCGCGGCGACGCCGGTCACCGGCGCTCCGGTGACCGGCCCGGTGCCGGAGACGGTCACCGCCACGGCCACCGGCGGGCGCACGTCCGGCGCTCCCGCCACGGCTTCCGGGCCGGTCGCCGAGCCGACGTCGTTGGTCCTGCCCCGGCTCGACGTCCGCGCTCCGGTCGATCCGGTGGGAGTCGCGGGCGACGGGCAGGTCGAGGTGCCGGAGGATCCCGACCGCGTCGGCTGGTACCGCTACTCCCCCGCGCCGGGCTCTCCGCGGGGCTCCGCCGTCGTGGTCGGCCACGTCGACGCGAAGGGACGCGGCCTGGGCGTCCTGGACGCCCTGAACGACGTCAGGCCGGGCGACGAGGTGCTCGTCGAGCGAGGGGACGACGACGCGACCGCGTACCGCGTCGCCACGCGCCGTACCGTCGGCAAGCGGGACCTGCCGTCGTCGGACGCGTTCCGCAGGGACGGTCCGGCCGTCCTCACCCTCATCACCTGTGCCGGCCCCTACCTCCCCGACCGCGGCGGGTACCAGAACAACCTGGTGGTCACCGCGGTGGAGGCACCGAGGTGACGTCACGATGGGGTGGATCGGAGGTCCTGGCCGCCGGTGCGGGGGCCGCGGCGTCCATGTCCGACGCCCGCCTGGGAGACGGCTTCGCGGTCGGTGACGAGTCGTGCCTCGGCGAGGCCTACCGAAGGTGGGGTGCGCTGGTGTTCACGGTGGCGACGCGGAGGCTGGGAGACGCCGAGGAGGCGAAGGACGTCACGCAGCAGGTCTTCGTGGGAGCCTGGCAGGGCCGCAAGGGCTACGACGCCGGGCGCGGGTCCCTCAAGACGTGGCTCATGGGCATCGCCCACAAGAAGGTCGCCGACGCCCTCACCAGGCGCTCCCGGCACTTGAGGGACGTGGAGGCGATCACCTCGGCGGTGTCGTCGGCCGCGCCCGGACCGCCCGTGGCCCCGGCCGACTCCGTGCTGGACCACGTCCTGCTGGCGGACGAGTTGGAGCGGCTTCCCGAACAGCAGCGGACGGTGCTCAGAATGGCGTTCTACGAAGATCTCACCCAGGCGCAGATCGCCGAGCGGACGGGTCTCCCGCTCGGCACCGTCAAGAGCCACACCCGGCGCGGGCTGATGCGGATGAAGAACCGATTGGAGGTGGACGGTGGAGCACACGGATGACGAAACGCTGGCGCTGATCGCGATCGGGGAGGAGCCGTCCCCTCCCGCCGCGGAGCACCTGCTGGCGTGCGCCCGTTGCGCGCGGGAACTGCGGGCCCTGCGTCACGTGGTCGCGAGCGCCAGGGCGTCCTCGCTGGACGAGCACGACCTGCTCCAGCCGCCGGCCGGCCTGTGGGACTCCATCGCCGCCGAACTCGGCATCGCCGTCCGGCACGACCGCGACACCGAGGCTCCCCCGTCCCCCGCCCGCCCGTCACGCGCCGCGGAGGAAGAACGCACCGCGGAAGAGGGAGGCCTCGCGGAAGAGGGAAACGCCATGGGAGGGGAAGGCGTCACCGGCACGGCGACGAGCCGTCCCCCGGTGTGGGCCGCGGCGCGGGAAAGACTCCGCGGGCCGGGCCGCTTCGCCGTGGCGCTGGCCGCGTGCGCCGCGCTGCTCGGCGCGGCCGCGGGGAGCACGGTCACCTGGTGGATGACCCGGGAGGAGGCCGCGGGTGTCCCGTCGGCCGCCTCCGAGCGGCTCGACTCACTGCGCGCCGACTCGGCCGGCTACGCCCGGCTCAGCGACGGCGGCGGGCACCGCACCCTCGACATCACGGTCGAGGGACTCCCGCGGACGTCCGGCTACTTCGAGGTCTGGCTCATGGACCGTACACACACCAAGCTGGTCTCCATGGGCGTCCTGGGCCCCGACGGCCGCGCCGCGCTGCCCGTCCCCGACAACATCGACCTGAAGGAGTACTCCGTGGTCGACGTGTCCGTCCAGCCCTACAACGGCAGCCCCGACCACTCCGGCGACAGCGTCGTTCGCGGCCCGTTCGCCGGCTGACCGGCCGCCTCCCCCGGCGGGCGTCGGCCCGACGCGGGGAGGGGGATGGACCGATGTCGCGTCGTCAGTGCGTCGTTCATGCGGTGCGACCGAACGTCCCGCTGTCCCGCAGGCAGCGGCCGAGCCGGAGCAGGCCCCGACGGGCGTGGCTCTTGACGGTGCCCAGCGGCCAGCCGGTCACCTCGGCGATCTGCTTCTGCGTCAGGTCGTCGTAGAACGCCAGGCCGAGAACGCGGCGCTGCGGGGCGGGGAGCCCGGCCAATTCGTGACCGATGATCACCCGGTCGATCACGGCGTCCGGCCGGGCGTCGGACTCCGGTGCCGTGTCGGGCGGCAACGACCGCGCCGCCGATCCGAGTTCGGTCCGCCGGGTCCTGGCGGACAGCGCGTCGGCGATCTTGCGGCGGGTGATCCCGGTGAGCCAGGCGGCCAGGGCGCCGCGCTCCGGGGCGAACCCGGCGCGCCCTCGCCACGCCGCCAGGAACACGGCCTGCGTGACGTCCTCGGCCTCGCGGGCGTCCCCGAGGGAGCGGCGCGCCAGGGTGTGGACCAGGGGGCCCCACCGCCGGTAGACGGCGGCGAACCCTGCCTCGTCGCCCGCCGTGAACCCCGCGACGATCTCCTCGTCGGCCGACGGTTCCCCGGCCGGAGCCCGCGGCGGCTCTGACGGGGAGACGGGTTCGACGGCCCGGCGTGCGGTCATGGCGATCACTCCTCGTACGGGAGGGGTCGGTTCCGGCCAGGAGGACCGGGGCCACTGCGCGGAGCCCGTGGGGCCACGGACCCCGCGCAGCCGGCCGCGGGAAGCGATTCGACTCGTCCAGCATGCGGAGCCGTACCTCGGTGCGACAACTTGCATCGACTCTGCATCGGATCAACGCCGCGCCATCGGCGCCACGGCCGGCCGCCCTCGGCGGACACTCCCCCGCCACAGGTCAGGGGCGTGCGGCGCGGAGGGGGCGGCGGGAACGCGTCCGGCTCAGGCGGGGCTGTTCCCGCCGATCCGCCTGAGCCGCAGCGTCCGGCGTTCTCCCGGGGTCATCCCGCCCCACATCCCGTCGGACTCCCCGTTGCGCAGTGCCCAGGCACCGCAGGCGCCGACCACGGGACACCGGCGGCACACCGACCGGGCCTGTTCGATCTGCCGCCGCCAGGGGCCGTCCTCGCGGATGGGGAAGAAGAGTTCGGGGTCTTCGTAGCGGCAGGCCGCCGACTCGCGCCAGTTCATGCGCCGTCCGCCGTCCCGGCCGTGGCGCGACGAGGGCCGCCGTGCGGCGCGGGACGGGCATGGCCGCGGGATGAAGACAACATGGGATCCTCCGCCGGTCGCCTGGCCACCCGTTTTCGGGCAGTCGTGTCCTCGGCGCGCGAGGCGCCGCAGGACCCGGCAGGGGTACGTAGGAATATAGGCTTTTCGGTTCTTTTCGGCCACCCCGGCGTTTTTTCACACCCCGTGCGCCGCATCCCGCATCCCGCACGCCGGGGCGCCGACGGTCAGACGAAGGCGCTCTGCCCGGTGATCGCCTTTCCCACGATCAACGTGTTCATCTCCCTGGTGCCCTCGAAGGAGTAGATGGCCTCCGCGTCCGCGAAGAAGCGCGCGACGTCGTACTCCAGGACGATGCCGTTCCCCCCGAAGATCTCCCGGGCCCAGGCCACCACCTCCCGCATCCGGGCGGTGACGTGCGCCTTCGCCAGGGAGGAGTGCTCGTCGCGGAACACCCCCGTGTCCTGGAGCCGGGCCAGCTGGAGCAGCATGCCCCAGCTGGAGGTGATGTTGCCGAGGCTCTTGACCAGCAGGTCCTGCACGAGCTGGAAGCCCGCGAGCGGACGACCGAACTGCTGCCGCTCGCAGGCGTAGCGGAGGGCGAGTTCATAGGCGCCGATCATGACGCCGAGGGCCTGCCAGGCGACGCCGCTGCGCGTGGCGCGCAGGATCTCGGCGACGTCGCGGAAGGAGGACGCGTTCTGCAGCCGGTCGGACTCCGGGACGCGGACGCCCTCCAGGGTGAGGTCGGCGTTCTCGACGATGCGCAGCGACGTCTTGTGGGCGATCTTCTCGACCTTGAGTCCGGGGGTGTCCCCGTCGACGACGAATCCCTTGACCTGGTCGTCGTCGACGTCGCGGGCCCAGACCACGATGTGGTCGGCGAAGGTGGCGTTGCCGATCCAGCGCTTGGCGCCGTCGAGCACCCAGCCGTCGCCCTCGCGCCGGGCGGTGGTGCGCATGCCGGCCGCGATGTCGGAGCCGTCGAGCGGTTCCGTGAGCGCGAACGCCCCGACGGTGTCCATCCTCGCCATGCCGGGCAGCCAGCGGTCGCGCTGGGCCTGGTCGCCCCCGGCGTGGACGGCGTGCATGGCGAGCCCGTTGTGGACGCCGAAGAAGGTCGCGACCGAGGCGTCGACCCGGCTCATCTCCATCGCCATCATCCCGGTCAGCAGATGACCGGCGGCGGGGCGGTCGTCGCCGTAGCCCTCGTAGGGCAGGCCGACCAGTCCGCTCTCACGGAAACGGGCGATCAGCTCCCTGGGGAAGGAGCCGTCGGCCCACTGCTCGGCCACCAGCGGCCGGACCTCTTCGCGCATGAACGCCCTCGTCCTGAGGAGCACTTCGCGCTCGTCCTCGGTCAGGGCGGCCTCGAAGTCGTAGAAGTCGGCGGCGTTCTGCTGTTCCGTGGGTGACGTCATGGGGCCCTTCTTCCACGCTCACGCCGGGCAATGCGCGCCGCGGAGCGTCACCTCCGCGCGTCCGCGTCCGGGGCCAGGGCCGGCGGGTCGGGGGGCGGGGGGTCGGCGGGCGGTGCATCCGTGGGCGTCCTTCCCCGCGAAGACGGTGCAGGTCCCGCGAGGTGGCGGGATCCCGAAGCAACCGAGACGAGGCAGGTGCCCCTTGCCGTCCCCGATGTCCTCGCCGTCCTCGCCGTGCGGGCCGTGCGGGCCCGACGTTCCGGAACGTGCGGTGCCGTGCCGGGCGACCGCGCGGAACCGGTGATGGGCCCCGACGCGCGCGCCGCCGCGAAGGCGTCCGACGCCGGGATCACCACCGGTTGCCTGGCGCGCAGGCTCGGGGTCTCCCCCACCACCTTGCGCAGCTGGGACCGGCGGTACGGACTCGGACCGGCGGTGCGCGACGAGGGCAGGCACCGCCGCTGGACGCCGGAGGACGTCGCCACGGTCCAGGAGATGTGCCGGCTGACCGCGAGCGGTGTGCCTCCGGCGGAGGCCGCGCGGATCGCGAGACAGCGCCCGTCCACCGCGGCGGCGCCGCGATCCGGCCTCCACGCGGCGCCCGCGGCAGACCCGCGGAGGGAGCCGGAGCGGACGGCCGCCGTGCCGTCTCCCCCACCACCGCACGCCGGGAGCGGAACGTCGTCCGAGCATCCGCGGCAGGCGTGCGTGGGACTGGCGCGCGCCGCGGTGCGCCTGGACGCCGCCGCCGTCCAGGAGAGGCTCGCCGACGCCGTCAGCACCCACGGGGTGGTCGGCGCCTGGGAGAAGGTGATGGTTCCCTCGCTCCGGGCGGTGGGGCGCCGGTGGGAGTCCTCGGGCGACCGCTACATCGAGGTCGAGCACCTGCTGTCCTGGCACGTCTCCACCACGCTGCGGCACGTCTACGTCACGTCGACCCTGCGGCACGCGCCGCACGCCGCGCCGCCCGTGCTGCTCGCCTGCCTGCCCGGCGAGCAGCACACGCTGCCGGTCGAGGCGCTCAGCGCGGCGCTGGCCGAACGGGGCGTGCCCGCCCTGGTGCTGGGCGCCGCCGTCCCCACCGAGACGGTCGTGGCCGCGGTCCAGCGCGTCGGGCCCGCGGCGGTGGTCCTCTGGTCGCAGTCGCGGTCCACGGCGAGCCTTCCGCTGGCCCGCCACATCGCGGCGACGCGCTGGGGGGTGCGCGGCGCCCGCACGCAGAGCCTGGTCATGCTCTGCGGGCCCGGCTGGAGCAGGCCGGCGGAGCCGGGCCTGACGTGCCCGGCCGGGCTGGGCGCGGCGGTCCGGATGCTCACCCCGGCAGGGTCCGCCTGAGCGGCACGGCCTCCGGCCGGCCGGCACGGCTCGCGACGTCCACCGCGGCGGTCCCGCGCTCCGACCAGGAGCGTACGTTCGTACACTTCGAGCCTACGATCGTACGCATGACGACGGACCACTTCGCGGGCGACCCCCGCACCCATCTGGAGCGGATGCTCGCGGGCGATCCCTACATCGCCGACGACCCGGAGATCGCACGCCGCCAGCAGCAGGCCGTCCGCCTGGCCACCCGCTACCTGGCCGCCTACGCCGAGGACGCCGACGCCGCCCGGCCGCTCCTCGCCGAACTCCTGGGCGCGCTGGGCGAAGAGGCACACGTGCGGCCGCCGCTCCACGTCGACTACGGCAGCAACATCACGATCGGCGCGCGCACCTTCGTCAACTACAACCTGACCGCGCTGGACGTCGCGGCCATCACCATCGGCCAGGACTGCCAGATCGGCCCCAACGTCCAACTGCTCACCCCCACGCACCCCCTGGAGCCGGAGCCCCGGCGGGACAAGCTGGAGGCGGCGCGGCCGATCACCATCGGCGACAACGTCTGGCTCGGCGGTGGCGTGATCGTCCTGCCCGGGGTGACCATCGGCGACAACTCCGTCGTCGGCGCGGGCGCCGTCGTCACCAAGGACCTGCCCGCGAACGTGGTGGCGGTCGGCAATCCGGCCCGCCCGGTGCGGAGCCTGTGAGTCCGCCGCCGTGGCCACCGGACACACCGGCCCCCGGCGCCGCGAGCGCATCCTCACCGCCGCCCTCGACCTCATCGCCGACGAGGGGGTCGCGGGCGTCTCCCACCGCAGGATCGCGGCACGCGCCGGTGTGCCCCTGGGGTCGACGACCTATCACTTCAGCGGCATGGACGAGCTGCTCCGCGAGGCGTTCCGGCACTTCTCGGACCGCATGGTGGCGCTGTTCGGCGCGTACGTCCCCCAGGGTCTCCGGCACGACACGCCGGACAGGCCCTGGAGCCGCGGGGACCGCGGGGCCGGGAGACCGCCGGGGACACGGGGCCGCGGGGCCGCGCTCAGGTGGCTCGACGCGGCTGGAGGTAGACCTCGTCGACGAAGCACCAGGCCCATGCGTCGCCGCCTCCGATGCCCCGTATCAACGGGTGCCCGCTGGACTCGAAGTGCGCGGTGGCGTGGCCGTGGCGCGAACTGTCGCAACAGCCCACGTGGCCGCAGGTGAGGCAGACCCGCAGGCCGACCCAGTCGTGTCCGAGGGCCGCGCACCGCGGACACACCTCGCTCCGCGGTTCGTGCTCCCGCTCGAGCGTTTCGATGTGGGCGCAGCCTCGCCCCTCCGGCCGGCCGCCGTCGGGGCGCGGTGTCCACCTCGTCATGTCGTCTCTCCTTCGCCGGCGTTCCCCCGCCGCCCCTGTCTTCGACCGCCGCGGGCCTGCCGGATGCGGCTCGCGCCGGAAACGTTCTCGGGGCCGGGTCCGGGTGCGCGGGCGGCGGCCGGCTCCGGGTGCGGCTGCGGCTGCCGGGTCCGGGTGCGGCTGCCGGGCGGACGTCCGGAACGGCACCTCCTCCGGGGTCCGCCGCACTATCGTTGCGGTCATGGCCTCCCACCCGTCGGTGCAACCCACCGTCTTCCACGCCCCCTTGCGCGATCAGTTCGAGGCGTTCCTCGACGAGCACCGGTCGGCGCTGCACGACAGCCTGAGCGGACTGACCGAGGAACAGGCGCGCAGGTCGCTGGTCCCGTCCAAGACCACGCTGCTGGGCCTGGTCAAGCATGCCGCGTTCGTCGAGAAGGTCTGGTTCGACGAGGCCGTCACCTGCCGGTCTCGTACCGAGATCGGCATCCCCGCCTCCCCCGACGAGTCGTTCGACCTCGACGACGACGACACGATCGCCTCCGTCCAGGACGCCTACCGGCAGGCTTGTGCGGCGTCGCGTCGAGCGACGGCGGACCTGACCCTGGACGACCTCCTGCGGGGCAACCGGCGCGGTCCGCTGCCGCTGCGCTGGGTCTACCTGCACACGCTGCGCGAACTGGCCCAGCACTGCGGCCACGCGGACATCCTCCGCGAGCAGATCCTCGCCGGTACGACGCACCCCCGCTGAGGACGGGGCCGTCCCGCGGCGCCCGCGCCGGGAGCCCGCCGCCCCGGTCGGGGAACGTCCCGGCGGGTCGCCGCGTTCTCACTGGGCCGACGCCGCCGACCCCGGGAGCACCATGTCCGAGACCTCGCCCACCGCCTCCGCCGCCGTGCCCGCGCTCCCGTCCCCGAGCGCACAGGCCGAGCGACTGATCGATCTGGGGGTGCACGAGATCGCGGGGCTGTCCGCGGCCGCTCTGCGCGCGTTCGCCGAGTCCGCCGGGGCTTCCCCGGAAGGCGCCGGCGCGCTGCTCGCCGTCCACCCGGACCGGGCACCGGCCTCCGCCCTGGCGCCTCTGCTCCGTCTCGACGGCAGACCGGGCTTCGTCGTCACCGACATGTCCGACGTGGACCTCTTCGCGCCGCTCGACGGCATCGCGCTGCCCGACGCCCCGCTCTACCTCCTCCCGGGCATCGACCGGGGCGACCACATGGCCGGCTGGAGCCCGGTCGAGGCCCTGCCCGCCCTCGCGGCGCGGGGCCGCACCCCGTTGCTGCTCACCGAGGGCATCCACTGGGTGCTGCAACTGCCCGCCGTGCTGGAACGCAACCGCTGCTTCATGACCATCGGCTCCCGGCTGCGCAAGGCCGACGGCGCGCTGGACGCCCGGACTCCGGCGATCTGGATCAGCAACGGCACCGGGCGGGACGGCCGCGAGCGCCGCAACGCGCCGAAGGTCGGCTGGTGCTGGGCGGGCAACCGGCACACCTGGCTGGGTTTCGCGTCCGCGACGGACCGCCGGGGCCTCGGGAGGTGACGCGTCGTCACCGTGCGGAGGAGCGGTAGCCGCCGCGGTCCCCCACGGGGCCGTGCCGTTCGTTCACACTGCTCGTGCCGTCCGCGGCGTCCGCGCCGCCCGCACCCTCCGCGCCGCCCGTGTCCTCCCCGCCGTCCGCGCCGTCCGTGTCATTCGTGTTCCGGCCGGGTGCGGCGGGCGTAGGCGCGAGCGGCGCGGGCGCGGTCGCCGCAGCGGGTGGAGCACCAGTGGCGGCGGCCGTGGCGGAGCAGGAAGCGGTTGCAGGGGGCGGAGCCGCACGCGGTGAGGCGCGCGGCCTCGGCGGAGGTGAGCAGGTCGGCGGCGTCGGCGGCGAGGGCCGCCAGCGCGTGGTCGAGGATCGCGGTGGTGGGGTGGGGGGTGACGCGGTAGGGGCCGCTCCTGTCGTCCCACTGCAGCAGCGGGGCCGTGGGGACGCGGGTCATCGCGTCGTTGACGGCGGCGAGCGCGGCGGGGAGGGCGGGGAGCCCCCCGGCGCGGGAGGCGAACAGTGATCTGACCTGTTCGCGCATCGAGCGCAGTTGCGCCGCGCACATCTCCCGCATGCCGATGTCGACGGGGGCGAGCCCGCGTTCGGTCAGCCAGCGGTTGGCCCGCGCGGGAGTCCCCAGGAGATCGACCGTGTGTCCGCCGGGCAGCGCGATCGCGCTGTTGGCGAGGGCGAGGGAGAGGTGCTCCTCCTCGCCGTGGGCGGGCGGCACGTCGAGTTCTTCCGGCACGGACTCCTCCATGCCTCTCATGGTAAGGCTTGCCCTCATCCGTGAGAAACACCTACAGTCACCTCACGGTTCAAACGATTCCATCCGTGAGGTGTCTTCCGTGTCCCCTGCCGTGCCGAACGACCAGTTCCCCGTCCGCGTTCTCGGCGGCCCGACCGCCCTCTTCGAGTACGGCGGCCTGCGTTTCCTGACCGACCCGACCTTCGACGGCCCCGGTGACTACCCCTCCCAGGGCCCGACCCTGACCAAGACCGCGCCCTCCACGGCGGCCCCCGCCGATCTCGGTCCCGTCGACGTCGTCCTGCTCTCGCACGACGAGCACGCCGACAACCTCGACCGCTCCGGCCGCGCCCTGCTCGCCGACGTACCCCTCACCCTCACCACCCCCGGCGGCGCACGGCGCCTCGGCGGGAAGGCCGAGGGCCTGGCCGACTGGGAGTCCGTCGAGCTCGACCGGCCCGGCGGCGGCACCGTGACCGTGACCGGTGTGCCCGCCGTCCACGGCCCCGGAGCGCGGGAGGAGGTCGAGCCGCTCACCGGCGAGGTCGTCGGCTTCGTCCTGACCGGTGCGGGCCTGCCCACGGTCTACGTCAGCGGCGACAACGCCTCACTCGACGCGGTCGAGGAGGTCGCCGCCCGCTTCGCCCCGGTGGACACCGCCCTCCTCTTCGCCGGAGCCCCCCGCTTCCCCGTGCTCTTCGGCGGCGGGCTGCTCGTCCTGGACAGCGCCCAGGCCGCCGAGGCCGCCCGGACGCTCGGCGCCCGTCGCGTCGTCCCCGTCCACTGCGACGGCTGGGCCCATTTCACCGAGGGCCGCGACGAGCTGGAAGCCGCCTTCGAGGCGGCCGGGCTGGCCGACCGTCTGGACCGGGACTGGATCCAGCGCGCCTGAACCACCCGTCCACGGCGTCGAGGCGGACGCACGGTGCGCCGGCGCACGGCGGTCGTCCGCCGACGCCTCGTCAGCATTCGTACGGGGCAGGCCGGTCGAGGGTCCCGGTGAGAACTCCGGCCTGACCGCTGCGGGACGGGGAAGGCGACCCGGCATGGATGCGGTGGCGATGACGACGACGTACGCGCGGCGCCTGGCCGCGGTGCTGGCGGCCCTTCCCCTCGTCGCCGGGTGCGGCGGCACGGGACACGACGGACGGGACGACGCCCGGACCGCCGCAGGACCGCCGGTCACCGGCCCGGGGACGCACCTGGTGATCACCACGGACAACGGGGTGCGCCTGCGGCCCGCGGACGGCGACCGGGTCGTCGTCGACCGGGGCGTCGCCCACCGCTGGACGCACCACGACGACACCTGGGTCGTGGACCTGTCGTGCGCCCGGCCGCCCGAGGCGGACGGGCCGTGCCCGCGCATGCCCGAGATCGACGTCCCCGCCGGCGCGTCCGTCACCGTCACCGCCCGCGACGCCGGCATCGACGTGGCGGGCATCGACGCCGCCCTGGACCTGACGACCGTCAACGGCGACGTGACGGTGACCGGTTCCGGAAACGGAGCGGACGCGCGAGGAGCGGCGGCCGCGCCGGTACGACTGGCGACCCGGAACGGTTCGGTGCGCGCGGACGCCCTGCGGGTCACGGCGCTGCGCGCGGAGACGGTGAACGGTGACGTGGTGCTCCACTGCGCCACCTCGCCGACCGGCGTCGCGGCGGCCACCACCAACGGCTCGGTCCGCGTCGTCGTGCCGCACGACGCGCCCCGCTACCGCGTCACGGCGACCACAGGCAACGGCCGGCCGTCGGTGTCCCTCCCCACCGACGGCGCGCGGGACGACCGCACCATGACCCTGACCACGGCCAACGGCGACGTCGGCGCCGCCCGGGGGTGAGGCACCCGAGGGACCGGTCGCGGTCGTCTGCGCCGTGGTCGCCCCGTGCCGGCCACGGGCATGCCCGCCGGGCGCACGCGTTCGCGCGACGGCGACGGGTGACGGGTGACGGGCCGGCTCACCGAACCCGACGACCGGCTGCGCGACAAGGCCCGCCGCGGGGAAGGCCGCGAGGCCGACCCGGCGGCCGCGAGCGGGGAACGGACGAGAGTTCCGGCAAGCGGGGTGACCGCCGGTGTGATCACCGCGAGGTGGCCGGCGCGGTCGCCCTCACGTTCCGCACCGGAATCGTCAGCGCCGCCCCGCGAGTCCCGCCGAGCCGGCGGCGGCCGTCTCGAGCTGACCGGGTACGGCGGCCGGCAGCGCGGTGAGGGCTCCGGCGGGCGGGTTGAGGTTGACGATGCCGGACCGGACCTTGACCGTGCTGACCACCCGGCTCTGCGTGTCCCCGATCAGCAGGCAGGAGTCGAACGCCTCCTCGCGGACGTAGATCCGAGGGCCGTTCACGTCGGTCCAAAGGGTGCCGTCGGCGGCTTCTCCGTAGACGTACGACCAGGTGTTGCCGGTGTTCAGGACGTACGCCTCGCCGCCGGGCGGAATGTTCCACCAACCGCGCGTTCCCCAGCGGCCGTAATCGGCGCAGGTATCGGGGCTGAAGAAGAGGATGGCGGTGGAGACGGTCAGGTGGTATCGGTTGCGGATGCGAAGTTCCATGATCAGCTCTCTCCTTCCTGGAACCGTACGCGCAGTGGCCTGAGGTCCACGGCCTCGTTGCACGGGGGGAGTTCGTGGTTCGACGTCCCGTCGCTCCCGGCGGAGCGGGACGGCGGCGGGGCGGCGCCGAAGGCGGACGTCGAATCCGTCGGCCGCGGCTCGCTCCCCTGCCGCTCCTGGAACTGCTGCCGCAGCGGCCTGGGCTCGACGCCCCCGTCGTCGGCAGGGAGCTGCTCGTCCGTTTGCGGGGCGGAGCCGCCGTCCCGCGGGGAACCGGCGTCCTGAGCCGCGTGGAATGCCGCCCACAGGTCGGCGTCGGCCCGGTGTGACGCCGTCCCGGTATCGAAGTCGGCGGTGGGATCAGGTTGTTTTCGCAGGGCGCTGTCGCTCATCTTTCCTCCCTGTGTCCGTTGACCCGACGGATGGTGGAAGAGAGCGCGAGGAGGCACGGGTTCCGTGCGCCAAATTCCGCTCAAACGCCCTCATTTACCACGATAGAACCGTCTGGTTCATCCGGCATCATCCCGAGCGGGGGCACGCTCGGCCGAAGGGCGAGCGCGACGGGCGGGCGGCCCGCGCGGCACGGCAAGGGGACGACGGCGAGGCCGTCGGTGCGCGCGGCCGGCTCGACGAGGCCCGCGCCCTCGTCGACCCCCTCGCACCAACACCCGTCCCGACGGCGCCAGTCCGCTTCGCGCGGCGGTGTGATCGGTTTGCGGGCCCTCTGCGGGAGTGGGTCACTGGAGGGAGAGGAAAGTCCGAAAAACCTTTATGCGAAGGAAAATTCAATGGTTCACCATCATACTGTCCAGCATTCCACGACCGCGGCCTGGTCGGATTTCTGCGCCATCGCCCCCAGCCCGGAACTGCGCGAGAGGATGCGGCGGGAACTCGAGCGGGTCCGAGGGGAATCGGACCTGACGAGCATCTTCAGCCTCGGCGGTCCTCCCCGGCCTCTCGGGTTCGACGACGGCACCATCGTCCCGCCCGACGAGTTCCCCCCCGGCACTCCGCACGAGGCCATCCGCACCGCGGCCGCCGCCCGCTCGCCGCTGAGCGGCGTGGTGCGCGTCGTCGTCGTCCTCGCGGACTTCCAGGACAAGCCGATGACCACGGACAGGGAGCACTTCGAGAAGCTGTTCTTCTCCCTCGGTGAGCTCCCGCACGGCAGTGTCCGCGACTACTACCGCGAAGTGACACACGGCCTGGTGGACATCGTCGGCGAGATCATCGGTCCCGTCCGGATGCCGCAGAAGCTCTCCTGGTACGCCAACGACAACTTCGGCATCGGACGCCCGACGGGGCAGGCGCGGGCCCAGATCATGGCCCGGGACGCCGCCGTCGTCGCCAACCCCCTCGTCAACTACGCGCCGTACGACAACGACGGCAACGGTTTCGTCGACGCCTTCATGGTCCTGCACTCCGGCCCGGGTGGCGAGGCCACCGGCAACCGCGGGGACATCTGGTCGCACAAGTGGGTCCTGCCGAGTGCGTACAACGCCGACGGATCCCGGATCTACGGCTACCTCACGATCCCCGAGGACGCCAGAATCGGTGTCTGCGCCCACGAGCTGGGGCACCTGCTGTTCGGTTTCCCCGACCTGTACGACATCGACGGCTCGTCGGAAGGGATCGGCGACTGGTGCCTGATGGGCGGGGGCTCATGGGGCGGGGGCGGTGACATCCCGACACACCCGTCGGCGTTCTGCAAGATCCAGCAGGGGTGGGCCAAGGCCGTCGACGTCACGAGCGACGGGACCCTGTCCATCCCCGACATCAAGAACGGCTTCGAGGCCTACCGGTTGTGGACGGACGGTCTGCCGGGGAGCGAGTACTTCCTGCTGGAGAACCGCCAACGCACCGGTTTCGACGTGTCGTTGCCCGCCGGCGGAATTCTGATCTCGCACATCGACACCGGCCAGCGGGACAACTCGGACGAGAACCACTACATGGTGGGCCTGGTCCAGGCCGACAACCAGCGCGACCTGGAGTGGGGGACGAACCGCGGTGACGACGGCGACCCCTACCCCGGGAGCACCGGCAACACCTCGTTCACCTCGTCGAGCAACCCCGCGTCCCTGTCCTACGCCGGAGCCCCGACCGGTGTGTCCGTCAAGGACATCTCGGCGTCGGCGGCGACGATGACCGCCACGGTGTCGGTTTCGGCTGCGGGCACCGCGCGCGGGCCGCTCGGTGCCGCGGCCCGCCAGGAGGCGGAGGCCGTACCGGAGCTGGTCGAGGCCCTGCACGACCTCCGGGAACGGCTCGCCGCCCTGGAACACGCCGTGTCGAACTCCCCCTGGGTGGGGGCCGAGGCCTTCCTGAGGCAGAGCCTGCGCCCCGAGCCGAGGGAGACGGCGAGCGGCTCACCGCCCTTCGCCAAGGCGGGCAGCGCAGAAGGCGGGTACCGGCACGACGGCCCGTCCCACCCGTGACCGTCAGCCATGGTGCAGGCGGTCGACAACCGTACCGATCTGACCGTACGGCTGGTCGGCACGGGTCCACATCCGCGGCTGGAGGCCTGGGACCGGGCGGAGGTGGCCGTGGTCGGCGCCGAGCCGGTGGCCGGCTACGCCGACCTGCTGTCAGGAAACGTCGGACAGCACATGCTGCTCGCCGTGCCCAGCGGACTTCTGGCGGACGCGGTACCCGGGTCCACCATCCGCGTGAGGGCCAGGCTGGCCGCAGGTGAGGCGATGGCCGAGAGCAGGCCGCCCCCGGGTCGTTTCGCCGTCGAACCGCCGCCGTGAGAAGCGTGCGCCGGTGAAGGGGACGGACTGCGCCGGTCCCCTTCACCTCGCGTGCGCCCGCCGGGCCGGGTCGACGTGTGCCGGCAGCCGTTCGCGCCGGTCGGCCACACGGTTGTCGACGCTTCACGCGACCCGAGGAAGTTCCCCGCGCCCCGGCCCCAGGCCTCTCGCTCCCGTCACGGTGCCGACGACTCGGTTCCGAAGCAGTGTTTCCGGATCCCCCACGAAGGAGAGCCATGTCGAACGACCGGCCAGACCCGCTCGACCGCATCGTCGCGCGGTCGCGCCCGCAGCAGGGCGACGTACCCGCGGAGCTCGGCAACCCGCGCAACTACCTCGTCTTCGACCGTCCGTCGTCCGCCGCCCCGGTCGACGACCCTGCCGCGGTCCTCACCGCGGGCGAGGACGGACGCTGGGGGGTCAGCGATTCCGACACCGTCCTCGGTGTCGTCGTCGGGGCCGTGGAACCGGTGACCCCGGAGGCCGTCGAGTCCGAACTCGCCGACATGCGGGCGGCCGACGACACCGTGGGCCGCGACAGTTCGTCGTACATCCCGGACTGGACCGCCGTGTCCACGACGCCGACCCTGGCGCCCGGCGCCGAACGCCCCCGGATGGTGCGCCGCAACGGGACCCGGGTGCGTCCGGAGTGGGTGATCCCGCCCGACAACCGGTCGCCGTACTATCCCCATTCCTATCCGTTCTCCCTCGTCGGCCGGATCTTCGTCTGGCAGGACGCGGCCCGCCCGGACTGGTCCTGGTGGGGTACGGCCTCGCTCCTCGGCACCCGCACCGTCATGACCGCCAGTCACGTGGTGCCGTGGGGCTCGTCGAGCTGGAAGGCGCTGTTCGTGCCGGCCTATTACGACGGCGCCTCGGTCCACGGGTCGTGGGCGGCCTCATGGGTGACCGACGCCCGGGGCTACAGCAGCCACTCCCAAGGCGACGACATGGCGGTCATGCGCCTGAACGTTCCGCTCGGCAGCAACCTCGGCTGGTTCGGCTTCCGGACCTACAGCAGTGGCTGGGAGGACCTGAGCGTCTGGACACTGCCCGGCTACCCGTGGGACCACGACTCCGGCAACCGGCCGTGGCTGCACCTGAACTTCCCGATCATCGACGACGACAACGACGGCGCCGGCGTCGAGCTGGAGTACCAGGCCGACACCGAGGGCGGCCAGAGCGGCGCACCGGTGTTCGCGTGGTTCGACGGATCACCCGACGTCGTCGGCACCCACTCCGGGGGCGAGGACAACTTCGGCGAGCCGCGTCAGAACGTCGCCGCCGGCGGCAACGCACTGACGAACCTCCTGCACTGGGCGCGCAACAACTGGCCGTGAGGCCTGCCTGGAGCAGCACGGCCATCGGGATCGGGGTCCCCCGATGCCGATGGCCGACGTCTTCTGCTCTCGATGGCCGACGTCTTCTGCTCTCGGTCTTCTGCTCTCGATGGCCGACGTCTTCTGTGCCTTCTGCCGCGCTGGAGGTCCGGCGGAGCCCGGGCGACCGCTACAGCGGGCCCCGGCTCGTCAGTTGCCTCAGCACCTCGGCCGACGGCATCTTCCTCGCCTGCTCCAGAGCCGCGCCCACGGCTTCCAGATCGGTGCGCACCCGGGCGTCCTCGGCTCCGGCCCGCTCGGCGAGTTCGTCCAGCAGGGCCCGTCCCAGGTCGACGTCCTCGTCACTGACGACGGACGTCTCGCCCTCGAACCGCCTGCCCGCGCGCTCGATCAGCTCGGCTGCCCGGCCTGCCAGCTGCTCGTCGGTGAACAGGAGGGAGGCGACGGGCAGTTCGACCCGTTCGATGAGGGCGATCCACTCGCGGCCCGCCTCGGTGCTCGCGAGCACTTCCTCACGGACCCTGCGCAGCGCGTCCACCTCGGTCCGACGCCCGAGCAGGCGCAGTCCGATCAGGTCGAAGGCGCAGACGCTCTGCTGGGCGAGGGCCAGCAGGCCCGCCTTGGCGTCGCGCTTGATGAGGGTGGGGTCCGGCGGGTGGAAGGAGTCCTCCACGGTGCCGACCGGCGGACCCGTCTCGAGGGTGAAGCCGTAGGTCTTGTGCAGCGCGGGGTCGGCGATGTGGCGGCTGTAGGCGTAGTCGCTCTGCACGCCGGTGGTGGCGTACAGGGCCCGGCCCGTCTGCGGTGTGTACGCGCGCCCGCGTACTGCCGCGATCGCGTCGACGACCCGTTGCCCGACCGTCGTGAAGCGGAGCAGGTCCTGGGGCGTGATGTACTCCCGGTGACCCGGGACACCGATGGGCGCGCAGGTTCCGGTGGGCAGGCTGGTGAACCGCTGTGCCGGATCGCTGGTCTGGCTGTGGGCGTGACCCCACGGATACAGGACGAGCTCCGAGAACGAGTGCACGTCCACGAAACTGTGGATGTTCCGGGTGTCCAGCAGGTACTTGACGTTGCGGGTCTCCGGCTCGGAGAACGCGCCGGACCCGACGAAGACATCGCTGCAGGGGCTGCAGGAGGTCTGCCCCTCGGTGACTCCCCAGAGGAGGTCCGCGTTGCGGTTGAGGTCGACCCCGTCGCACGAGGTCCCCGGGTTGTCACGGAGGTTCTTGCGCCACATGTTGTCGACGGTCAGCACCCGGTTGCGGCCGTCGGGATTGGAGCAGGGCACGAACCAGAGGTCGAGGCTCTCCAGGACGAGTCCGACCTCCTGAGCCGTCCAGGTACGGCCGCCGTACACGACGTCGGTGCCCTTCAAGCGGCTCACGACGAGGTCGACGGCGAGTTCCACCAGGGCGTCCGGGTTCATCAACTCGCGGGCGTGGGTACCGCCCACGAACAGGACACCCCTGCGGTCCCCTTCCTCGCCGGCCCGCAACCGCAGGGCGAACACCGGGCGGCCCTCGACGGAGGTCTCGGGCAGTCGGGTCCTCGTGCACAGCTGCGGGAACCACGTGGCGAGGAGCGAGATCACGGAGTCGAGTTGGGGGACCGTTCGATACATCACGTGCCTCCCTGCCGCTCGATGCCCTGGAGGCGTTCCTCCAGCCAGGCCCTCACCGAGTCGTCCTCCTCCACCAGTTCGGCGGGGAGGGGCCGCACGGGCACCTGGGCGTGCAGACGTACTTCGTAGCCGTTCTCCAGCAGTCGCCGGCACTCCTCCGGGGAGACGACCACCCGGACGTCGCCCTCCCGATCGGGGATCCGGTCCAGATCCAGATCGGCGACGCCGAGGAGATCACGGTTCCTCGCGCCGGGATGGACCGTGGCGTCGAAACGCACCGTGGGGTTCTCACCCCCGGTGTCCCGGGGTGGAGGCTGGTGTGGGTGTTCGGACGGTTCGTTCATGTCCGTCTCCCTCGGTGTGTTTCCGTCTGCCACCAGGACCGTCGAGATCCACCAGATGCGCGCAAGTCGGACATTTCACCGGTACTGACATAGTCGGACACGTCCGCTCCGCTGTCAACTCCGTTGCCGCACAAGGCAGTCAGTACCTCCGCAACGGGTGAGGCAGCGCCGTGTTGCAGGCCCCTGTACCCGGTGGGACGGTGGAAAGGAGGGCATTGCCCGGGCGGCGGCCCGACAGGGACAGCCCTGCAGGCGACGACTCGCGCGTCGATGCGCGGCCGAACCGCGACCCACCGTTCCCAGAAGCCCGGCACCGGATGCGTCGGCGCGCCTCCCCTGGTCGAGGAAGCGCACAGAAAGCGGGAAATCCCATGGCGAACGAACCCTTGAACAGGCATGCCTTCGGCGAACAGCCGCCCCACCACAACGGGGGCCCGGCGGGCCGGGACACCGAGTACACCGGCCGGTACGTGGTCCTGCTCGACCTGGGCAACCAGCAGAGCGGTCTGAGCGCGCTGCGCTCCGCCGCCGACATCGCGCCCGTGGAGCGGGTGAGCGGAGCCGAGACCACCGACGTCGCCGAACTCCTGAAGAACCCCGAGGTGTCGGTGCACTTCGAAGAACTCGGCGCCGCCGTCGTCGAAGTGCGGGCCGAGCAGCGCCACGCACTGGTGACCACGGCCGAGGCCGATCCGTCGATCATCGCGGCCGAACCGGAACGCATGGTCTACGCCTCGATGATCACCGCCCCGCAGCAGGCACCGACCGAGTTCTTCCCGGCCTACCGCAGCGACGAGGAGACGGTCGAGCGCCACACCAAGGCAGAGATGGCAGCTGCGCAGGGGCCGGCTTTCGACGAGCAGAAACTGACCTGGGGCCTCCAGGCGATCCGGGCCGGCCTGTCCGGAATGACCGGACGCGGTGTGAAGATCGCCGTCCTCGACACCGGCGTGGACACCGGCCACCCGGACCTGGCCGGACGGATCGAGGACACGGCCTCCTTCGTGTCCGGCGAGACGGTCGAAGACGGCCACGGCCACGGCACGCACTGCATCGGCACCGCCGCCGGCCCGGCCGGCCCCCAGCAGGGGCCCCGCTACGGCGTGGCGACCGAGGCCCGGATACTCGCCGGGAAGGTGCTCAGCAACGCGGGCAGCGGCGCCGACGGCCAGATCCTGGCGGGCATGGCCTGGGCCGTCAACCGCGGTGCACAGGTGATCTCCATGTCGCTCGGCGCGCCCGTCTGGCCGGGTGAGCTCTTCCCCCAGACGTACGAGCGGCTGGCCCAACGAGCGCTCCGGCGGGGGACACTGATCGTCGCCGCCGCGGGCAACGAAAGCCGGCGTCCCCAGTTCGTCGCACCCGTCGGCCGGCCCGCCAACTGCCCCTCCGTCCTCGCGGTGGCCTCGCTCGACCAGTCACTCACGACATCGTTCTTCTCCTGCGGCGCCATCAACGGCGCGGGCGGCGAGATCAACATCGCCGCGCCCGGCAGGGACGTCCACTCGGCCGCGCCCGGCGGGGGATACCGGTCGATGTCGGGTACCAGCATGGCCACGCCGCACGTCGCGGGTGTCGTCGCACTGCTCGCCGAGGCCAACCCCGACGCCGGTTCGGCCGACCTCAAGGCCGCTCTCCTGGCCGGTGCCTTCCCGCTGACGCAACCCGTCGAGGACGTCGGCTCGGGTCTGCTCCAGGCCCCGTGAGCGAGTCCTCGCAGCCCGAGCCCGTCGGAGTCGTACTCGCAGTCGACCCCGACCGGTTCGCGGAAGTGACCGAGACAGCGCGACGGGCCGGGCTGACCGTCACGGGCGAGCAGCCGGTCCTCGGCACGCTGTCCGGAACCATCGCCGAGGACCGGATCCCGGCTCTGCGGGAGGTCGCCGGAGTGGAAGCCGTGGACCGGGAGCGCACCGTCCGCCTTCCCCCGCCCGACTCCCCGATCCAGTAGGTCCGCGCGGTCGGGCCGTACGGCCTCTCGAAGTATCGGCTCGCGCCCCGTCGAGCGGCCTGACGCGGGCCGCATCCGCTCCCGCCGCACCTGCCCACGCCGACGGCAGAAACCCGTGGTGGCTCGCTCCCGGCTGCCGGCCGGGTCGGTCGACGAACCCGGTCGGCCTCCAGGCCCTCTGTGCGGGATCGGCGTCCTGCCACGGTGCTCTCCGAAACGCACAGGGGCCAGGGCAGCCGTCGCGCCTCCACGGAACCACGGAGGCCACCGGTCGAGGCCTGCGCCTGCCGGTCGGCCACGGTCGCCCTGCTTCCCCCACGCGCCCGGGGCACGTCGCGTGCGATTCCGGAAAGCCACTGGCGTACAGGCTTTCTGACGGTCACTTCGTCGAAGTCCGCAGAGCGCCGGACGGCGGACGCAGTGCCGCCGGAGCAACAGCGGGCACCGCGCCACCGGGCTCGGTGCGCGGACACCTGGCCGGCCGAGCGCGTCCCGGAGCCGATGCCGCCGCGGCCCCGTGTTCCCGTTGCGGGACGCCCCGGACAGGTGAAGAGTGGACGTATATCGGTTCTGTGTTCTGTCGGCTCCGCATCTCCCGGAGCCCCCGTCAGCAGGAAGAATCCGCAACGGACGGAACAGCACCGCGCCAAGCGTCTCTGGAACCATCATGGCCAGAATTTCTCGGCGACATGTCTTTCACGCAGCCAGCGCGTCCGTTCTGGCCGCGGCGCTCGCGCTGCCGGCAGGTCTCATGACAGCCGCGGGAAACGCTCCGAGCCCGAACGAGAACCGTGCCGGTGCACCGGCACGGACCACGGCTCCTCCGCCGTCCCCTTCGCCTCCTCCGTCCGCCCCGGGCGATCCGACGGGGCCTGCCGCGTCCGCCTCCTCGCCCCCCGGTCCCGCACCGCCGTCCGAACCGAGCGACCCGTCGGAAACCGCGACGTCTCCTTCCTCCCCACCGAGCGGGACACCCGACGCGTCGGAGCCGTCGGAGCCCGGCGGCACGGACGACCACACGGACGGTGGGACCGACGGCGGAACGGGCGGCGAAACGGATGGGGAAACGGACGGTGACGCGGACGGACAGACGACCGAGACACCGGCGGAGCAGCAGGCGGAAATCGTCGAGGCGACGACCACGCTGAACGAGGAGAAGGAACAGCTCCCCGAAGACCTCGTCTCGACGGTGGAGACGCTCATCACCGTCATCGACTCGGTCGAGGATCCCGAGACGTCACCGCAGGACAGGCAGGGAGTCGTCGAGAGCGCGGAGAACCTGTCCACGGCGCTGGCTGCCATCAGCGACCGCGGAACACCTCCCGAGCTGCGGAAGGAGTTGGCCGCGATCGTCACGCAGGTGACGTCGACACTCGATGCGGTCAGCAGTTCGCGGGTGCCGGCCGAGCAGCGGTCCATGCTCACTCTGGTGGTCAAACGGACCACGACCCTCCTGGACGCGATCTGCGATCCCCGGACGCCACAGGCCGTGCGGAAACAGATGATCACCATCATGAAAGACACGACCTACGTCGTGGCAAGGAGCCAGGAGGAGCAGCAGGCCGGCTCGGCGCACACGAGCCGGGACTCACCCGGGAGCCTCGGTTCGAATCAGGCGATCGGGAACACCCTGGTGCTGGTGAGTTCCTCTTCGGACATCATGCACGACCGGAGGACCCCACCGAAGGAAAAAGAACGGCTCGCGAACATCACGCAGCAGGTCAGCACGCTGCTCAGGAAGATCAGTGACCCCCGGACGTCACAGAAGGACCGGTCCAGAGCCACAAAAGAACTGGATCAGAAAACGTCTCGCACGAAGGACCAGCAGGAGGAGTCCGCCAGTGCCCAGGAGCGTCCGAAGGAGGCACTCGGGAAGGCGGCCGCATTCTGCACCAGCGCCATATTCGAGTCCACCCCCGAGTCCGCCCTCATGCGAGGGCTGAAGGAGCTGGTTCCCCCTCAGTGGGAGGCCGAGGGGGTCAAGGACTTCTGGAAGGCGCAGGAAAAGAGCGACGACATGCTCGACGTGCTGGCCCAGCTGCGGAACGACGAGCACACGCACGGTCCGTTCGAGGTCGCGCCGCTCATCATCGCACTCGCCGAGCTCGTACCGCACGACAAGCTGTTCGGGAGCTTGGGAGGGTCTGCCGCGTATTGCGAGCAAACCGCCGCGTACCTCGAAAAGGATTCCGGCATCACCGTGGACACCTGGCTGGGAAGGATCGGCGACTGACCGGTCAGACCCCGGCGGACCTCAGCAGTTCGGCCGCGGGGATCTCCGAGTCCGCCTGGGCTGTCGCAGCTCCGTATCTCTCCAGCTCCCTCCTTTGCTCCCCGTAGTCGCTCACTCCGTAGTAGTTGAAGGGGAAGGAGGAGATCGAGGAGACGAACCGCCCCGTCGGTGACCAGACGGCAGTCACATAACGGGGCTTGCGCGTCACGTTGATGAGGTTGTTGTTGTGCCGCACCCTTCCACGGTAGACGAGCTGTTCACCGCATGCAGCAGGTTCGCAGTAGTAGGGCCCCTCGGCTTCTTTCCACGATCTGTGGGGAGCCCTGAACTCCTCCACATCGACCCGCCCTCGGTCCCTCCTCATGTACGAGATCTTCAATTCAACACTCACGGTGTCGTATCTGAGGGCCCTGGGGATTTGGAAAACACGCTTCATGGCGTATTCCTGCCCGACATCGAGCGAATTTCCGGAGTCGTAGAACCTTCCGGCGCTGATGGTGGTGTATTCGAGTTGGTCGACGTAGAGCTCAGCCTCTCCGTTGCTCGTCCCAGCCCTCCCGAAGCTCTTCTTCCATTCCGCCACCATGTCCTCCTCCACGTCGGAGTACACGGCGATCCTTCCGCGGACCGTGTAGACGTCGTTGATGATGTACACCGGAATCCCTCCTGTGTTCTTCATGTAGAGCATCAGCGGGACGTGCAGGAAATCAACGTTGTCATCCTTCCAGGCCTTTCCGAATTCCGCCTTCAGGGTGAAGTGCATGGGGGCGGCCGCGGGCTGGTACATCGTCGAGTAGGCGAGGCTGACAGCCGTCAGCATCACCGTGGCCACCACCCCGGCCGCGAATTTCTTCGGCTGCGGCAGCCCTTTCCATGACTTTTGGCGCACAAGAAGGCACAGTGCCCACAGGGACCAGCACAGGGCGGGCACGTAGACCAGCATGTAGCGCGTGTACTCCCGCTCCTCGAACCAGAGGAGGAGCAGGAGACCGTCGGTGGCCAGCACGATGATCGCCCCCAGCAGGACAATCGCTCCGGAGGCCTTGAACTGTCGGCGCCCCCAGTAGTCGAATGCCGCGATCGCCGCGATTCCCAGCACCGCGCCCGAGAGGACGAACAGGAGTCCGGTGATGCGTTGCGCGAAAGTCAGGGCTCCCGAGGCGTCCGGCCATCCGATGACCGCGTTGAAGACCATGGAAACGAGCGGTCCGGCGACCATGAGGGACAGGACGAGACGCCTCTTCCAGGCCCGGTCGGACCAGGTCCCGCTGTCGCCGCCGCGCCAGCACACGGATGCCGGATCATCCAGATCCATGTCCTCGGGGTAGCCGCGACGGCCCAGCATTCTGCGCAGTTCGGCCGGTGACCAGGCGCTGCCGACCGTCTCGCCGCCGATGGTGACGCGGCGAAGACCTCGACTGTCCGGCGGCTCGACGATGACCCATGGACGCATGCTCATGCCCTCAGACTCGAACCCGCGTCGGCGTCGTGCACGCGGAGCTACCCCGTTTGCCGGTGAGCGCGTCGCCGCGGCGAGTTCATGACGCCGGGCGGCCGGCCCTTCTGCCCCGGCCCGGCGCAGTTGCGTGGTGCGCGAGGCATGGTGCGTGTGGTGCGTGGTGCGTGAAAGGCTGCGGCCGTCTCGTCGTCGGCTCCGGCAGTTCGCTCCCGTCCGAGCCCGATACGACTCCGCGCGGACCCCGTCGTATCCCCGGAAAACGCCCTCGGAGGACGGCCGCGGAGGACGGCCGCGGGGGACGGCGGCCCGCCCGGCGGCGGTGCCGGGTTCGCGCTCACCGCCTCACGGACGAGACCCGCCGCGGACCCGTCCGCGGGTCCGGGACGGTGGTCGGTCCGGGCCGCCGTGCGCGTCGGCCTCGACCGTGGCACGTGCGGCGCCGCCGTCATCGTTCGCGGATTCCGGCCGGCGGGGCGGTGGGCCCGGGGAGTGCGGCGAGGACGGCGTGGTGCACGGCCCGTGCGAGGCGTGCGCCCCACAGCGATCGCGGGCCCGCGAAGGCGTGCGCGTCCTCGCCCGCCCGGGGCACGCGGGCGGCGACGCAGACCGCGTCGGTCGGCGTGCCGGAACAGTCGAGACCCGCCTCCACCAGGGCCTGCACCTTGGCCTCGGTCGCGGTGGCGACGGCGTTGACCAGCGCGGCGTCGCCGAGGGCCGCCGGAATCGTCGCGAGGACGTTGATCGTGCCGGGCGCGAAGGAGCCGTACGCGCCGGGCGGGCCGGCGGGCGCGGCGGCCCACCCGCGCACGTCGACGCCGGCGGTGACGACGGCCTCGACGCCGCCGTCACCGGCGTGGGCGTGGTCCGCGACGTCGGCCGCCGTCATCAGGCCCACGCCCTCACCGGTCAGCCCGGCCGCGGCGGCGACCTCCCTCAGGTGCTCGGCCGGGTCGAGGCGCCGGTAGCCGTGGCAGACCTGGGCGTTGAGGACCCAGAACCGCTCCCCCACTCCCCCGCCGAGGACGGCGCTGCTGACCATCCGCCATCCCGGACCCGCCCGCCACACCAGCGCCGACAGCTCCTCACCGTCCTCGAAGCGGCTCAGCCGCTCCACGGTCAGCCGCCGCGCGGTCGGGGTCGGCGGCAGGACGGCGCGTTGCACGGGGGGGGGGGCTCCTCGCATGGGCGGGCACGACCCGCACATGCTACGAACCCGCCCCGTCGTGACGACGGCCGGTGCGCCGCTCCGCGACGCCTTCCACGACGGGGAGCAGGTCCGCTACTCGCCTCGCAGGGAGGCGGCCGCCGCCTCGGCCACGTCGGCCCGGGGTCCGGCCGCGCATGCGCGGAGGAACTCCGCGACCCGGGGTCCCGGCCATTCCACCGCGGCGGCCGCGGCCCAGAACCTGAGCCCGTCGTGGGGGTCCAGGGGAGCGAGGAAGTCGAGGACGTGGTCGACCGTGGCCGGGTCCGGGCAGAGGCGTTGCGCGGCGACGGCGCGCAGGGCGCCGTCGGCGAGCATCGGGGTGCCGCTGTCCAGGCACCACCGCAGGGCACCGGCGGTGTCCCCGGGAGTGCTCAGCCGGACGACGGCGTCGCCGAGGGCGGTGTACACCGCGGTGGCCTCGTACGGGCGCCGGGCGAGTTCGCGCAGGAAACCGAGCGCGGGGCGGTGGCCGCACGTGCCGAGGGCCATGGCCATCTCGTACTGCGTCTCCCAGGTGCGGGGGTCGTCGGCCTCACGCCGGAGGGCCTCCAGCAGCGCCGGCCCCGCGGCGGGATCGGCGAGCCGCCGCAGGCGTCGGGCGGCGGAGCGCCGCTTGGGCGAGAGCCTGTGGCCCAGCTGCGCCACGGCTTCGTCCACCGTCAGTGGCATGTCGCCCCCCTCTGATCGGTTCCGGCTCGGCAGCACCGTAGCTGCCCGCACCGACAGAGGCCTGCGCGGGGCGACGCGAGGGGCACCCCTCCGACGCCGTACGACCCGCTTCCGGGGCCGGGCCCGCGCATGCCGCGCATGCCCGCGCGAGGCACGACGGCCACAGGGCCGCAGGGCCGCATCCTCCCTGAGCCCGCGGTGCCGCCGGCCGTCAGCGTCCCGCCGCCGCGGCGTCAGCGTCGGGCGAGGCGGCCCGGGGCGGGGTCGCCGCCACCGAGCGCGCCGAGGCCGGCACCGACGGGCGCGGTGGCGGTGACGAGCGGGACGGTCACGGGGTGCCGCGCAGTTCCGCGATCACCGTGCGGATGTCGGGGCGCGGCCCGCGGTTGTACGGCAGCTTGGACAACAGGACGCCCATGGCGCAGGAGTTGCTGAGGGCCGCGTAGGTCAGGCCGGCGCCGACCGCGGTGCCGATCAGGTGCGCGCCGGGCACGAGGACCCCGACGAGGCCGGTGGTCAGGACGATCGAGCCGGCGACGAGCCGGACCTGGCGCTCCATGTCCCACCTCTCGGGGCCCCGGTTGACGGGCGCGCCGGCCGTCTCCCAGGCGACGATGCCGCCTTCCAGGACGCGGAGGTTGGGCAGACCGGCGCCGGCCAGGGCCTTCTCGGCCTCGGCAGCGCGGGCCCCGGAGCGGCAGACCAGCACGACGTCCTCGTCGAGGTGGGCCAGGAGTTCGGCCCGGTGCTCGCGCAGGGTGCCCAGGGGCACGTTGTAGGAGCCGGGGATGTGCGCCGTGCGGAACTCGCCGGGGGTCCGTACGTCGAGCAGGCGTGGCGCCCGCCCTTCCTGGACGAGCCGGTGCAGCACGACGGGGGTGAGGGTGGCGGGTGCGGGGGTGGTGCTCATGGGTTTCCGTTCTGCCGGATCCCCGTACCGCGAGGGGTACGGGGGAGGGGTACGAGGGGGCCCTGCCGGTGAGTGGCGAGGGCCCCGGGGGGACGTGGGGGCCGCTGCGGCGGGGCGCAGGGGGCGTCGCGGTCAGGCGTCGGCGAGTGCGGGGGCTTCGGCCGGCTCCGCCGGGAGGAGGGCCCAGGCGGCGTATCCGCCGAGGACGTCGGAGACGTCCTGGAAGCCGCGGTGGCGCAGCAGGCTCGCCCCGATCGAGGAGCGGTGGCCGCCCGCGCAGTGCAGGACCACGGGGCGGTCGGCGGGCAGTTCGTCCGCCCGGCGGGGCAGTTCGCTGAGCGGGATGTGCAGGGCGGACCCGATGAAGCCGTTCGCCTCGCGTTCGCCGCAGGTGCGGAGGTCCACGACGAGCGGAGGGGTGTCGCCGGCGAGGGCCGTGCGCAGGTGCGCGGCGGTCACGCGGCTGGCGGGGGCGACCTCGCCGGCCAGCGCCTCCAACGCGTCGTCGGGGTTGCGCAGGTAGCCGACGGCGCGGTCGAAGCCGATCCGGGCGAGGCGCGTGACGATCTCCTCCTCCCGGTTCTGCGGCGCCATGACGACCAGTTCGTCGGCCGGGTCGAGGACGGTGCCCGCCTGTTCGGCGAACCGCCCGTCCGCGGGCACGTTCACCGCGCCGCGCAGGTGTCCGGCGGCGAACTCCTGCGGGTCGCGGGCGTCCACCACGACCGCGCCGGCGGCCCGCAGCCCGGTGAACTCGGCGAGGGACAGCGGCCGCGGGGCCGCCGAGGCGTCGTAGCGGACGCGGTCCTTGCGGTTGAGTTCGGCGTCGTAGGCGAAGTAACCGGGTGCCGCGGACTGGCCGGCGGTGACGAGCGCGACGAACTCCTCGCGGCTCATCGGCGCGCACGCGTAGTTGGTGGCGCGCTGCTCCCCGATGGTCGACTGCTTCTCGGTCGAGAGGTTCTTGCCGCAGGCGGAGCCGGCGCCGTGCGCGGGGAAGACCCGCACCTCGTCGGCGAGGCCCATGAGCTTGTTCTGGACGCTGTCGTGGAGCATCGCGCCGAGTTCCTCGGCGGTGACACCGAACGAGGCGAGCAGGTCGGGGCGTCCGACGTCGCCGATGAACAGGGCGTCGCCGGTGAGGACGCCGTACGGGACGCGGTCGTCGGCGTGTTCGTACACCACGACGCTGATGGACTCGGGGGTGTGCCCGGGGGTCTCCATGATCTCCAGGGCGACGTCGCCGAGCAGGACGCGCTCGCCCTCGGCCAGCTTGCGGATCGGGTACTCGGTCTCGGCCCGCCGGCCGTAGCCGATCCAGGCGCCGGTCTCGTCCGCCATCTCCAGGTGGCCGGCGACGAAGTCGGCGTGGAAGTGCGTGTTGATCACGCCGACCACCGTGAAGCCGTGCGCGGCGGCGTCGGCCAGGTACTCGGAGACGTCCCTGCGCGGGTCGACGACCACCGCCTGCCCCGTGTGCTCGTCGGCGATCATGTACGACGCCTGGGAGAGGCAGTCGAGGTAGTACTGGGCGAAGAACACGGGCAATCCCTTCCTGAGGAACGCGCACCCGAGGGGTGGGCGCGGGCGGGGCGACGCGGGCTGTCGCACGCCCGGCGTGAGGGATACGGGCGGGTTGCTGTGGTGCCGTCCGACCCGACTCGATACCCCCTGGGGTATTTACACAGTCGACGGTAGGACACCTCTCACATCACTGTCAAATACCCCCTGGGGTATCGCCGATCACAGACGCGGCGCGTTCCCCGTCATGTCGTTCGTATACCCGTGGGGGTATCTTGAGGTGCAGATACAGCCCAGCCCCTGCCCAGCAGCCCGTTCCTTTCCCCCAGCCACGGCACGGAGGACCCCGCACGTGAAAGCCACTCCCCCGGTCGGCACGCCGTCGGCCACCGCGGCGACCGGCGCCGAGCCGGCCGACGCCACGCCGACCGACGCCTCCGGGCGGCCGGTCCGTCTCGGGCTGCGCGAGAACTGGCCCCAGTTCTCGCTGCTCGTCGTCGTCAACATCGCCGTGGGCGGTCTCGTGGGCCTGGAGCGCACCACGGTGCCGCTCATCGGCACCGACACCTTCGGCCTCACCAGTGACCTGGCCGTCTTCTCCTTCATCGTCGCCTTCGGCCTCGCCAAGGCGCTGACCAACCTGGCCGCCGGGGCCCTGACCGCCAGGTTCCGCCGCAGACAGCTCCTGATCGCCGGCTGGCTGCTCGGCGTGCCCGTGCCCTTCGCCCTGGCCTGGGCGCCGTCCTGGGGCTGGATCGTCGCCGCGAACGTGCTGCTCGGCCTCAACCAGGGCCTCACCTGGTCGATGACGGTCAACATGAAGATCGACCTCGTCGGCCCCGCCCGCCGCGGCCTCGCCACCGGCCTGAACGAGGCCGCGGGCTACACCGCCGTCGGCGTGACCGCGCTGGCCACCGGCTACCTGGCGAGCAGCTACGGGCTGCGCCCCGTCCCGGAGCTCATCGGCATCGTCTTCGTCGTCGCGGGCCTCGCCCTGGCCCTCGCGGTGCGGGACACGGCCGCGCACGTCGCCCTCGAACTCGCCCGCCACGCCGCGCCGCTGCCCACGGGGGAGGGAACGGGCCTGCGCGCCACGTTCGCGCGCACCTCCTGGCGCAACCGCTCCCTGCGCGGCGCGAGCCAGGCCGGACTGGTCAACAACCTCAACGACGGGCTGACCTGGGGCGTCTTCCCCCTGCTGTTCACCGACCACGGCCTCGGGCTGGCCGGCGTCGGCCTCATCAAGGGCCTCTACCCCATCCTCTGGGGCATCGGCCAGATCCCCACCGGCCACCTCGCCGACCGCATCGGCCGCAAACCGCTCGTGGTCACCGGGATGCTCGTCCAAGCCGTCGGCTTCGTCCTCGCCCTCGCCCTGCTGGACAACCCGCTCCTCGCGGGCGTCCTCTCCGCCGTCGCCCTCGGGCTCGGCACCGCCATGGTCTACCCCGCCCTCATCTCCGCCGTCTCCGACCACGCCCATCCCGCCTGGCGGGCCAACGCCCTCGGCACCTACCGCTTCTGGCGCGACATCGGTTACGCCGTCGGCGCCCTCGTCGCCGGCGTCCTCGCCGACACGCTCGGCCTGAACACCACCGTCGTCGCCGCAGCCGTCCTGACCGCCGCCTCCGGGCTGCTCGCCGCCCGCTGGATGACCGAACACCGCCCCGGCCTCCGCTGACCGTTCCCCCGCCACCGCACCTGCGGCCGCGGGCACGGAAGCGGATCCACCGACTCCGACCGGCTCCGGACGGGCGTGATCCTCAGAGGAAGTTGAGAGATTCCTGTGCGAGGCTGACGCGCCCCCTCGGCCGGTGCGCGCAGCCGTGCCCGCGCCGTCTCCTCGTCGTCGCCCTCCGGAGGAACACCTGATGAGCCTGAGCCTGTCCCTGGTGAACGGCCTGCCCGCACACGTCCTGGTCGTGCACTTCGTCATCGTGCTGGTCCCCCTGAGCGCGCTGGCCGTCGTGGCCGGCGCGACATGGCCGGGTGCCGCTCGGCGCATGGGGGTCGTACTGCCGGTATTGGCCCTGGTGACGCTGGCGAGCGTGCCCGTGGCCGCGGAGGCCGGCGAGTGGCTGGAGGAGCACGTCGACAGCAACCCCCTGGTACGCCGGCACGCCGAGCTCGGTGACGGTCTCCTCCCCTGGGCCGCGGGCCTGTTCCTGCTGGCGGCGGCGATCTGGTGGACGAACCGCGGGTCGGCCGCGGCCCAGGCCGCTCCCGGCGGGGGACCGACCCGTTCCGCCTCGCTCCGGTCCTCGCTGGTGGTCCGGGTGGTGGCGGTGGTGCTGTCCGTCGGGGTCGCCGCGGGCGCCGTGGTGGACGTGTACCGGATCGGCGACTCGGGGGCGAAGGCCGCCTGGCAGGACGGCTTCTCCCGGACCGCCACGGGCGACGGGGGCGACGACGACTGACACCTGACGCCGCACCGCCGCACCGCCACCGCCACCGCCGCCCAGCCCGCGGCACCGCCGCCCAGCCCGCGGCACCGCTGCTCGCCCCGGCTCGCCGCCGCGGACCGGGGCGCTCCTGCCCTCCCCTCCCCTCCCCTCCTTTCCTCCGCCCGCCCGCCCGCTCGCCCGCTCGCCGAAGTTACCCGTGCGTTCCGCACGTCGGATTGATGACAGCGGCAACTGTGCGGGCCCCCGCCACGCGTGACAGCGTCTAGCCCGTCAGCGATCGGCGGGGGAGGGAGAAGGCGTGAACAAGGGCTACGCCGTGTACTGCGACGCGGACCCGTACTTCTACGACGCTCCGTACCGCACGGCCCCCCGTACCGGCTCCGGACGTTCCCGGTACGCGGCGGCCTCGGCGCCCGTCCCGGCGGGATGGCGGCGCAACGAGAGCGGGGACTGGCTGGCCCTGCGCCCGGTGGACGCGGACCTGCCCGACCAGGGCTGGAAGATCCACGTCTCCGCCTGCCTCGACAACGCCGAGTCCGTGCTGGAACGCGTGTGGCGGCACTGCGTCGCCGACGGCACGGCCTTCAAGTTCGTCCCGAGCCGCTACCTGCTGCACCAGCGCAACGCCAAGTACGCCGACCGGGCCGGCAGCGGCAAGTTCATCACGGTGTACCCGGCGGACGAGGCACGGTTCGAACAGCTAGCGGGCGAGCTCTCGGCCCTGCTGGCCGGCGAGGCCGGGCCGCACATCCTGAGCGACCTGCGGCTCGGCGACGGCCCCGTGCACGTCCGCTACGGCGGTTTCACCCGCCGCAACTGCTACGACGAGAACGGCGAGTTGCGGCCGGCCGTGACCGGTCCCGACGGAGAGCTGGTGCCCGACCTGCGCGGTCCCGTCTTCCGGGTGCCGGACTGGGTGAGCCCGCCCGCCTTCCTGCGCCCGCACCTGGACGCCCGTTCCGCGGTGACCGTCGCCGACCTGCCCTACACCATCGAGTCGGCGCTGCACTTCTCCAACGGCGGTGGCGTCTACCTCGCCCGCGACACCCGCACCGGTGAGCGGGTCGTGCTCAAGGAGGCCCGCCCGCACGCCGGGCTGGCGGCCGACGGCGCCGACGCCGTGACCCGGCTGCACCGCGAACGCCGGGCGCTGGAACGGCTGTCGGGTCTGGACTGCACACCCGAGGTGCTCGATCACCTCACCGTCGGGGAACACCACTTCCTCGTGCTGGAACACATCGACGGCAAGCCGCTCAACACGTTCTTCGCCCGCCGCCACCCGCTCATCGAGGCCGACCCGGGCGCGGAGCGGCTGGCCGAGTACACCGAGTGGGCGCTCGACGTCCACGCGCGGGTGGAGCGGGCCGTCGCGGAGGTCCACGCGCGGGGCGTGGTCTTCAACGACCTGCATCTGTTCAACATCATGCTCCGGGAGGACGGGAGCGTCGCCCTGCTGGACTTCGAGGCGGCGCACCGGGTGGACGAGTCCGGCCGGCAGACCGTCGCGAACCCGGCGTTCGTGGCGCCCTCCGACCGGCGGGGCGTGGCCGTGGACCGGTACGCGCTGGCCTGTCTGCGGCTGGCGCTGTTCCTGCCGCTCACCAGTCTGCTCGCGCTGGACCGGCGCAAGGCGGCGCATCTCGCCGACGTGGTGGCGGACCAGTTCCCGGTGGACCGCGCCTTCCTGGACGCGGCGGTCGAGGAGATCACGGCCGGCGCCGCCGGCGCACCCGCGGGGCGGCCCGCGGCCGGGACGGCGCGGCCCGCCGCCGGGGCCGCGGCCGAGCCGTTCGTGCCGGTCCGGCCGGGCGACTGGCCGCGCAGCCGGGAGTCCATGGCCGCGGCGATCCACGCGTCCGCGACACCGTCCCGCACGGACCGCTTCTTCCCCGGCGACATCGCGCAGTTCGCCACGGCGGGCGGCGGGCTGGCCTTCGGCCACGGCGCGGCAGGGGTGCTGTACGCCCTCGCCGAGAGCGGGGCGCGGCGCAGCGAGGACGGCGAGCAGTGGCTGCTGGAGCGGACCAAGCAACCGCCGTCCGGCATGCCGCCCGGTTTCCACGACGGGCTCGCCGGGATCGCCTGGACACTGGAGCACCTCGGCCATCGCGACCGCGCCCTCGACCTCACCGACCTGCTCCTCGACCAGTCCTTCGAGCATCTGGCCCCGGACCTGCACAGCGGCACCGCCGGGCTGGGTCTCGCCCTGGACTCCCTGGCCGCCACCACCGGTGAGGCCGCACTGCACTCGGCGGCCCTGCGCTGCGCCGAGCTGACCGCTCGCGGCACACCGGCCGGGAAGGGCGGCTCCGCCCGGCCGCGCGCCGGCCTGCTGCACGGCGCGGCCGGCAGCGCGCTGCTCTTCCTGCGGCTGTACGAACGCACCGGGGACTCCGCGCTGCTCGACCTCGCGGGGGACGCGCTGCGCCGGGACCTGGCCCGTTGCGTGCGGGGCGCGGGCGGTGCGCTCCAGGTCGACGAGGGGTGGCGCACCATGCCGTACCTGGGCGCGGGCAGTGTGGGCATCGGCATGGTGCTCGACGACTACCTGGCGCACCGCGAGAACGACGGGTTCGCGCGGGCGAGGAACGAGATCGTGGCCGCCGCGCAGGCCATGTTCTACGCCCAGCCCGGCCTCTACCGGGGCGTGGCCGGGATGGTGCTGTACCTCGGCCGCACCGCCGCCGCGACCGCCGGCGCCCCGGCCGCCGGCACGGGGCCCGAGGCCCTGCGCCGCCAGCTCGACGCGCTGACCTGGCACGCCATGTCCTACGGCGGCCACCTCGCCTTCCCCGGCGAGCAGATGATGCGCCTGTCCATGGACCTCTCCACCGGAACGGCAGGATGCCTGCTGGCCGTCGCCTCCGTCCACGGCGACCCGCCCGCCGCCCTGCCGTTCCTCCCGCCGCCCACCGGCCGGCGGCCCTCGACTCGGCCCCGTCAGGGGTCGTGATGAAAGAACAGCACCCGTTGCCACACGAAGGGAAGATGTCATGAACCTGTTTGACCTGCAGTCGATGGAGACCCCCAAGGAAGAGGCCATGGGGGACGTCGAGACCGGCAGCCGCGCGAGCCTGCTGCTCTGCGGCGACAGCAGCCTCAGCGTCACGACCTGTAACTGACGCTCGAGCCGGCCACCGCGGCGACGCGGTGAACGACGCCGTTCGGCACCGGTGCCCCGGGCTTTTCGCCCGGGGCACCGGTGTCCCCGCGGGGGGACGGAGGGGAAAGGGTTCGTGGGGTGGTGGTGACGACCGGGCGACGGGCCCGGCAGGGGCCCGCGGCGGGTGGCGGAACCGACGGCGGCGGGCCGGGGCGTACGCCCGAACTGCTGGTGCTGCTCTGCTCGTCCGCGGCGGCGGTGGCGGCGGTGGCCCAGCCCTTCGTGCTCGGCCGCACCCTCGATCTCCTGCTGCGCGACGGTCACGCGGGACACTGGCCGGCGCTCAGCGCCGCCCTGCTCGTCGGCGAGATGCTGCTGGACAGCCTCACCTCGCTGTTCACCGTCCGCTGCACCGCCGGGTGGACGGCCGCGATCCGTTCGCGCGCCTTCGCCGGGCTGCTGGGCGCCGTACCGGACCGCGCGCGGGAGCACACCCCGGGGGACGTCGGCACCCGTCTGACCCTCAACGCCGCCGACGCGGGAGGTGTCCCGGCGGCCCGCGCGGCGCTGGCGGCCTCGCTGGTCACCCCGGTGGGCGCGCTCGCCGCGCTGGCCCTCGTCGACGTGTGGGTGGCGGCATGCGTGCTGGCCGGGCTGCCCGCCCTGGCGCTGGTGCTGCGGGCGTTCGCCCGCGACACCGGTGCGTCGGTGGCCGCCTACCAGCGCACCCAGTCACAGATCGCGTCCCGGCTGCTGGAGGCGCTGGAGGGCGCGGCGACGATCGCCGCGGCGGGCACCGGCGCCCGTGAACGCGCTCGGGTGCTCGCGCCGTTGGGGGAACTCGCGGCCCTGGGCCGGCACATGTGGGCGCTGCACGGACGGGCGCTGGGCAGGAGCGGGGTCCTGGTGCCGCTGCTGGTCCTGGCCGCCACGGCCGTCGGGGGCCTGCGCCTCGCGTCGGGCGCCCTGAGCGTGGGCGGCCTGCTCGCCGCCTGCCGGTACGCCCAGCTGACGGCCGGCGTCGGCGGTGCCGCGTCCCTGCTGGGCGCGGTCGTACGGGGCCGCCGGGCGCGGGAGCGGACCCTGGAGCTGGAACGGCTGCCCGCGCTGTCCTACGGCACGCGCGCCCTGCCGCCGACGGGCCGGGGCACTCTCGAACTGCGCGGTGTGCGCGTGGTGCGCGACGGCAGACAGGTGCTGCGCGCCGACCGCGTGCGGATACCGGGCGGCACCACCGCCGCGGTGGTCGGCCGCGGCGGAGCGGGCAAGTCCGTGCTGGCGGCCGTGGCGGGGCGGCTGATGGACCCCGACGAGGGACAGGTGCTGCTGGACGGCGTCCGGCTCGACCGGCTGGGCCGCGAGGCGTTGCGCACCGAGGTCTCCTACGCCTTCGAGCGTCCGGCGCTGGGAGAGGGGACGGTCGCCGAAGCGGTCGCCGCCGGGCCGCGCGTCCTCTCCCCCGAGCGGGTACGGCAGGCCGCCCGGGCCGCCGGCGCCGACGGCTTCGTACGCCGGCTGCCGCACGGTTACGACACCCCGCTGTCCGCCGCGCCGCTGTCGGGCGGCGAGCACCAACGCCTGGGGCTGGCAAGGGCGTTCGCGCACGCCGGACGGCTCCTGATCATGGACGACGCGACGTCCAGCCTGGACACCGCCACGGAACACGAGGTGGAGCGGGCGCTGCGCCGGTCGCCGCGACCCGGGACCCGGCTGGTCGTCGCGCACCGCCCGTCGGTCGCCGGCCGGGCGGACCTGGTGATCTGGCTCGAGAACGGCGAGGTGCGGGCCGTCGCGTCGCACCGCGACCTGTGGCACGAGGCCGACTACCGGGCGGTCTTCGGCGTCGGCGACGCAGACCGCGTCGACGACACCGGCCGCGGCGACGACACCGGCGGCGGCGAGAGCGGCGACACCGGCAGCGGTGGCGGTGGCGGCGACCGCGTCGGCGGCAGCGCAGGGACCACAGGAGCCGCGGAGGCCGCGGGAGCCGCTCCGGCGCCCGCGCCCGAAGGGGCGCGGCCGTGAACCCCTCCGGTGCCGGCCGCGCGCACCACGCGGGCGACGGCCGCGGGGCCCTGCGCCGGATCGCGCCGCCGGCCCGTCGCTTCCTCGCCCGCCGCAAGGGGGTCCTCGCGCGGCTCGCCCTCTGGTCGCTGGCGGAGGCGGGGCAGGCCTTCCTGGTGGGGCACGGCGTCGCCCGCTCCGTCGACCGGGGGTTCCTCGCCGGTGACATCCGCGAGGGACTGCTGTGGCTCGCGGTCGCCCTGGTCGCGGTGCTGTGCGGTGCTCCGGTGATCCGGGGCGTCTTCGCGCAGTTGGCCGGGCTCACCGAGCCGCTGCGCGACGGCCTGGTCGGGCGGGCCGTCGACCGGGCCATGGACCGGGCCCCGGACGCGCCGGGCGGGACGGACCGGGCGACCGTCTCCCGGCTGACGAACCAGGTCGAGATCGCCCGGGACAGTTTCGCCGGTCTGGTCCTGACCCTGCGGTCGTTCCTCTTCACCGCCGCCGGAGCACTGCTCGGGCTGCTGTCCCTGCACCCGTCCCTGGTCGTGGTGGTCCTGCCGCCGCTGGCCGGCGGCCTGGCCCTGTTCCTGGCCACGCTGCGGCCCATGGCGGCGGCCCAGCGGCGCGCCCTGGCGGCCGACGAGGCGCTGGGCGACCACGCGGCCCGTACCCGGGCGGCGCTGCGCGATCTGACGGCCTGCGGGACCGGCCCCGAGGCGGCACGGCGCGGCGCGGACCTGGTCGCCGGTGCCGCCGCCGCGTCCCGTGTCCTGGCCGGCTGGGCGGCGGTGCGCACGGCGGCGCTCGGCATCGCCGGTCAACTGCCCGTCCTGGCCCTGCTGGTGGCGGTGCCGTGGCTGCGCGGCCGGGGGGTGACGGCGGGCGCGCTGCTGGGCGCGTTCACCTACCTCGTCCAGTCGCTGCTGCCCGCCCTGCACACCCTGATGACCGCGCTCGGCGCGGCGGGCTCCCGGCTGCTGGTCGTCCTGGACCGGATCGCCGGTCCCGCGCCGTCGCCGACGTCCGCGGACCGCGCGCGCCCGGAACCGGCCCACCCGGCAGGGCCGCCCCCGGCCACCGCCGGCGCCACAGCCGCCACCACCGCCCCGGCCCCCGGCGGTCCGGCCACCACCGCCATGGGTTCCGGCGGCCCGATCCCCGCCTCCACGGCCCCCGGCGGCCGTGGACGGCCCGCGCGCTCCCGGCCGGCCGCGGGCAGTGGGCCGGCCGCGGCGGTGGAGCTGCGGTCCGTGACCCTGTCCTACGGCGTCCGCGCCGAGCCGGTCCTCGACGCGCTGGACCTGCGCGTCGCGCCGGGTGAGCACCTCGCCGTCGTCGGACCGAGCGGCATCGGCAAGTCGACGCTCACCCGCCTGGTCGCGGGGACGCTCGCGCCCAGCGGCGGGGAGGTGCGGGTGGCCGGGCACCGGGTGACCGGGCGCGCCGCCCCCGAACTCGCCGCGCTGCGCACGCTGGTGCCCCAGGAGGCGTACGTCTTCTCCGGCACCGTGGGCGACAACCTCGCGTATCTGCGGCCGGACGCGGGCCGGACGGAGCTCGACGCGGCCGTCCGGGCCCTCGGCCTGCGGTCGCTGGTCGACCGCCTGGGCGGGCTCGACGGCGCCGTGCGGCCCGGCGAACTCTCTCCCGCCGAACGGCAGTCGGTCGCGCTGGCACGCGCGTACCTGTCGCCCGCGCCCCTGCTGCTGCTCGACGAGGCGACCTGCCACCTGGACCCCGCCTCGGAGGCCCGGGCGGAGGAGGCCCTCGCGCGGCGGCCGGGGACGTTGCTGGTGGTCGCGCACCGCCTGTCGTCCGCCGTCCGCGCCGACCGGGTACTCGTGCTGGACGGCGTGGCGGCGGTGTGCGGCGGGCACGAGGAGGTGCTGGCGCGTTCGGCTCTCTACCGCGACCTGACGGGCCACTGGAACGGCGACCCCGGCCGGGAGGCCTGAACCGGGCAGTCTGAACCGGGCGGCCTGAACCGGGCGGCCTGAACCGGGCGGCCTGAACCGAAAACGCGAACGGGGAACGCCGAGCGGGCGCGGGCGACGGGTGCGCGCGGTGCCTCAGGTCCAGCCGGCGTCCTGGACGATGCGTATCGCGTCCACCCGGTTGCGGGCGCCGAGCTTGCGTATCGCCGTCGCCATGTAGTTGCGGACGGTCCCCCTGGACAGGTGCAGACGGGCCGCTACCTCGGGCATCGGTGCCCCCTCGGCCGCCAGGGACAGCACGCTCAGTTCCCGGGCGGTCAGGGGCATGACCGCGCCTTCGAGCAGGGCGACGGTGAGGGCGGCGTCGAGGAAGCGCTCCCCTTTGGCCACCGTGTGCACCGCCGTGATCAACCGCTGGGCCGGGGCGTTCTTGTCGACCAGACCGAGTGCGCCGGCGTCGAACGCCCTGCGCAGGACACCCGGACGCCGGGGCGTCGTCAGGACGACGAGCGGCTCCCCGTGCCGCGCCCGGAACGGCTCGCCGTGCTCCTCCCCCGGCCCCTGCAGGCACTCGCCGTCCACGACGCACACGTCCGTCGGCGGCACCTCGCCCTCGTCGGCGCCGGGGGACGTGTCCGAGACCTCCAACGTGTCGTCGGATCTCAGCAGTTCCACCAACGCCGAGCGCAGTAATTCCTCGTCGTGCACCACACGGACATGGACCATTTCCCCCACCTCTGTCAGCGGCTGTCTCGTACGGCGGCCGGCCGGCCGCTCACGCACCAGGGCCATGTGCCCTGATCCGTCGCGGGGGAACACGGCGCGGGAGGACGGAGGGGGCGCACCGGATGCAATCCGCCGCTTCCGGCGCGCGGAAGGGCGCGCGAGGCCGCCACTCGCGCCGGGGGAAAACGGCGCAGACGTTCTCCGGCCTCCGGCGGGGACCGACGCCCGGCGGCCCGGACGGCGGACCGGCGTGCGCCCCGCCGCCCTCCTCGGACCCCTGGCCACGGCGGCGGACCGCCCCGCGGACCGGCCGTACCCCGCCGGACGAGAGGTAACGGACGTCGGTACGGCACCGTCCGGCGACCGGCCGGAAACAGCCCTCCGCCGATCTGACGCGAAACCCACGGCCCCGTCGGCCGCACCGCTCCCCCGCCGCCCGGCGCGGGACGGGCGCGGCGCGGGGTCGGACACCCGGCCGGGCGGAGCGGTTAACCGGTTGCCCGTCGACGACGGTCGTGTGTGCAATGTCCGTCATGGTCACCTGGGCGCGCCGGTCACGGCGGGACGAGAGAAGCGTGTGCCGCCGGACGCCGTCACCCGGCGGTCCGGGGCCACGACCGAGCCGTCACCCGGAAGGCGCCGCCGCATGAACACGCTGTCCTCGCCGCCCGGAGCGGAGCGGACCGGCGGGCCGGCCGTCCGGATCGGCGCGCTCGTCCCGCTGTCCCGGCCCGGCTGGGTGGAGGCGGGCCGCCACCTGCTCGCCGGACTGGAGCTGGCCGTGCGCGACGTCGGCCGGGCCGGCGGGATCGGCGGACGGCCGCTCGAACTGGTGGTCCGCGACACCGCGGCCGATCCGCGGAGGGCCGTGGCGGCGGTGGACGAGCTGGCCCGCCTCGGCGTGGCCGCCCTGGCGGGGGAATACCACAGCGTCGTCGCCCGTGCCGCCGCCGCGCGGGCCGACGCCCTCGGTCTGCCGTTCCTCTGTTCGTCAGCGGTTCTCGACGCGCTCACCGAACAGCCAACGGAGTGGGTCGCGCGTCTCGCCCCCGCCCAGTCCCACGGCTGGCGGGTCTACGCGGACTTCCTCCTCGGCGCCGGCCACAGCCGCATCGCCGTGGCCGCGCAGCCGAGCGTCTACTGGGCCGCCGGGACCCGTGTCCTGCGGGACCACCTCGCTCCGCGCGGCGGCACCGTCGTCGAACTCGACGTGAGCGCGCTCGATCCCGCGGCACTGTGCGACGAAGTCGTCGGCCGTCGTGCGACCGCGCTCCTCCTCCTGACCGGTCACCCGGAGCCGGCGGTGCCGATCGTCCGGTCCGTCCGCCGCGACCCGCGCCTCGCCGGCCTCGCGATCGGTGCTCCGGCCGGACAGCCGGAGTTCGCCGGATGGGCGCGGGCGCTGGGCGACGACGGCGCCGCCGTCCCCTTCCTGCGCTACCTGCCCGAGCGCCTCACCCCGCTCGGCGCACGGGTCGGGCAGGCCCTGCGCGAACGGCTGGCCGAGGCGCCCTCCTTCGTCGCCTTCGAGGGCTACGACACGATCGCCGTCCTCGCCGAAGTGCTGCGCTCCCACGGCGCGGACCGGGCGCGCGCGGCCGGGTCCTGGCCGCGCGTCGCGGTCGAGGGCACCCGCGGCCCGATCCGCTTCTCCCGCCCGCCGGGCGCCGGCGTCTGGCAATGGACCCGGCCGCCGCTCCAGGTCGTCGACCGGGACCCCGCGGCACCCGACCGCTTCCGGATCCTCCACACCGGCTGAGGGGCACGGGGTCCGGCGGTTCTCCGGCCGAGGGCGGCGGCGAGCGGGCCCGCCGGGTCTTCCCGGTGGCCTCGCGCCCTCGTGCCCGCGCACCCTGCCGGGGCGGGCCCGCCCCCGCCCCGGCGGCAGCCCTCGCGGCGGGGGGTCTCCACGCCCCGGAGGGGACCGGTCGGAGCCAGGCGTCCGGCACGGCGGCCGCGACCGCGACCGGGACCGGGACAGCCTGGCGGTCGGCGCCACGAGCCGGCCGGAGGCCGCCCCGCCGCCGCGCACCGTCCGCCCCCTGCCGCTTCAGCCGGCGCGGTCGGCCTTCGACGGGTCCGCCGGCGGGTCCCCGCACGGGCCGTGGCTTCCGGAGTCCCGCCAGAACGCGCGGAGTGCGGCGACGAGTTCCCCGGGTGCCTCTTCGGCGATGTGGTGTCCGGAGGCGATCGGGCCTCCCTCCAGGCGGTCGCCCGCCCGGTCGCGCCAGACGCCGAGGACGTCGCCGAACCGGTCGTGGTCCCGGGCCGGCCGGGCCGGCCGGGCCGGCCTCCGAGCCCCGGCCCCCGGACCCGCCCCGTCCGGTGGGTCTCAGACCGGGCCCAGGTCGGCGTGGAGCAGGTGGTGGTCCGAGTACGGGGTGGGCAGCACGCGGTGCGCGAGCGGGGCGATGCCGCGCAGGAAGACGTAGTCGAACTTGCTGTGCCAGTCGGTGGTCGGCGGGCAGGTGCCGGCTGACGAGGGCCGGCAGCGGGGGTCCGCGTCCGCGGCCAGTGCCCACATCCGGCCGAGTTCGGGGGCGTCCGGCACCGCGTTGAAGTCACCGAGGACGATCGCGCGGTCGTACCGGGCGACCTCCGCGGCGAGCACCGCGGCCTGCTCCGCCCGGACCGCTTCCTGGCGTCGTTCGGCGAAGTGGGTGTTGAAGACCCGGACGGGCCGGCCGCCGACCGTGGTGGTGACCGCCATGTACCCGCGGTCCTCGGATCCGCCGTCGGGGTACTCCACGTCGACGCGGTCGGTCATCGGGGCGGCCGAGAGCACCGCCTGGCCGTAGGCCCCGGGACTCCAGGGCTTTCCGCCGCAGCGGCCCCAGTTCCGCAGGACCGTCCCGTACGCGACGTGGTAGACCAGCCCGTGGCGGTTCTCCAGGTGGTTCCTGATCTTCTCGACGTCACGCGCGCACGCCTCCTGCACCGCGACGACCTGGGGCGCGTACGCGGCGATCTGCGCCGCCCGGTCGGCGTCGTCCGTGTCGCAGGGGTTGCAGAGGTTCCACGTCATGACGCGGTTCGGCACGACGTCCCTGACGGCGTCGGCGGGCAGTGCCCTGCCGGAGAGGTCGTCGCCCGGCGCACCGCGGCCGACGAGCGCCACGCAGACCAGGGCCAGGATCGCGGCGCCCACGAGCAACGGCATGCGCCTTCCGGACACCCTCGCCTCCTCGTTGTGGGATACGCGCGGCAACGGGCCGCCCCGGCAACGAGATTACGGGACGGGGCCGTCGGCGACACGCACTCGTCCCCTCCGGGCCCCCTGGTCCTCCTGGCCCCTCTGGTCCCCTTGGTCCCCCTGAGCCGACGGCGACGGCGACGCGGCCGGGGCCCGCACCGGCGAACCGTTCGCGCACCCGCCGGGGAACCGGAGCCGGTGCCGTGGCGCCGGTCGCCGCCGGCCGTCAGGCTGGTGACAGGGACGACCGTGGCGCGGGACCACCGGCGGTCCGCCGTGCCGGGCCGGACCGGCGGCGGACGCCCTGGAGGGGCGGCGGTGCCGCGACGGCGGTCCCGCCCTCGCGGACCGGACGGCCCGGGCCGCCGCGGCGGGCGGGGCCGAGGACGAGGAGGTGGTCGCCGCCCCGCGACGGGTCCGCGCCGGTACCCGCCGGCACGCTTCCGAGCGCCCAAAAGGCGAGGAGGCCAGGAGGCCACGATGCAGACACCCACCAGGACGTGCGCCGCAGCCGGACGGTGTCCACCGGCCGGGGCCGCGGCCCCGCGGGCCCCGCTGCGCGGGCGGCGCTGATGGGCGTCGGGGCGGACGTCACGGGACCCGGCGCCCGGACCGGTCCGCCGGCCGGTCCGGGCGGGGCGCCGACCGTGCAGGAGTTGCGCGCCGGGGACGTCTTCACCATGTTGGACACCTCGCCGCGGGGACTGCCGGCGGCGCGGGCGCGCACCCGGCTGGACCGGTACGGCGCCAACGAGCTGCCCCGCCCGGGCCGCACCCGGGTGTGGCGGCAGCTGGCGGCGCAGTTCACGGACCTGTTCGCGATCGTGCTGCTCGTCGCGTCGGCGATCACCTTCGTCGCGTACGGACTGGGGCGGCCCCGTGACGTGGGCACCCTGCAGCTGGCCTTCGCCATCCTGGGCGTGGTGGTGCTCAACGCCGCCATCGGTTTCGCGCAGGAGTACTCGGCGGAGCGCACGGCGGAGTCGCTGCAGGCGATGGTGCCGCACACCTGCCGGGTGCTGCGCGACGGCGAGCGGCTGGAGCTGCCGGCGCGCGAGCTGGTCCCGGGGGACGTGGTGTGGGTGGAGGCCGGGGACGCGGTGTCGGCCGACTGCCGGGTCGTCGAGGCGCACGAGCTGTCCGTCGACAACGCTCCGCTGACCGGGGAGAGCAACGCGGTCGGCCGTACCGCCGAGCCGGTGTCGTCCGGTCCGGCGCTAGAGGCCCGCAACTGCCTGTTCATGGGCACGGAGGTGGTCGCGGGGGCGGGCAGGGCCGTCGTCTTCGCCACCGGCGCGAGAACGGAGTTCGGGAAGATCTACCGCCTGGCCGCGGCGGCGCCGCCGCAGAAGACGCCGTTGCAGCGGCAGGTGGCCTCGATGGCCCGCCGGGTGGCGGGGGCCGCGCTCGCGATCGGCGCCCTGCTGTTCGCCGTCCGGCTGCCCACCGGCGAGTCCGTGGTGTCCTCGTTCGTGTTCGCCCTCGGTGTCATGGTCGCGCTGGTTCCCGAGGGGCTGCCCGCGACGCTCTCGGTGTCGCTGGCGATCGGCGTGCGGCGCATGGCGCGGCGGCACGCGCTGGTCAAGCGGCTGCTCGCGGTGGAGGCGCTCGGCTCGACGACCGTGATCTGCACCGACAAGACCGGCACGCTCACGCAGGCGGAGATGACCGTCACCAGGGTGTGGGCCGACGGCGTGCTGCACGCGGTGTCGGGGGTGGGCTACGCGCCCGTCGGCGAGGTGGACGATCCGGCGCCCGTGCGGGAACTGCTGCGCGTGGCGGGGCTGTGCTGCGACGCCCGTCTGGTCCCGCCGACGGGTCCGGGGCACTGGAAGGTGCTCGGCGACACCACCGAGGGAGCGCTGCTGGTCGCGGCGGCCAAGGCCGGCGTCGACCTGGCCGCGGCGGAGGCGGCCGCGCCCCGCGTGACGGAGTTCCCCTTCGACTCGGACCGCAAGCTGATGACGACGGTGCACCGCGACGGCGCGGGCCACCACGCCTGCGTCAAGGGAGCGCCCTCGGAGCTGCTGGCCCGCTGCACCGCCGTCGAGTGGAAGGGCGAGCGCCGGCCCCTGACCGAGGAGACGCGCGCCGCCGTCGTAGCGGCGGGTGACGACCTCGCCTCCCAGGGGCTGCGGGTCCTGGCGGCCGCACGGCGCGAGGTGGGCGGCCCGCGCCCCGCGCGGGAGGAGGCGGAGTCCGGGCTGACGCTGCTCGGTCTGGTCGGCATGCTCGACCCGCCGCGGCCCGAGGTCACGGACGCGGTCGGAGCCTGCCGCCGGGCCGGTGTCCGCATCGTCATGGTCACCGGCGACCACCCCCTGACCGCCGAGGCGGTCGCCCGCCGGGTGGGCATCGTGCTCGGTCCCGACCCCGTGGTGGTGACCGGCGCCCGGCTCGACGCCCTCGACGGGGACGCGCTGGACGCGCTGCTGGCCGAGCCGTCGGAGCTGCTGCTGTGCCGGGTCAGCCCGGAGCACAAGATGCGGGTGGTCACCGCCTTCCAGCGCCGGGGCGAGGTCGTGGCGGTCACCGGGGACGGAGCGAACGACGCGCCGGCCCTGAAGCACGGCGACATCGGGGTGGCGATGGGGGCCTCGGGCACGGACGTGGCCCGGGAGGCGGCCTCGATGGTGCTGCTGGACGACTCGTTCGCCTCCATCGCCACGGCGGTGCGACTGGGCAGGACGGTCTACCAGAACATCCGCAAGTTCCTCGTGTACCTCTTCAGCCACAACATCGGCGAGCTGGTCCCGATCCTGGCCGCCACGTTCACCGGGTTCCCGCTGGTGCCCATCAGCGCGGTGCAGATCCTGGCGATCGACCTGGGGTCGGACGTGCTCCCGGCCCTCGCGCTGGGCGCGGAACCGCCGGAGCCGGACGTGATGGACCGCCCCCCGCGCTCCCGGCGCGAGCCGCTGTTCTCGGCGGCGGTGGTGGGACGGATCCTGTTCCTCGGCGGCATCCAGGCCCTCGGCGTGTGCGCCGTGTTCTTCTGGCACATCCACTCCGCGGGCATCCCGTTCGACGATTTCACCAAGGACGATCCGGTCTACCGGGAGGCGATCACCATGGTCCAGGCCGGGATCGTGGTCAGCCAGTTCTTCAACGCGCAGGCGGTGCGCACCGACCGCGAGAGCGTCCTGAAGGCCGGACTGCTGTCGAACCCCGCGCTGCTGGGCGCCGGCTTCGCCGGAATCGGCTTCATGGCCGCGATCAGCTACGTCCCCCTGTTGCAGGGGGTCTTCAACACCGCGCCGCTGGCCGCCGGGGACTGGGCGGTCCTGACCGGGCTGGGAGTGCTGCCGCTGCTGGCGGACGAGGCCCGCAAGGGGTGGCTCCGCCGCCACCGGCGTGTCGCCCTTCGTCCCCGTGCCGCCCGGGAAGAGGTGAACCGATGAGAGTGATCATCGTGGGCTGCGGACGGGTCGGGTCCGCACTCGCCGTCCAGCTCGCCGCCGAGGGCCACGACGTGCACGTCGTCGACCGGCGTCCCCGGGCCGCCCGGCGGCTCCCCGGGACCCCCCGCATCCACTTCCACGAAGGCAACGGCTACAGCCGGGCCGTGCTGGAGGCGGCCGGGATCGAGCACGCCGACGCCTTCGTGGCGGTGACCTCCGGGGACAGCAGCAACGCCGTCAGCGCCCGGACGGCGAAGGAGACGTACCGGGTGCCGCACGTCCTGGCCCGCGTCTACGACCCCCGCCGCGCGGACATCTACCGTGAGCTCGGCATCCCCGCCGTCGCCGGTGTCCGCTGGACCGTGCACCGGATCCACCGGATGCTGCTGCACCGCGACCTCTCCCCCGACGTCAGCTTCGGCGACGGCGAGACCCTGCTCCACCGCGCCGAGCTGCCGGCCTACCTGACGGGGCGGCGGCTGGCCGAGTTCGACGTCGACGGTGAGATCCGCGTCGTCGAGGTCACCCGGGGCGGCCACTCCCTGGTCCCCGCCCACAGCACCACCGCGCGCCCGGGCGACCTGGTCACCTTCGCCGTCGCCACCACCGCGCTGGGCAGACTGCGCGGCTTCCTGGGCAAGGAGCTGGGCACATGAACGTGATCGTCGCCGGGGCCGGGCGGCTCGGGACGCAGATCGCCCAGGTGCTCGCCGCCGCGCACAACGAGGTGACGCTGATCGACTCCGACGACGACCGCGTCGCCGAGCTGGGGGGCCGCCTCCCGGTGCGCCTGGTCGCCGGGGACGCCTGCGAGCCCGCCCTGCTGGAACACGCGGGTGCTCTCACCGCCGACCTCGTCATCGCCACCACCGGCGACGACGAGGACAACCTGGTCATCAGTCTGCTCGCCAAACGCCGGTTCGCCGTGGACCGGGTCGCCGCGCGCGTGAACGACGCGGACAACACCTGGCTGTTCGACCGGCGCTGGGGGGTCGACGTCGTCGTGCCCGCCGCGACCCCGCTGATCTCCCTGATCGAGGAGGCCACCGGTGCCACGGACACCGTCGCCCTGCTGCGGCTGAGCAAGGCGGGCGTCGACGTCATCGAGACCGCGATCACGGCGCGGTCCCGCACCGTGGGCCACGCCCTCGCCGAGGTGCCGCTGCCCGAGGGCACGGTGATCGCCACCATCATCCGCGACGGGCAGCCCACCGTCCCCACCCCGGCCTTCACCCTCCGGGCCGGCGACGAAGTCCTGCTGGTCTCCCACACCGCCACCGAGCAGGAGATCCACGCCGCGTTCCAGTGACGGCCGGGAACCCGGGCGCGGGACCCGCCCCCGGCGGGGCGCCGCGAGCGGCGGCCGTGCGGGCCGAGGGGCCCCCGGACGGGGCCGGACTGCTCTCGCGGCGGCGCGCCGAAGCGGCCAGGCTTGTCATGAGCGCAATTCGGCGTCCCACCGGTAGTCCCGGAGCGAAGGAGCTGATCGCCATGGCACACCTGGTCGGATTCCCGGACCGCCCGGTCCGGGTGGACGCGCGTGTCGACGCGCCGCTGTCGCGCTGGCTGTGGCTCGTGAAGTGGATCCTCGCCATTCCGCACTACGTGGTGCTCTTCTTCCTGTGGATCGCCTTCTGCGTGGTGACGGTGATCGCGTTCTTCGCGATCCTGTTCACCGAGCGCTACCCCCGCGCCCTGTTCGACTTCAACCTGGGGGTGCTGCGCTGGAGCTGGCGGGTGGCCTTCTACGCGTACGACGCGCTGGGCACCGACCGCTACCCGCCGTTCAGCCTGGGCGAGGAGCCGGACTACCCGGCCCGGCTGGACATCGCCTACCCCGAGCGGCTCTCCCGCGGCCTGGTGCTGGTCAAGTGGTGGCTGCTGGCGATCCCGCACTACCTGGTCGTCGGGTTCCTCGTCGGCGGCGCCCACCTCGGCTGGTGGTCCAGCGGGCTGATCGGCGTGCTGACGCTGGTCGCGGTCGTGATCCTGGCCTTCACCGAGAAGTACCCGAAGGACCTGTTCGACCTGATCATCGGCCTCAACCGGTGGGTGCTGCGCGTCTCCGCCTACGCCGCGCTGATGACGGACGCCTACCCGCCGTTCCGTCTGGACATGGGCGGTTCGGAGACGCCGGCCGCCGGGGAGCGGGCCTGAGCGCCGCGCCGCGAAACGCGTGCTCCTCCCGGGCCGCGGGACGCGCCCTCCCTCCCGGCACCGCCCGTACCGCGGGACGCGCCCTCCCTCCGGCGCCGCCCGCGCGGCCGTTCATCCGTGCTCGGACCGCAGTGCGCGGACCCGGGCGCGGAACACGCGCCAGCGCCGCTCGTTGCCGTGCACGAGCATCGCCGACTCCGCCATCAGGTCGGCCGCCCGGTCGAGCAGTTCGGAAGCCGCGTACAGGTAACGGGGGGCGTCGCGCTCCCCCGCCAGGTCGGCCCGGAGCGCCGCCGGAGCGAAGTCGACCCGGGCCAGCAGGTCGAGGGCGCGGCGCAGCAGCCGCGCGACCAGGGTCTGCAGGCCCGCCGACTGCCAGTCGTCGGCGATGATCCGGTGCCGCTCCCCCAGCAGGTCGGCCAGCGCCGGGTGGGCGGCCAGGCTTCCGGCGATCTCCCAGGCCTCCTCCATCGCCCCGGCCAGCCACGCCCCGCTCTGCCCGGTGTCCTCGGCGATCGTGCCGACGTCCCTCCTCAGTCTCCGCAGTTCCGCGGGCTCCCCCTCCCCTTCCATGAAGAGGATCCCCGACTCCGCCACGAGCCCCGGGGCGTTCAGGTCCTCGGCGCCGGCGAATCCGATCGCCGGCGTCCGCCCGTCGGCCTCGGCCTCGCTCCGCCCGCCTGCCTCGGCCTCGCTCCACCGGTCGGCCAGCGACTTCAGCGCCCGGGACCGCGCCTGGAGTTCCGCGGCCTGCCGCAGGGGCGCCTGCGCGTAGTACTTCTCGTGCTCCCGGTGGAACCGCGCCAGGTTGTCGATCACTCGCAGCAGCGGGTCCGGCGGGGTGCGCCGCGTCTCGTCCTCGGGCATGCCGACAGTCTGCGGCAGCCCTCCCGCACCGGCACGGGGGCCGCGTCCGTCGGGGCGAGCGCGGCGGGGTCCCTCAGGCCGTCCTCCGCCCGCTCGTCCGCTTGCGGGCACGGTAGGCCGCGGCCTTGATCCTGTTGCCGCACGGATCCATGGCGCACCACTCCCGCCGCGCCCCCCGGGACCGGTCGACGTAGACCTGCGAGCACTCGGGGTTGCCGCACTCCTTGAGCAGCGCGGCGTCCGGCCCGCCGAGCACCGTGACGGCGTCCCGGGCGACGGCGGCGAACGCCTGCTCGAGACGGGCTTCGACATGGCACCCCGTCGCGGTGAGCTGCGGGACGGGGGCGGGCTTGCGGGCGTACGCGTTCACGAGCGCCAGCGCGTCGCGGTCGTAGGCGGTGCCGGCCATCCGCGCCCGGATCAGCCGGTGGAGGGCCTCGCGCAGGGCCAGGGCCGTCCGGAGGTCCGCGGCCTCGCAGGGGATCGCGTGCTCCGTGATCCCGCTCTCGCGGAACCACGCGCTGAGGCTCTCGGGCGAGGAGAGGTCTTCACGGGGTTCGGGGCGGTGCCGGTAGCGCAGCGTTCCCGCGAAGTCGAGCGCGAGGGCGCCGCCGGGGAAAGCATGCGTCATGTCACCATTCTGGACGGTGACGCATCGGGGCGCAAGGGCCGTCTTCCGCGGGGTGCGCTCCGGGGCCGGTTCCCGTTCGGGGAGCGGCGGGAGGGGCCCGTGCCCCGGTCGGCGCCCGCGCGGCCGCCGTAGGGCCCGGGCGGCAGGGCCACAGGTCCCCTGGAGGAACGGCGGCCGGCGCGGTGTGATGGAGGAGGACGGAACCGAAGGCGGCGGCCGCGACAGCCGGACGAGGTGTGCCATGGACAACTCCACCAGCCCCACCCCCGGCGGGCGGCCGCGCCGCCTGACGGGCGCCGTCCTCTCCCCCCGGTGGGAACCGGTCCTCCTGGCCGTCACGGCGGCGGCGCTGGCGGCCGGCGGCATCGCCTGGCTCGCGGGCGCCGGCGGTCTCGCGGACCTGTTCTGGGCCCTGGGCACGGTGTCCGCCGTGGTGCCGGCGGTGGGGTGGGTGGTGGCCGCGCTGCGGCACGGGCGCGCCGGCGTCGACCTGATCGCCGTGCTGGCCCTGGGCGGCACCCTGGCCGTGGGCGAGTACCTGGCCGGGGCCCTGATCGCGCTGATGCTCGCGACCGGCCGCACCCTGGAGGCGGCCGCCCAGCGGCGCGCCTCGCACGACCTGCGCGCCCTGCTGGAGCACGCGCCGCGATCGGCGCGCCGGCGGACGGGCGCCGGGGTCGACACGGTGCCGCTGGCCGAGGTCGGTGTCGGCGACCTGCTCGTCGTGGGTCCCGGCGAGGTGGTTCCCGTGGACGGCAGGGTGGAGAGCGCCGCCGCCGTCCTCGACGAGTCGGTGCTCACCGGTGAGCCCCTCCAGGTCGAGCGGCCGCGGGGCGAGACGGTCCGCAGCGGTGTGGTCAACGCGGGCGGCGCCTTCGAACTGCGGGCGACCGCGACCGAGCAGGACAGCACCTACGCGGGCATCGTGCGCCTGGCCCGGCAGGCCGGGGCGGAGTCCGCGCCCGTGGTGCGGCTCGCCGACCGGTACGCGGCCTGGTTCCTGCCGCTGTCCGTGGTGGTGGCGGGACTCGCCTGGCTGATCAGCGGGTCCGCCGTACGGGCGGTCGCGGTGCTGGTGGTCGCCACCCCGTGCCCGCTGCTGCTGGCCGCTCCGGTCGCGATCGTCTCCGGTCTCTCCCGCGCCTCCCGCCTCGGCGTGGTCATCCGCGACGGCGGCGCCCTGGAGAACCTCGGCCGCGCCCGCACCCTGCTGCTGGACAAGACCGGCACCCTCACCGGCGGCCGCCCCCGCGTCGTGGACGTGATCGCCGCGCCCGGCCGCAAGCCCGCGGAGGTGCTCCGCCTGGCCGCGTCCCTCGACCAGTACTCGCCGCACGTCCTGGCCCGCGCCATCGTCGACGCGGCCCGCGAACGCGGGCTGGGGCTGTCGGTCCCGGCGGACGTCGACGAGGAGCCCGGACGCGGCGCCTCGGGCACGGTCGAGGGGCGACGGGTCTACATCGGCCGTCTCGACGCCGTGGACCTGGAGCCCTCCTGGGCCCGTGCCGTCGACAACCGCGCCCTCCTCGACGGCGCGGCCGTCGCCTGGCTGGCCGTCGAAGGCCGGCCGGCCGGCGCCGTCCTCCTGCGCGACCCGGTCCGGCCCGACGCGCCCCGCACCCTGCGCCACCTGCGGGCGGCGGGCATCGAACGGCTGCTGATGCTCACCGGCGACCGCGCCGAACCCGCCCAGGAGGTCGCCGCCGTCCTCGGGCTCGACGACGTGCGCGCCGGGCTCAGCCCGGCCGACAAGGTCGCCGTCGTGCGCGCCGAACGCGAACGCGCGGTCACCGTGATGGTCGGCGACGGCGTCAACGACGCACCCGCCCTCGCCGCCGCCGACATCGGTGTGGCCATGGGGGCCCGCGGCTCCACCGCCTCCTCCGAGGCGGCCGACATCGTGCTGACCTCCGACCGCGTCGACCGGCTGGCCGACGCCGTCTCCATCGCCGTACGGGCCCGGCGCATCGCCGTGCAGAGCGCGCTGGGCGGCATGCTGATGTCGCTCGCCGCCATGGCCGTGGCCGCGTTCGGGCTTCTCCCGCCCGCCGCCGGCGCGCTGCTCCAGGAGGGCATCGACGTCGCGGTCATCCTCAACGCCCTGCGCGCCCTGCGCGTCGACCGGTCCGCGCGACCGGCCCTGACGCCGGCCGCCGAGGCGCTCGTCCACCGCTTCGCGGCCGAGCACGACGACCTCCAGGACGTCCTCGAGGCCGTGCGCGACGCCGCCGACCGGCTCTCCGACGGCCCCGGCCCCCAGGCCCTCGCGGCCGTCGAGGAGACCCACCGGCTGCTCACCGAACGGCTGCTGCCCCACGAGTATGCCGAGGAGCACCAGCTCTATCCGGCCCTGGCCCCCACCCTGGGCGGCCCCGAGGCCACCGCCACCATGAGCCGCGCCCACGCCGAGATCGAACGCCTCTCCCGCCGCATCGCCACCCACCTGCGCCTGGCGCACGCCGACGGCGGCCTCACCCCCGGCCAGCTGGACGACCTGCGCTCCAGCCTGTACGGGCTGAACACGGTCCTGCGCCTGCACTTCACGCAGGAGGAGGAGAACTACTTCTCGCTGGCCCCGTGAGGAGGGACCCGTGAGGAGGGGCCCCGGTACGGGTGGGTGCCCCCGGCCGTCCGCATCGGCCGGGGGCACCCGTTCTCCGCTCGCGCGGCGGTGCGTCACTTCAGGTAGGCGCCGGCCGTGCCGATCTTCCCGGGGCCGTCGAGGACGTAGACGCGCAGGTTGCCCTTGCCGGGGGCGGCGACGGTGAGCTTTCCGCCGGTGACGACCCGGGTGTCGCCGGTCACGGCGTCCCGGTAGGTGCCGTCGGGGATGCCGGTGTAGGTGGCGCCGCCGGTGACGGTGACCAGCGCGAAGCTGTCCGTGGTGCCGTCGGTGTAGCGGCGTTTGAAGGCCATCCCACCGCTGATGCCCTCGGTGGAGTACTGGCCCGTCTGGAGGGCGGGGATCGCGCGGCGGATCCGGTTGAGCCGCTGGACGTGTCCGACGAGCGGCTGGGCGAGGGTGTTCGCGACCTCGCCGGTGGCGGAGTCGACCTTGCCGAACTCCGAGGCGCTGACGTCGCCCCGCAGGTGGTCGCCGTAGTAGGCGCGGCCGGTGGTCGCCAGCGGGCAGGCGGGTCCGCAGTCGATCTTCCTGCCCTTCTGGAACTCGATCTCGGAGCCGTAGTAGAGGGTGGGGATGCCGCGGAAGGTCCACATCAGCGACATGTTCTCGGCCCAGGCGTCGGTGCCGCCCGCGTAGCGCTCACCGGCCTTGTTGGGACCGTAGTCGTGGCTGTCGACGTAGACGACGTTGTACGTGGCGTCGTTGTAGCTGTCGTCGGAGTCCTTGCCGTTGCCGAAGGCGTTCTGCGCGTCCCCGAAGTTCATGTGCATGCGCATGTCGATGACGTTCATGCCGGAGAACCTGCTGTGGTCGGGGGTGTGGTAACTGTTGCCCTGGAGGAAGGCGTTGGTGCTGGTGGGCTGGCCGGCCGGGCCGATCCGCTGTTCGTTGTCGTACATCTCCAGCGCGGCCTCGGCGTCGTCGGCGGCGTACTCCTCGCGCTCCTTCCAGGTGTAGAACTGCGCGGAGTGGTTGACCGAGCCGCGGTTCCACTTGTCGTTGACGAAGGCGGCGACCTCGCCGAAGACGAAGAAGTTCTTCGCGGCCTCGGCGCCGTGCTGCCGGGTGACGCGTTCCTGGACGGCGGGGAGGAAGCGGCGGTTCCAGGTGGTGCGCGGGATGTGTACGGCCGTGTCGACGCGGAAGCCGTCGACGCCCATGTCGATGTACTTGTCGTACGCGCCGATCAGGTAGTTCTGGACGGTCGCGTTCTCGGTGTCGAAGTCGGCGAGGTCCTCGTGGAGCCAGCAGGAACGGGAGTCCTCTCCTTCCCAGTTGCCGATCCAGCACTGGTGGTAGAGCGCCTCGGGGAACATGCCGGAGGTCGGTGAGGGCCACTGGCAGTTGTAGAGGGTGTAGCCCTCGGCGCTCCTGCCGCCGGTGGGCTTGCCCCAGTCGAGGCAGGTGTTGCCGGCCGGCTCGGCCGTCGACCACAGGTCGCCGTTGTAGTACGACTTCCCGGACTTCGGCTCCACGGTGAGCCCGTCGTACTCGAAGGAGGAGTTCGGCTCGTCGTAGAACCAGCTCCACTGGCTGTCGCGGACGCCGTACGTCTTCGGGGTGGACAGGCCCTTGGCGCCCCAGCGGGAGGAGTGGTTGTAGACGACGTCCTGGTAGATCTTCATGCCCTTGGCGTGGGCGGCGTTGATCAGGTCCTGGTAGGAGGCGCCGGCGGACTCCAGGCGCGGGTCGACCCGGTAGAAGTCGTAGCCGTGGTAGCCGTGGTAGTCGTAGTCCGAGCGGTTGAGGACGACGGGGGTGACCCAGACGGCGGAGAAGCCGAGGCCCTTGATGTAGTCGAGCTTCTGGATGAGGCCCTTGAAGTCGCCGCGGAACATCGGGTCGTCGTTGGCGGCGTTGCCGGACTTGACGTGCTGGCTGCCGCCGCGGTTGTTGGAGGTGTCGCCGTCGTTGAAGCGGGCGGTCAGGACGAAGTAGATCGGATCCTTTCGCGGGTCGGTGCCGAGCGGCTTGCCGGGGGCGGCGGCCGGGGGCTTCTCGCCCGTGGTGGCGCTCGCCGCGGCGGAGGCGGCGGAGACGTTCCCCGCCTCGTCGGCGGCCCTCACCGTGTAGGTGTACGTGGTCCGCTCCTCCAGGTTCGCGTCGGGGAGGACGGTGGAGCCCACGTCGGTGACGAGCGTGCCCTTGGTGCCGCCGGTGCGCGTGACCTGGTAGCGGGTCACCGCCTTGTCGTCGGTGGAGGGCTCCCAGGTCAGGACGACGGACACGCCGTCGGCCTTGGCGGTGACCTTCGTCGGGACGCTCGGCGCCTTCGTGTCGGGCACCTCGGCGGCGCACGGGTCGGCCGCGTCGCCGGTGACGGTGTTGTTCTCGACCGTGGACAGGCCGGCGCCGATCGTGTAGTCGGTGCCGCGGTTGTTGTCCCAGACGCCGTTGCCGTTGTTGAACGCGGCCTTCAGCGAGGCGGCCGTCCCGAGGTCGACCTCGTGCTTCCACCAGCCCGTGCACGCGGGCCGCATGCCGACGCCGGGCACGGTGGTCCAGGAACCGCCCGCGGGCCGGTAGTGGATGTTGGCGGTCGTCCAGCCCAGGGCCTCGGTGGAGAAGTAGACCAGGGCCTTGGCGCCTGCTCCCGTCGTGGGAGTGGGAGTGGGGTCCGGGTCGCCGGCCCCCGCGCACGGGTCGGAGTGGGCGACGACGCCGTCCTTGACGGTGATGTCGCCCGTGCCCAGGTCGTAGTTCTTGCCGGCGTTGTTGTCCCAGGTGCCGGATCCGTCGGTGAACGTGGCCCGGAGGCCCCCGGCGGTGCCGAGGTCGACGGTCTTCTTGACCCAGTCGGTGCAGGCGGCCTCCATCCGCACGCCGGGTACGGCCGTCCAGGAACCGCCGTCCGGCGCGTAGTGCAGGTGGTACGCCGCCCAGTTCTTGGTCTTCGTGTGGTAGAAGACGGTCGCGGTGGTCCCGGAGGCGGCCGCCGGCTGCGGGGTGAGACCGACGTCGGGGGGAAGGGCCGTGAGCAGGCCGAGGACGGCTGCCGCGGCCGTGGCTGCCGCCGGTGGTCCGAGCAGCCTGTGCGGGATGCGTCTCATGGGGGTCTCCAGGCAGGGGCCGCGGCGACGGGCCGTGGCGTTCAGCGGTGACGAGGTCGGTGGCACGGGTGGGGAGCGTCGAGGGCGCCCGCCGGCGGCTGAGGCGCCGCGAGGGCCGACGCCCGGGGATCGACGCCCGAGGATCGACCGGCCTGAAAAGACAGCCGGAATCTTTCTGCAAGTCTTTGCGGCAAGGAAATTACCGGTACATGACAGACTCGTAAAGTGCCGGGACGGTGCCGGTCGTCCGAGAGGCGCGCCGACGCCGGCTCCGGGGCCAGGCGGGGTGGACCGGGCGGGACCCGGCTGTCTCACTCCGCCGCGGCGATCCCGATGCCGATGCCGATGAACAGCCACCCCGTCGTCAGCTCCCAGCGGCGCCGGCAGGCCGGGCGGTCGAGCACGGACCGCAACCGCGCGGCGACACTCACGAGGACCTGCCAGTAGACGAGGCCGACCACGATGTCCACTGCGCCCAGGAGGAAGATCTGTCCGGTGGGTGAGCCGCCGTGCCGGACGAACTGGGGCAGGACGCTGAGGAAGAACAACGCCGCCTTGGGGTTGAGGACGTTGGTGAGGAAGCCCTGCACGAAGCTGTCGCGGCGGCTCGCCGCGACGGCCGTCGGCCCCTCGCGGCCCGCGTCGCGCTCCGGGGGCGACGGGACGGCTCCCTCGACGCGCGTGGGCCGGTCACCGGTGCCGCGCCGAGCGTCGATCAGGGCACGGACACCGAGATACGCCAGGTATCCGGCACCCGCGAACTTGATGACGGTGAAGGCGAGCGCTGACCCCGCGGCGATCACCGACAATCCGAGGGCCGCGGCACCCATGTGCACGCACAGCCCGGTCTGCGCCCCGAGCGCGGCCGCCCTGCCCAGCGCGGAACGCCGTGCGGCCGCCCTGACGATGACCAGGAAGTCCGGTCCCGGAACGAGATAGGCCAGCAGCACCACACCGAGAAACGCCGCGAGGTCGACCGGCATCCGCCCGCTCCGTCCCGTGCACCCGGCCGGCGGGTCCACATCAGGCGTCCCGGGTTCCACCTCGGTGGCACCTCATGCGCCGTGCGCGGCGCGACCGCGTGCGCACCGAGCGCACGGTGCGGGCGGCGCGCCGCCCCTGACCCCGCCCGCGCGGCTCGACGGCCTCCGCGGCCGGCGGGCCCACACCCCTCCCGCGTTCCTCACCGGGCCGGGCCGGGTCCCCCGGCCCCGGCCCCGGCCCGGTGGCACCGCGACGCGGAGGCGGTCAGGAGCCGACGAGCGCGCGCACGTTCTCCAGCGTGCCGCAGCCCGCCTTCAACTGGCGCCCACGCTCCGCCAGGAAGGCCTCCCCCAGTTCCTCCCGACGTTCCGTGGCGACGTTCTCGCGTGCGCCGTTGAGGATCGTCCGCTCCTCCTCGTCGGCGTGGTGGGTGACCGCCTCCACCAGCGCTTCCAGCTTCTCGTCCCACTCCTCGGAGCCGACCTCCCCGGCCTCCCCGACCTCCAGGAGTTCGAGGAGTGCCTTGTTGCCCTCCTCGTGCTCCTCCTCGCCGTGCTCGACCTCTTCGTCGTCGATCTTCTTGTAGCGCTTGAGGGCGGGGTACACCTCCGCCTCCTCGGCCCGTGCGTGCGCGATCAGCAGATCGGCGAACTCCCGCAGGGCGGCGGCCCGGTCGGCCTCGACGCTGCGCATCAGGCGGAAGAGGTCCTCCATCCTGCGGTGGTCCCGGAGGATGAGTTCGACGACGTCTCGTGTCTCGGCCATGCGGCAGCCATCACTTTCGTACGAGGGAACCTTGCCGGGATCGGCTACCCCCGCTCGACGACTTCAGCGCTCCCCGCTCCGCGGCGCGGTTCACGGGACCAGTTCCCGCTGGTGGCCGCCGCGCCACTCGGTCATCAGGACGGTGGCGTCGTCCTCGAGGGTGCCGTCGTGATGGTCCAGCACGGCGGCCATCAGCCGGCGCAGGGTCTCGTGCAGCGTGTGCTCGCCGGAGTGGTGCCGGTGGACGAAGTCGATGAACCGCTCCCGCCCGAACTGCTCGCCGTGGGGGCCGCGGGCCTCGATGACGCCGTCCGTGTACATCAGCAGACGGTCACCGGGCTCCAGCTGCTCGTCGGCCACGGTCACCGGCAGGCCCAGGTCGGCGCCCATCGGACCGGCCGGCGGGCAGACCAGCTCGGTGATCCACCGGTTGCCGCGCAGCAGGATCGGCGGGGGATGGCCTCGGTTGATCCACGTCAGCCGGCCGGTCACGAGGTCGAGGTCGGCCAGGACGCCGGTCGCGTAGCGGCTGGTGCCGAACTGCTCGATCAGGGTGGCCTCCACCTGCTCGCTGGTCCCGGTCAGCGAGGCGCCCTGGCGGCGGGCGTTGCGGCAGGCGGCCACGGCCACGTTGGCCGTGATGCCGGCCGTGGTGTCGTGGCCCATGGCGTCGAAGACGCTCAGGTGGAGGGTGCTGCCGGCCACGGCGTAGTCGAAGGCGTCCCCGCCGACCTGGTAGGCGGGTTCCATCACCGCGCCCACGGTCGCGTCATGGCCGGCGAAGGCGGGTGGCGGGGTGAGGTTCCACTGCATCTCCGCCGCCACGTTCATCGGCTCGGTGCGCACCAGGCGGGCGTAGGAGTCGCTGAAGGAGCGCTTGCTGAGCAGCAGCAGGGCCGTCGTCGACGCCAGGTCGCGCAACGCCTGGCGCGTCACCTCGTCGTCGGTGTCCGTGTCGGCCCGCAGCACGCCCAGGCGCTCCACACCGTCGGTGACCGCCACCCACCACCGCCGCCGCTCCCGGCCGCCGCCCGTCCTGCCCTGCTCGGCGAGGAGGTCCACGCGCTGGTAGGCCTGTCCGGGCAGGCTGCCCTCGACACCGAACTCCTGGCCGCCGTCGCCGGCTCGCGGCCCCTTGCCGGTGAGCTCACGCAGCACGGTCTCCCGGAGGTCCACGACGAAGACGGCCGTCTCGTGGAGGCCGGCCAGGGCGGCGTGCCCGGCGATCAGCGCCGGAAGCTGCTCCAGGGTGACCGTGTGGCTGATCTGCATCAGCTCCAGCAGCGGCGCCGCCGCGATCCGCTCAACCACGCCGTACACCCCTCGTCGGACGGAACCCACGCGGACCACCGGGCGCCGGCGCGGCCGGGCACCTCACGGGCGGATACATCATGTCGGGCCCCTTCCGGCCGCTCGCACCGCACCGGCCCTCACACGCCCCGGGCCTCCCGGCGGCAGGCCCGGGGCACCCGCGTCGGCCGGGACCGCGTCGTGCGGCCGGGCGGCCCGTCCCTCACGGCACGTGTGCGCGGGCCCCGGAACATCGGACAGGGAGGGCGGCACCGACCTCCCCAGGCTGTGCCGCGACTCCCTGCCGCTCTGCGCGTCTACCCCGAAGCCGATCCCTCATCCCTCCCCGTCGTGACGACTTTCCGGGGTGGCGGCTTTCCGGGGTGGCGGCTTTCCGGGGTGGCGCGGCTCGGCCGCGCGGAGCGGCACCACGGCGAACGGGCCCGCACGGGAGCCGGCCGCCTACTGCGGCCTGGTCGCGATCTGGATCAGGTTCCCGCAGGTGTCGTCGAAGACGGCCGTGGTGACGGGGCCCATCTCCAGCGGCTCCTGGGTGAAGCGGACGCCGAGGCCGCGCAGGCGCTCGTACTCAGCCGTCACGTCGTCGACGGCGAACTGGGCGAGCGGGATGCCGTCGCCGACGAGTGCGTCGCGGTAGGGCTTGACGGCCGGATGCCCGGCGGGCTCCAGGAGCAGTTCGGTGCCGTCCGGCTCGTCGGACGAGACGACGGTCAGCCACCGGGCGTCCCCGCCCAGCGGGACGTCGTGCTTCTTCACGAAACCGAGGACCTCGGTGTAGAAGTGCTCGGCCTCGGCCTGGTCGTCGACGAAGACGCTGGTCAGATGGATCTTCACGGGGTGCTCTCCTGCGGTCCTGAGGGGTCGGGCACGCGCCAGCGCTCGGCGATCTGCCGCAGCGGCGTCGTGTTCAGGTCGTGGAACTTGCAGCGGCCCTCCCGCCGGGTCTCGACGAGCCCGGCGGCCTCCAGCACGGCGAGGTGCTGGGAGACGCCCTGGCGTGAGATGCCCAGCCCGTGCTTCATGGTCAGCCGCGAGCAGATCTCGAACAGCGTCTGCCCGGACTTCTCGGTGAGCTCGTCGAGGACGGCGCGACGGGTGGGGTCGGCCAGAGCCTTGAAGACGTCGTCGGCCACCACCCCAGGATAGGCAAGTACTCACTTGCCTATCAAGTCGGCGCGGGCGACGGGCGGAGGCCGCCCCACGGAGTCCGGCCCCCACGCGTCACCGGACACGGGTGATCCGGGCCGCCGACGGGAGAGGGACACCCGCGGGAGGCGGGAGCGCCGTTCCGTCCCACTGCGTCTCACTTTCCCGGCTTTCCCGGAACTCAACCGGAACTAAACTTAACCGGTTTTGCTCGAATGGTTGTCTGTGCGCCACGTCTCCTTCTAGCCTCTCCCACGACCGCGGACCGGAGGGTCATCCCCGCCGCCCGTCTCCTTCCCGACCACGGAGGACGGGTGACGGTCCGCCGCGGTCGCCCGACGTCCCGCCGCCCGGTGCGAGTCGCGCACCGGACCCGGGCGACGGGGTTCCCGGCAGACACGAGGCACCCCTTTTGCCGCCCGGGCACGGCCGGGAAAGGCGAGCACGCGTGTCCGCGACCGTGACGACCTTGGGAGCAGCGATGAGAATGAGAAGAGGACTGGCCACCGCGGCGGGAGCACTGCTGGCCGTCGCGGCCTCGTTACTGGCCGCCCCGCCGCCGGCACAGGCGGAGACGCGGGCCGGGACGGGGTTCCACGTCGGTGACGGCCGCCTGCTGGACGCGAACGGCGACGACTTCGTCCTGCGCGGCGTCAACCACGCCCACGCCTGGTATCCCACCCGGACCCCGCAGGCGCTGAAGGACGTCAAGGCACTGGGCGCCAACTCGGTGCGCGTGGTCCTCGCCACGGGGGACCGCTGGACCAGGACGGAGGCCGCCGACGTGGCCGCGATCATCACCGAGTGCAAGCGGGACCGCCTGATCTGCGTCCTGGAGGCGCACGACACCACCGGTTACGGCGAGCAGTCCGGAGCGGCGTCCCTGGCCCGCGCCGTGGACTACTGGATCGGCGTCCGGGACGTGCTGCGGGGCCAGGAGAAGTACGTCGTCCTGAACCTCGGCAACGAGCCGTACGGGAACTCCGGCTACGCGGCGTGGACCTCGGACACGCAGAACGCCGTCACGCGCATGCGCGACGCCGGTTTCGACCACACCCTCATGGTTGACGCGCCCAACTGGGGGCAGGACTGGTCGTTCACCATGCGGGACAACGCCGGAAAGGTCTTCGCGGCCGATCCCGACCGCAACACCGTCTTCTCGATCCACATGTACGGCGTCTTCGACACCGCCGCCGAGGTGAACGACTACCTGAACCGGTTCACCTCACAGAAGCTGCCCATTGTGGTGGGTGAATTCGGCAACGACCACTCGGACGGCAACCCGGACGAGGACGCCGTCATGGCCGCGGCCCAGCGCCTCGGCGTCGGGTATCTGGGGTGGTCCTGGAGCGGCAACGGCGGCGGCGTCGAGTACCTCGACATGGCCACCGGCTTCGACGCCTCCCGGCTCACCGACTGGGGCCGCCGCGTCTTCGACGGCAGCGACGGCATCAGGCAGACCGCACGGGAGGCGGGCGTCTTCGGCTCCGGCCCGGACGACGGTTCCGCCGGGGGAGGCTGCGCGGTCACCTACCGGCTCAGCGACTGGGGCGGTTCGTTCAACGCGGACGTGACCGTGCGCAACACCGCCGGCACGGCCGTGAAGGGCTGGCAGCTCGACTTCGCGTTCCCCGGCGAGCAGAAGATCAACCACGTCTGGAACGCCCGGGCGACCCAGCAGGGGCGTCAGGTGCGGGCCACCCACGAGTCCTGGACGGAGACGATCCCGGCCGGCGGCACGGTGAGCTTCGGCTTCAGCGCCTCCTCCACCGCGGGAACCAACGGCGTTCCCGCCTCCTTCACGCTCAACGGCAGTGTCTGCACCACGAGTTGACGGCGGCAGACAGGCCGACGCAGGGTCGCTTCCCCGGTGGAGCGGCCCTGCGCGCGTTCACCGCGCTACCCGCCGGCCCTGGGCGCCCGGGCGGTGGAGCCCCGCGGGGTCAGCGTGGGCGTCGGCGCCTGGTGCGGACCGGTCCGGGTCCCGTCGACGACGTCGAACAGGACCCGCGCCACCTCCGCTCCGAAGTGGTGCACGTCGTGGCTCATCGCCGACAGCGTCGGGTGGGTGATGCGGCACAGCTGGGAGTCGTCCCAGGCGACCAGTGACAGGTCGTCGGGGACGGCGAAGCCCATCTCTGCGGCGACGCCCGCGCCCGCGACCGCCATGATGTCGTTGTCGTAGACGATGGCGGTGGGCCGGTCGGCGGCGAGCAGCAGCGAACGGGTGGCGCGGGCGCCCTCCTCCTCCTCGAAGCCCGTGGCGATCTGGCGGGCCTCCTCCAGCCCGAGTTCCCGCATCGTGGACGCGAACGCCCGCGTGCGGATGACGCTGTGGCCGAGGTCGGCCGGGCCGCCGACGCGGGCGATCCGGCGGTGGCCGAGCGCCGCCAGGTAGCGGACGGCCTCACCGACCGCGGAGGCGTCGTCGGTCCACACCGCCGGGAACGGGCCGGTGAGGCGGGGGTGGCCGACGGCCACGGCGGGCAGCCCGAGGCCCTCGAGGGCGGGCAGCCGGGGGTCGTCCTCGCGGAGGTCCACCAGGATCGCCCCGGCGATCATCCGGCCGCTCCACCACGCCTTGTGGACGGCGACCTCCTCGTCGAGGTCGCGCACCAGCCGCAGCAGCAGCGAGCACGACCGCTCCGCGAGGACGCTCTCGATGCCGGAGACGAACTCCATGTAGAACGGTTCGAGGCCGAGCAGCCGGGCGGGCCGGCACAGCACGAGTCCGACGACGTCCACCCGCCGGTTGGACAGGCTGCGGGCGGTGGCGCTGGGGGCCCAGCCCAGCTCCCGGGCGGCCTCGAAGATCCGCTCGCGGGTGGCGGCGGAGACACCGGGCTTGTGGTTGAACGCCAGCGACACCGCGCCCTTGGACACCCCGGCGCGGGCGGCGACGTCCTTGATGGTGACGCGTTCCGTCAGACTGCTCACGTCACGTCCACGCAGTACAGGGCGGCCCGGACGTCCCGTACGTCGACGCCGTCGCAGCCGGTGACCCGGATCCGCACCCGCTCGCCGGGCAGCAGGGTCTGCGGGCCCCGGTCGCAGACGGCGGCCGGTCCGAGCCGGTCGGCCTGGAGCAGGAGGTCTCGGACGAGGGTACGGGCGCTCACCACGACGTCGACTCTATCCCGCTGTCCGGGGACGGGTTCCACGGCGACGTCGTAGACGGGCCGCGGGTAGGCGAAGTCCTTGTCGGCGACCGGGAAGTGCAGCGCCCGCAGCCCTTCCCCGCCCTCGCCCCCGCCGTCGCCCGGGCGGGAGGACGCCCCCGTGTCGGCGACCAGGAACTCCTTCGCCGACCGCGGGTCCGGGACGAGGTCGGGGGGCACCGGGAGCCGGACGACCGAGCGGGGTTCGACCTCCGCGTCGAGGACGCTCTCGTGGATCAGGGTTCCGTCCGCCCGCCACCGGCGCAGCGTCACCGCCGTCGGCCAGGGCTCGGCGGCCTGGTTGACCGCGGCGAGCACCGGGCCGTCGGGGCCGGGCTGCAGGGTCAGGAGCCGGTCGGCGTAGACGCGGCGCAGCTCGTGGTAGAGGGGCTTGGGGCGGCCGTCGCCGTCGACGGCGGCCCAGGAGGTGACGGGCCAGCAGTCGTTGAGCTGCCAGACGATCGTGCCCGCGCAGACGGGCCAGTGCGAGCGCCAGTGTTCGATGCCGGCCGCGACCGCCCGGGCCTGCACGAGCTGGGTCAGGTAGTGCCAGCGGTCGAAGTCGTCCCCGGGCGGCGGGAAGTGGCGCGCGAGGCCGCGGTCGAGCTTGCCGTTGCCGTCCTCGGCCTTCTGGTGGTGGAGCATGCCCGGGGAGTCGGGGGCGAGCCGCTCGCCGGGCAGGGCTCGCCGCAGGGTGGCCTGCGCGGGCGGCGCCTGCCAGCCGAACTCCGCGACGAAGCGGGGGACGTTCGCCCGGTACTCGGCGTAGTCCTGACGGTTCCACACCTCCCAGGAGTGATGGGTGCCGTGGGCGGGGTCGTTGGGGTGGTGGTCCCAGGAGCCGGACCAGGGGCTGCCGGCGGTGTAGGGGCGGGTCGGGTCGAGCTCGGCGACGACGCGGGGCAGCAGGCCGAGGTAGTAGCCCTCGCCCCAGGAGTCGCCGGCGAGCGCGTCCTCCCAGCCCCAGTCGCGGAAACCCCACAGGTTCTCGTTGTTGCCGTTCCACAGGACCAGGGAGGGGTGCGGCATGAGCCGGACAACGTTGTCGCGCGCCTCGGCCTCCACCTCGCCGCGCAGCGGCTGTTCCTCCGGGTAGGCGGAGCAGGCGAAGAGGAAGTCCTGCCACACCATCAGACCCAGCTCGTCGCAGGCGTCGTAGAAGGCGTCGTCCTCGTAGATGCCGCCGCCCCAGACCCGCACCAGGTCGACGTTGGCCTCGGCGGCCTGGGTGAGCCGGGTCCGGTAGCGCTCGGGGGTGATCCGGGAGGGGAAGGCGTCGTCGGGGATCCAGTTGACGCCGCGGGCGAAGACGCGCACGCCGTTGACGACGAGGGTGAAGCCGGTGCCGTGCTCGTCGGCCGAGCGGTCGAGCGCGACCGTGCGGAAGCCGATCCGGCGGTGCCAGGTGTCCAGCGGAGCGCCCTCGTCGTCGCTCAGGGCGAGGTGGAGGTCGTACAGGGGCTGTTCGCCGTATCCGCGGGGCCACCACAGGCGCGCGTCGGGCACCTCCAGGCGCAGGACCGCCTCGTCGCCGGTCAGGACGGCCTCGGCGCGGGCGCCGGCCAGCCGGGCCTCGGCGCGCAGCGTGCGCTCCCGCCCTCCCTCGGTGCGTTCGACCTCGAGTCGCACCTCCACCCGGCCGGTGCCCTCGTCGACGGTGACGAGCGGGCGCACGCGGGCGATGCGGGCGGTGGACCAGTGTTCGAGCCGCACGGGCCGCCAGATGCCGGCGGTCACCAGCGTGGGGCCCCAGTCCCAGCCGAAGCCGCAGGCCATCTTGCGGATGTACTGGGAGGGCTCCGGATAGACGTTGGGCCGTTCCCCGGTGACGGCGCGCACGGCCGCGGCCTCGTCGTAGGCGGAGGCGAAGCGGATCTCCAGCGGCCCGGTGCGGCCGGTGACGTCGAAGCGGTAGCGGCGGTGCATGTTGCGGGTCGTGCCGACCGGGCGGCCGCCGAGGGTGAGGCGGGCGGCCGTGTCGAGGCCGTCGAGGACCAGGTCGGTGCGCTCGTGCGCGCCTCCGTGCGCGTGATCCCCGGGATCCCCGAGATCCCGGACGTAGGTCCAGGCGCGACGGCCGACCCAGGCGACCTCCGTCTCGTTGAGTCCGGTGAACGGGTCGGGGATGACGCCGGCGGCCAGCAGGTCGGTGTGGACGCAGCCGGGCACCGTGGCCTCCAGCAGTTCCCGCCCATGGCGCAGGCTCCAGCCCTCCGCGAGCTGGGTGACGTCCTTCATGTGCGGCTCCCATCGCCTGAATCGGGCCCCGGTGGAGGGACAACGGCCGACAACCTAGCCCGCTGATCAACCGCTGTCCATAAACCGGTCTAGTCGGCTCCATGATCTCCTTCCGTGACGCGTCGCACGTCAGGATCGACTTCTCGCCACCCAGGGTAACGATTGCGTATCGTGCGGGAATTCTCAGCTTTACCGGTTAATCGACGACTGCCATAGTGCCCACATCCCACCCGCGGAGCTGAGCCGCAATCCTGAAGGAGCTGGGCACATGGGGACGAAGAAGTCGCTCACCGGAGTGTTTCTGGCCGCCACCATCCTGACCGTCGCCGGCTGCAGTGGCCAGAGCACGGCCTCCGGCGAGGCGGCGGAGGCACCCGCCGATCCCGCCGACGCCTCGGGCACCATCAAGGTGCTGACACACCGCACCGACCTCGTCCAGAACGGGACGATGGACGAGTACGCCGCCGAGTTCCGGAAGACCCACCCCAAGGTGAAGGTGGAGTTCGAGGCCCTCACCGACTACGAGGGGGAGGTCAAGATCCGGATGAACACCGAGGACTACGGTGACGTCCTGATGATCCCGGCCGCCGTCGCCAAGAACGACTACCCGAAGTTCTTCGCCCCTCTGGGCAGCCGCGCGGAGCTGGGCGCCAGGTACCGCTTCAGCGACAGGGCCGACGTCGACGGCAGGATCTACGGCATCACCACCTTCGGGACCGCGAACGGCTTCCTCTACAACAAGGCCGTGTGGAGGAAGGCGGGCGTCACCGCCTGGCCCACCACGCCGGAGGAGTTCGTCGACGACCTGAAGGCGATCGGGTCCAGGACGGATGCGGTGCCGTACTACACGAACTTCAAGGACGGCTGGCCGCTGACCGCGTGGAGCAACGCCATCGGCTCGGTCACCTGCGACGCCCGGGCCAACGACAAGCTGGCCGGGCCGGTGTCGCCCTGGAGGAAGGGCGGCGAGCTGCGCACGATCGACTCGCTCCTGCACGACGTCGTCACGTCCGGCCTGTCGGAGAAGGACCCCAGCACCACCAACTGGGAGGCGTCCAAAGGCATGATCGCCAAGGGCGAGATCGCCACCATGCAGCTGGGGTCCTGGGCCATCACCCAGATGCGCGACGCCGCCCGGCAGGCCGGCACCGATCCCGGCGACATCGGTTTCATGCCCTTCCCCGCGCAGAAGGACGGCAGGTACTGCGCCGTCCTCGGTTCCGACTACCAGCAGGCGGTCAACGCCCACTCCGAGCACAAGGCCGCCGCGCGGGCCTGGATCGACTGGTTCGCGGAGAAGTCCGGCTTCGCCGCCAAGGAGGGGGCCGTCTCCGCGCTGAAGTCCGACCCCATGCCCAGCACGCTTGAGGACTTCGTTGACAACGATGTCACCTTCCTGGAGCGCTCGGAGGCGAAGACCGGCGAGGTGAACGCGATCGACAACGCGGCCGAGATCGGCCTCAACAAGCCGGACTACCGGCAGAAGCTGGTCGACCTCGCCCGCGGCGCGCAGAAGGGCGACCTGGAGGACTTCTTCGCGGACCTCGACAAGCGGTGGAACGAGGCGGCCCGGACCGTCGGCTCCTGACCCCGGCCGGCCCCTCCCCCTCCCTCTCCCCCTCCCCCGGCCGTGACCGGCCCCGCACCCCGACCGACGGACGGGGCCGGCCACCCGCCACGAATCGACGAGTCGACGGACCAGCGGATCGGCGGACCAGCGGATCGGCGGACCAGCGGATCGGCGGACCAACGGACCGACGGACCGACGGACGACGAAAGGCCCGACATGCCCGAGACGACCGAGACGACCGAGGCGGCCGAGGCGGCATCGGCGAAAACGCCGCGCGCCACCACCCCACCCCCCGGCAGGTCGCGCCGCCCCTCTCCCCGCGGCGGCCCCCCGCTGCTGCGCCGCCTCACCCCGTGGTTCTTCCTCGCCGCCCCGCTGGCCCTGCTGATCACGTTCACCTACGTGCCCGTGGGAAACATGATCTTCTACAGCCTCACCGACTGGGACGGCGTCAGCCCGGACCGCGACTTCACCGGCCTCGACAACTACCGCCAGATCCTCACCCGGCCCGAACTGTTCCGGGTGTTCTTCGTCAGCTTCTACTACCTCGCGGCCTCCGCCGTGCAGATCGTGATCGCCCTGTACTTCGCGACCGTCCTCAGCTTCGACCTGCGCCTGCGGAACCTCTTCAAGGGCATCCTGTTCTTCCCCTACCTGGTCAACGGCGTGGCCATCGGCTTCGTCTTCCTCTACTTCTTCCAGGACGGCGGCACGCTGGACTCGGTGCTGTCCCTCTTCGGCGCCGGCTCCGACCACGCGTGGCTCGGTGACCCCGCGTCGGCGAACACCTCGCTGGCCGGGGTGTCCGTCTGGCGCTTCACCGGGCTCAACTTCGTGCTGTTCCTGGGCGCGATCCAGTCGATCCCGGCCGAACTGTACGAGGCGGCCCAGCTGGACGGGGCCTCGCGGTGGCAGCAGTTCCGCCACATCATCGCCCCGGGCATCCGACCGGTCGTCAGCCTCAGCGTCGTCCTGGCCGTCTCGGGCTCGCTGTCCGTCTTCGAGATCCCGTACGTCATGACCGGCGGCGCGACCGGCACCTCGACCTTCGTCATCCAGACGGTCAAGCTCGCCTTCCAGTTCAACAAGACGGGCCTGGCGTCCGCCGCCGCCGTCGTCCTGCTCCTGATCGTCCTGCTGGTCACCTGGATCCAGCGCCGCCTCGTGCCCGACGAGAAAGTGGATCTGGTATGACCACGCCGCCGCCCGCCGTACGCCGTCGCCGGATCGCTCCGGCCCTGACCTACCTGTCGTTGGTCGCCGCGTCCCTGATCGTGCTGGTGCCGCTCGTCGTCGTCTTCCTGACCTCGCTGAAGACCTCGAAGGAGGTCGCCGACGGCGGCGCCCTGACACTGCCGCGCGACTGGCTCAACTTCGGCAACTACGCGACGGCCTTCACCGACGGCCACATGCTGTCCGCCTTCGCGAACACCGCGTTCATCCTGCTCTTCTCGATCACCGGAACGGTCCTCGTCGGCTCGATGACGGCCTACGCCGTCGACCGCTTCGCCTTCCGGGCGAAGAAGCCGGTCATGGCGCTGTTCCTGATCGCCACCCTGGTGCCCGGGGTCACCACCCAGGTCGCCACCTTCCAGGTGGTCAACAGCTTCGGCCTGTTCAACAGCCTGTGGGCGCCCGTCCTGCTCTACATGGGGACGGACATCGTCTCGATCTACGTCTTCCTGCAGTTCGTCCGGGGCATCCCGGTCTCCCTCGACGAGGCCGCGCGCCTGGACGGGGCGAACGCCCTCACCATCTACTGGAAGATCATCCTGCCGCTGCTCAAGCCGGCGATCGCCACCGTGGTGATCATCAAGGGGATCACCGTCTACAACGACTTCTACATCCCCTTCCTCTACATGCCCTCGGAGGACCTGGGCACCGTCTCCACCGCGCTGTTCCGCTTCAAGGGCCCCTTCGGCGCGCACTGGGAGAACATCTCGGCCGGCACGATCCTGGTGATCGTACCGACCCTGCTCGTGTTCCTCTTCCTCCAGCGCTACCTCTACAACGGGTTCGCGCGGGGCGCGACCAAGTGAGGCCCGGCGCCCCGGTTTCGCGGCGCCCCGGCTCCTCGGCGGGCGGCCGCGGAGCCGGGGTCCCGCGCCGGCCGCGCACCCGATGCGCGAGGGAAGGGTGACGGAGGAGTGACGCGCGAAGAAGGACCGGGTCCCGCCGACGCCGGCGGGGCCCGGTCCGTTCGGGCCCGGTCCGTTCAGGTCCGGTCCGTTCAGGTCCGGTCCGTTCAGGTCCGGTCCGTTCGGGTCCGCTCAGGTGGTGAACGCCATCACGGCGACCGGATCGGAGGTGGGCCGGCGCGAACCGCCCTCGGGTTCCACGGTGATGCCCATTCCGGAGGCCCCGTCCAGGGATCCGGCCATGACGACGGCCTGGTCGGTGCGGTCGGGATCCATCAGACCGGCGGACCGCATGGTGCCGTGGTCGTCGAACCAGAGCTGGTAGACCTTCCCGGAGGGCGGCCGCTCCATCCCGGAGGCGAGGAAGACGGCCCTGTCCCGGCCGCCGGAGACGACGACGGTGCCGGTGGCGCCGTCGGCCAGGCGCGCGGTGCTGGTCCTGGCGTCCGGGGCCGTGAGGACGGCCGTGATCTCGTCGACGCTCCGTTCGGCGGCACGGGCCTGCCCGCGGGCGTCCTCGGCACGCTGGTGCTGCCACACGGTCGCGCCGCCCAGTCCGGCGGCGGCCGCGACGCAGGCGGCCAGCGCCCACCGCGACATCGTCCGCATGCGCCGGGCGGCCCCGACCGGACGCGTGGGCGCGGGTCCGCCGGGACTGGCCTGCCGGACGGTGGTGATGCGGCGCAGGACCTGCTCGCGCATCACCGGGGCGGGCGTGGCGAACGCCGCCAGTCCGAGGCGGGCGGCGGTGGCGGACAGCTCCGCGGTCTCCTCCACGCACAGCTCGCAGTGCTCCAGGTGCCGCTCGAAGTCCTCGCGTTCGTCCGGGGGGAGGGCGTGCAGGGCGTAGGCACCCGTCATGCGGTGCAGATCGGCGGTCGTCACGCGCTCACCCCCAGGCAGTCGCGCATCCGGATGAGTCCGTCGCGCAGTCGGGTCTTGACCGTGCCGAGCGGAAGCGTGAGCGCCTCCGCCACCTCGCGGTACGTCAGGCCGCGGTAGTACGCGAGCGTGACGGCCTGCCGCTGGATGTCGGTCAGGGTGCGCAGGCAGCGCCGTACCTGCTCCCGCTCCAGACGTGCCTCGACCTGCTCGGTCACCTCGTCGTACTCGGGTGTCCGGTCCAGCAGCGCCGCCTTGTGGTCGCGGACGGCCGCGGCCTCCACGGAGCGGACCCGGTCGACGGCACGGCGGTGCGCCAGCGTCAGGATCCAGTTGATGGCGGTCCCCCGGTCGGCCCGGTAGCGCGGCGCGGTACGCCACACCTCCACCAGGACCTCCTGGGCCACCTCCTCCGACTGGGCCCGGTCGCGCAGGACGGCGCGGGCGACCCCGAGGACCGACCCCGCCACGGTGTCGTAGACCGTGGCGAACGCCTTCTCGTCGCCGAGGGCCACCCGGCTCAGCAGCTCCTCCAGGTCCGGCTTCGCCACGGGGTTCGTGCCGATGTAGACGGCTTCTTTCACAAGGGTCCTCCGGGATCGGGCTCTTCCACCGGTAATCCGGTCCCCGGAGGGCGGCGGATTGGTCCCAGTCGTACACCACCGGCGGGCGGTCGCGGACGGGGTACGAGGAGGCGGGCACGAGAACGGGCGACAGCGCGGCGCCGGCGGACCGAACCGCCGGACCGCCCGCGACGGATGATGGGGGGATCACCGGTCTCCCGGCCGGGAGACCCCCGCCGACACCGAGGAGCACCGATGCCCGCGTCCGAGGACGAAGCGCCCCCGCAGGTGGCGCTCGAGCCCGCCGGCGCCCTGCTGACCCACCGCGTCCCCCCTACGACCCGCGCCGCGGTGCTGTTCCTGCACGGCGGCAGGTCCGACAGCCGGGCCCCCTCGCGGCCCTGGCATCCTGCGGCCGTGCGGATGAGGCCCGTGGTCCGGGCCGTCGCCGCCGCCGTGCCGGACGACGACGTCCTCCTGGGAACGGTGCGCTACCGGGTGCGGGGCTGGAACCAGGACGCCGCCGACCCCCTGCGGGACGCTCGGCGGGCGCTGGCGGAGCTGGCCCGTCTCGTCGGTGACGTCCCGGTCGTCCTGGTGGGCCACTCCATGGGCGGACGGGCCGCCCTGCGCGCCGCCTCGGCGCCCCGGGTACGGTCCGTGGTGGCCCTGGCCCCGTGGTGCCCCGCCGGGGAGCCGGTCGCGCACCTGCGGGACAAGGGCCTGGTCGTGGTCCACGGGGACCGCGACCGCGTCACCGACCCGCGCGCGTCGGCGACGTACGTGCGGCGGGCCCTCCGGGCGGGCGCGCGGGCCCGCTTCCTTCCCGTGGCGGGCGGCGACCACGCCATGCTCCGCCACAGCGGAACCTGGCACCGTACGACGGGCTCGGCCGTCGCCGGCCTGCTGGCGGTCGCACGGGGGCCGGCGTAGCCCCCCAGTCCCGCGCGGTCCCCCGCACCGGACGGGCCGGGCGACCGGTGCGGGGACGGACGCCGGGATGCGGTCCGCCGGACCGGCCCCCAAGGTGGAAGCACCGACCGCGGCCCCGGTACGGGACCTCCGGGGTCGCGCCGCGACATCAGGAGGCGCAGCCATGGCCGAGGACGGCAGCGGGACCGAGGGACCGGGCGAGGGCGACGAGGTGGCGTGGAACAGCCACGGCAGCGAGACGACGGGGCGGGTCGAGAAGAAGATCACCGAGCGGACGGAGGCCGCCGGGCGCACCGTGGACGCCTCGCCCGAGGAGCCGCAGTACGAGGTGCGCAGCGACAGGTCCGGGCGCTCCGCCGTCCACAAGCCGTCCGCCCTGAAGAAGCGCGGGAAGTGAGGCGCCGTGGACGAGGAGCGGGAGCGGACGTGGCACGAGTTCCGGGAAGTGGTCAACATCGCGCCCTCGGAACTGGAGGAGTGGCTAGGGACGGAGGAGTCGCTCGGCGCCGGGCAGCACGAGGACGGTGAGGAATCCACCGGGCACGCCTCCGGCCGTCGCGTCCTCGGCATCCTCAGGACCCGCAAGGACGACCTGTCGGACGCCGACTACCAGCACATGCGCAAGGTCGTCGGCTACGTCCGCCGCCACCTCGCGCAGCGCCCGTCCGGGGACGTACGCGACTCGCGCTGGCGCCACTCGCTCAAGAACTGGGGACACGATCCGCTCGCGGGCGAGGGCGACGCGTAGGACCGGTGCCGCGTGCCGTGCGGGCCGGCGCCGGCCCGCACGGCGTCGGCCCGCGCGTCACGTCCTAGGGCGTGTTTCGAAAGTAGCGTCGTCTGCCCGAAGGGCAGGCCCGGCCGCGTCTGGTGCGTGCGATCGCAAGGCGGAGGGTCGCCCCGATACTGGTTGTATCGGGGTGATCCCGACAACGCGGCTGGGGGTGCCCCCTCTGGGGGAGTGCGTGCCAGGCGTCGCCGGGCTGGGGGCACCCCCTCTGGGGGAGGGACTTTCGAAACACGCCCTAGTCGTCGCCGTTGGTCGTGGTCCGCTTGTTCGTCGAGCCGACGCGCAGGAGTCCGGCCGCGGCGAGCGTCACGGCCGCCACGACGCGGGCCCAGCGGGGCCCGCCGCGGGCCGCCCACACCACGCAGACGCACCCCGCGACGACCAGCGCCAGGACGCCCAGCAGCAGCACCACGACCATGTTCCCCGCCCCTGCCTCGTTCCCGCCGTCCGGCGATCATCTCAAGGCGGGGAACGATCCCCCAACGGAATGCCCCATCCCGGTGCAACCTTTCGCACCCTATGTCCCGAATAAGGGGACGAGAGGGAGCGGCGCAGGGCTCGGTGGCCCGGCAGCCAACCGCCTCCCCGGCCGGAAAGGAAACACCATGAGGCTCAGCGACGAGCTTCCCGTCGATCACCAGCTCGCCACGGTGTACCGCTACGGAGCCGCGTTCTGCGGCGTGGTCCTGCTCGTCTTCGGCGTGCTGGGCTTCGCGGACCGGCTCAGCCCGTTCGACACCGACGGCCAGAGCCTCGCGGGGCTCACCACCAACGGCGTCCTCAGCCTCGTCTCCGTCGTCGTCGGCCTCGCCCTCGTCGTGGGCGGCGTCATCGGCGGCAACTTCGCCTCCACCCTCAACATGACCGTGGGCACGCTCTTCCTGCTCAGCGGCTTCGCCCACATCTTCGTCCTGGACAAGCCCGCCAACGTCCTCGACTTCGGCATGACCAACGTGATGTTCAGTTTCATCATGGGCCTGGTCATCCTGACCTTCGGCATGTACGGCCGCGTCTCCAGCAGGCTGTCCCACGACAATCCCTACTGGCGCCGCCGCCACCCGCGCGAGGCGGCCCGGGAGTCCCTCGCGCGCCGGCGGGCCCTCACCGGCGCCGCGAACCTCCCCGGGCACCACACCGACGCCGCGGCCGGCCCCGCCCTGACCGGCCATGCCGAGTGACACCGCGTTCCGGGCCGACCGGCGGCACCTGCCACCGGTCGGCCGGGAGCGCTGGACGCCCCGGGAGCGGCGGGGCACCGGTGCGCGCCCGGCCGTCACGGCGACCGGGCGCGCACCGTTCCGCCGCCGGGCTCCCGCGCCGACGGCGAGCGGTTGCCGCGACGCGCGGGCGAGCAACGCCGCCCGCGCGCGACGGGCGCCCGCCCAGGACGCCGGCTCCTCCCCCAGGGCCGCTGACGGCACGGGACGGCGCATGTCCGCCGGTGTCGCGGCGCCGCGACACCGGCGGAACGCCGGCACCGAGCACGTCCCGGCCGAACCCCCGAGGCAAGCGGTCATGACCATCACCCCACCGACGGCGACCCCCATGCGACGCCTCACCGTCTTCCTCCCCTACGACGCGCACGCCCCCCGTACCGCGCGCCGCTACGCCACCAGGTGGCTCGCCGCCGAGGCCGGTGGGACGCGACGCGCCGCGGACGCGGTGCTCATCGTCTCCGAACTGGTCACCAACGCCGTCCACCACGCGCGCGGGCCGTGCGTGCTGACCCTCACCATGCGGGGAACGCTGCTGGACATCGGCGTCGCCGACGAGAGCGAGGACCTCCCCGAGCGCCGGAGCGTGCCCGGGGAGCGGGGCGGCTTCGGGCTGGCCCTGGTCGCCCTCCTCGGCGACGCCGTCACGGTCGTCCCCGCCCTGGGCGGCAAGACCGTGCACGTGACGCTCGACACGGAGGCGCCTACTCCTTGACGAAGGCCAGCAGGTCGGGGTTGAGGACCTCGGGGTGCGTGGTCAGCATGCCGTGCGGCAGCCCTTCGTAGCTCTTGAGCCGGCCGTTCCGCAGGAGCTCGACCGCCCGGGGTGCCGAGTCCTCGTAGGGGACGATCTGGTCGTCGGTGCCGTGGGCGACGAGGACCGGGACCTCGATCCGCCTGAGGTCGTCCGTGAAGTCCGTCTCCGAGAAGGCCCTGATGCACTCGTAGTGGGCGTTGGCCGCGCCCTGCATGCCCTGCCGCCACCAGTTGTCGACGACGCCCTGCGACACCTGTGCTCCGGGCCGGTTGAAGCCGTAGAACGGACCGGCCGGTACGTCGCGGTAGAACTGGGCGCGGTTGGCGAGGAGGGCGGCGCGGAACCCGTCGAAGACCTCCATCGGCAGGCCGCCGGGATTGTCCGGGGTGCGCAGCATGATCGGGGTCACGGCACCGACGAGGACGGCCTTGGCGACCCGGCCGGGCTCGGCGCGCGCGACGTAGCGGGCGACCTCGCCGCCACCGGTCGAGTGGCCGATGTGGACGGCCTCCCGGAGGTCGAGGGCCTCGGTCAGGGCCGCGACGTCGGCGGCGTAGGTGTCCATCTCGTGGCCGGTCGGGCTCTGGGACGAGCGGCCGTGGCCCCGCCGGTCGTGGGCGATCACGCGATATCCCTCGTTGAGGAAGAACATCATCTGGCCGTCCCAGTCGTCGGCGCTGAGCGGCCAGCCGTGGTGGAAGACGATCGGCCGGGCGTCGCGCGGACCCCAGTCCTTGTAGAAGATGTCGGTGCCGTCGTTCGTGGTGACCGTGCCCATGGCAGATCCTTCCCACTTGTCTTTCCCCGTCGGGGAGTTCACGAGAAGCGGCAGCCTCGCGGGGCGGTCGGGGCGCGTGGAGGCGCCGACCGGGGCTGCCGCGACTGCGGGCACCTCCGGACCCTACCCCCTCGCCGGAGGGCGCGCTTGCGGGAGCACGGCGCGGGGCGGCGCGCGATGCTCCCGGCCGCCCGTCCCCCCGGCGGGGCCCGCGTCGTCGGCGCGACGCCGGCGGATGCCGGTCGGCGGATGTCAGTCGGCGGGCGGTGGGACGAGGACGTTGTCACTGGTGCGGCCGGCCAGGTGGTCGGCGACGTTGGCGAGCGTGGTCCTGGCGATCTGGCCGACGGCGTCCTCGGTGAAGTACGCCTGGTGCGAGGTGACCAGGACGTTGCTGAACGTCATCAGCCTGGCGAGGCGTTCGTCCGTCATCACCTCCAACGACTTGTCCAGGAAGAACACCCCGGCCTCCTCCTCGTACACGTCGAGCCCGACCCCGCTCAGCCGGCCGGCGCGCAGCGTCTCCAGCAGGGCGTCCGTGTCGACGAGACCGCCGCGGCTGGAGTTGACCAGGATGGCGTCGCTCTTCATCAGGCTCAGGGCCTTCGCGTCGAGAAGGTGGTGCGTGTCGGGCAGCAGCGGCACGTGCAGGCTCACCAGGTCCGCCTCGGTGAACAGCCGCTCCCGTTCCACGTACTCCATGCCGAGGGCCAGGCACTCGGGGTTCTCGGCGACGTCCCAGCCCAGCAGGCGCATGCCGAATCCGTGGGCGATCCGCGCGAACGCGGTGCCGATCTTCCCGGTGCCCACCACCCCGGCCGTCCGGCCGCGCAGATCGCGTCCCATCAGGCCGTCGAGGCGGAAGTCGAACTCGCGGGTGCGGTGCGCCGCGCGCACGATCCGGCGGTTGACCGCCAGGGCCAGCGTCCAGGCGAACTCGGCGACGGAGTACGGCGAGTAGTACGACACCCGTGCCACGGTGAGCCCCAGCTCGCGCGCCACGGCCAGGTCGATGTTGTTGTAGCCGGTGGCCCGTTGGGCGATCATCCGCGTGCCGCCGGCGGCCAGCGCGCGCAGCACCTCGGCGTCCAGCGTGTCGTTGACACTGCTGAGGACGATCTCGTGGCCGGCCGCGGTCGGGACGGTGTCCCGGTTCAGGAAGATGCCCAGACAGCGCAGGTCGTGCCGGCCGGCGAGCACCCGCTCGAACTCCGTCTGCAGCAGCGGCTGCTCGTCCGCCAGGACTCCGTACGCAACGATCTCCACATGCACTCCTCGGTAACGGCTGTCGGCCTCCCACCTTAGGCAAGGCGTCCGCCGGCCGGTGACCGGCGCACGTCACACCGGGGCGGGTCGCCGGTGAGCCCCTCGCGTGAGCACCGTCCGCGCGTGGCACTGATCCACCGGCTTGCCGTTAGTGTGGTCGAACAGGTGACGGAGGCGGGTGGTGACGGTGGAGTGGCGTGAGTACGCCGAGCAGATGGCCGTGCTCGCACGGGAACTGCTGGCCCAGGACTCCGTCCAGTCGACGCTGGACGAGATCGCCGCGGCGGCCGTGAAGCTGGTGGACGGCTGCGACGCGGCGGGGATCCTCGCGGTCCGCAAGGGACGGGCCGTGACCCTGGCGGCCTGCGGTGACATGGTCGAGGAGTGCGACCGCCTGCAGGGCCGGCTGGGCGAGGGACCCTGTTACGATCTCGCCCGCCGCACGGACGGCGAGCGCGTGTACCGGATCTCCGACCTGACCCGGCCCCAGCCGACCTGGCAGCGGTTCGCCGCGCAGGCCCACGGACTGGGCATGGGCAGCATGACCGGTTTCCTCCTCTACACCGACGACGAGGACTTCGGCGCGCTGAACCTGTACGCCCGCCGTCCCGGGGCCTTCCGCGAGGACGTCGAGACCGCCGGCTGGCTGCTCGCCTCGCACGCCGCCGTCGCCCTGGCCGGCGCCCGCACCGTCGACCAGCTGGAGCACGCCATGGAGGCCCGGCACGCCATCGGTGAGGCCATGGGCATGCTCAGGGAGCGTCACAAACTGAGCGAGGCCGACGCCTTCAGCGTGCTGCGCCGGTTCTCCCAGCACCACAACATCAAGCTGCGTGACGTCGCCGAGCACATCCGGGCCGAGGGCCCCGAAGACGCCTGACGCCTGGCGCCCGACGCCTGGTCACCGGTGGCGGCCGTCCGCGGAGGCGGGGGGGATCCGGCCCGAAGCGGACGGAACGGCAGGGGAGTTCGGCGTCGGCCCGGCCTCGGGGCCCGGACCGGACGGCGGTGCCGCTCCGCGCTCCCGTCACTCCCGTTCCTCAGCCGGTCACGAGTTCCGGGCGGACGAGGGTGCCCGAGCGGCCGTGCACGATCTCGTACGCCGCGTCCAGGGCCCCGATGGCGGCCAGTCCCGCGGTGCGTTCGACGAACCGGGCGGCGGCCTCCGTCTTCGGTCCCATGGAGCCGTCCGGGAACCCCTTGCGGCGCAGCTCCGCGGGGGTGGCGTCGAGGACGGGCTGCTGTGCGGGGGTGCCGAAGTCGTCGTAGACGCAGGGGACGTCGGTGAGGATGAGCAGGAAGTCGGCCTTCAGGTCCTCGGCGAGCGAGGCGGCCGTGAGGTCCTTGTCGACGACCGCCTCCACACCGGTCAGCGCGCCGGTGTCCCGGTCCTCGACGACCGGAACGCCCCCGCCGCCGGCGCAGACCACCAGGGTGCCGCCGTTGAGCAACTCGTGGACGGTGCCGGTCTCCAGGACCCGTTCCGGTGACGGGGAGGGCACGACGCGGCGCCAGCCGGCGGTGTCCCGGGCGATGTCCCAGCCGCGCTCACGGGCCAGGGCGTGGGCCACGTCGCGGGAGTAGGACCGGCCCACGAACGTGGTGGGCCGGCTGAAGGCCGGATCGTCGGCCCTGACGAGGGTGTGGGTGACCAGGGCGGCGACGCGGCGGCCCGGCAGGGCGTCGTGCAGGCCGGTGGCCAGCAGGGAGCCGATCATGCCCTGGGTCCGGGCGCCGAGCAGGTGCAGGGGGCAGGGGTCGCCGAGGGCGGGGTCGGCGGCGCCCTCCACGGCGGGCAGGCCGGTCCGGGTGCCCTCGCCGGGGGTGAGGACGAGTTCGTGTTCGCGGGCGAGCGGGGCCAGGGCGGTGGCGACCCGGTCGATGTTCGGCTGCTGGACGGCGGCGTCGGGGCGTTCGCCGCGGCGCGGCAGGGCGTTGCCGCCGAGGGCGACGACTATGCGCATGGCTTCGGTCCTCCGGAGTGGCGACGGGTACGGCCGTGATGACGAGCAGCGCCTCGGTGACGGGCAAGGCCTCGGTGACGGGCAAGGCCTCGGTGACGGGCAAGGCCTCGGTGACGGGCAAGGCCCTGGCGGCGGGCGGGTCCTGGGCGGTGCGCGGTCGGTCCGGGGCCCGCTCCTCGCGCGGGGCGCCGTGGGCCCGGGCTCCCCGGTCCGGGCGCCGGCGGCCCGGCCCCTCCCCTCGCCGTGGTCCTGGGCATCACCGTGGTCCTGCGCATCGCCGTGCTCCTCGGGAACTGGCCGCGGATGAGGTGTTCCGTGATCGATGTTCGTCGGCCGTGGCCCGTCGGGGCAGCGGCCGCACGGGCCCGCGGCGGTGCCGATGGTCCCTGCCGCCCGGCCCACCCGGCCCGGGTGGCCCGGCCGGTGCGGTGAGCGGGACACCCGGCGTCCTCATGGCGCCGCGGGGTCGAGGAGCAGCGACCGTACGCCGCGCAGGGCCGGTTCCGTGAGGAGCGCGGTGGAGGCCGCGCCCAGGCACAGGGCCCACTGGGCCGCGGCCAGCGGTCAGCGGTCAGCGGTCAGCGGTCAGCGGTCAGCGGTCAGCGGCACGGTGCCGAAGACGGCGCGCGCCCAGGGCGGGTGGACGGCGAGCACCCGCACGGCGAGCACCCGCACGGCGGGGACCGCCCCCGGACACGGCCACAGGGCGCGGTCGCGGAACCGGTGACGGCCCGGCAGCGGGCCCTCGTCCGCACGCGCCGGCACCTCGTGCTCCGGGGCGGCCCGGGCGAACACCCCGACGGTGTCGACGCGTTCGGCGATCCGGTTCGGTCCGCGGGTCCCGGCGCGGTCCGTCGCCTCCGCCGTGCCCGGTCCGGTCGCCGGGCCGACGCCGAGACCGGCGGCGACCCGCGCGGGGTCCAGCCGGTGGGCGTCCGGCACCGCGGGCGTCGTCTCCGAGGGAACCGCGGGGGCGACGTCGGCGCTCGACCGGGCGTCCACGACGCCTCCGTTCCCATGGGGATGACGACGGGGCGACGGTGCGCGGGAGGCCGCGCGAGCCGTCGGCGCCGCGGGGGACGGCGGCCGGGCGGCGCGCCCGGTGAGCGGTCCTCGTCCCGCTCGTCCGCGAACCGGCGTGTACGGGCCGCCGCGCCCGCTACAGGGGCCGAACAGGTCCCGCGGGACACCGGCCGGCCTCGCTCCGCCCCTCCTCGCGGGCCCTGGTCCGCCGGGGGGCAGGGGTGTGCGCGGCCGGTGACACACCACCGGCCGCGCACGGGACGCGGTGCGGGCTCCCGAGCCGCTCAGGCGTGCCGCACCGGAATGGTCCTGGCGCCCGGCTTCTCCTCCGGTACCGGGACCGTGATGGTCAGGACACCGTCCGCGTAGTCGGCGGTCGCCTCGTCGCCCTGCGCTCCGGCGGGAAGCCGGACGGAACGGGCGAAGGTGCCGTAGCGGAACTCGGTGCGGTGCTTCTCCGTGGTCCGCTCCGTGCGCTCGGCGCGCAGCGTCAGCAGATCGGCGTCGACGGTGATCTCGACGTCCTTGTCGGGGTCCACGCCGGGGAGTTCGGCCTTCAGGACGTACGTGCCGTCCCCGAAGTGCTCCTCGACACGGATGCCGTGCAGCCCGGGGGCGACGTGCGCCCCGGGAAGCCCGGTCTCCATCCAGCCGAACACGTCCGGCCACCCCGGCAGCCGCTCCAGCATGCTGGTCATGTCACCCTCCTTCCCTCTCTCCACCAGTGTCCCTCCGGCGGCCCCGCACGCGCAGGGGCCGACCGGCCCGGTCCGGGGGCCGGCCGGCCCCCGTCCCCGTCCTACGGGAGGTCCGGTTCGAGGGCCGGGCGGTGCGGGGGCCCGGTGAGCGCGCACCGCACGTCGACCACGCCCTCCACGGACCGCACCAGCCGCACCGCCAGCGGTACGAGGGACAGGTCCCGGACGCGGCCGGTGAGCGTGACGACGCCCTCGTGCACCTCCACGCCGACCGACTCGACCGGGTCCGGGAACCGGCCGAGGACCACCTCGCGCCGTACCTCCTCGGCGATGTCCCGGTCGGAGCGCAGGAACACCCTGAGCAGGTCCGAGCGGCTGACGACGCCCTTCAGCACGCCGTCGCCGTCGACCACGGGCAGGCGTTTCACCCCGTGCCGGGCCATGGTCCGGGCGGCCTGCGCGAGAGTGGCGTCGGGGCGGACGGTGACGGCCGGAGAGGTCATCAGGTCCGCCGCGGTCACGGCCCGGGCCTTCTCGAGGCCGGCCGGGGGCCGGGCCCGCGGGCCCCGGTCGGGGACGCTGTCGCGGAACTCCTCCTTGCGCAGCAGGTCGGCCTCGGACACGACGCCGATCACCCGGTTCCCGCCGTCGAGGACGGGCAGGGCGCTGATCCGCCGCACCTCGACGGTTCTCACGATCTCCTTGAACGTCGCCCCGGCGGCCAGTGCGACGACCGTTCGGGTCATGACGTCGCTCACGCGGTACTCGGAGCCGATCATGGTGTCCTCCCACCTGTACGGGCGGTGCGTCGCGCCACTTCAAGCCTGTGCCCTCCGGCGCGCGCGGGCATGGGCCGAACGGCCCGGTTCAAGGGGTCGCCCGCCCCTGCCCGCCCGCGCCGCCGGTCCGCCGAACGGCTCCCCGGCTGGCGCGGTGGCGCGCGGCCCGGCAGCGTGGATACGCGCAGACGCGCATCGGCGTATCCGCGTATCCGCGTATCCGCGAGAAGAACGACGGCTGAGCGAGGTGACCATGCAGTCCGAGCCGGTACCACGGGTGGTCGTGGGTGTGGACGGATCTCCGACGTCGTATGCGGCGCTGCGATGGGCGGACCGGTACGCAGGGGCCGTCGGCGGTGTCGTGGAGGCGGTCCACGTCTGGGACACGCCGTCCTCCACGGGGTGGAGCGGGCCGGCGATCGACCCCGACTTCGACCTGCAACAGGCACGGGAGCGCTTCGCGGCGGAGTTGCGTTCCGTCTTCCCCGGGGAGCGGCCGGCCCGGCTGAGGGAGCGTCTCGTCGAGGGCGACCCGTCCGAGGCCCTGATCCAGGCCTCGGAGGGGGCCGAGCTCCTCGTCGTGGGCCGCCGGGGCCGGGGCGGCTTCGCGCGGGCGATGCTGGGATCGGTGGGGCAGCGCTGCGCCCAGCACGCGGCCTGCCCGGTCGTCGTCGTCCCCCGGGAGGCGGACGCGGCTCACTGAACGCCGGGCGGGAGGGCGTCGCGGACCGGTCCCCCGTCTCCTCTTCGGTCCTCCCGTCCTCCGTCTTCCCGTTCTCCGTCCTCCCGCCCCGCGCGGGAGGGCCGGGAGGACGCCGACCCGCGGGCCGGCACCGCCCGCCGGGAGCCGCGGCGCGCCTTCGCGGCGGGCTCCCTGCGGGCGGTTCACCGGCGGGTACCCGTGCGGGGGCCCGTCCCGGGGTCCCCTACCGCCTCGGGGCCGGTGGCGCAGCGGACGTCCAGTTCCACCTCGGGGGCCTGGGCCAGCGTGTTCGTCACCGTGCAGTGCGAGACCACCGCACGCAGCGCGGCCAGCCGGTGCGGGGGCAGGTCCGGGGCCAGGACGGTCAGGGAGATCCCGGCCACCCGGGGCGGCCGGTCGTCGGCCATGCGGAACTCCGCGCGGACGGACAGGCCGTCCCGGTCGGCACCGTGGCGGTCGAGGAAGCGGCCCGCGTAGTGCGCCGCGCAGGAGGCCACGGCGGCGACGAGGAGTTCCACCGGGGTGGGGGCGGTGTCCTTGCCGCCGTCGGACAGCGGCTGGTCGACCGTCAGGACGTGTCCGCGCACCCGGACCTCGTAGGCGTCGCCGGCGATCGGCACGACTTCGGCCGCTCCGGGCCGGCCACCGGTCTCGGGGTCCACCGCGGCGGCCTGGAACAACAGCAGCCCGGCGAGCCGCCGGGCCTCCTCCGCGGTGAGCGACGCCCACAGTTCACCGCCTTCGTCGTGGGACTCGAAGGAGGTGTCCAGGACGACGCGGCCCATCGGGGCCGGCAGCCCCCGGGGCGCGAAGCGGGTGACGTTGAGGGTGCGGCCACAGCGCGTCTGCATCTTCATCTCGGCTCCTGTCGGCTGGTGCCGGCGTGGCGGCCGGGCACCGTGCTCTCCAGTGGACCGCCCGGGCGCGGAGCTGTCCGGGGTCGAACGGTCCCCGCGGGGGCCCGGAGGTCCCGAGGTCTCCGGTCGGTCCGAGGTCTCCGGTCCGCCCGAGCGGCTTCAGGACGACTCCGGGCGGCTCCGGCGCGGCTCGCAAGCGGCTCCGGGCGGGCTCCGGGCCGTCTGCCGCCGCGGGCGTTCAGGCGTCGTCGGCGGGGGTGATGCGGCGGCCGGTCAGCCGTTCGACGGTGATGACCACCCAGAGCGTGCGCGGTCCTCCGCCCCAGGGGTCGGTATGTGCCCGCTCGTCGAGCCGGCGCACCGCGGCGGGGTCGGTGACGGCCCGCGCGGGTCCGACCGCCAGGACGCTCCAGCCCTGGCTCATGGCCTCGTCGATGTGGTCGGCCTCGAAGGCCACCTCGTGGCCGACGGCGGTGGCGGGGACGGCGTCGGGCGCCGTGCGGAAGGCGATCGTCCCGTCGACCACCTCGTAGTTGACGGGGAGCACGGCGGGGCCGTGCTCCGTGGTCAGCGAGATGCGCCCCACGCCGTGCGTCGACAGCAGGGCCCGGCACTCCTCTTCGCCGAGGTCCCGCAGACGGGGGTGGTAGAGCGCCTGCCCCTGTCCGGGCGGCCGCTCCTGGCCGCCGCCCTGGAGTTCGAGGAGCGTGGTTCCGAGCGCGTCGGCCAGCCGCAGAAGGGTCCCGACGCTGGGATCGGCCGGGTGCGTCTCCAGGTAGTCGAGGTAGGCCGGTGAGATGCGGGCGCGGTCGGCGGTCTCCGTCAGGCCGAGGCCCTGCCGCCGGCGCGCCTCCGCCACCCGGCGGCCCACGTCGCCGGGGCCGCCGGTCGCCGCCCCGCCGCTCCCGGTCCCGTGGCCCCCGGCCCGGGCGGGCGCGGACGCCGGTGCGGCCGGCGCCGCCTCCTCGTGGCCGGCGTGATGGATGTGGGCGTCCGGCCCGGGGAAGACCAGCGTGATGTCGCCCGTGTCCGACCACCGCACGTCGTACGGCGGGGACCCGTCCTGGTGGTGGAGGGCGACGATCTCCCCGTCGCGCCGGACGACGCCCGTGGCCGGGCTCTCGACGATCAGACGGTCCCCAACGTGTGCGTGCATGACCGTGCCCTCTCCCTGCGGATCCCCTTCCAGCATCGCTCCGCGGCGCCCCCCGCACCACAGGGCCGTCGTACGGGGGTGGGCCGCCGCCGGTCGGGCCGTGCGGCGGGCGGCGTGGGACTCAGCGGCTGCGCAGAGCGGCGAGCGCCGCGTCCAGGTCGGCCGCGCGCGGACGGTTGTGGGGCAGCTTGCCGAGCACGGCCGCCATGCCGCAGGTGTTCGTCAGGGCGGAGAAGACCAGGCCGCCCGCGATGCCGGCGGAAACGAGCTGGAGGGCCGGGTGCACGAGCACGCCGAGGAGGAGGCCGAGCAGGACCAGGCCGCCGGCGGTGAGACGGACCTGGCGTTCCATGCTCCAGCCCGCCCGCGTGTCGCATGCGGCCGGTGTCTGCAGGTCGTGCCCCTCGGCTGCCCAGGCGCCGGTGCCGCCGACCAGGGTGGCGGTGCCGATGCCCTGCTCGGCCAGCAGCTTGCAGGCGTTCTCGGAGCGGGCGCCGGAGGCGCACACCACGAGGACCTCGCCGCGCCCGGCGGCGTGCCGGATCTCCGGCAGCGCGCGCCGGATGTGGTCGAGGGGGATGTTCACCGCGCCGGGCAGGTGGCCGGAGGCGTACTCGGCGGGCGTGCGCACGTCGATGACGGTGAACTCGTGCAGCCGGCTGCGGGCCTCGTCGGTGCGGAGGGCGGAGGGGGCGGAGGAGCTGGTCATGGCAGAGGAGGTCCTTGGGGTCGGTGCCGAACGGTGTCGATCATTGTTGATCGACATTGGTCGATTCTGGCCAACATGGGAGCGAACCGGACGTATGATACCCCTAGGGGTATCGATCGAGGGGGCGTGGACCGAGGAGTGGCCGTGGAACGGGAACGTGCGGGCGCGGACCTGGTGGCCGTGCTGAACCGGCTGCGCCGTGCCCAGGGGCAGATATCCGGAGTGATCCGGATGATCAAGGAGGGACGCGACTGCGAGGACGTCGTCACGCAGCTCTCCGCGGCCTCCCGCGCCCTCGACCGGGCCGGGTTCGCGATCATCGCGGCCGGCCTGCAGCAGTGCGTGGCGGACATCGATTCGGGGCGCGGGGGCGGGGAGGACCCGCACGCGATGCGCGCGCGGCTGAAGAAGCTGTTCCTGTCGCTGGCGTGAGCCGGCCGCGGCGGCCGTCACAGCAGCGCGTCGGCCAGCATGAAGGCCGCCACGGCCAGCAGCACCCAGGCGAAGATCCGCTGGAGCGTGTCGCCGGTGACCTTCGCGGCCAGCCGTTTCGCGTCCCACGCGCCGAGGATCGCGGCCCCGACGAACGGGCCGACGATCGCCCAGTCCAGCTCCTGGACGGTGCCCGCACGCGTCGCCAGCGCCGCCACGGAGTTGACGGTGATGACCAGCAGGCTGGTGCCCACCGCGTTGCGCATCCGCATCCCGACCACACCCACCAGCGCCGGTACGGCGAGGAAGCCGCCGCCGACGCCGAGGACGCCGGTGACCGCGCCGAGCCCGGCGCCGGCCCCCGCGGCGCGCGCCGGCCGGACCGGCACGGCGCCCGCCGCCGCCGGCGCGGGCCGCATCATGCGCAGGGCGGCCACTCCCGCGACGAGGGCGAAGACCCCCGTCAGGACGGCGGCCGGCACCCGGGCGGCGAGCGCGCCGCCCAGCATCGCCGGGCCGATCCCGGCCGCCGCGAACAGCAGCCCCGTCCGCCAGCGCACCTGGCCGTCGCGGGCGTGCGCGAGCAGCGCGGTGGCCGAGGTCAGGGTGACGATGACCAGGCTGGCGGTCGTGGCCCCGACGGGGCTGAAGCCGAGCAGGTAGATCAGGGCGGGGACGGCGAGCACGCTCCCGCCGCCCCCGAGCGCGCCCAGCGCCAGACCGATCACGGCGCCGGCGACGAGGGCGAGGACGACCGCGCTCACGCGACGGTGCCGTTTTTGCCGCTCGCGTCCACCACCGGGAGCCCCTCCTCCGCCCAGGAACGCATCCCGCCGATCACGTCCACGGCCACCGCGCCGCGGGCCGCGAGCAGTTCGGCGGCCTGCCGGGAGCGGTTGCCGGAGCGGCAGATCACGACCAGGGGCCGCGCCTGCGCGTGGGCGGGCAGCGCCGCCCCGATGGCCAGCGCGGACAGCGGCAGGTGCAGGGCGCGGGGCGCGTGCCCCGACTGCCATTCGTACGGCTCGCGCACGTCCAGCAGCACGGCGTCGCCCGCGCCGTCGGCGGCGGTGTCGTGGCCGGTGCGCACGGCCGCCTCCCGCGCGGTCACCCGGCCCGGACCCCCCTGGTCCCGTCGGAAGATGCTCATGTGGTTTCTCGCTCCTGTTTCCCGTGTCGGTACGGACGGCCGGCGGGCGCCGGTGCGGCGCCCGGCGCGGTCAGGGGTCGCGGACGGCGGGTCCCGCCGCCGCGGCGGCGTCGAAGGAGTCGTCCACGGCGGCGACGTCCCGGCCGGCGGCGCCCGGCAGGGAGGCGGCGACGGCGGCCCGCGCGCCGCCCGCGCAGTGCACCCGCACCTCTCCGGCGGGACGGCTCCGGTTCCCGAGCCCCTGCACCTCGATCGTGTCGACGAAGAACACGAGGTACTCCCTTCCAGTGGAAAATTACCCCAGGGGGTATACATACGAAGGTAGCACGAGTACCCCGGGGGGTATTTTGGAGGGCAGGGGGAACCCCGGGAAACACCCCACGGACCGCTCGCCCGCACCGGACACCCGCCCGCTGCCGCGCGAGCCACGAGAAGGGCCACCGTCATGCGCTACGACCGCACCGTCCGCCTCGACACCGACTTCGCCACCGCCGTCGCCCGCACCCGCGACGCCCTCGCCGCCCAGGGCTTCGGCATCCTCACCGAGATCGACGTCACCACCACCCTCAAGACCAAGCTCGGCCGCGCCGCGGAGGACGTGGAGGACTACGTCATCCTCGGCGCCTGCAACCCCTCCCTCGCCCACCGGGCCCTGGACACCGACCGCAGCATCGGCCTGCTCCTGCCCTGCAACGTCGTCGTCCGCCGCGACGGCGACCGCACCGCCGTGCAGGCGCTCGACCCGGACACCATGGTGACCCTGACCGGCAGCGACGCCCTCCGCCCGGTCGCCGAGGAAGCCGGCCGGCGCCTCGACGCCGCCCTCGCCGAGCTCACCTCGGCGGACCCCGAGAGCTGACGGCGGACACCGGCCCGTCACCGGGGACGACCGGCCGGGGTCCCGTGCCCGGTGTGCGGGCGGCGAGGCCGTACCCGGGGCGGCGGCACGTCGTCGCGCGCGTTTGCCCACCGTCGGCAGCGGCAACCCGTACCCCACGATTCCGCCTCTCCGCCGCCGCCCGCGCACACGTCACTTCCGACGGCCGGCGGCGGTGCCGGGGCGGTACACACGGGTACGACAGGGGGTTGGGTGATGACGGTAGCGGCGCGGCAAGGTGGCGGCGGCGGTGGTTCCAGCGGGCTCTACGACGTGCTGGAGCTCATCCTCGACCGCGGGCTGGTGATCGACGCCTTCATACGGGTCTCCCTCGTGGGCATCGAGATACTCAAGATCGACATCCGGATCGTGGTCGCCAGCGTCGACACGTACCTGCGTTTCGCCGAGGCGTGCAACCGTCTCGACCTCGAGGCCGGACCGCGCAAGCCGGCGGGTCTGACGGAACTGCCCGGGAAGATGATGGAGTCCGGTGCCCGGGGCAAGACGAAGGGCGCCCTGTCCGGCGCCGCGGAGACGGTCGCCGAAGCCTTCCAGCAGGCCCGTGACCAGGGACGGAGCCGGGAAGGACGGTCCGCCACGCGCAGGAGGGCGGACTGAGCGACGACCGTGTGACCTCCCCCGGCCCTCGCCACCGCGTGCCGCGTGCCGCTCCGGCGCGGTGACCGGTTCGCCGCGGGCCGCCCCGCCCCCGCCCCCGGGTCCTTTGCCGTGCCCCCGGTCCGGGGGCACGGTCATGTCCGCACACCGGGCCCGGGAGGCCGCGCCCACCGCCGGCGGATCACCCGTGCGGACGACGCCACGGAACGGCCAGGGATGTCTCGGCCTGTTGCGGCAAGACGTAGGGGCGACCGATCAGGAGGTTGTCATGGCCGATGAGTTCGCGTTGGGAGAAGTCCTGGCGGCTGCCGAGGACGCGGCGCCGATGGATTCCGTCGACGTCGTCGCGCGCAACCTGCAGAAGCGCTTCGGGGCCGTCTCCGTCTCCTTCCTGTTCCTGGACTTCGTCGGCCAGGAGCTGGTGCGGCTCACCGCTGCCGACGACGCCGAAACCGGCGGCACCCACCCCGTGCGCATCCCCGTGCGAGGCAGCGTCTACCAACTGGTCCTCCACGAGCAGCGGTTGCACCGGCAGCGGGACGACGAGGGCCGGCAGCGCGTCATCGCGCCGGTCACCAACCGGGGCGACTGCATCGGTGTCCTCGAGATGACGCTCCCCCACACCGACGGGGAGGTGCTGCGGCACGTCACGGAGGCGGCCCACGCCCTGGCGTACATCATCGTCACCGACCGCCGCTTCACGGACGCCTACCAGTGGGGGCAGCGCACCCAGCCCCTGACGCTCGCCGCGGAGATCCAGCACCAGCTGCTGCCCTCAGCCTCCTGCTGCGAGGCACCGCAGTTCACCGTCGCCTGTGCGCTCGTCCCCGCGGACGACATCGGCGGGGACACCTACGACTACAGCCTGGACCGCGACACCCTGCACCTGTCGCTGACCGACGCCATGGGCCACGACGTGAACTCCGCCCTGCTGGCCACCCTCCTGCTCGGCGCCCTGCGCGGCGCCCGGCGGGCGGGGTGCAACGTCGGCGACCAGGCACGTCAGGCCCACCAGGCGATGCTGTCCCACGGACGCGGCACCCTGGCGACCGGGCAGCTGCTCTGCGTCGACCTCGTGCAGGAGCGCGTGGAGCTGGTCAACGCCGGCCATCCCTGGCCCCTGCGGTTGCGGGACGGTGTCGTGGAGGAGATCCCCCTGGCCATCAACCTGCCCTTCGGCGTCCCCTCGCCCGTCCCCTACCGCGTCCAGAAGTTCGACCTGCGCCCCGGTGACCGGATCGTCCTGCTCACCGACGGCATGCAGGACCGGGAAGCGGCGGCGGTCGACCTGCCCGCGCTCCTTCGCGGTACGCGCGATCTGCATCCCAGACAGACGGTGCAGGCACTGACGGAGGCGGTGAAGGACGCCTGCCACGGCCGCCCCCGGGACGACGCCACCGTCATGTGCCTGGACTGGCACGGCAGGGCCGGCACCGGCTGAGACCGCGCGACCGGCGCATCCCACCGCGCGCCCCTCCCGTTCCGGCGGCAGGCTGGCCCTATGACCGGCCCTGTGAACGGCACACAGCCCATCGTGATCTACCCGCCCGCCGAGGACGGCGGCCGACGTGTCCGCGTCAATGAACGTTTCGTCGGGCTGGCGTACGGGCTGCTGGACGTCGTCGACTTCCTGCGCCTCGTCGGCCTGGACGACGTCGACGACGCGTGGGTGCGGCAGTCGGAGACGGTCGAGTGGCGCGGTGGCGGCCCGGAGGCGTGGACGCACTGACGGACCCGCCCGTCGGGAGACGGCGGATGCCGGGAGACGGCGGATGCCGGAAGACGGCGGATGCCGGGAGACGGCGGATGCCGGAAGACGGCGGATGCCGGGAGGCCGTCGCCCCGCCGGGGCCGTCCGGCGGTGGAGGGCTCCGGTCGCCGGGCGGGACCGCCACCGGTCCCCGCCTTCGGCGGTCCGGGTGCCGAGGGGAGCGCCTCGGCTGCCGGGAGCGGCGGGTCGTAGGATCCTGAGTGCCGGGACGACCGTGCGCAGCACGTGCGTTCGCGTGCGGAAAGGGCCGCTCCGGCATGCGTGCGGAAGGTGCCGCCGGCGCCTTCCGGGAGGGAGCGGGGAATGGCGGAGACTCCGGCGCGGGAGCACGGGCCGACGGCGCCCCACCTGAGACTGGACGAGCTGCTGGAAGGGCTCCAGGCGCAGGTCGCGCAGGTGCGTGCCACCCGGGACCGGGTGTCCACGCTGCTGGACGCGGTCCTCGCCATCGGCTCCGACCTGGATCTCGACGTGGTGCTGCGGCGGATCGCCGAATCGGCCGTGCGGCTGGTGGACGCCCGGTACGGAGCGCTGGGGGTGCTGGGTGACGAGGGCCGGATCAGGCAGTTCATCACGGTCGGCATGGACGAGGACACCGTCGGCGCGATCGGCCACTACCCCGAGGGCCTGGGCATCCTGGGGCTGCTGATCAGGAAGCCGGAGCCGCTGCGCCTGGCCGACCTGGGCAGCCATCCCGAAGCGGTGGGCTTCCCCGCGGGTCATCCGGCGATGACCACGTTCCTGGGGGCGCCGGTCCGGGTGCGCGAGAAGGTCTTCGGGAACCTGTACCTCACCGACAAGCGGGGCGGCGCGGAATTCGACGAGGAGGACGAGGCCGTGCTGCGCACGCTCGCGGCCGCGGCCGGCGTGGCGATCGACAACGCCCGCCTGTACGAGGACACGCGCCGCAGGGAGCAGTGGCTGGAGGCGAGCAGCGAACTGACCCGCAGCCTGCTGTCGGGCGCCGACCCCGACCACGTCCTGCACCAGGTCGCCGCCACCGTCAGGGCGCTGTCCGGGGCGGACCTGGTGACCGTGGCGGTGCCGTTCGAGGGCGGTGACGGGCTGATGGTCGAGGCCGCCGTGGGGGAGGGCGCCGAGCGCGTGCGCGGGCTGGTGCTGCCCCCCGCCACGCGGGCCGCGGAGGTGTACCGCACCAACGAGCGCGTCACCAGCGGCGCGCTGTCCGACGAGCAGCGGGCGGACGGCGGCTGCGCGGCCGAGGTCGACCTGGGGCCCGGCTTCCTGCTTCCGCTGGGGGGCGGCGAGCACGTGCGCGGCGTGCTGGAGGTCGCCAACCGTCCCGGCGGCCCGGAGTTCTCCGACGCCACCATGGCCATGATCAGCGGTTTCGCCGACCAGGCCGCGCTGGCCCTGGAGATCGCCGAGCACCGGCGCGAGGCCGAGCACCTCCTGGTCCTGACCGACCGCGACCGCATCGCCCGCGACCTGCACGACCTGGCCATCCAGCGGCTGTTCGCCTCCGGGCTGACCCTGAACTCGGTCCTCGGCCGCGTCTCCGACCGGCCCCAGGTCGCCGAGCGGATCCAGCGGGTCGTCGAGGACCTCGACGACACGATCAAGACCGTGCGCGCCACCATCTACGCCCTGGGCGAGCGGGACCGACCGGGATCCCGCGGCGGGCTGCGCCTCAAGCTGCTCACCGAGACCGACCGGGCGGCCGGCGTCCTCGGTTTCAGCCCCGCGCTGCGCATGACCGGCCTGCTGGACACCGACGTGCCCGCCGGTCATGCCGAGCACCTGCTCGCGGTCCTGCGCGAGACGCTGTCGAACACCGCCCGCCACGCGCGGGCCACCGCGGTCGAGGTCGTCGCCGAGACCGACGGCGCCCGGCTGCGGCTGCGCGTCGCCGACAACGGGCGCGGCATCGACCCGGCGGTCACCCGCCGCAGCGGCCTGGACAACCTGCGCCGGCGTGCCGCCGACCTCGGGGGGACCTTCACGCTCACGCCGAACGAGCCCACCGGCACCGTCGCGGAGTGGACGGTGCCCCTCCCCGCACCGGCATCGTCGTGAGCCGGTGCGGGTGCGGGTGCCGGTGCCGGTGCCGGTGCCGGTGCGGTGGGCCTGCCCGTCGCTCAGGAACCCGTGCGTTCCCAGCCGCGGCGCGGGACGCGGGCGCCGAGGCGGCCCTCGTCGCGGCTGCGGTAGACGATGTAGGGCCGGGTCAGATAGCCCAGCGGCGCGGTGAGCATGTGGACGAGCCGGGTGAAGGGCCAGAACGCGAACAGCAGGAGCGCGCTGAGGGCGTGCAGCCGGAACAGGATCGGGGTGCCGGCCATCAGGTCCGGGTCGGGCTGGAAGTAGAAGACCGACCGGAACCAGGGGGAGATGGTCTCGCGGTAGTTGTAGCCGTCGCCGACGAGGTTGGCGGCCACGGTGGCGGCGAGTCCCAGGCCGATGGTCAGGGTCAGGGAGAGGTACATGGCCTTGTCGTTGCGGGTGGTGGCCGAGAACACCGGCCCGACGGTACGACGCCGGTAGACCAGGATGGCGAGTCCGCCCACGGTGGCGACGCCCGCGAGGGTGCCGAGCACGACGGCGGACACGTGGTAGGTGTGCTCGCTGATGCCCGCGGCGTCGGTCCAGCTCTCGGGGACGACCAGGCCGCCGATGTGGCCGATCAGGACGACGAGGATGCCGAAGTGGAACAGCGGGCTGCCGATGCGCAGCAGGCGCCGTTCGTACAGCTGGGAGGAGCGGGTCGTCCAGCCGAACTTGTCGTAGCGGTAGCGCCAGACGTGGCCGAGGACGAACACCGCCAGCACGACGTACGGCAGGGCGACCCACAGCAGGATGTCGCCGGTGCCGGTCTCGGCCGCGAGGGTGGCGTACTGTGCCGGGGCGGTCATCGGGGTCCTCCTACGACGGGGTCCGGCAGGAATACCGGGGAGGCGTACGGGTCGAGGCCCACCTGCTCCTCGGGCGGGCCCTGGGCGGCGAGGCGCAGGACGGCCTCGCGGTCGTCGCCGGCCAGCGGGGGCAGGGTGGCCGACACGGAGGCCAGGACGTCCGCCCAGGGTGAGCCCTCGTCGGCCAGGGCCAGCCGCAGCAGTTCCAGACCGGCGCGGTGTTCGGTGAGCAGCGTGGCGCCGGCGTCCGGGGTGCCGGCGGCGAACTCGAGGACGACGGCGAGGTGGTCGGGCAGTTCGTCGTCGGCGAGGCGCCATCCGGCCGCGGCGTAGGTCTGCTTCAGCCGCAGCAGCGCGAGGCCGCGCTTGCGGGTGTCGCCGTGGGCGTAGTACGTCAGGTACGGGCAGCAGCGTTTGCGGTGGTCGAAGGTCTCCACGTAGGCCGCCGCCAGCTCGTCGGCGGGGGTGCGCCCGGCGTGCCGGGCGAAGCGGGCCAGGGGGTCGCGGACCTCGGGGGGCAGTGCGGCGGCGGCCCGGTGCGCCAGGTCGAGGCGGGGGCGGAGCTGGTCGTCGGGGTAGGCGAGCAGCAGGGACTGGGTCTGCCAGGCGAGGGGGTGCCAGGGCTGCGTGCGGGGTGCGCGTGCGGTCTTCCTCTTCATGGCTTCGGCTCCACCTCGCCGCCGTGGTCGTCTCCGTCGGCGGCGCCGGTGCCTCCGGTTCGCCTGTCCGGGAACAGGCCGGGCGGGGAGCTCTTGCCGTCCCAGTTGAGGAGGTTGACCCGGGTCGCCTTGTCGGTGGGCGCCGCGGGGGTGTCGGCGGTCTGCCGGTCGCGCAGGGCGTGGAAGTTCTCCACCGCGATCGGGGCGGCGCCGCCGGAGGTCTCACCGAAGGGGCCGGAGCCTCCCATGCCGGGGCCGCCCTCGTAGTCCAGGCTGCACTCGGTGGCCAGTTCCTCGAGCTTGTGCGCCTGTTCGGCGTGGGCGGGCGGGATGACGTAGCGCTCGTCGTACTTCGCCAGGGCCAGCAGCCGGTACATGTCGTAGACCTGTTCGCCGCTCATGCCGACCGACTCCGGGATGGTGTCGTCCGGCTCGCGGCCGAGGTTGATGTCGCGCATGTACGAACGCATCGCGGCCAGCCTGCGCAGCACCGCGTCGACGGGCGCCGGGTCGCCGGCGGTGAAGAGCTGCGCGAGGTAGTCCACGGGGATGCGCAGGGTGTCGACGGCGGCGAAGAGGTTGCGGTGGTCCTCGGCGTCGCGGCCGGTGTCGCGGACGGCGTCGACCACCGGGGAGAGCGGGGGGATGTACCAGACCATCGGCATCGTCCGGTACTCCGGGTGCAGGGGCAGGGCCACCTTGTAGGTGTTGATCAGGGCGTGGATCGGGGAGCGCTGCGCGGCCTCGATCCAGTCCCGGGGGATGCCGGACCGCTCCGCCTCGGCGACGACCCGCGGGTCGTGCGGGTCGAGGAAGACGCCGCGCTGGGCCTCGTACAGTCCGGTGTCGTCGGGGGTGGAGGCGGCTTCCAGGACCCGGTCCGCGTCGTAGAGGACGAGGCCGATGTAGCGCAGCCGGCCGACGCAGGTCTCGGAGCAGACGGTGGGCAGGCCGACCTCGACGCGCGGGAAGCAGAAGGTGCACTTCTCGGCCTTGCCGGTGCGGTGGTTGAAGTAGACCTTCTTGTACGGGCAGCCCGTGACGCACATCCGCCAGCCGCGGCACTTGTCCTGGTCGACCAGGACGATGCCGTCCTCCTCCCGCTTGTAGATGGCGCCGGAGGGGCAGGAGGCGGCGCAGGAGGGGTTGAGGCAGTGCTCGCAGATCCTGGGCAGGTAGAACATGAACGTCTGCTCGAACTCGAACTTGATCTTCTCGGAGACCTGGTTGAGCAGGACGTCCTTGTCGCCGTGGTCGGGTGAACCGCCCAGGTTGTCGTCCCAGTTCGCGGACCAGGAGATCTTCATGTCCTTGCCGGTGATCAGGGACTTGGGGCGGGCGACGGGGGTGTGCTCCTGGAGCGGGGCGTTGGTGAGGGTCTCGTAGTCGTAGGTCCAGGGTTCGTAGTAGTCGTCGAGGGACGGCAGCTTGGGGTTGGAGAAGATCTGGATCAGCTTCTTGAACCGGCCGCCGGCCTTGAGTTCGAGGCGGCCGCGGCGGTTGACCTCCCAGCCGCCCCGCCAGGTCTCCTGGTCCTCGTACCGGCGGGGGTAGCCCTGGCCGGGGCGGGTCTCGACGTTGTTGAACCACACGTACTCGACGCCGGTGCGGTTGGTCCACGCCTGCTTGCAGGTGACCGAGCAGGTGTGGCAGCCGATGCACTTGTCGAGGTTCATCACCATCGCCATCTGTGCCATCACGCGCATCAGTACGTCACCTCCTGGTTCGTGCGGCGGCGGACGACGGTGACCTCGTCGCGCTGGTTGCCCGTGGGGCCGAGGTAGTTGAAGGCGTAGGAGAGCTGGGCGTAGCCGCCGATGAGGTGGGTCGGCTTGATCAGCAGGCGGGTGAGGGAGTTGTGGATCCCGCCGCGCCGGCCGGTGGTCTCGGTGCGGGGCACGTCGATGAGGCGGTCCTGGGCGTGGTGCATGTAGACGGTGCCCTCGGGCATGCGGTGCGAGACGACGGCGCGGGCGGCGACCACGCCGTTGCGGTTGACGGCCTCGACCCAGTCGTTGTCGTGCACGCCGATCTTCACCGCGTCCTCCTTGCTCATCCAGATCGTCGGGCCGCCCCGGGAGAGGGAGAGCATGAACAGGTTGTCCTGGTACTCGGAGTGGATGGACCACTTGTTGTGCGGCGTCAGGTAGCGCACCGTCACGCCCAGTTCCCCGACGCTCCCGAGACTCGGCTCGCCGAACAGCGCGTCCATGTTCAACGGCGGCCGGTAGACCGGGAGTTGTTCGCCGAGCGCGGTCATCCAGTCGTGGTCGAGGAAGAAGTGCTGGCGGCCGGTGAGGGTGTGCCAGGGCTTGAGGCGCTCGACGTTGACGGTGAACGGGGAGTAGCGGCGCCCGCCGGTCTCCGAGCCGGACCACTCGGGTGAGGTGATGACGGGGACCGGCGCGGCCTGGGTGTCGGCGAAGGTGATCTGCTTGCCCTCGTGCTCGGCCGCCAGGTCGGCGAGCCGGGTGCCGGTGCGGGCCTCCAGGGTGTGGAAGCCCTGGGTGGCCAGGTGGCCGTTGGTGGTGCCGGACAGGGCGAGGATCGCCTCGCAGGCGTGCGTGTCGCGGGTGATCGAGGGCCGCCCGTCGGCCGCTCCGCCGCGCACGGTGCCGTTCTTGTGGCGCAGGTACTCCAGTTCGCGGTCGACCTTGAAGGTGATGCCCTTGGTGGTGGCGCCCAGGGTGTCCAGGAGGGGGCCGAGGGCGGCCATCTTGTCGGCGACGGCGGCGTAGTCGCGCTCCACGGTCACCAGCTTGGGCATGGTGCGGCCGGGGACCGGTGCGCACTCGCCCGCCTTCCAGTCGAGCACCTTGCCGCGCGGGTTGGCCATCTCGTCCGGGGTGTCGTGCAGCAGGGGCGCGGCGACGACGTCCGTGCGGACGCCGAGGTGACCGGCGGCCTGCCGGCTGAACTCCTTGGCCAGGGTGTGGAAGGCGTCCCAGTCGGTGCGGGTCTGCCAGGGCGGGGAGATGGCCGGGTTGAAGGCGTGGACGAAGGGGTGCATGTCCGTGCTGGACAGGTCGTGCTTCTCGTACCAGGTGGCGGCGGGCAGGACGACGTCGGAGAAGACGGTCGTGCTGGTCATGCGGAAGTCCAGGGTGAGCAGCAGGTCGAGCTTGCCGGTCGGGGCCTCCTCCCGCCACACCACGTCCCGCGGGCGGGCCCCGGGCGGGGCCTCGGTGGCCCGCACCGACGCGTCGGTGCCGAGGAGGTGCTTGAGGAAGTACTCGTTGCCCTTCGCCGAGGACCCCAGCAGGTTGGCCCGCCACACGGTCAGCACCCGCGGGAAGTTCTCGGGCGCGTCCGGGTCCTCGCCCGCGAACTTCAGGCGTCCCGCGGTGAGTTCGTCCACGACGTGCTCGGCGACCGGGCGGTTTGCGGCGGCCGCCTCGTCGGCGAGGTCCAGCGGGTTGCGGTCGAAGGTGGGGTACGACGGCATCCAGCCCATCCGCGCGGACTGGGCGATGACGTCGGCCGTGGTCTTCCCGGCGAACGGACCTCCCGCGCCGGCCGCCGCGAGGGTGTCGGCGGAGAAGGGGTCGTAGCGGAACTGGTCGCTGTGCAGGTACCAGTAGGCGGTCTGGATCATCAGCCGGGCCGGCCGGTTCCAGTCGGCGGCGGTCGCGATCGCCGAGTAGCCGGTGAGCGGGCGGACCTTCTCCTGGCCGACGTAGTGGGCCCAGCCGCCGCCGTTGACGCCCTGGCAGCCGGTCAGCGTCGTCAGGGTCAGGAAGGCGCGGTAGATGGTGTCGGAGTGGAACCAGTGGTTGGTGCCCGCCCCCATGATGATCATCGAACGGCCGCGGGACTCCTCGGCGTTGGCGGCGAACTCGCGCGCGATCCGCGCCGCCCGGTCCGCGTCCACCCCGGTGATGGCCGCCTGCCAGGCCGGGGTGTACGGCTCCTCCGCGTCCTCGTACGAGGAGGGCCAGCGGCCGGGCAGTCCCTCCCGTGCGACGCCGTACTGCGCCAGCATCAGGTCGTAGACCGTGGTCACCAGGCGTCCGGCCACCCGGCGCACCGGCACGCCGCGCAGCAGCCGTCCCGCGCTGCCGTCGGGGGCGTCGAAGCGCGGCAGGCCGACCGCGACCGGGGCCTCGCCGCCGCCGTCGGCGGACAGCAGCGGGTCGGTGTCCCCGAGGTCGAGGTTCCACTTGCCCGCGCCGGCCTCGCCGTAGCGGTCGCCGAGCGTGCCGTTGGGGACCACCGGCCGCCCGGTGGCGGCGTCCAGCAGCACCGTGCGGAACTCGGCGTGCTCGGCCGCGGCCGCCGCTCCGCCGAGGTCGGCGGCGGTGAGGAACTTGCCGGGGGTGTAGGTGCCCGGCTCACCGGCCGCCTCGTCGAGGGTGACCAGGAACGGCAGGTCGGTGTAGCGCTTCACGTAGGAGGTGAAGTACTCCGTCTCCCGGTCGACGAAGAACTCCTTGAGGACGACGTGTCCCATGGCCATCGCCAGCGCGCCGTCGGTGCCCGGCTGGGCGGGCAGCCACTCGTCGGCGAACTTCACGTTGTCCGCGTAGTCCGGGGACACCGCGACGACCTTCTGGCCGCGGTAGCGGGCCTCGGCCATCCAGTGGGCGTCCGGGGTCCGGGTCACCGGCAGGTTGGACCCCCACATGATCAGGTAGCCGGCGTCCCACCAGTCCCCCGACTCCGGGACGTCGGTCTGGTCGCCGAACACCTGCGGCGAGGCCACCGGCAGGTCCGCGTACCAGTCGTAGAACGACAGCATGGCGCCGCCGAGCAGCGAGTAGAAGCGGGCCCCGGCGGCGTGCGAGACCATCGACATCGCCGGGATCGGCGAGAAGCCGGCCAGCCGGTCGGGGCCGTGGGCCTTGATCGTGTGCACGTGCGCGGCCGCGACCATCTCCACCGCCTCGTCCCAGCTCGCCCGCACCAGGCCGCCCTTGCCGCGGGCCGCCTTGTAGCGGCGGGCGCGCTCCGGGTCGGTGACGATGTCCGCCCAGGCCGCCACCGGGTCGCCGAGGCGGGCCTTGGCCTCGCGGTACATCTGCAGCAGCACGCCGCGCACGTACGGGTAGCGCACCCGGGTGGGCGAGTAGGTGTACCAGGAGAAGGCGGCCCCGCGCGGGCAGCCGCGCGGCTCGTACTCGGGGCGGTCGGGGCCCACCGACGGGTAGTCGGTCTGCTGGGCCTCCCAGGTGATGATGCCGTCCTTGACGTACACCTTCCACGAGCACGAGCCGGTGCAGTTCACGCCGTGGGTGGAACGCACCACCTTGTCGTGCGACCAGCGGTCCCGGTAGAACTCGTCGGCCTGCCGGCCGCCCTTTCTGTGCAGGGTGCGCAGGTCTTCGGAGACCTCCGCCCTGGTGAAGAACCGGCGGCTGCGCACCAGCGCCTCCGCCAGCTCGCCGTCCATGCCCGCCCGCTGCGGTTCCCGGCTGATCTCCTTGCTCACCGCGCCACTCCGCCCCGGACGCCGTGAGCGTCCGTTCGAATCGTGATCGGTTCCGGCCGTTGCCGACTCTACGAGGGTGATCCCCCAGGAGGTCAACACCACGCCACGAACATCACGTGTCACGGTGAAGATCGTGTGCGGACGGGACTTTCCCGGCCGGCTCCGTGCGGTCGTGGCCGGACGGACGCGGCCCTGCGCCCGCTCGGGACGAGCGGGCACAGGGCCGCGGGGAGGTGTGCGGGGAGGTGTCGCCGCGCCGGTGCCGACGGGGCGGAACCCGTCAGGCGGCAGGCCGGGACAGCGTGCTGCCCGCCCTGGTCCGGGCGGCCTCGACCGCCTCCCACTCCTCGGTGCCGAGGTTGGCGAGCGCGGCCGGGAAGACGCCGTCCTGCTCCTTGAGGATGTGGTCGCGCAGCACGGCCATCGCGTCCATCAGCCGGTCCGGCCAGTCCGGGTCCGCAGGGGTCGCACCGTCGGCGGCCTCGTCCAGGACCGACTCGATGCGGCGGTGCTCGGCCTCCAGGGCGGCGATCTGGTCGGGGAAGTCCCCGGCCAGCGCCGGGAACAGGCCCTCCTCCTCGACCAGGGTGTGCGGACCGAGCACCCGCGCGATCTCCCGCGCGGTCTGCGCCATCCGGGTGGTCTCGCCGCTCCGGTGGGCCGGGCGGAGGTGACTGATCAGCCGCAGGACCTCGTCGTGCTCCTGGGTCAGTTCGTCGATGGTCTCCAGGGCCTGGCAGCCGCAGTACTCGCACATCGGTCTTCTCCGTAGTCGCTCGGCCCGTGGTTCCTCGGCCCGTGGTCGTGCAGTCCGTGATCGTTCAGTCCGTGGTTCTTCGGTCCGTGGTTCTTCGGTCCGTGGTTCTTCGGTCCGTGGTTCTTCGGTCCGTGGTTCTTCGGTCCGTGGTTCTTCGGTCCGTGGTTCTTCGGTCCGTG
>NZ_JBIBWL010000006.1:198472-241366 GCF_043081325.1 Streptomyces sp. NPDC014882
GGTCCGTGGTTCTTCGGTCCGTGGTTCTTCGGTCCGTGGTTCTTCGGTCCGTGGTTCTTCGGTCCGTGGTTCTTCGGTCCGTGGTTCTTCGGTCCGCCGGACCTGGATCCGCCGGACCTCGGTCCGTCGGTCCTGGGTCCGTCGGTCCCGGGACTCGTGCTTCGGTCCGTCGGTCGTCGGCCGACGGACCGTCGCTCCCGGTCCGCCCGGTTCTCAGACGGTGGTGCCCGCGGGGCGGTGGCCGCGGCGGCGGCCGGCGCTCCGCTCCCGCTCGTCGCCGCCCGCGGCCGCGCGGACCTTGGTGAGGGTGTAGACCAGCGCCGCGGCGGCCACGACGGCGAGCAGTGCGAGACCGGCCGCGTAGGTTCCGTACGCGCCGTACAGCGAGCCCATCACCAGCGGCGGCAGGAATCCGCCCAGGCCGCCCGCGGCGCCGACCACGCCGGTGACGGAGCCGACCTGGCTGGCCGGGGTGAGGAGGGCCACCAGGGCGAAGGTCGCGCCGCTGGCCGCGCCGAGCGCGGCGGCCATGGCCAGGAAGGCGATGGTGCCGACCGGCGCCAGTGCCGGGGTGAAGGACTGGGTGACCGCGCCGACCACGACCACGGCCAGCGAGCCGGCCAGGACCCGGACCGGGCCCATGCGGTCCGACAGCCAGCCGCCGATCGGCCGCATCGCCACCGCCAGCAGCACGAACCCGGCCATCCGGTTGGCGGCGTCGGCCTGGGTGAGCCCGTAGCCGGTCTTGAGGTAGGTGGGCAGGTAGACGGAGAAGGCGACGTAACCGCCGAACCCGACCGCGTACAGCGCCGACGCCTGCCAGGTGATGGGCAGCCGGGCGGTGGCGGCCAGCCTGCGGGCCAGCGGCTCGGTCGGCACGGTGCGGCCGGGCGCGTCGCGCAGCAGCAGCGCGGCGGCCACGGCGTACACGGCCAGCACCGCGGCGGTGATCAGGAACGGGGTGGCCATGCTGTTCGCGTCGACCAGCTTCACCGTGGTCAGGGCACTGATGGCGGTGCCGCCCATGCCGGCGCCGAAGATGCCGATGGCGAGCCCCCGCCGCTCGGGCGGGAACCAGGCGTTGACGAGCGGCACGCCGACGGCGAAGGCGGTGCCGCCGATGCCGAGGAAGAACCCGCCGATCAGGAGGGCCGTGAGGGAGGAGTGACCGGCCAGCCCCAGGTAGAGCACCGGCACGATGGTGGCCGCGGACACGATCGGGAACATGACCCGTCCGCCGAACCGGTCGGTCAGGGCGCCGACCGGGATGCGGCCCAGCGATCCGACCACGACGGGGACCGCCACCAGCAGCGACTGTTCGAAGGACGACAGGTCGAGGCTGTCCTTGAACCGCGGGCCGAGGGGGCTGAGCAGCGCCCAGGCCCAGAAGTTCACCGCGAAACCCACGGTGGACAGCGCCAGCATCAGCCATGCCCGGCGGGACACCGGCGCCTGCGACGCTGCGCTGCCGCTCTTCGACTTCGACGGCTGGACCATGTTGTCCGTCCCTTCCCTCTTCAAGGTGGTGCTCGGCCACCGGGAATCGCACACGTCCCGCAGGCCTCTTGCCCGGGAAACGGAATCCCAGGACCACTGTGCGCGCCGGGACGCGCCGGAGGCATGGGCCAAGGGTCCCTGCCGAAGGACGGACGGCCCTCACCTTCCGGGCCGGCCGTCCCCGCACGACTCCGCCTCACCGACTTGCCCGCACGCCTCCCCCGAAACACCGGCCGGGTCCGGCGGTCCGGACGGTGCGGGGAAAGGGCCGGTCGGCCCTACCCCCGCGGTACGGCCCCGGGGACGATGGACGGATGTCCCAGATCGACGCCTTTCGCGCACTCGACCGGCAGGAGTGCCTGCGCCTGCTCTCCAAGGTCCCGGTCGGCCGCGTGGTCTACACACGACAGGCACTGCCCGCGGTCCTCCCCATCAACTTCTCCCTGGCCGCCGACCACTCCGTGCTGCTGCGCACCTCGCCGGACTCCGACCTCGTCCGCGCCATCGACGGCGTCGTGATCGCCTTCGAGGCCGACGAGTTCGACGCGGCGACCCAGTCCGGCTGGAGTGTCGTCGTCACGGGACGGGCCACCGTGGTGACCGACCCCGCCGAGCACGAACGGCTGTCGCAGTCCGGTCCCGTCTCCTGGATGCCCCTGCGCGACGGGGTGTTCGTGCGGATCGACTCCGAGATGATCAGCGGGCGTGAACTGAAGGGGACGCGCGGCACCGGGTGAGCGACGGCCCGTGGGGCCCCTGGAGGCGCCACGGGTGAGAGCCGGGCCGATGGTGGTGCACCGTCGGCCCGGCCCTTTTCATGCCTCGTCCGGCGCCGGGGGATCGCATGCCTCGTCCGGCGCCGGGGGATCGCATGCCCCGTCCGGCGCCGCGGGATCAGGGGTGCGGCGTGCCCGCGCGGGGGGTGCGCCCGCCCTCGGGGCCGTACCCGAAGCGGATCAGCAGCTGCGGGCAGCAGCGCCGCCTCGGGCCGGCGATCGCGGACCGCAGGTCCGGCCACTCCATCGCCTGGTGCAGCATCGACGTGCGCAGCCCGTGCCGGGTCGCCGTGAGCAGGACGCGTTCCAGTGCCTGGCCCGCGCGCACCCAGTCCTCCCGCCGGTCCCAGGACGTCCACAGCAGCGCCACCTGCGCGTGGCGCTCGAACCGCAGGGCCGGCAGCCAGCGGGCGGGCAGCGCCCCGGTGAAGTCCCGCACCGGTATCCGCCCGGAGGCGTCCAGCGGCCCCAGTGCCGTGGCCGGAATGCCGTAGGGGGCCTCGGTTCCCGGAGCGGTGATCCAGCCGCGCGCCTCGGTCACCCGGTCGCGGTGGACGGTGTTGCGCATCTCGGCCGCCTGGGTCAGGCGCAGCAGGCGGCGGGTTCCCAGGATGTCGGGCACCTCCAGGTGCGCGCCCTCGGCGCGGGCGGAGCCGATCATCTCGGCCACGATCGGCTCCGGAACCGGGCGTCCGGTGAACGGCATCCGGCTCGTGTGGCGCCGCTCGACCGCGTCGTACAGGTCGAGCAGGGGCGGCGGCGGGTCCACGCGGTGCTCCGCCAGCTGCACCGTGGCCAGCAGGTCCGGGTCGTCCACCGCGGGCAGCAGCCGGACCAGGGGGTCCCAGCCCAGGTGCGCGGCGGCCACCCGGAGGTTGAGGACGGCCGCGCCCACCGACAGGTGCAGGGCGCGCAGATCGGGGTCGGCCACCGGCAGTCGCCTCCGCCGGTCCACCCGGACCTCGATCGACCGGCTCCGCGGGTCCAGGCCGAACCGCCAGGGCTGCGTGTTGTGGATCGAGGGCGCGGCCACCGCCGCTGCCAGCAGGGCCTGAACGGCTGGGGCGTCGACTTCCTTGGTCTGCATCACGGCTCCTTCACCACGCTTTCCTCTGTGTTGCCGAGCCTGCGTCGCGGTGCCCGGTCCGCGGGAGGGTTGACCGGTCCCGTTCCGGGGGCCGTACGTCCTCGGTTTCCCGCGGCGCCCGAGGACGTACGGCGGCATCCGTGGTCCCCCTCCGTGGTTCTCCTCCCCCGCCATGGCCGCCGCTCAGGTGGCGGGCAGGGCCGTGGCGAGCAGGACGACGCCGAGGGAGCCGACGAGGGAGACGACCGCCAGGGCGCGGGCCAGGTCGGCGCGGCCCCGGGCGTGGGCGATGCCGTGTCCCGCCGCGGCGAGCATCACCACGACGAAGAGGGCGAGCTTGGTCGCCAGGGTGCGGCCGTAGCCCGGCTCGGCGAGCGAGGCCCAGGTGACTCCCCGGTGCCAGGCCATGGCCCAGCCCGTGGCCAGTTGCACGGGCAGGAACACGGCCCCGGTCAGAAGGCCGAACCGGCGGCCCGCCGCGGCGGTGAAACGGTCCTTGGCGTCCGGGGCGAGCAGGTGGCGGGCGAGCGGCAGGACCACCAGGGAGAGGGCCAGCTGGCCCCCGACCCACAGGGCGGCGCCGGCCACGTGCGCGAACCGCACCAGGGACCACAGGCCGACGGTGTCCATCAGCCGCTCACCTCCACCATGCCGTGGGCACCCGCGTCGGCGTGGCGCATGTCGTGGTCGACGAAGGGGTAGTGGCCGGCCTCCGGGAACGTCGTCTCCACGAAGCCGCCCTGCGCGGCGGCCAGGTCCAGTACCTGCGCGCCGCCCGCCCCGCCCGGTTCGAGGAGGTACGCGCCCTCCTTGTACACGGTGTCGAACACGGTGCCGACGACGTGGAAGGCGACGCCGTCGGCGGGCCCCGCGGCGACCACCCAGAAGCGGGCCCGTTCACCGGCCCGCAGCTTCAGCGGCTGCTTCGCGTACTGGTTCGCCATGCCGTTGAACACCCAGGCGTCCGGTGTGTTCTGCCGCATCTTGGCCACCTGGGCGGTGCTGCCGGGGGTGCCGAGGTACAGCGCGGAGGAGACCAGCACGTATGCGTGGTCCACCTTCGCCAGGCCGGGCGGGTCGATGACGACGGCGCCGTACATGCCGTTGCCCATGTGCTGGAGCATCGGCGCGGTGCTGCAGTGGTACAGCCAGGCCCCGGCGCGCTCGGCGCGGAAGCGGTACACCAGGCGTTCGCCGGACCCGATCGTGCGCATGGGCCGGTCGGGGGCGAGGGAGCCGGCGTGGAAGTCGATGCCGTGCCCCATGCCCGGGTCGTCGTTGACGAGGGCGACCTCGAAGACGTCGCCGACCTTGCCGTGCAGGGTGGGGCCGGGGGCGGTGCCGCCGAAGGTCCACATCTGCTGCTTCACCCCCGGCGCCACTTCGACGGTGGTGTGCGCGGCGTGCAGTTCGACCCGGTGGAGGGTCCCGCCGGGCGCGGGGGCCAGGGTCGCGTCGCGTGGCCGCCAGCCGGCGGAGTAGTCGGCGGAGAGGTCGGGGGCGCCGTGGTCGTCGGGGGCGGCGGCCGGGGCGTGGCCCTGGTGGCCGCCGGCGGTGTCCGTCGCCGTGCCGTCCTTCACGACGATGTCCATGGTCATCCCGGCCGCCCGGTGGCCCGGCAGGGTGCACCAGGCCTGGCGGTCGCGGGTGACCGGCCCGAGGTCGAGGACGCGGGTGTCGCCCTTGGCGAGCATCGGTGTGGCGGGACCGTCCTCGACCTTGAGGTCGTGGCGCTGGGCGTCGTCGTTGGTGACCTCCAGCCGCAGCGAGGTGCCCGCCGCGACCTCGACGCGGGCCGGCCGGATGCGCATGTCGGCCATGGTGACGGCGACCGTGCGGGTGGCGCCGTCGCCCGCGCCCGCCGTCCCGGCGGCGTTCGTCCCGCCGGCCGGGTCTCCGCCGCTGTTGGCGGCCAGCACGGCCAGCACGGTGAGGACGACTCCCGCGGCGGTGCCCCACAGCGCCGGGCGCCGGGACGCACCGCCCGGGCCCGCGTCCGCCGGCAGCCCCTTGCCGCTCCGGACGAGCACCGGCGCGACCAGGGCGAGGAACGCGCCTCCGGACAGTGCCGCCAGCAGCAGGCCCGCCGTCGGGACCGGGCCGGGCAGCGGGAGGGCCGCGAGCGCGACGCCGGTGTTGAGCGCCACCGCCCTCGCCTGCCAGCCCCGTTCGAGCCGTGCCCGTACGGCCGCGCGGTCGCGGGGACCGGTGCTGAGGACGACGGGCAGCAGGTAGGTGAGCGCGCCGAACAGGACCTGGGCCACGAAGCCGACGAGCAGGGCGGGGAGCAGGGCGTCGATCGCGGTCTGCGCCGCGGCGAGCGGCCCGGTGGCCAGCCGGACGAGGTCCGCCGCCACCGCGACCGTCAGCCAGCAGGTGGCGGCGGCGAGCGTCCAGGCCGCCGCCGCGGAGACGGGCCGGCTGCGGCGCACGGTACGGGCGAACAGGTGGGCGGCGAGGGCCACTCCCGCCAGGTACAGGGCGAGGCCCGCCACGGCCGGCCAGCGCCGGCCGAGTGCCAGAGCGGTGACGGCCGTCACCAGTCCGCTGCCGGCGAGCCACAGCACCCGTCGGGACACCTTCGTGGTGCGGTCCTTCATCCGTACTCCGAGCACGGTGGGCCACAGCATGAACAGCGTGCCGAGGACGGGCAGCCCGATCCAGCCGAGCAGCGTGACGTGCAGGTGCGCCAGGCGCAGCCCGGCGTACCGGTCGGGCCCGCCGGCCCCGCCGGTGGCCAGCAGCGCGCCGAGGACGGTGCCCGCGATCAGGGCGGCCGTGGCCGCCCGGTAGTAGGAGACGATCGGCTTGAGCCGTCCGCCGAGCGTGCCCCGGCCGAGGCGGACCAGCACGACCAGGTGCGCGGTGGCGGCGGCGGCCAGGGCCACGGCGGCGACGGCGGTCAGCAGCGGCCGGGCGGCCCACACCCCGACGAGCAGCCCGGCCACGGCGAGGTTGGCCGTGACCAGCCGGGCGGTGCTCCAGCGCTCGTCGGGGACCTTCGCGTGCAGCAGGGCGACGGCGAAGTGCTCGCTCCAGATCAGGACGGCGGTGGTGACGGCGCCGAGCAGGAACATGTGCACGGCCAGCCAGCGGGCCACCGGCAGCGCCTCCTGGGCCGCGACCGCGGCCAGGGCGAGGCCCAGCCACGCCACGACCAGGACGTGGGCGCGCAGGTGGCGGGCCTTCACCCCGGACGCCCGGAACCGGCTCGGGTACCTGCCGGCTCCGCTCGCGTCGCCGGCCGGTGCCGGTCCCCCGACGACGGCGGTCATGCCGCTCCCCCGCGGTCGGTCGTGCCCGTGCCCGTTTCCGTCCCTGCTGCCATGCTCGTTCCTGTGCTCGTTCCTGTGCCTGTGCCTGTGCCCGTGCCTGTGCCTGTGCCCGTGCTCGTGCCGCTGTCCTGCCGCGGCGCGGCGCCGCCCGTCGGCCGGTGGGGCCGCCCGCTCTCCGGGCCGGCGCCGGACAGCAGCGCGGCCAGTTCCCGCCGGCGGGGGAAGGAGCCGGGGACGTAGCCGCACCAGGGCTCCTCGGCGTAGGGGTCGCCGGTGACGCCGTAGGCCCGGGACCGCGAGCCGCCGCAGACCCGGCGGAACTCGCACGCGCCGCACCGGCCGCCCAGCCGGTCGGGGTCCCGCAGCCCGGTGAACAGCTCCGAGGTGCGGTAGATCTCCGTCAGCGGTGTCTCGCGGACGCTTCCGGCGCCCAGCGGCAGGAATCCGCTGGGGTGCACGGTGCCGGTGTGCGACACGAACACGAAGCCGCGGCCCGCGTTGACGTCGAGCGGCGGGCGCCGTGTCCGGCGCGCTCCGGCGTCCAGGCCCAGTGCGGCGGCCCGGTCGCGCAGCTCCCGGTACAGCGGGCCCAGTCCGAGCACCGCCACGTGGTCGTCGCCGGCGGCGGCCAGGATCTGGCGCTGCAGGGCGACGCGGCGGAAGTGGTGGGCCTCGGTGGTCTTGGCCGGCACGGTCAGGCCCACGTCGTGGACGAAGTTGAGGACGTCCTCCACCTCGCCCGGGGTGAGCGCGCCGAGGCCGCGGCCCCGGCCGGTGGGGACCAGGAAGAAGGCGCTCCACAGCATCGCGCCGTGCTCGGCGACGAGGCGGACGATGTCGGGCAGGTCGTGCAGGTTGTGCCGGGCGACCGTGGTGTTGATCTGGACCTTCAGGCCGAGGGCGCGGGCGGCGTCCCAGGCGTCCAGGGTCCAGCGGAACACCCCGGGCACCCCGCGGAAGGTGTCGTGGACCTCGGCGGTGGAGCCGTCCAGACTCAGTGAGAGGCCGACCGCACCGGCCGCGTGCAGGTCCCGCAGCCGCTCCGCGGTGAGCGTCGGGGTACCGGACGGGGACACCGCGACCCGGACGCCGGTCTCGCGACCGTGGGCGACGAGTTCGTTCAGGTCCGGGCGCTGGAAGGGGTCGCCGCCGGTGATCACGAACAGCGGGGCGGGCTGCCCGAAGGCGGCCACCTGGCCGAGCAGGTCCTTGGCGGCGGCGGTGTCCAGTTCGCGCGGATCACGGTCGGACACGGCCTCGGCACGGCAGTGCAGGCAGGCCAGCGGGCAGGCCCGGGTGGACTCCCAGATGACGATGAAGGGCCGCTCCCCCGCGTCGTGCCGCTGGTGGCGGATGGCGTGAGCGGGGTGGGCACGGGCGGCGCCGGGCCGGGCGGGAGCGGGGTCGGCGGGTGCGGGGCCGGCATGGGTGGTGCCGGCACGGGCGGCGTCGGCAGGAGCGGAAGCAGCACGGGTGAGGTCGGTCATCGCGCGGTCCTGCCCAGCGCCCTGAGGCTGTGTCCGGCCGCCCTGGAGTCAGGGCAGACGAGGCGGGCGGCCGGACGGTGACCGGGCCGGACCGTGCGCGGCACCCATCGCGGGTGACATCGATGGGCTCGGCCTCGAGGGCGGTCGGCGTGGTCGTGCACGGTGTACCTCCGGATCGGTCGCCGTCAGCATCCACCGGCGGCGGTGGTCGGCGCGGCGGCCGATGGTCTTCTCCACCAGGGCCGACAGTCCCTCTCCGGCGGTCGCGAACAGGGCCGGACGGGCCACCGGGGCGGACGGGCGCGGGTGCGGGTGCGGGACGGCGTGCCACGACGGGCCACGGCACGCCGAGGGGGCAGCCCCGGGCAATGGGCCCGGGGCTGCCCCCTCGGAAGGGATCCGCGGTCCCGTCCGTGCTCGCCGCCGTCGCGGGTCAGGAACGGTGCGGGGAGCTGGACGTCAGGGCGTCCGCGGTGACCACCAGGGTGACGCCCAGGCCGGTCAGGGCGGCGCCGAGGCCGGTGACCAGGGTGGTGAGGTGCCACGCCTGGTACGCGGACATCAGCGAGGCGCGCAGGGACTGGCCCATGAACGCGGTCTGGCGCAGCTCGGCGAGTTTCTCGTCGTCGCCCGCGGCGTGCAGCTCCGCGCTGAGTTCGGCGTAGGTGCGGCCGCCGGTGGCGTGGGCGAGGTTGCCCTTGATGAACTCCGCGTACGCGTGCGCGTCGGGGCCGGTCTCCACCGGGCGGCCGGCATGCGCGGCGAGTTCGGCGGGCAGGCCGCGGTCCGGGAAGGTGATCTTCTGGGCGGCCAGTTCTTCGCGTATCTCCTTCCTGCCGCCGCGGCCGCGCCACAGCATGACCGGTCCGGCGACTGCCAGGGCTGTCCCGACGGTCCCGAGCAGGATGCCGGCCCGGCGTGGTGATCCGTCCATGACGTGTCGTCCTTCTTTCCTCAGGTTTCCTCGGGTCCCGGTTCCTCGGGTTCAGGTACCTCGGGTTCAGGTTCCTCGGGTTGTGGCGGTACGGAGCTGTCCCGCCGGGGAGTCGGGTGGGCGGTCGCGGTTCAGCGGTGGCTGAGCCGCAGCCGCCAGGCCTCGGGGCCGCGTTCCAGGTACTCCACCGAGAAGACCCCCGGCTCGCGCTGTTCGATCTGCGCGAGCAGCGGCAGCGGGTCGTGCGGTGCGACCAGGACCACCGCGGTGCCCGCCGGGACGGCGTCGAGCGCGCCGAAGACCGCCGCGTGCCGCAGCGAGTGCGGAACCTCCCGCACGTCCAGTTCGGGCTCGGCCGCCTCCTCGGCGCCGCCGCAGCCGCAGACCCCGCCGCAGCCGCCGGGCTCGTCGGTCTCTCGTCCTCGCATGTCGTGTCCTTCCTCGTCGTCCTGGGTCTGCGGGGCGTCGTCGGCCGCCGTACCGTCCGCGAGCCGGTGGTGCATGTCCGCGAGCAGCGCCGCCAGGGAGACCTCGGCCGTCGTCGCGAGCAGCGGGAGCACCAGGCCGTTCTCCTTGGCCACGTGCTCCTCGAACAGCACCTGCAGGGCCCGGGCGTCGGCCGCCGCGGCGGCCGGACCGGGGGCGGAACGCAGGGCGTCGACGAGCGCGGTGAGACCGCGGTGTTCGCCGACGAGGCTCTCGATGAGCAGGCGGGCCTCGGGCAGGCGGTGGGCCGCGGGGTAGAGAGCGGCCTCCTCGACGGCGGCGTGCGGCAGCAGCGAGCGGTCGCAGAAGGCGACGAGACCGGCGTGGATCCGCTCGGCGGCGGCCGGGTCCCGGTCCACGGCGGTCAGCAGCATCGTCACCCGTCCGGCCAGCTCACCGGCCAGGCGGGCGTGGTGCGCCTCGGCGCCTTCGAGTGCCGCGGCCTCCTCGGGGGCCGAGGCGAGGGTGAGCATGCTCATGGGGGTCTCCAGCAGGTCGCGGTCGGCTCGGCCGGCCGGTGGCGGTGGCGGTGGGGCAGGTCGTACGGGTCGCACGGGACGTCCGAAGTCGTACGGGCGGTACGAAGTCGTGGGTGGCCGTGCGGGTCGTACGGGTCGTACGTCGCCGTGCGGTACAGCCGTGTCTTCGCGGCTGCCGGCGTCGGTCGGCCCGGGTCGCCCCGGGTCGGCGTCGGCCGGTGCTGCTGCGTCCGGCCGCGAGCGGCGGCCGGACGCACGACCGAACCGGGCCGCGCTCCGTACGCGCCGCGCCCGCGGCGGCCGGGGACGGGGGATGCGGCCGCCCGGCAGGCGCGGAACGCGGTCGTCCGGAGGGGCCTGCGCGGTTCGATCTGTGCCCAGCATGCACCTCGGGTCCCCTCCGCTCCCCGGCCGACCGGGCCCCGTCACCAGGGCCGTTCGGCCCTGGTGCGGCCGACCGGATGGGGCCGGAAGGTCGCCGGGCAGGGACCGCAGGCCCCAGGTGCGCCGTGGTGCGCGCCCCCTAGCGTTCCGGTCATGGAGAACGATCAGAGCGCGCCGCGTCAGGCGCCGCGTACCGGTGAGGGCTGGCCGCTGGCCGCCCGCAGACTGCTCACCCGCCGCGAGGTGTCCGCGGACGGGCGCGCCGTGTTCGGCGAGGGGGACCCGGCCTGGGAGGGCTTTTACCGCGACCGCTGGGCGCACGACAAGGTGGTGCGCTCCACGCACGGGGTCAACTGCACCGGTTCCTGCTCGTGGATGGTGTACGTCAAGGACGGCATCATCACCTGGGAGCACCAGGCCACCGACTACCCCTCGATCGGTACGGACTGCCCCGAGTACGAGCCGCGCGGCTGTCCGCGCGGGGCGTCCTTCTCCTGGTACACGTACTCACCGAGCCGGGTCCGCTACCCGTACGTGCGCGGTGCCCTGCTGAAGCTGTGGCGCGAGGCCCGCAAGCGGCTGGGCGACCCGGTGGCGGCCTGGGCGGAGATCACCGGTGATCCGGCGAAGGCCCGCGCCTACAAGCGTGCGCGCGGCAAGGGCGGTCTGGTGCGGGCCGACTGGGACGAGGTGGCCGAGCTGGTCGCGGCCGCCCATGTGCACACCGTCAAGCAGTACGGCCCGGACCGCGTGGTCGGCTTCTCGCCGATCCCGGCGATGTCGATGGCGTCGTTCGCGGCCGGTTCCCGGTTCATGTCGCTGATCGGCGGCACCCTGCTGTCGTTCTACGACTGGTACGCCGACCTGCCGGTGGCGTCCCCGCAGGTCTTCGGCGACCAGACCGACGTGCCGGAGGCCGCGGACTGGTGGAACGCCGGCTACCTGATCATGTGGGGCTCCAACATCCCCGTCACCCGCACACCCGACGCGCACTTCCTGACCGAGACCCGCTACAACGGCACCAAGGTCGTGGCCGTCAGCCCGGACTACGCCGACAACGTCAAGCACGCCGACGAGTGGGTGTCCCCGCACCCGGGCACCGACGGCGCGCTGGCGATGGCGATGGGCCATGTCATCCTGCGCGAGTTCCTGGTGGACCGCGAGGTGCCGTACTTCCAGGACTATCTGCGCAAGTTCACCGACGCGCCGTTCCTGGTGACCCTTCGGGAGCACGGCGACGACCTCGTGCCCGACGGTTTCCTGACCGCCGCCGACCTCGGGCAGCGGGAGGCGGACGTCGAGAACGCGGATTCCAAGACGGTCCTGCTGGACTCGGTCACGGGCGAGCCCGTCGTCCCCAACGGCTCCCTGGGCTTCCGCTGGGCGAAGAGCGGGGCGGGCAGCTGGAACCTCGACCTCGGCGACGTCGTCCCCGAACTCAGTCTGCTCCAGCGCGCCGAGAAGACCGTCACCGTGGCGCTGCCCCGTTTCGACGAGGGCCCCACCGAGGGCGGTTCGAGCATGGTGCGCGGAGTGCCGGTCCGCCGCGTCGGCGGGCGTCTGGTCACCACCGTCTTCGACCTGATGCTGGCGCAGTACGGCATCGAGCGGCCGGGACTGCCCGGCGACTGGCCGTCCTCGTACGACGACGCCTCGCAGCCGTACACCCCGGCCTGGCAGGAGACGGTCACCTCGGTCCCGGCCGAGCAGGCGGCCCGGATCGCCCGGGAGTTCGCCCGCAACGCGGAGCGCACGAACGGCCGCTCCATGATCGCACTGGGAGCCGGCACCAACCACTGGTTCCACTCCGACACGATCTACCGCGCGTTCCTGGCGCTCACCACGATGACCGGCTGCCAGGGCGTCAACGGCGGTGGCTGGGCGCACTACGTCGGCCAGGAGAAGGTCCGGCCCCTCACCGGCTTCCAGCACCTGGCCTTCGCCTTCGACTGGCAGCGGCCCACCCGGCACATGGCGGGCACCTCGTACTGGTACCTCAACTCCGACCAGTGGCGCTACGAGGCGTTCGGTGCGGACGAGCTGGCCTCCCCGCTGGGCACGGGCAAGCTCGAGGGCAAGACGTTCGCCGACTGCCTGGCGCAGGCCGTGCGGCTGGGCTGGACGCCCGGTCACCCCGCCTTCAACCGCAACCCGCTCGACCTGGCGGACGAGGCGGCGGCGCAGGGCCGCCCCGTCGCCGAGCACATCGTGGACGAACTGAAGTCGGGGCGGTTGCGGTTCGCCGCCGAGGACCCGGACGCCCCCGAGAACTTCCCGCGCGTGCTGACGGTGTGGCGGGCCAACCTGCTGGGATCCTCCGGCAAGGGCAACGAGTACTTCCTGCGGCACCTGCTGGGTGCGGACGCCGCCGTCCGCTCCGAGGAGACACCGCCCGAGGGACGTCCGCAGGAGGTGGTCTGGCACGACGAGGCGCCCGAGGGCAAGCTCGACCTGCTGGTCACGATGGACTTCCGGATGACCTCCACCGGTCTGCTCTCCGACGTCGTCCTGCCGGCCGCGACCTGGTACGAGAAGGACGACCTGTCCAGCACGGACATGCACCCCTTCGTGCACGCCTTCACCCCGGCCATCTCCCCGCCCTGGCAGGCCCGCACCGACTACGACACGTTCCTGACCATCGCCGACAGGTTCAGCGAGCTGGCCGCCGAGCACCTGGGCACGCGGACCGATGTGCTGGCGGTGCCGCTGACGCACGACACGCCCGACGAACTCGCCCAGCCCGGCGGGGTGGTACGGGACTGGAAGACCGGCGAGTGCGAGCCGGTCCCCGGACGCACCATGCCCAAACTGGTCGTCGTCGAGCGGGACTACGCCGCCACCGCGCAGAAGATGCGGGCCATCGGCCCGCTGCTGGACACCCTGGGCACCACCACCAAGGGCGTCACCGTCCACCCGGACCAGGAGATAGAGGAGCTGCGGCACCGCTGCGGGACCGTCCGCGACGGCGTCGCGGCCGGGCGGCCCTCGCTGGCCACCGCCTCCGACATGTGCGAGGCGATCCTCGCCCTGTCCGGCACCACCAACGGGCGGCTGGCCACCGAGGGCTTCCGCGAGCTGGAGCGGCAGACCGGCAGCGAGGGACTGGTCGAACTGGCCTCGGAGCGGGAGGCGGAGCGGATCACCTTCGCCGACACCCGCAACCAGCCGCGCTCGGTGATGACCTCCTACGAGTGGTCGGGCTCGGAGACCGGCGGGCGCCGCTACTCCCCGTTCGTCATCAACACCGAGCACAAGAAGCCCTGGCACACGCTCACCGGCCGGCAGCACTTCTTCGTCCAGCACGACTGGATGACCGAACTCGGCGAGCAACTGCCCGTGTACCGCCCGCCGTTGAACACCCCGCGGCACTACGGCGACGAGCACCTGCACGAGGACGGCCGCGCCGAGGTCACGGTCCGCTACCTGACCCCGCACTCGAAGTGGTCCATCCACTCGAACTACCAGGACAACAAGTACATGCTCGACCTGTCCCGCGGCGGCCCGGTCATCTGGATGTCGCTGGAGGACGCAGAGAGGATCGGCGTCAAGGACAACGAGTGGATCGAGGCGTACAACCGCAACGGCGTCGTCGCCTGCCGGGCCGTGGTCACCCACCGGATGCCGGAGGGAACCGTGTACATGTACCACGCCCAGGACCGCAACGTGAACGTGCCGAAGACCGAGGTCAGCGGCAAGCGCGGCGGCATGCACAACTCGCTGACCCGCCTGCTGCTCAAGCCGACCCATCTCGCGGGCGGCTACGCGCAGTTCACCTACGCCTTCAACTACTACGGCCCGACCGGCAACCAGCGCGACGAGGTCACCGTCATCCGCCGCCGCAGCCAGCAAGTGGAGTACTGACATGCGCGTCATGGCCCAGATCGCGATGGTGATGAACCTCGACAAGTGCATCGGCTGCCACACCTGCTCGGTCACCTGCAAGCAGACGTGGACCAACCGCACCGGAGTCGAGTACGCCTGGTTCAACAACGTCGAGACCAAGCCCGGGGTCGGCTACCCGCGCCGCTACGAGGACCAGGAGCACTGGAAGGGCGGGTGGATGCTCGACAAGCGCGGGCGTCTCGTCCTGCGCTCCGGCGGACGGCTGAAGCGCCTGCTGTCGCTGTTCTCCAACCCCGACCTGCCGTCCATCGAGGACTACTACGAGCCGGTCACCTACGACTACGACAACCTGATCAGCGCCCCGGCCGGACCCGACATGCCGGTCGCCCGGCCCCGCTCGGTCCTCACCGGCAAGCCCACCGCCATCACCTGGGGCGCCAACTGGGAGGACGGCCTCGGCGGTGCCGCCGAGAACGCCGGCGGCGACCCCAACCTCACCGGGGAGTGGGCCGAGAAGGTCAGGTTCGAGTTCGAGCAGACCTTCCTCTTCCACCTGCCCCGGCTGTGCGAGCACTGCCTCAACCCGGCCTGCGTGTCGGCCTGTCCGTCCGGCGCGATGTACAAGCGGGTCGAGGACGGCATCGTCCTGGTCGACCAGGACAGGTGCCGCGGCTGGCGGATGTGCGTGACGGCGTGCCCGTACAAGAAGGTGTACGTCAACCACGCCACCGGCAAGGCCGAGAAGTGCACCTTCTGCTTCCCGCGCATCGAGGCCGGCCAGCCCACCGTCTGCTCCGAGACCTGCGTCGGCCGGCTGCGCTACCTCGGCCTGCTCCTGTACGACGCCGACCGGGTGGGCGAGGCCGCCGCGACCCCGGACGAGAAGGACCTGCTGGACGCCCAGCGCGGCGTCTTCCTCGACCCGTTCGACCCCGAGGTCGTCGCCGCCGCGCGGGAGTCCGGCATCCCCGAGGACTGGCTGGACGCCGCCCGCCGCTCCCCCGTGTACGACCTGGTCACGCGGTACAAGGTGGCCCTCCCGCTGCACCCGGAGTACCGCACGCTGCCCATGGTCTGGTACGTCCCGCCGCTCTCCCCCGTCCTGGACGCCGTGGACGCGGCGGGCGGGAACCAGGACGACCCGGACCACGTCTTCGCCGCCGTCACCCGGCTGCGCATCCCCCTGGAGTACCTGGCGGAGCTGTTCGCCGCCGGCGACACCGACGTCGTCGCCGGGGTGCTGATGAAGCTGACCGCGCTGCGCTCGTACATGCGCGAGCGCTCCCTCGGCGAGGAGGGCGACGAGGCCGTGCTGAAGGCCGTCGGCCTCACCGTCCGGGAGGCCGAGGACATGCACCGGCTGCTCGCCGTCGCCAAGTACTCCGACCGCTACGTCGTGCCCGCCGCGCACAAGGAGGACGCGGCCGCGCTGAGCGCGATGGAGAACCGCTGCCCGGTCGAGTCGTCCGGCGAGCCGGCCGACGCCGGAGGCCGACGGGTGATGCTCGGCATCCCCACCCTGCGCCGCAAGTCCACGGGAGACACCGCATGAGTCCGCTGCCCTCGACGATTCCCGCCCTCGTCCGCACCCGTGTCCGGGCGGCCGTGCGCCGCCCGGCCCGGCTCACCCCCGAAGAGGCCGAGGCGCGCACCCTGCTGCTGCGCATGTGCTCCCTGCTGCTGCAGTACCCGGACGCCGAACTCGTCGCGGCCCGGCCGGTGCTGACGGCCACCGCCGGGGCGCTGCCGGGCACGCCCGCCGCCGGGCACCTGGCCGACTTCACCTCCTGGTTCGCCGGGCAGGAGCCGGAGGACCTGGAGCGGCACTACGTCGAGATGTTCGACCTGCGCCGCAAGAGCAGCCTCTACCTGACGTACTACCTGCACGGCGACACCCGGCGCCGGGGCATGGCGCTGCTCACCCTGAACCAGCGGTACAAGGCCGCGGGCTGGGACACCGACGGCGGCGAGCTGCCCGACCACCTGCCGGTCGTGCTGGAGTTCGCCGCCCTGGCCGGCCCCGGCGGCGGCGAGGCGCCGCTGCGCCAGCACCGCCGCGGCCTGGAGCTGATCCACCGGGCCCTGACCGACGCCGGCTCGCCCTACCGGCATGTCCTGGCCGCGCTGCTCACCCTGCTGCCGCCGCCCACCGAGGCGGACCGCGCGGCGGTGGCCCGGCTCGTCGCCGAGGGCCCCCCGAACGAGGATGTCGGCCTCGACCCCTACGGCACCTACGGCGACGGGGAGTTCGCCCCTCCGGGCGCCTTCGTGCCGCCGGCGCCCGCCGCGCCGACCCGTGTGCCGCCCACCCCGACCAGCCGTACGGAAGGCCCCCGATGAACGCCGCGCTGTCCTTCTCGGCCGCCGCCCCGGTGAGCGGTGCCGACCTCCTGCTGTGGGTCGCCGTTCCCTACGTGTGCCTCGCCGTGTTCGTGGCCGGGCACGTCTGGCGCTACCGCCAGGACCAGTTCGGCTGGACCTCGCGCACCAGCCAGCTCCTCGAACACCGCTGGCTGCGCTGGGGCAGCCCGCTGTTCCACCTCGGTGCCTTCATGGTCATCGCCGGGCACGTGGTGGGGCTCGCCGTCCCCGACGCGTGGACCGAGGCGGTCGGCATCACCGAACACGCCTACCACACCACGGCCGTCTGGGCGGGTTCGGTGGCGGGCGTCGCCATGGTGACCGGGCTGGGCATGCTGTGCGCCCGCCGGCTCCTCACCCGGCAGATCCGCCTGGGCACCGACCGCAGCGACAAGGTCCTCTTCCCGCTGCTGTCCGCGACCGTCCTGCTGGGCATCACGGCCACGGCCGCGCACAACGTCTTCGGCGGCGGCTACGACTACCGCGCGACCGTCTCCGTCTGGTTCCGCGGCCTGTTCGTCCTCCAGCCGGAGCCGGAGGCGATCGCCGGGGCCCCGCTGCTGTTCCAGCTGCACGCCCTGTCCGCCTTCCTGCTCTTCGCGGCCTGGCCGTTCACCCGGCTCGTCCACGTGTGGAGCGCGCCGATCGGGTACCTCGCCCGCCCGTACCTGGTCTACCGGCGGCGCACCGCGCCGGCTCCGGTTCCGGTTCCGGGCGCGAGGGCGGGCGGCCGCGGCCGTCCGGCCGCGGGCTCCCGGCGATCCGCATGAGTCACGGGCCCGCGCTCGCCCCCGACGCCCCCGGCGCGCCGGACGCCCCGGCAGCCCGGCGCCCGTCCGCGGTGGGGGCGAGCCGCCGCACGGGACGGGTGATGGTCCTCACCGGGACCGTCGGCTGGCTGGCCTCCTTCCAGCTCACCGTGGACGACTGGCGGCTGCTGCGCGACCCGTCCTACCGGCCGCCCTGCAACATCAGTCCCGTGGTGAGCTGCGGCAGCGTCATGTCCAGCTCCCAGGGCAGCCTGTTCGGGTTTCCCAACATGCTGCTGGGGCTGGGCGCGTTCGCCGCGGTGACCGCGCTGGGGGTCGCCGTGCTCTCGGGAGCACGCCTGCACCGCCGGCTGTGGCTCGCGCTCACCGCCGGAGCGCTCGCGGGGGTGGTGTTCGTCCACTGGCTGATCGGCCAGTCGCTGTACACGCTCGACAAGCTCTGCCCCTACTGCGCCGTCGTCTGGGTCGTGACCATCGCCCTGTTCTGGTACGCCGCCCTGCACTGCCTGGAACGGGGGATCGTCCGGATCCCCCCGGGAGCGTGGGCGGTCGTCCGGGACACCCACTGGATGCTCCTGGGCGCCTGGTACGGGGTGATCGTGCTGCTCGTGCTCACCCGCTTCTGGCCGTACTGGAGCAGCCTGCTGTGACCGGGCCGCCGGTCCCCCGGGCCGGGACGTTCGGCCCCCGCCCCCCGGCATCCCTTCCGGCCGGGTCTGCCCGGCCCGACCCGCCCGGCCCGACCCGCCCGGCCCGCCGCGATCGGGCCGCCGTCCCGCCCGTACGACCGGCTGGTGGGGCCGCCGTCCCACCCGTGCGGGACGGCGGCCCGATCAGCCGGTCCCGCTCATGCGAACTCCAGCACGTCCCGGACCGGGCGGCGGGGGGTGGCCGGGCCCCGCGGGCCGTAGCCGATGCGCAGCACCATCTGTACGCTGCCGGCGCCCGATCCCGGATCGCGGGTCAGCAGGCGCAGGGTGCGGTCCTCCAGGGCGTGCGAGGTCAGCGAGGTGGCCAGGTCCGCCAGCGTGGCCTCCAGCAGGACGCGTTCCATGGCCTGGCCGCCCCGCAGCCAGTCGGCGGGACCGTCGCCGGGGGTGCTCAGCAGGACGAGCAGCGGGGTGCGCTCGAATTCGGTGGTGCCGCGGTCGGCCACCTGCCGGCGGCCCGAGAAGTCCCGTACCGGGGCCCTGCCGTCCCGGCTGCGCGGCCCGAACGCGTACTCGGGGACACCGTCGACGGCGGTGTCCGCCTCGGTTCCGAGCCGCGTCCAGCGCACCAGGTCCTCGTTGACGTGCGGGGCGAGGACGTCGCGGCTCTCGGCGTCGCGCACCAGGTCGAGCACGGTCTCGACGTGCCACGGGCCGGGGAAGTCCAGCCCGGCCCCCTCCCGCGCGGCGGCGTCCCGCAGCGCGGCCCGCACGTCCTCGGGGATGTCCTTCTCGGCGAAGGGATGGCGGCTGGTGTGCCGCTGCCGGATCGCCGGGTGCAGCCGCGCCAGCCCCGCGACGTCGGCGGCGCCCTCGGCGTCCGTGGCATCCGCGGTCCCGGCCGCGTCGGTCAGGCGGACGGCGGCGAGCAGCAGGGGGTCGTCCGGCTCGGGCAGCAGTGTCGTCCGCGGCACGAGGCCCGCGTGGGCGGCGGCGACCCGCAGGTTGAACAGGGCGGCCCCGCACCCGATGTACAGCGCCCGGTTGTCGGGGTCGGAGCGGGGCATGGCCCGCTCCGGGTCGGCCCGCAGCAGCAGGACGCGCTCGCCGCTCAGCCAGCGGAACCGCCAGGGCTGCGCGTTGTGCATGGACGGTGCCGTGGCGGCCTCGGCCACCAGCGCGCTCACCGTGTTCGCGTCGAGCGGTCGCTCGGCCATGGCTTCCTCCTCGCACGGCGCCGGGGTGACACCGGTCCCGCCCGCCGGGTGCTCCGGCCGGCGGGACCGTGTGCGTTCCGGCGCACGGTCGATGTTCCTTCCCCACCCACCACACACCACGCGGAGGGCGGGGTCCGCAATGTCCCCATGGTCCCCGAGCCGGGGCCGGTCGGCCCTCCCGTCCTCGTCCTGCGGCCACGGGCGCCATGGCCGCCACGGGCGGCGAGGTGCCGGGGCGCGGCCGGGGCGCCGCCGGGGAGGGGAAAAGGGGCGGGGAGGGTGGCGGGACACGGCGGGGCGAGCCGGGAGGCGTACGGCCCCGCGGCTCGCCCGGCGGTCTCAGCGGCCTTCTTGCCGGAGCCGGTCCTGGGCCTGGGTCGCGATCACGGCGGCCTGGATCCGGCGCTCCACCCCGAGCTTGGCCAGCAGCCGGGAGATGTGGTTCTTCACCGTCTTCTCCGCCAGGTACAGCCGCTGGCCGATCTGGCGGTTGGTCAGTCCCTCACCGATGAGGGCCAGGATCTCCCGCTCCCGCTCCGTCAGGCCCGGCAGGGCGTCGGGCTCGGGCTCCGGCTCCTGACCCTGGCGCAGGCGGGCCATCAGCTTGGCGGTGGCGCTGGGGTCGAGCAGGGACTGGCCGGCGGCCACCGTGCGCACCGCCGACACCAGGTCGGAGCCCTGGATCTGCTTCAGCACGTAGCCGGAGGCGCCCGCCATGATCGAGTCCAGCAGCGCCTCCTCGTCGTCGAACGAGGTGAGCATCAGGCAGGCCAGGTCCGGCATCTGGGAGCGCAGCTCCCGGCACACGGACACGCCGTCGCCGTCCGGGAGGCGCACGTCGAGCACGGCGACCTGGGGGCGCAGCGCGGGCACGCGCACCAGGGCCTGCTCGGCGGTGGCGGCCTCGCCGACCACGGTGATGTCCGGCTCGTCGTCGAGCAGGTCGTGCACCCCGCGCCGAACCACCTCGTGATCGTCCAGCAGGAAGACCCGGATCGGGTTGCCGGGTCCGGGCTGCTCGCCGTCCGCCATCAGATACTCCTTGTTCCGCATCGTCATCGTCCGCATTCCGGCCGGGTCTCGTCGCCCGAACGGGTACTGCCGGCCATTGTCCCAGTAGATCCTGCTCGATACCGGGCCGAAGGGCCAGGGCCGACCGGCCCCACTCGCCCCGGTGCCCCGTCCGCCGCCCGGCCGCCCGTCGTGCTGCCGCCCGGCCACCCGATCGTCCCATTCCGGGAAGCGCCCGGTCCGGCCGGGGCACGGACCCGGGACACGGACGACCGGAAGCACCGCCGCCGGTGGGCGGAGGTGCTTCCGGTCCGTGCGCTCACGGGGTCCTCACAGGAGCCAGCGGTTGCGGCTGACGAAGGGGAGCCGCGCCCAGATCCCGCCCAGGCCCCAGGTGGCTCCGGCGCCCGCGGCGGCCAGGGCGATCAGGACGAGGGCGTAGACGAGGTGGTAGTCGGCGAAGGGGTTGGTCGACATGCTCGGCGCGCCGTCGGAGAGGTGCTGGGCCGGCGGCCACTCCGCGACCCACATGAGCGCCATCATCACGGTCCCGGCGGCCGCGGCGAGCCGCAGGCCGATGCCCGCGACCAGGGCGACGCCGATGCCGAGCAGGCCGAGCATGAACAGCCAGTCCGCCCAGACCGCGCCGGCCCAGTCGTGGAAGGTGGACTCCATCGGACCCACGGCGACGGAGCCGAGGAACCCCTTCGTCGGCGAACCGCCGTCGATCCACCCCTTGCCGGAGCCGGTGGCGTAGCCGAGACCGAAGGTCTTGTCGAGGAAGGCCCACAGGAAGACGAAGCCGGTCAGCAGGCGAAGGCCGGCGAACACGTACGCCCGCGTGGCGGTGGCCGCGGCGGTCGCCTCGTCGGCGGAGGCGGAGGCGGGGGCGGGGGCCGTCGAGGTCCGGCCCGGGAAGGAGAGGCGGAATCCCTGGTGCCGGTGCGGGTGGTCGTGGAGTGCCATGATGCTCATCCCTTTCGAGGGGTGGGAGGCGGCGGTGGCGGCGGACTCTCGTTGCACCTTCAATGTCCCGCGTCGCCGACTTCCCCGAGAGGGGCTGCAGGACCCCGGACCACGGGCCGAACGGCCCCTGCGCGCCGGGCTGTTCGGGATCGGGGCCGGTGTTCAGGCGATGAGGTGCAGCCCGTACGGGGAGCGGCCCGCGGCCAGCTCCCGCCCGGTGACCAGTTCGGGTTCGATGCGGACGAGGACCTCCCGCGGCGCGGGCACCCGGGAGTCCGGGCCGGTGCGGGCCAGGCGGTCGAGTTCGGCCGGGTCGGTCACCACCGTGGCCCGCCCGGTGACGACGACGCTCCAGCCGGAGTGCCGGGCGGCGTCGACCTCGTCGGTCTCGAAGGCCACCACCGCGCCGTCGAGCGCGCGGGCCAGTTCCGAGGCCGCGGAGGTGCGCAGCAGGACGGCGCCGTCGCGGTCCAGGGCGAAACCGACCGGCAGCACGGCGGGCAGGGCCCGCCGGGTGTAGACGACGCGGCCGACGGGCGCCCGGGCCATCAGCCGCAGGCAGTCGTGCCGTTCGAGTTCGCGGAAGCCGTCGTCGGAGTACATGGGGCAGCCCGTCCTTCGCCTGGTCCAGCGGTGTCACCTCCTCCCACGGTGAGCCGGACGGGTGCGCGGGAGCGAGGGCCATGGGTCCCGGCCCCGCCGGAGAACGCCCCGTCGTCGCGCGGCCGGCCGGCACGGGTCCCGCTCCTCGCACCGGGAGCGGGCGATTACGTTGGGGGCATCGACGCAGGACATCGGGCGAGGGAGGCGGCATGACCGGCAAGAGGGCGGCGAAGGTGCCCCGCGCGGCGTACGAGCGGGAGCTGCTGCGCCTGCAGACGGAGTTGGTGAAGCTCCAGGAGTGGGTGCGCGCCGAGGGCGCCCGGCTGGTGGTGGTGTTCGAGGGCCGGGACGCGGCGGGCAAGGGCGGCACCATCAAGCGGGTCGCCGAGCACCTCAACCCCCGCGTGGCGCGGATCGCGGCGCTGCCGAAGCCGACCGAGCGCGAGCGGACCCAGTGGTACTTCCAGCGGTACGTGGAGCACCTGCCGGCGGCCGGGGAGATCGTCCTCCTCGACCGTTCCTGGTACAACCGGGCCGGTGTCGAGCACGTGATGGGCTTCTGCACCAAGGAGGAGCACCAGCTGTTCCTGCGGCAGTGCCCGATCTTCGAGCGGATGCTGGTCGAGGACGGCATCCTGCTGCGCAAGTACTGGTTCTCGGTGAGCGACACCGAGCAGCAGGAGCGTTTCCGGCGACGGCTGGAGGACCCCCTGCGCCGCTGGAAGCTGTCCCCCATGGACCTGGAGTCGATCACCCGCTGGGAGGCGTACTCCCGGGCCAAGGACGAGATGATGGTGCACACCGACATCGTCGAGGCGCCGTGGTTCGTGGTGGAGAGCGACGACAAGCGCCGGGCGCGGCTGAACATGATCGCGCATCTCCTGGACTCCGTGCCGTACCACGAGGTGCCGCCGCCGGTGCTCGAGCTGCCGCCCCGGCCGTCGTCGACCGGCTACCAGCGCTCGCCGCGCGATCTGCGGACCTACGTCCCCGACCACGCGGCGGGGCTCTAGGGCGTGTTTCGAAAGTGGCGTCGTCTGCCCGAAGGGCAGGCCCGGCGGCGTCTGGTGCGTGCGATCGCAAGGCGGAGGGTCGCCCCGATACTGGTTGTATCGGGGCGATCCCGACAACGCGGCTGGGGGTGCCCCCTCTGGGGGAGTGCGTGCCAGGCGCCGCCGGGCTGGGGGCACCCCCTCTGGGGGAGGGACTTTCGAAACACGCCCTAGACCGCCCGGTGGCGGTCGTGCCGCCGGTGCGGTACGACCGCCACGGGACGGGCGGCGCGAGGGGCGCCGGGCGGGACCCCACGGGCACGGCCCCCGACGGTGCGCCGGCGCACCTCGGCGTCCGCGGGGGCGGTGCGGAGACCGCAGGTCCCCGGCCGGGGGCCCGGCCGGGCTCGCTGGGCCGCAGCGCGTCGCACCGCCGCGCGCGGCCTGCCGGGGGCGCCGGCGTCCGTGAGATCCTTCGGCGCGAGGAGGATCATGTCCGAGAGTTCCGTCCGCCGCGGCCACGGGTGGCGCCGTCTGCTGCCCGGACTCGGCGCGCTGCGCGGTTACCGGCGCGCGTGGCTGAGGGGCGACGTCCTGGCCGGGCTGACCGTGGCCGCGTACCTCGTGCCGCAGGTGATGGCGTACGCCGGGGTGGCCGGCCTGCCGCCGGTCGCCGGACTGTGGGCGATCCTGCCCGCGCTCGGCCTGTACGCCGTGTTCGGCTCGTCCCGCCTGCTGTCGGTCGGCCCCGAATCGACGACCGCCCTGATGACGGCGACGGTGGTGGGACCGCTCGCCGCGGGGGATCCGGCCCGGTACGCGGCGCTGGCCGCCACCCTGGCGCTCGCGGTCGGCCTGTTGTGCGTGCTGGCGTGGGCGGCGCGGCTCGGCTTCGTCGCGGACCTGCTGTCCCGGCCGGTGCTGATCGGGTACCTGGGCGGCGTGGCCCTGATCATGATCGTGGACCAGCTGCCCAAGCTGACCGGTGTCCCCACGACGGGTTCCGCCTTCTTCCCCCAGCTGTGGTCGTTCGTCACGCACCTGGGACGCGTGCACGTCGCCACGGTGGTGGGTGCCGTCGTGGCGCTCGCGGCCCTGTTCGCCGTGGCCCGTCTCTTCCGTACCGTCCCCGGCCCCCTGCTCGTCGTGGCGGCCGCGACGGCGGCGGTCTCCCTCCTCGGCCTGGACGACCGGTTCGGCATCAAGGTGATCGGCGACGTTCCCTCGGGCCTGCCCGCCGCGACGCTGCCGAGCCTGGCGGAGCTGCCCCGGCTGGTGCTTCCCGCCGTCGGGGTCCTCCTGGTCGGCTACACCGACTTCATCCTCACCGCGCGGGCCTACACCCGGCGCGACGACGAGGGCCCCGAGCTCGACGCCAACCAGGAGTTCCTCGCCCTCGGGGCCGCCAACCTGGGCGCCGGCGCGCTGCACGGCTTCCCGGTCAGCAGCAGCGCCAGCCGCACCGCGCTCGCCGCCTCGGCCGGCGCGCGCAGCCAGGCGTACTCGCTGGTCGCCGGGGCGGCCGTCCTCTCCGTCCTGCTGTTCCTGAGCCCGCTGCTGTCCCGGACCCCCACCGTGGTCCTCGGAGCGCTCGTGGTCTACGCGGCCGTCCGCATGATCGACCTGGCGGGGTTCCGGCGCCTGGCGTCCTTCCGGCGCCGCGAACTCCTGCTGGCGCTCGGCTGTCTGGCCGGGGTCCTCGCCCTGGACATCCTGTACGGCGTGCTGGTCGCCGTCGGCCTGTCCGTGGCCGAGCTGCTCTCCCGGGTGGCCCGCCCGCACGACGCCGTCCAGGGCCTGGTTCCCGGTGTCGCGGGCATGCACGACGTCGACGACTACCCGCAGGCCCGCACGATCCCCGGCCTGGTGGTCTACCGCTACGACTCCCCCCTCTTCTTCGCCAACGCCGAGGACTTCCGCCACCGCGCCCTGGCCGCCGTCGACGAGCAGCCGGACCCGGTCCGCTGGTTCGTCCTCAACGCCGAGGCCAACGTGGAGGTCGACATCACCGCTCTGGACGCGCTGGACGCCCTGCGGCGCGAACTCACCCACCGCGGCATCGTCTTCGCCCTGGCCCGCGTCAAGCAGGACCTGCTGGACGACCTGACGGCGTACGGGCTCACCGGGACCGTGGGCCGTGACCGCGTCTTCCCCACCCTGCCGACGGCCGTGGCCGCGTACCGGACGTGGTGCCGCGACCGGTAGGTCCCCGGTCCCGGCACGCACCCCCGCGGGGCGCACGGGACAGGGCCGGGCGGGAGGCCGTCCCGGTGCCGACCGGTCCCGGGCCGGAGCGGACCGCGGGGGCCGATGTGCCCGGATCCGCAGGGCCGTTCGGCCCTACTTCGGCCGATGGCGTGAAACGGCGCCGAAACACGGCCGGGTGCCTGCTACACAGAAGGTGCCGCCCGACGCGACGCGGCGCACTTCCCCCTCGTCCCCCTGCCCGGGAGGCTCCATGCTGTCCGCAGAATCCGCCGCCGTGATCCGTGCGACCCTGCCCGCCGTGGCCGGCGCGCTCGACGAGATCACCACCCGCTTCTACGGCGCGATGTTCCGCGACCGGCCGGAACTGCTCGACGGAATGTTCAACCGCGGCAACCAGGCCAGCGGGGCGCAGCGCCGCGCCCTCGCCGGTTCGATCGCCGGGTTCGCCACCGCGCTCCTCGAGGACCCGGACACCCGCCCGGACACCCTGCTGGACCGCATCGCCCACAAGCACGCCGCCGTCGGTGTCACCGACGACCAGTACACGATCGTGCACAAGTACCTCTTCGGCGCGATAGCCGAGGTTCTCGGCGACGCCGTCACCGCGGAGGTGGCGGCCGCCTGGGACGAGGTGTACTGGCTGATGGCCGGCGCCCTGATCGGCCGGGAGGCCCGCCTGTACCAGGACGCGGGCGTGGAGCCCGGCAAGGTGTGGCGGCAGTGGACGGTCGTCGAACGCCGTACCGAGACCCCGGACGTGGTGTCCTTCCTGCTCCGTCCCGCCGACGGCCGGCCGGCGCCGCGGGCGCGGGCGGGCCAGTACGTGAGCGTCCGGGTCCGGATGGCCGACGGCGTGCACCAGCTGCGCCAGTACAGCCTGTCCGGCGACCCGGGCGGCGACCTGCGGCGGATCACCGTCAAGCGGGTCGCCGGGACGGCCGGGACGCCGGACGGCGAGGTCTCCGGGCTGCTCCACGAGCAGGTCCGCGAAGGCGGCGAACTGACGCTCTCCGCGCCCTTCGGCGACGTCTTCCTCGACGAACCGGCCGACGCCGGCACCCCGGTCACGCTGGTCTCCGCGGGCATCGGCGGCACCCCCATGACGGGCATCCTGGCCCACCTCGAAGCCCTGGGTGCGACCCGCCCGGTGCTCGTCCTGCACGCCGACCGCTCCCCCGCCGACCACGCCCTGCGCGCCGACACCCGCGCGCTCGTCGAGCGGCTGCCGAACGCGCGCTCCGTGTTCTGGTACGAGCGTCCCGGCACGGAGGAACCCGACGCCCGCGAAGGCCTGATGGACCTCGACGGCATCGACGTGCCCGCCGACTCCACGGTGTTCCTGTGCGGCCCGCTGCCGTTCATGCGCGAGGCGCGCGCGCAGCTGCTGCGCGCCGGGGTCGCGGCCCGGAGCATCCGCTACGAGGTCTTCGGTCCCGACCTGTGGCTGCCCGGCACGGCGGCCTGACGGCGGGGGGAGGACACCGCGGAGTGGGGCCGCGGTGGACACGGGCCCGGTCGGTGGCGGTTCACCGGCCGGGCCCTTCGCATGCCCGGCAGAGGGCTCGGCAGAAGGCGGGGTCCGGGCCGTTCGGACCGCGCCGGTGACCAACGGCCCCTGACGGCACCGGCCCGCGCGGGAGAGGCTGGGGCCGTGGGTCCCCGACCAGGTGACCGGAACGAGGAGTCGTGTGATGGCCAAGGCGTATCTGGTGGGCAGCGGGGTGGCGGCACTCGCCGCGGCCACGTTCCTGATCCGCGAGGGCGGGTTCGACGGTTCGGACATCCACCTCTTCGAGGAGAAGCGCGACATCGGCGGCAGCCTGGACGCGGGCGGCACTCCCGAGGCCGGCTACACCCTGCGCGGCGGGCGGATGTTCGAGGCCGAGTACCGCTGCACGTACGACCTGCTGTCCGGCATTCCCTCCCTCGACGACCCCGCGGTGTCGGTCACGGAGGAAATCCGTTCCGGGCACGAGGAGTTCGCCTGGGACGACATCGCACGGCTCGTCGACGGGGACGGGAAGATCGTCGACACCCGCTCGATGGGGTTCTCCGAACGCGACCGCGTGGACCTGGTGCGCTGTCTGGCCGCGCCCGAGGGGCACTTCGAGGGCAAGCGGATCAGCGACTGCTTCGGCGAGCACTTCTTCACCACGAACTTCTGGTTCCTGTGGTGCACCACGTTCGCCTTCCAGCCCTGGCACAGCGCGATCGAGTTCCGCCGCTACCTCAGGCGCTTCGTCCACCTCCTCCCCGGGCTCGCCTCCCTGTCGGGCGTCCAGCGCACCCGCTACAACCAGTACGACTCCCTCGTGCGTCCGCTGAGCGCGTGGCTGCGCGAACGGGGCGTCACCGTGCACACCGGCTGCCACGTCACCGACCTCGGGCTCGCGCCGGGGCACCGGAGCACCACGGTCGAGACCGTCCACCTCTCCCGGCACGGACGGGAGGAGAGGATCGCCGTGGCCCCCGAGGACCTGGTCCTGGTGACCAACGGGTCCATGACCGACGCCTCCAGCCTCGGCTCCCACACCGCCGCGCCGCCCGAGCACCCGCACCGCTCGGACGCCTGGCTGCTGTGGCACCGGCTGTCGCGCGGCCGTGCCGACTTCGGGAACCCGGCCGCCTTCGACAAGCGCGTCAAGGAGTCCCGCTGGGAGTCGTTCACGGTCACCGCCGGGGACCCGGCCTTCCTGGACGCGCTCGCGGAGTTCAGCGGCCGCGAGACCGGCCGGGGCGGCCTGATGACCTTCACCGGCTCCAACTGGCTGCTCACGATCGTCGCCCAGCGCCAGCCGGTCTACCGCGACCAGCCCGACGGCGTCTCGGTGTGGTGGGGCTACGGCCTGTTCCCGGGCCGCGCGGGCAACCACACGCCGAAGCCGATGACGATGTGCTCCGGGCGGGAGATCCTCGAAGAGGTGCTGTACCACCTGCCGTTCGACGAGGCGGTGCGGGACCGGGTCCGCAGGACGTCCACCGTCGTGCCGTGCCTCATGCCGTACGTCACCAGTCAGTTCCTGGCCCGCCGCCGCCACGACCGCCCGAAGGTCGTGCCGGACGGCTCGGTCAACCTCGCCTTCATCGGCCAGTTCGCGGAGGTGCCCGACGACGTCGTCTTCACCGTCGAGTACTCCGTGCGCACCGCGTGGACGGCCGTGGCGCAGCTCCTCGGCCTGCCCTCGGGGCCGCCCGAGGTGTACAGGGGCCACCACGATCCGCACGTGCTGGCCGCCGCGCTGGAGACCGTGCACCGCCGGTGAGACCGGGGCGCGGCCGGTCGCCGCGCACCCGGCCACGGCAACCGGCAACGGCCCGGGCGGTGTCACCAGGATTGCTGGTGACACCGCCCGGGCCGTTCGTCACCGGTCCCGGTGCCGCTGCCCCGGAAGGTGCCGCGCGCCGCGGCGGGCCAGGCCCGCCCAGCCGATCGCGACGGCCAGGGACAGGACCGTCACTCCGGCGGGGGCGGCGATCGCCGCCCAGGTCCGGCCGGAGCCGGTGCCGCCGGCCGTCACGAGTACCGCCGAGGCCGACGCGGCGGCCAGGCCGACGCCCAGGAGAGCGACGAAGAGGGTGGCGAGGCGGCGGGCGGGCCGGGGCGGGGCCTGGCCCAGCAGCGCCCAGTCGCGCAGGGTCTCGCGCACCTCACGCCGGCGTTGCGCGGCCGCGCGGATCCGGAGGCAGGCCGTGACGGCCGCGCCCGCTCCGGCCAGGGCCACGGGCAGCCGCCACGTCTCGGCGACCAGCAGCAGGACAGTGAGGCCCGCGACCGTGGCCCACCCGCTCAGGCAGGCCGCCGCCGCGTTGCGGCGGGAGTCGGGACGGTCGGCCCCCGCCCGCACCTCCGCGAGGGCGGGCAGGTACCAGACGCAGCCGGAGGCGGTCACCAGGGCGGTGCCCAGGGCCAGGACGGGCTGTGCCACGGCTCACGCCGCCGTTTCGGTCTCGGCGATCTCCGGGTGGTGCAGGTCGAACGCCGGCGACTCGGAGCGGATCCGCGGGAGCGAGGTGAAGTTGTGGCGCGGCGGCGGGCAGGAGGTCGCCCACTCCAGGGAGCGGCCGTAGCCCCACGGGTCGTCGACCTGGACCGGCTTGCCGTACCTGGCGGTCTTCCACACGTTGTAGAAGAACGGCAGGATCGACAGGCCCAGCAGGAACGAGCCGATCGTGGACAGGGTGTTGAGGGCGGTGAACCCGTCGGCGGCGAGGTAGTCGGCGTAGCGGCGCGGCATGCCCTCGGTGCCGAGCCAGTGCTGGACCAGGAAGGTGAGGTGGAAGCCGACCGTGAGGGTCCAGAAGGTGATCTTGCCGAGGCGCTCGTCGAGCATCTTGCCGGTGAACTTCGGCCACCAGAAGTGGAAGCCGGCGAACATGGCGTACACGACGGTGCCGAACACCGTGTAGTGGAAGTGCGCCACCACGAAGTACGAGTCGGACAGGTGGAAGTCCATGGGCGGCGAGGCGAGGATGACGCCGGTCAGTCCGCCGAAGACGAACGTGATCAGGAAGCCCGTCGTCCACAGCATCGGGGTCTCGAAACTCAGCGACCCCTTCCACATCGTGCCGATCCAGTTGAAGAACTTCACCCCGGTGGGCACCGCGATCAGGAACGTCATGAAGGAGAAGAACGGCAGCAGCACACCGCCGGTGACGTACATGTGGTGCGCCCAGACCGTCACCGACAGGCCCGCGATGGCGATGGTGGCGCCGATCAGGCCCATGTAGCCGAACATCGGCTTGCGGGAGAAGACCGGGATCACCTCGGAGACGATGCCGAAGAACGGCAGCGCCAGGATGTACACCTCGGGGTGGCCGAAGAACCAGAACAGGTGCTGCCACAGCAGCGCGCCGCCGTTGGCCGGGTCGAAGACGTGGCTGCCGAACTTGCGGTCGCACTCCAGGGCGAACAGGGCCGCCGCCAGGACCGGGAAGACGAGCAGGATCAGTACGGCGGTCAGCAGGACGTTCCAGGTGAAGATCGGCATGCGGAACATGGTCATGCCGGGCGCGCGCATGCAGATGATGGTGGTGATGAAGTTGACCGCGCCCAGGATCGAGCCGAAGCCCGAGAGCGCGACGCCCATGATCCACATGTCGGACCCGATCCCGGGCGAGTGGACGGCGTCGGACAGCGGGGCGTACAGGAACCATCCGAAGTCGGCCGCGCCCTCGGGGGTGAGGAAGCCGAACGCCGCGATCGACGACCCGAACAGGAACAGCCAGTAGGCCAGCATGTTCAGCCGGGGGAAGGCCACGTCCGGGGCGCCGATCTGCAACGGCATGATCCAGTTGGCGAAGCCGGTGAACAGCGGCATGGCGAACATCAGCAGCATGATCGAGCCGTGCATCGTGAACGCCTGGTTGAACTGCTCGTTCGACATGATCTGCAGCCCGGGGCGGGCGAGTTCGGCGCGCATCATCAAGGCCATCACGCCGCCGACGACGAAGAACACGAACGCGGTGACCAGGTACAGCGTCCCGATCTTCTTGTGGTCGGTGGTCGTCAGCCACTCCGCCCAGGACGGCCGGGCCGGCCGGGCCGCCGCCCGCACGGCCGGGGCGGCCTCGCGGGGCGCGGGACGCCTCGGGGCGTCTCCCGCGTGTGTCACCTGGTCCAACTGCGCCTCGTCCATCGGACGGCGTCCTCCCCATCTGTTCATGTGGCTCGAGGGCCGGGAAGCACGCACGGGTCGCAGCACTGCAGGGCCGGGCCCTGTGCACGGTGGATGGCGCGGCACTCCCGGCCGCTGCCACATGATCGCTGGCGGGCACCCCCCTGCGACTAGGGTCGAACGGCCCCGGCATCGGCCCGCGCTTGGGCCCAACGGCCCCTCTCGCCTCCCGCGCCGGACCGCACCCTGGTCCGGCCGAGGCGCCGGGCCGGCCGAGGCGCCGGGCCGGCCGAGGCGCCGGGCCGGCCGAGGCGCCGGTCAGTGGGCCGTCAGCCCGTGCGCGCGGAACTGGCCGCGGACCCGGTCCACCAGGGCCGCGTCGGGGACGGGGGTGTCCCGCAGCGGGAAGGGGATGCCCAGGGCGTCGTACTTGGCCGCCCCGAGCTTGTGGAAGGGCAGCACGTCGACCCGCTCCACGCTGTCGAGGCCGGACAGGAAACGGGCCAGCCCGTCGACGGCCTCGGGGTCGTCGGTCCAGCCGGGGACCAGCACGTACCGGACCCACATCCGCTTGCCCAGCCGGTCGAGGCGGGTGGCGAAGTTGAGGGTGGGGACCACCTCGCCGCCGGTCAGCTTCCGGTAGGTGGGGACGTCGAAGGACTTGACGTCCAGCAGCACCAGGTCGACGTCGGCGAGCAGTTCGTCCGTCGCGCGGACGCCCAGGAACCCGGAGGTGTCCAGCGCCGTGTGCAGTCCGGCCTCCTTGCAGCGGCGCAGCACGGCGCCGGTCAGGGCGGGCTGGAGCAGGGGCTCCCCGCCGGTGAGGGTGACTCCGCCGCCGGCCGCGGTGAGGAACGCCCGGTACTTGTCGATCTCCGCCATCACCTCGTCGACGGTCGCCTCCCGCCCGTCCCGCATGTGCCAGGTGTCCGGGTTGGCGCAGTACAGGCAGCGCAGCGGGCAGCCGCTGACGAAGAGGACGAACCGGGTCCCGGGACCGTCCACGCCGGTGGACAGGTCCCAGGAGTGGATCCGGCCCTTCGTGCGGCCGACGGCGGTGTTCACAGCGCCCCGTGGAAGGTGCGGCTGATCACGTCGAGCTGCTGCTCGCGGGTCAGGCGGACGAAGTTGACGGCGTATCCGGAGACCCGGATCGTCAGCTCCGGGTACTTCTCGGGGTGGGCCATCGCGTCCTCGAGCGTGGCCCGGTTCAGGACGTTGACGTTCATGTGGAACCCTCCGGCGGACATGTAGCCGTCGAGGATGCCGACCAGGTGCCCGGCGCGCTCCTCGGGGACGTGCCCCAGTCCCTCCGGGGTGATGGTCGTCGTCAGCGAGATGCCGTCCCGCGCCGCCTCGTACGGCAGCTTGGCCACCGACAGGGCCGAGGCGGCCACGCCGTGCCGGTCCCGTCCGTTCATCGGGTTCGCGCCCGGCGCGAAGGGCTGTCCGGCCCGCCGGCCGTCGGGGGTGTTGCCGGTGTGCTTGCCGTAGACGACGTTGGAGGTGATGGTCAGGACCGACTGGGTGTGCTCGGCGTCCCGGTAGGTGGGGTGCTTGCGCACCTTCGCCATGAACGACTCCACCAGGTCGACGGCGAGGACGTCGGCGCGGTCGTCGTTGTTGCCGTAGGCCGGGAACTCGCCCTCGGTGCGGAAGTCCACGGCCAGCCCGGTGGCGTCCCGGACGACCCGCACCCGGGCGTGCTTCACGGCGGACAGGCTGTCGGCGGCGACCGAGAGGCCGGCGATGCCGCAGGCCATGAAGCGGTGGACCGGGTAGTCGTGGAGGGCCATCTCGATGCGCTCGTAGGCGTACTTGTCGTGCATGTAGTGGATGACGTTGAGCGCGTCGACGTAGGTCTGCGCCAGCCAGTCCAGGACCTTGTCGTAGGCGGCGGTCAGTTCGTCGTAGTCCAGGTACTCGCCGGTCAGCGGGGGCATCTCGGGGGTGATCTGGTCTCCGGTCATCTCGTCCCGGCCGCCGTTGACGGCGTACAGCAGTGCCTTGGCGAGGTTGACGCGGGCGCCGAAGAACTGCATCTGCCGGCCCACCGCCATCGCGGAGACGCAGCAGGCGATCGCCGTGTCGTCGCCGGTGCGCGGGCGCATCAGCTCGTCCGACTCGTACTGGACGGCGCTGGTGTCGATGGAGACCTGGGCGCAGAACTCCTTGAAGCCCGCCGGCAGCCCCGGCGACCACAGCACGGTCAGGTTCGGCTCGGGAGCGGGTCCGAGGTTGTACAGGGTCTGCAGGAAGCGGAAGGAGGTGCGGGTGACCAGGGGGCGGCCGTCCGCGCCGATGCCGCCGATCGACTCCGTCACCCACGTCGGGTCGCCGGAGAACAGGGCGTCGTACTCGGGGGTGCGCAGGAAGCGGACGATCCGCAGCTTGATGACGAAGTCGTCGATCAGCTCCTGGGCGCGTGCCTCGTCGAGGACGCCTTCGTCCAGGTCCCGCTGGAGGTAGACGTCCAGGAAGGTGGAGGTGCGTCCGAGCGACATCGCCGCGCCGTTCTGCTCCTTCACCGCCGCCAGGTAGCCGAGGTACAGCCACTGCACGGCCTCGTGGGCGGTGGCCGCCGGCCGGGAGACGTCGCAGCCGTAGGTCGCCGCCATGCGGGTCAGCTCGGCCAGCGCCCGGACCTGCTCGGCCAGTTCCTCGCGGTCCCGGATGACGTGTTCGCTCGAAGGCCGGGCGTCGAGTCCCGCGCGTTCGGCGCGCTTGGCCTCGATCAGCCGGTCGGTGCCGTACAGCGCGACGCGCCGGTAGTCGCCGATGATGCGGCCGCGGCCGTACGCGTCGGGGAGTCCGGTGATGATGCCGACCCTGCGGGCCGCCTTCATGGCGGGGGTGTAGGCGTCGAAGACACCGTCGTTGTGGGTCTTGCGGTAGGTCCCGAAGACCTTGTCCACGAACGGGTCGGCCTCGTAGCCGTACGCCTTCAGGCCGTTCTGCACCATGCGCAGGCCGCCGTTCGGCATGATCGCGCGCTTGAGCGGGGCGTCGGTCTGCAGGCCGACGATCAGCTCGCGGTCGCGGTCGATCCAGCCGGGGGCGTGCGAGGTGATCGTCGAGGGGGTCGCGGTGTCCACGTCGAGGATGCCGCGCTCACGCTCCTCGGGGAACAGCGCGCTGACCTTCTCCCAGACGGCCCGCGTACGGTCCGTGGGACCGCTCAGGAAGGCCGCGTCACCCTCGTACGGGGTGTAGTTGGACTGGATGAAGTCGCGCACGTCGATGCGTTCGCGCCAGGTGCCGCCGCGGAACTCCCGCCAGGCGTCGGCGGTGCGGGGGCCGGCTGTCATCGTCGTGGTCATCACGGGTCCTCTCGGTGAGCCGTTGTCTCGCTGACGATGTTGCTCGTTCCGGCCGGCGGCGGGCAGTGCCGGTCAGTGCACGCGCGGGTCCCGCCCGGCCCCGCTGTCCCGGGACCTTCGGCCCGCGCGCCGCCGGCTCCTCGGCCGGTCGGGCGGGCCGTCGGGCGAGCGGGCCGCCGGGCGGTGATCGGGCGCGGGGCGGGGTGGAGCGGGAGGACGGCCGGGGCGGGTGCCGTCGGGCTCCCCGCGGGCGGGCCCGGCGCTGTCCGGCACCGCCCGTCGCCGTTCGGCCCGTCGCCACCCGGCCCGGCGTCGGTCGTCGGCCTGAGCGAGGAACGGCGGAGGGCCGGCCGGGCAGCGGACAACCGTGCACCACCCGTCACCGCTCGCCCCGGCGACGGCCGACGCCACCCGGCGCGACGACGCTCGGCCCAACGCCACCCGGCCCGGCGTCGGTCGTCGCCCTGGACGGGGGACGGTGATGGGCCGGCCGGACTGCGGGCAACCGTGCGCCGCCTGCCGCGGGAGTCGCAGCCGGCGGGAGCCGCAGCCGGCAGCAGGGGACGGCCTGCGGCAAGGGGACGACCGGTCCGGGGTCCGTCGAGCGCCGTGCCGGGCCGGTCGGTCAGGGGCGGTCGGGCCGGGCAGGGGCGGTCGGGCCGGGCAGGGGCGGTCCTGTTCGGCCGGGCCGCACGAGCGCCGCGGGTGGTCGCCGCACGAGCGCCGCGGGCGGTCCCCCGGCCAACCGGTCGGGGGACCGCCCGCGGACGGGCTCAGTCGTGCGGGACCACGGCGACGGGACAGCCGACGTGGTGCAGGGCCGCGTGCGCCACCGGCCCGGTGTGGGCCCCGAGGCGGTGGCCGCTCGCGCGGCGGCCCACCACGAGGAGCCCGGCGTCCTTCGCGGCGTGCACCAGCGCGACGGCGGCCCGTCCCTCGCGCACCGACCCGGTCACCCGGACGGTCGGGTACTTCTCCCGCCAGGGGCGCAGCACGGCGGCCACGGCGCTCTCCTCGGCCGCCAGCGCCTCCGGGCCCGGCGCCGGGTCGGCGACGGCGGCCGGCGCCGCGGTCTCCGCCGGGTCGAAGGCGGGGCGGTTCGGCACGCGGAAGGCGTGCACCACGCGCAGGCCGGTGCCGCGGCGGTGGGCGGCGTCGAAGGCGAACTCGAGGAGTTCGTCGCAGGGGTGGCCGACGTCCAGTCCGAGGACGACCGGGCGGAAGGGGGTCTCGGGGATCTCCTCCGGTGCGATGCCGTCCACGGCCGGCAGGTGGTCGCCCGCCTCGCCCCGGCCCGCCCGCACCAGTACCACGGGCTTCGGGGACCGGGCGACCACGCGCTGGGACACCGACCCCGTCACGAACCCGCCCACGGCGCCCAGGCCCAGCGAGCCGAGGACCAGCAGGTCGGTCTCGGCGGCGGTGGCGATCAGGGCGGCCACCGCGGCGTCGCACACGAGGCGCTCGGTGATCCGCAGATCCGGATGTGCCGCGCGGACGGCTTCGGCCGCCTCCCGCAGCACCTGTTCGGCCCACTGGTGCTCGGTGCGGTCCAGCGGTACGTCCGGTGCGGGTCGCGGGTGGCGGTGCCACGCGTGCACGATCCTGAGCCCGGTGCCCCGGCGTGCGGCCTCCCGGGCGGCCCAGTGTGCGGCCGCGAGACCCGCGGGCGAGCCGTCGACCCCTACGGCGATGTCGTGAAGCATGACGTATCCCTCCCGGTCCGGGGGACCTGCTGACACCCCCAGCCTGCACCGGGCGGAGGCCGACGGCCCCCCGGCCGAACAGCCCGGACAGCGGTCCTTTCGGCCCTGAACGGGCCGGGACGCGGGCCGAGGCGCGGGCCGAGGCGCGATCCCGGGGCGCGGGCCGGGGCCGACCGGCCCCCGCGGGCGGGACCGCCGGCATCTCGCGTGCGGCGGGTCGCGGTCCGACGCTGGAAGCATCACGTCCCCCACCTGAGGAGCACAGCGTCATGGCGCGTTACGTGTACGACTTCACCGAGGGCGGCCGTGACCTGGCCGGCCTGCTCGGCGGCAAGGGGGCGAACCTGGCCGAGATGACCCGTCTCGGACTGCCGGTGCCCCCGGGATTCACCATCACCACCGAGGCCTGCCGGGCCTTCCTGGACTTCGGCGGCGAGCCCGAGGGCATGTGGGAGGAGGTCTCCGCGCACCTGTCGGACGTCGAGGCCGCCGCGGGCCGGCTGCTGGGCGGGCCGGACGATCCGCTGCTGCTGTCCGTCCGCTCCGGGGCGCGGTTCTCCATGCCCGGCATGATGGAGACGATCCTCGACATCGGGCTCAACGACGAGTCCGTCCTCGGTCTGGCCAAGGTGTCCGGCAGCGCGCGCTTCGCCTGGGACTCCTACCGCCGTCTCGTCCAGATGTTCGGCAGCACGGTCATGGGGGTCGGCGCCGCGCACTTCGAGCGGGCCCTCGCCGAGCTGAAGGACGTGCGTGGGGTCCCGGACGACGTCCACCTGGACGCCGGCGACCTCGCCCAGCTGGTGGAGACGTACAAGGCGGTCATCCACCTGGAGGCCGGCGAGGACTTCCCGCAGTCCCCCGCCGAGCAGCTGCGCCGCGCGATCCTGGCCGTCTTCGAGTCGTGGAACGGCGAACGCGCCCGCGTCTACCGGCGCCGCGAGCACATCGCCGACGACCTCGGCACCGCGGTCAACGTGCAGCGCATGGTCTTCGGCAACCTCGGCGCCGACTCCGGCAGCGGGGTCGCCTTCACCCGCGACCCGGCCACCGGACGCCCCGGCCTGTACGGCGACTACCTGTCCAACGCCCAGGGCGAGGACGTCGTCGCCGGCATCCGCAACACCGTCCCCCTCGACGAACTGGGCCGGCTGAACCCGGACGCGTTCGCCCGGCTGCGCGACCACATGGAAACGCTGGAGCGTCACTACCGGGACCTGTGCGACATCGAGTTCACCGTCGAGCGCGGCACGCTGTGGATGCTCCAGACCCGCGTGGGCAAGCGCACCGCGGAGGCCGCCTTCGCCATCGCCGCCGCCCTGGCCGACGAGGGGCTCATCACCGCGGACGACGGCCTCGCCCGGGTGAACGGCGAGGGTCTCGCCCGGCTGATGTTCCCGCGCTTCGACGCCTCGGCGAACGGTGAGCCGCTCGCCCACGGCATCGCGGCCTCGCCCGGTGCCGCGGTCGGCGCGGCGGTCTTCTCCTCCGCGGAGGCCGTGCGGCGCGCCGCGGCCGGCGAGAAGGTGGTGCTCGTCCGGCAGGAGACCAACCCCGACGACCTGCCCGGCATGATCGCCGCCCAGGCGGTGCTCACCAGCCGCGGCGGCAAGACGAGCCACGCGGCCGTCGTCGCCCGCGGCATGGGGAAGGTCTGCGTGTGCGGCGCCGAGGAACTCTCCGTCGACCTCGAGGAGCGGCGCTTCACCACGCCCGACGGCACGGTCGTGGAGGAGGGCACGGTCGTCTCCGTGGACGGTTCCGCCGGAGCCGTGTACGCGGGCGCGGTGCCGCTGGTCGACTCGGAGGTCATGCGCTTCCTGGAGGACGGCCGTTCGGACGGGCACGCGGCCGACGTGGTCGGCGGGGTGGCCCGCGCCCTGGACCGGGCCGACGCCGTCCGGCGACTGGAGGTGCGCGCCAACGCCGACACCCCCGAGGACGCCGCCCGCGCACGCCGGTTCGGCGCGCAGGGCATCGGCCTGTGCCGCACCGAGCACATGTTCCTCGGCGAGCGCCGCAAGCTGGTCGAGGAGATGATCCTGGCCCGCACGGAGGTCGAGCGCGACCGGGCCCTGGCGGCGCTCCTGCCGCTCCAGCGGGAGGACTTCACCCGCATCCTGGAGGCGATGGACGGCCTGCCGGTCACCATCCGGCTGCTGGACCCGCCGCTGCACGAGTTCCTGCCCGACCACACCGAACTCGCCGTCCGCATCGCCGCCGACGAGGCCCGCGGCGACCTGCCCGACGCGCACGACGTCGAGCTGCTCACGGCGGTCAGCCGCATGCACGAGGAGAACCCGATGCTCGGGCTGCGGGGCGTGCGCCTCGGCCTGGTGGTGCCCGGGCTGGTCGCCATGCAGGTGCGGGCGATCGGCGAGGCCGTCGCCCGGCGGGTGTCGGCCGGCGGCGACCCGCGGGCGGAGATCATGGTCCCGCTCGTGGGGGACGTCCGTGAGCTGCGGATCGTGCGCGAGGAGGTGCGGCGCGTGCTCGACGAGGTCTCCGCGGCGTCGGGCGTCCGCGTCGACTGCCCCGTCGGGACGATGATCGAGCTGCCCAGGGCGGCGCTGACGGCCGGCCTGATCGCCGGCGAGGCGGAGTTCTTCTCCTTCGGCACCAACGACCTGACCCAGACCACCTGGGGCTTCTCCCGGGACGACGTGGAGGCGGAGTTCTTCTCGGCCTACCTCGACAAGGGCGTCTTCCCCGTCTCCCCGTTCGAGACGCTCGACCGGGACGGGGTGGGGCGGCTGATCGGGATCGCCGTCGCCGAGGGCCGTGCCGCCCGGCCCGGGCTGAAGATCGGGGTGTGCGGCGAGCACGGCGGGGACCCCGACTCGGTGCACTTCTTCCACGCCGCGGGCCTGGACTACGTCTCCTGCTCGCCCTTCCGGGTGCCGGTGGCGCGTCTGGAGGCCGGACGGGCGGCGCTGGAGGCGGCCGACGTCAGCGACAGCAGGTGAGCGGGACCCTCGGCCCCGGTACCGGGGTCGGCCGACCCTGGGACCGGGGCGCCGCGCGCAGCAGGCTTGAGGTGTACCGGAACGATCACGAGGAGCGGATCACATGACTGCCAAGGACACGGTCACGGGCGAGGTCGTCACCACCGTGGTGGTGCGCGCCGAGGGCGACGTCGACGAGGAGTCCCTCGCGTACCTGCGGGAGAAGACGGGTGCCGCGCTCGACCGGCGCGGGCTCCCGGCCGTCAGCGGCGAGGTGCGCGTGACCAGGGCCGTGGCCCACCACGTCGAACTGCCCTGGTCCGCCGCCGCCGAGATCCGGGTGGGGAGGGAACTCGTGGTCGTCCACGCCCGCGAGGCCACCGCCCACGAGCTCGCCGACCGGCTCCACGACCGGCTGCGCGACGGAACCGAACGCGTCGCGCACCGCGGGGACGTGACCCGCAGGACGGCCACGCCGCCGCCGTGGCGCGGCGGACCGCAGCAGTAGGGCCCGCGGGCCCGTGCCCGAACCGGCGGGGGGCGGGGGACCGATGCGGCTCCCGTCTCCCGCCCACGCCCGTGAGGAGAACCACCGTGACACACCGCACCGTCGGCGAAGTGATGACCAGGGACGTCGTCGAGGCACGCCGGACGACGCCGTTCAAGGAGGTCGTACGGCTGCTCGACCACCACCGGATCAGCGGCCTGCCGGTGCTCGACGACGACGACAAGGTGCTCGGGGTGGTCTCCGGGACCGACCTGGTGCGCGCGCAGGCGAACCGGTCCGGGCACGGCCGGGCCGGCGCCGTCACCGCCGCCGACCTGATGTCGAGCCCCGCGATCACCGTGCACCCCGAACAGAGCGTCCCGGACGCGGCCCGGCTGATGGAGCGCCGCGGCGTCGAGCGCCTGCCCGTCGTCGACGAGGAGGACCGCCTCATCGGCATCGCCACCCGCCGGGATCTGCTCCGGGTCTTCCTGCGGACGGACGAGGACCTGAGCCGCCAGGTCGGCGAGGAGGTCGTCGGCAGGACCCTGGGACTGCCGCCGGACGCCGTCCGCGTCTCCGTCCGCGACGGCGTCGTCACCCTCGACGGCCGGGTGGAGGCGCGCAGCCAGGTCCCGGAGGCCGTGCGCGCGGCGTGGCGGCTCGAAGGCGTCGTGGGCGTGGTGAACGCGCTGACGTTCCGCGTCGACGACTGCGCGCCGGCCGCGTCCGGCCCCTCGGGGTCCCGTTGAGGCGCCCTGACCGAACGGGCCGACAGGCCCTGCGAGTTCGGGCCGGACGGTCTCGGACGGGGACCTTCGGCGACTGCGAAGAAACCCCGGTCCGCAGCACAGTGGAGTCAGGAAGCGGCGCCGCCCACCGCGGCGCCGGTCCCGCTCCTGCCACCGCCGTGCTCGCACGGCGCCCCTGAGCCGTGGGTCCACGGCACCCCTGACACTGGAGGCTCTTCCATGACCCGCCACGCATCCCGGACCAGGGCCACGGCCGGCACCGAGGCCCCCTCCGGCACCACGGTCGGCACCGAGGCCCCCTCCGACACCGCGGTCGCCGTGGACCGGCTGGTCACGGCCGGTCTCAAGGCCCTCGCCGACTACGAGGACCTCACCCAGGAGCAGGTGGACCACATCGTGAAGAAGGCCTCGGTCGCCGCCCTGGACCAGCACACCGCACTGGCCCGCCTGGCGGTGGAGGAGACCGGACGGGGGGTCTTCGAGGACAAGGCGGCCAAGAACATGTTCGCCTGCGAGCACGTCACGCACAGCATGGGCCCCATGAAGACCGTCGGTGTCATCGCCCGCGACGACATCGAGGACATGGTCGAGATAGCCGAGCCGGTCGGTGTGGTGTGCGCGATCACGCCCGTCACCAACCCGACCTCCACCACGATCTTCAAGGCGCTGATGGCGCTCAAGACCCGCAACCCGGTCGTGTTCGCCTTCCACCCCTCCGCCCAGCGGTGCAGCGCCGAGGCGGCCCGGATCGTGCGCGACGCCGCCGTCGCCGCCGGTGCCCCCGAACACTGCGTGCAGTGGATCGAGGCGCCCTCGGTCGAGGCGACGAACACGCTGATGCGGCACCCGGGCGTCTCCCTGATCCTCGCCACCGGAGGCAACGCCATGGTCAAGGCCGCCTACTCGGCGGGCAAGCCGGCCCTGGGCGTGGGCGCGGGCAACGTCCCCGCCTACGTGCACCGGAGCGCCAAGCTGCGCCGCGCCGTCAACGACCTCGTGCTGTCGAAGTCCTTCGACAACGGCATGATCTGCGCCTCCGAGCAGGCCGTCATCCTGGACACCGGGATCTACGACGCGGCACTGGCCGAGTTCCGCACCCTGCACGCCCACCTGGCCACCGCGCAGGAGAAGGCGAAGCTGGAGGCGTTCCTCTTCCCCGTCGACCACGAGGCGGGGGCCGGCTGCGAGCCCAAGGTCAACGCGGCGGCCGTCGGGCAGAGTCCGGCGTGGATCGCCGAGCAGGCCGGGTTCGCCGTGCCGGAGCACACCTCGCTGATCCTCGTGGAGGCCTCCCGGGTGGGACCGGACGAGCCGCTGACCCGGGAGAAGCTGTGCCCGGTGCTGGCGGTGCTGCGCGCCGAGGACGAGCGCCACGGCTTCGACCTGGCCGCCGACATGGTCGCGTTCCACGGCCAGGGCCACAGCGCCGTCGTCCACACCGAGGACCGCGCCGTGGCGGAGGCCTACGGCATGCGCATGAAGACCGTGCGGATCATCGTCAACGCCCCGTCCTCGCAGGGGGCGATCGGCGGCATCTACAACGGCCTGCTGCCGTCGCTGACGCTCGGCTGCGGCTCGTGGGGCAGCACGTCGGTGTCGAACAACGTCTCCGCCGCCCAGCTGCTCAACGTCAAGCGGGTCTCCACCCGCCGCAACAACCTGCAGTGGTTCAAGGTCCCGCCGAAGATCTACTTCGAGCCGCAGGCCATCCGCTACCTCACCTCCATGCCGGACGTGCACCGCGTCACGATCGTCACCGACGCGACCATGACCCGTCTCGGCTTCGTCGACCGGATCACCGGTGTCCTGCAGCGGCGCCGCGAGCCGGTCACCCTCCAGATCATCGACAACGTCGAGCCCGAACCCAGCATCGACTCCGTGCGGCGCGGCGCCCGCCTGATGGAGGACTTCCGCCCGGACACGATCATCGCGCTCGGCGGCGGCTCGCCCATGGACGCGGCGAAGGTGATGTGGCTGCTGTACGAGCAGCCGGACATCGACTTCGCCGACATGCGGCAGAAGTTCTCCGACATCCGCAAGCGCGCCTTCCGCTTCCCGACGCTCGGCAGGCTCGCCCGCCTGGTGTGCGTGCCGACCACCTCGGGGACCGGCGCCGAGGTCACGCCGTTCGCCGTCATCTCCGACCCGGCGACCGGCAAGAAGTACCCGCTGGCCGACTACGCGCTCACCCCCAGCGTGGCCATCGTCGACCCGCTGCTGACCACCGCGCTGCCGCCGGCCCTGGCGGCCGACAGCGGCTTCGACGCCCTCACCCACGCCATCGAGGCGTACGTCTCCGTCTACGCCAACGACTTCACCGACGGCCTCGCGCTGCACGCGATCCGCCTGATCTTCGACAACATCGGGGCCGCGGTGAACGAGCGCGACGCCTCGCCCGAGGCCCGCGAGAAGATGCACAACGCCGGCACCATCGCGGGCATGGCCTTCGGCAACGCGTTCCTGGGCATCGTCCACGCGATGTCCCACACGCTGGGCGCCACCTTCCACATCGCCCACGGCCGCACCAACGCGGTCCTGCTGCCGCACGTCATCCGCTACAACGGCAGCGTCCCGACCAAGCTGACCGGCTGGCCCAAGTACGAGAACTACCGGGCCCCCGAACGCTTCCAGGACATCGCCCGCGCCCTGGGGCTGCCTGCCGCCACCCCCGCCGAGGGCGTGGAGTCCCTCGCCGTGGCCGTCGAGCGGCTGCGCGAGACCGTCGGCATCGAGCCGGCGTTCCAGGCCCTCGGCGTCGACGAGAAGGCCTTCGTCGACGCCCTGCCCCAGCAGGCGCTCAACGCCTACGAGGACCAGTGCGCGCCCGCGAACCCCCGCATGCCGATGCTGGACGACATGCAGGAGATCATGCGCGCGGCCTACTACGGCTGAGCGCGGTCGCCGGGCGGCGAGCGCGGGAGAGCCGGCCGGGCCGGGGTCCCATGACCCCGGCCCGGCCGGCTTCGGCGCGCCGGTGCGGGCGGCCGGACCGGCGACGGACGTGGGGAAGGGCCGGGCGAGACCTCCGAGAGGTCTCGCCCGG
>NZ_JBIBWL010000006.1:241376-251589 GCF_043081325.1 Streptomyces sp. NPDC014882
GCGCCGCGGGGGGCGCCCCCCCCCCCCCCCCCCCGGCGCGGGGCGGGGGGGCGGGGGGGCCCCGCCCCCGGGGGGGGGGCGGGGGGCCCGGGCGCCCCCCCCCCCCGCGCCCCCCCCCCCCGCCCCTTCCCCACCGCTTCCCGCTCGTCGGCGGGGCCGCTCGGTACGGCGCCGTCAGCCGAGCACGTCGGTGACGGGGCGCCGGGGCAGGGGCCGCACGCAGGGCGGGTGGCCCAGGCGGAGGACCATCTGCGGGTACTGGCCCGCGGTGAGCGTCTGCCGGATCCGCCGGCGCAGGTGCGGCACCTCCAGGGGCTGGGTGTGGAAGGCCGCCATGACGCCGTGGGCGGCCGCCTGCAGCAGCATCCGCTCCAGTGCCTGGCCGGCCCGCAGCCAGGCGGCCAGGTCGTCGCGGTCGGTGCCGAGGAGCACCACCAGTCCGGTCCGGGCCGGCCACCGCCGGGGCGGCGTGGGGAACATGCCGGTCAGGCCCGCGTAGTCCCGTCCGGCGAGCGTGGTGCAGTCCGGGTGGAGGACGCCGACGTCGGCCGGGACCCCGTCGTTCCTGGGCTGTGCGAGCCGCCAGGTCCATCCGGCCTGCTCGGCCGCGAGCCTCTCGTCGGTGCGGTGGGCGTCCTCGCCGGCCCGGACCAGTTCGGCCAGCCGCCGGCGGTCCGCGCTGTCGTCGACGACGTGCAGTTCGGCGCCCTCGGCGCGGACCTGCTCGCGCAGTTCCTCCAGGAGGCCCGGCGGCGGCGCCTGCGGCAGGAAGGGGCCGCGCGCGGTGTGCCGTCTGCCCAGGGCGGCGTACAGCCGCTGCTCCTCGGGGGTCGGCCGGGTGTAGGCGCCCCAGGCGACCGTGGCGAGGTGGGCGAGGTCCTGCGGGTCGGGGAAGGTGTCGACGAGGGGCCGGAACCCCAGGTGCAGCATGGCGAGCCGGATGTTGAGCAGGGCCGCCCCGCAGCCGAGGACCAGCTCCCGTCCCCGCGGGTCGGCCAGGGGCAGTCCCCGCTCCGCGACCGCGTGCAGTTCGATGCCCCGGTCCCCGTGCGCCACGAAGCGCCAGGGCTGGGTGTTGTGGAGGGAGGGCGCGGTGACGGCCGCGCGGGCCAGGTAGGCGGAGGCGTGACCGGGGCATGCGCTGACGACGGACATGAGCGGTGCCGCCCTTTCTTGAGCTTCCTGCTCCCAGGATCGCTCCGGGCGGCGGTTTCCCGGCAGGGGCCGCAGGTCCCCCGCGGCGGCCGGGGGGCCCTGGTGACGACGGGTCCGGGACGTGCCGGCGTCCGCCCGGCGGCGGTGGCCGCGGCGGGCTCCGCGGCGATGGCCGCGGCGGGTTCCGTCGGGCGCGGTCACCCGGGGAGGAGCAGCCGGGTCGTCTCCCCCGGCTGGACGCTCACGGCCCGGTCGGCGAGCTGGACGTCGATGGGCGAGCGGTCCGACGGCGGCACCTCGATCTCCAGCTGCCCGTGCGACAGCCGCAGCCGTACGCCCCAGTGGCCCTGGTAGCGCAGGGCGAACCCGTACGAGGACAGTTCGGGCAGCGGCACCGGGTCGAGCCACAGGGCCCCCTCGCGGGTCTCCAGTCCGGTGAGCCCGCGCTGTACCAGGTCGAGGGTGCCGGCCATGGCGCCCAGGTGGATGCCCTCGCCGGTGGTGCCGCCCTGGACGTCCGCGATGTCGCCGCGCAGGGCCTCCTGGCAGAAGGTCCACGCGTCGGCGCGCCGGGCCCTGGCCAGGACCCAGCCGTGGACCAGTCCGCTGAGCGTGGAGCCGTGGCTGGTGCGCCCCAGGTAGTAGTCGACGGTGCGCAGCCAGGTGTCGTCGTCCAGGCGGTGTCCCAGGCGGTGGAACAGCTCCCGCAGTTCCGCGGGGGAGAACAGGTAGCCGAGCATCAGGACGTCGGCCTGCTTGGACGCCTTGTAGCGGTTGACGGTGTCGCCCTCCGCCTCCAGGATCCGGTCCAGGCGCCGGATGTCCTCGTACCGCCTCCGGTAGTCCTCCCAGTCGAGTTCGGCGAGTTCGCCGTAGCCCTCGAACTGGCTGACGACGCCGTCGTGGAAGGGCACGTGCAGGGTGCGGGAGACGTCCTCCCACTGCTCCAGTTCGCCGCCGTCGAGGCCGGTGCGCTCGGCCAGTTCGCGCCGGCGGGGCTCGGGCAGGGCCCGGAGCACCTCCAGGGTGCGGGTGAGCACCCAGGCGGCCGTGACGTTGGTGTAGGTGTTGTCGTCGAGGCCCGGTTCCGGCGCGTCGGGGTACGCCTCGTGGTACTCGTCGGGGCCCATGACGCCCAGGATGCGGTGCCGCCCGAGGCGCTCGTCCCAGGTGGCCGAGTCCGCCCAGAAGCGGGCGATCTGCAGGAGCATCTCGGCGCCCTTGGTGTGCAGGAACTCGGCGTCCCCGCTGGCCTCGCAGTACTGCCACACGTTGTACGCGATCGCCGAGCCGACGTGGTACTGCAGGTGGGAGTGGTCGGGCAGCCAGCGCCCTGAACGGGGGTTGAGGTGCAGGCGCTGGGTCTCCTCGCGCCCGTCGCTGCCGCTCTGCCAGGGGTAGCGGGCACCGCGCCGGCCGATCGCGCGCGCGGCGGAGCAGGCCTGCTCCAGGCGGCGGTGGCGGTAGCGGAGCAGGGCGCGGGAGACCTCGGGGAAGTGGAGGTCGAGGTAGGGCAGGACGAACAGTTCGTCCCAGAACACGTGCCCGCGGTACGCCTCGCCGTGCAGGCCCCGGGCCGGGACCCCGACGTCGAGGTCGGCGGTGTGCGGGGACAGGGTCTGCAGCACGTGGAACAGGTGCAGCCGCAGGACGGCCCCCGGCTCTCCGGGGACGTCGATGTCGGCCCGGCGCCACAGCAGGTCCCAGGCCGTCAGGTGGGCCTCGAGCAGTTCGTCGAAGCCGGGGGCCCGGCCCACGCGCTCGACCGCCGCCTCCAGGGGGTCGCTGATCGCGCGGTCGTGGGAGGTGTGCAGGGCGACGGTCTTGTCGACGGTGACGGTCCCCCCGTCGGTGAGGTGCAGGACGCCCTCCTGGACCGCCCGTCGCTGCTCGTGCCGCGCGGTGACCGGGACGCCGGCCGACGTGAGGCGGGCCGCCATGCCGACGCGGACGTCGGAGGTCCGGGTACGGCAGCGCAGCCACACCGTGTCCGCGGCGCGGGTGCCGGTGTGCACGTGGGTGAGGTGGCGGCCGTCCAGGTCGCGGTAGCGCGGCACGCCCGCGTTGGTGACGCCGCCGTCGAGCGCGGCCTCGACCTCCAGGTCCGCGGAGTGGCCCTCCAGGGTGAACTCGGTGCGCAGGGCGGCGAGATGGGGGTCCGCCATGTGCACGAGCCGCTGCTGGCGCACCGCCAGCGCGCGTCCGTCGCCCAGGGCGTACCGGGTCCGCCGCTCCAGCAGGCCCGAGTCGAGGTGGAGCACGAGCCGGTGGTCGAGCACCGCGGCCGTGTCCGGGGTGAGCCACTCCCCTCCGGCGAGGCGGAACCGCAGCGGGAGCCAGTTGGGGAGGTTGACCATGTCCTCGTTCTCGACGCGGCGGCCCGCGACCTCGGACGTCAGCCGGTTGTAGCAGCCGGCGGCGTAGGTGCCCGGGTAGTGCACGCCGTCCGCGTCGCACTCCGGGAACGCGCCGCGCGTGGCGAAGTAGCCGTTGCCCAGGGTGCACAGCGACTCCCTGAGCGGCTCCTGCCCGGGTTCGTACCCCCGGTACTCCCACGTCCCGTCCGGCACGGCGGCACCCCCTCCTGCGTGAGCGGGGCGCTCACACCCGCTGCGGTACGACCGTCACCGGGCAGTGCGCGTGGTGCAGCAGCGTGTGGCTCACCCGGCCGAGCTGCAGGCCGAGGTGACCGACCCTGCGCCGCGCGCCCACGATCACGAGGTCGGCGGCGGCCGAGCGGTCGACGAGCACCTTGGCGGCCGGCCCCTCCACCGTCGTCCGCCGCACCCGGACCGCCGGGTGCTCGGCCGCCGCCTCGCGCAGGACGTCGTCGAGCAGGGCCGAGGCGCGTTCCTCGTGCCGGCGGGCCCGTTCGTCGGCCGGCGCCGGAGGGTCGCCGCTCTCGTGCGCCGGGCAGCGCCAGGCGCGCACGACGTCCAGGGTGCACGCCCGCGCCTCGGCCTCGCGGAAGGCGAGGCGTACCGCGTCACCGCCGGTGTCCGGGTCGCCGGCCCCGAGCAGGATCCGCTCGTGGGTGCCGGCCAGGGCGGCGGCGTCCCCGCGGACCACGGTCACCGGGCAGTGCGCGCGGGCGGCGACGGCCAGGCCGACCGAGCCGAGGAGCAGTCCCTTCAGCTCGCCCCGGCCGCGCGAGCCGGTCACCAGGAGGGTGGCGTTGTCGCCCTCGTCCAGGAGGGCGTCCGCGGGTTCCGTGGTGAGGACCGCGGTCGACACCCCGACGTCCGGGTTGCGCCGCCGGGCGCGTTCCGCGGCGGAGGCCACGATGTGCTCCGCCAGTACCTGCGCCGAGGGGCGCTCCTGCCCGCGGAGCGTCATGGCGCCCTCGTAGCGTTCCCAGAGGGAGGCATGGACCAGCCGCAGCGGCAGGCCCAGGCGGGCCGCCTCGTCCGTGGCCCAGTCGACCGCCGTCAGACTGGGATCCGATCCGTCGACGCCCACGACCAGGGGCAGTTCCGTCATCGTGCTCACCGCCATCCGTCGGACTGCGCTGCGCATGCAGCAGAACCCTCTCTACCACCGTCGCACGCGCCGCGCCGCCGGGGCAGGGGCGAAGGGGGCGGTCCGGCGGGCCGGTCGGCCCATCCGGTCGCCCCGGAGGGCACGGACGGCACGGACGGCACGGACGGCACGGACGGCACGGTTGCAGACGGCCGGCGGTCAGCTGTCGGCAGGCGGCGGCGGTCGACGGTCCGCGGTCGGCATGCGGCACGTGGTACGCGGCAGGCGCCGGTCCACAGGCGGCAGGCGGTGGACCGCGGTCGACAGGCGGTGGGTGGCAGGCGGCGGTCCGCGGTCGGCACGCGGCAGCGGCATGCGGCAGTCGCCGGTCCGCAGGCGGGGGCACGTAGCCAGCGGTCCGCAGGCGGCAGGCCGCGGTCGGCAGGCGGCAGGCGGTAGGCCGCAGGCGGCGGTCGGCACGCACGGAGCACGGAGGCGCCGGCTCCCCCGACGGCCGTGGGGCGGGTGCCGGCCGGGGTGGGGGCCGCTCGGCCCAGACTCCGGGGCCGCTCAGGCCCTGGGAGCCGCGCCCCGCGCGGAGGAGGCTGGGGGCACAGGCTCCGGAGGGAGGGGCCCGCGGTTCCTCCCCTGCGGACACGTCCCGACCCGTTCGAGGAGAATCAGCCATGAAGGCCACCAGGGTCGACACCCTCATGGTCCGCGACGTCGTCACGGCGGAGCGCGGCACACCGTTCAAGGAGGTGGTGCGCAGGCTCGACCGGCACCGCATCAGCGGGCTGCCGGTGACCGACCCGGAGGGGAAGGTCGTCGGCGTGATCTCCGAGACGGACCTCCTGCTCCGGCAGGCGACGGCCTCCGCACCGGGCGGCGGCCGGGGCTCCTGGGCGGAGCGGCTGCGCGGGCTGAGCCGGCGCGTCCGCCGCGACACGGCCAGGGCCCGCGCCGGCACGGCCGGCGGCGTCATGTCGGCTCCCGCGGTCACGGTGCGCGCCGACGCCACCGTCCCCGAGGCGGCCCGGCTCATGGCCGAACACGGCATCGAGCGGCTGCCGGTGGTGGACGAGGAGGACCGGCTGGTCGGCATCGTCACCCGGCGCGAGCTGCTCCGGGTGTTCCTGTGCCCCGACGACGAGCTCCGCCGGACGGTGGAGCAGCGGGTCTTCGGCGACGCGTTGTGGCTGGCGCCGCACGTCGTCGAGGCCTCCGTCAGGAACGGCGTGGTCACGCTCACCGGCCAGCTGGAGCGGCGCAGCGACATCCCCGTCGCGGTGGGCCTGACGAGCCGCCTCGACGGTGTGGTCGCGGTCGTCGACCGCCTCTCGTACCGGCTCGACGACTCCCGCCTGCGGCCCGCCGACCAGGCGGCCCTGCACGGCATCACGGACGACTGGGTGCGCCGGCTCTGAGTCCGGGGCCCCGGCCACCGCCGGCGAGGGTGCCGGCGGTCCGGCCGGCGGGCCCCGCGGCGGCCCTCACGAACGAGAGAAGGCAGTCATGGTTCCGCTGCTTCTGATCGGCGCCCTGGTCCTCGGCGCCTGCATGGTGTTCGGCTACAGCTCCTTCGTCGTGGGCTTCGTCCTCATGGCGGCGGGGCTCCTCGGCCTCATCGCGTTCATGTCCACGCGGGGCACGGTGCTCAGGCCCGGCGAGCGGGAGGCCGTCATCGAGGAACGGCACTACATCGGCGGCCACGACGACCACCACCGCTACCGGTCGTGATCGTCGGCACTCCCGGCGGGGCCGGTCCCGCACCGGCCCTCCGCGAGGAGCGGCCGACACACAAGAAGTGGGCGTACGGGAAGTCGGCGTACGGGAAGTGGACGCACGGGCAGGAGGAATCGACGTCATGATCACGGCACTCGTCCCGGTGGTCCTGTTCGTGCACGGTTTCGTCCATCTGCCGGTCTGGCTGGCGCGCACCGGCGGGGACGGGCCGTCCGACCCCCGGCACTCCTGGGCGCTGGCGGCGGCGGGAGTGCCCGGTCCCCGCGTCGCGGGAGCCGCTGCCATCGGCCTCGCCTCGGTGACGTCCGTGCTGTACGTCATCGCGGGCGCCTCCGCCGCCGTGCGGAGCGACGCCTGGGCCGCGGCGGCGCTCCTCGCCGCCTGCGTCGGCCTGCTGCTGAAGACCCTGTGGTTCAACCCCCGGCTGTCCCTCGGTCTGCTGCTCGACGTGGGCGTGATCGTCGCCGTGCTGGCCGGCTGGCCCGCGTCCCTGTACTGAGGGGACTGAGGGGTACTCGGGGGGACTCGGGGGGACTGAGGGCGTACCGCGCGGCGTGGGCCGGGCGGTACGCCGGTCCGGTCCGCGAGGGACCATCGGCGGCCCGGCGGGAACCACCCGGCCCACGCCGCGCGGCCGTCGCCGGAGTCACCGTGGCGGTATGAGAACTCTCCGGGAGGCTGTCATGACCGACATCGTCACCGCCGGAAGGATCGTGGTGGGCGTCGACGGGTCCGAGGCCTCGTCGTCGGCCCTACGCTGGGCCGCGGAGCAGGCCCGGGCCCTGGGGGCCGAGGTGGTCGCCGTGCACGCCTGGGAGCCGTCGGCGCCCGGGTTCGCGCCGTACGCCCCGGTCGCGGCGCGTCCCACCGCCGCCGCCGAGCGGGACGCGGCCGCGCGACGGCTGGCGGACACGCTGCGCGAGGTGCTCGGCCGGCGGCCCGACGTGGCCGTACGCGCCGAACTGGTCGAGGGTCCCGCCGCGCGGGTGCTCCTGGAGCGGGCCCGCGGCGCCCTCCTGCTGGCCCTGGGACGCACGCCGCACGAGTGGGGCGAGGCCCCGGTGCTGGGCCCGGTCGGTCGTGACTGCCTGCGGCACGCGTCCGTCCCGGTGGTCGCGGTGCCCGTGGTGCCCGCCCGGACCCGGGCGCCGCTCACGGTGGCCGCGACGGGACCGCGTGCGCGAGCCCCCCGCACCCCTGCCCACGCCGCGTCGAGGTGAGGTGAGTGCCATGACCGTTCTGGTGGGCCACATGAGCGCGGACGGCTCCACCCGGGAGATCGCCGAACGGATCGCGGCCGGCCTGCGGCGGGCGGGACTCGCGGCGGAGGCCCGGTCCCTGGCCGAGGTCACCGACGCCGACGCCTACGAGGCGTTCGTGCTGGGAAGCGCCGTGCACCGGCAGAACTGGCTCCCGCCGGCCGTGGACTTCCTCCGGGGCGACCTGGAGGTGCTGCGGGCGCGGCCGGTGTGGATCTTCAGCGTCGGGATGCCGGACGCGTTGCGCGGGCCGTTCAGGCGCATGGGGCCCATGGAGGTGCCGGTGATCGAGAAGGGTCTGCCGGCCGGTCTCGGCTACCGGGACCACCGTCTGTTCTCCGGTGTCGTCACCGCGGACCGGCTGCCGCGTACGGGCCGGATCGCCTTCCGGCTGCTGGGCGGCCGGTACGGCGACTACCGCGACTGGGGCGCCATCGACGCGTGGACGGCACGGATCGCCGCCGCGCTGCACGCCGCGCCGCACGGTCCGCCGACCGCCTGACGGGCGCTGCCGTACCGCGCCGGGACCGGCAGCGGGTACCGGTCCCGGCGCGGTACGGAGGTCGGCTCCGTGCCCCGTACGGAGGCCGTACGGGGCACGGAGCCGTCGGCCGCGCGGTCAGCAGGTGACCGGTGCCGGTGTGCGGCGGTCCGTCCGTCCGCCGGCCGGCCGTCCACCGGCCCGCCGCTCCTGGTGCCGAGCCGGCGGTGCCGACGGCGCGGCCGCCCGACGGCGTGCCCGGCGTACGGCCAGCGCGTCGGCCACCGCGGCGATCGTGAACGTCACCCCCGTCGAGGCGGCCAGCAGCAGCCCGAGCCGCTCCCGGCGCTGCGGTGCGAGAGCCGTACCCACTCTTCCTCACTCCTCCCGGTCCGGCGCTGTTCCCTCGTCTCCAGCAAACCCCCGACGGCACCCCGCCACATGGGCCGGTCGGCCCGGACGCCGCCGGGAAGCGGCCCTCACCGTCCCGCCCGCCGGGCCGGATCCCCTCCGTTGGGCCGAAGGGCCCTCATTGGGGTCGAGCGGCCCGTGGCCCGCGCGGGCCGACGGGGCCAGTCTGGAATCAGCGGAGCCGCCGTGGCGAGTCGGCGCCGGACCCGCGTGCCCGACGCGGCGCGGACCGGCTTCGCCGCCGATGCCCCGAGCACCTCCCGTACGCCCACACGTCGGCCGCCTGCGGCCGGAGGCAGGAAGGAAACCGGAACGATGACCTCCATCACTCTGGCCGCGGGTCTTCCGATCCAGCACCGTGAACAACTGATGCGGTACGCCCGCGAGGTCTCCTTCGCCATGGGGACCCGGCTCTTCGAGGAGGGCCGGCAGGCCGACCGCTTCTGGATCGTCAGGACCGGGACCGTCGCCCTCGACCTGCGGGTACCCGGGCGCCGGGCCGCCGTCATCGAGTCGATCGGGCACGGCGAACTGGTCGGCTGGTCCTGGCACTTCCCCCCGTACGTGTGGCAGCTGGGCGCCGAGGCCACCAGTCCGGTGCGCGCGTACGAGTTCGACGCGGCGACCGTGCGGGCGAGGTGCGCCGACGACCCGGAGTTCGGCCGCGCGGTCGCCCAGTGGGTCGGGCGGGTCGTCGCCCACCGGCTGCAGTCGGCCCGCGTCCGCCTGCTCGACCTCTACGCCCCGTACGGCAGCGGCAGCCGCTGAGGCCGGGGCACCGCTCCCCCGCCGCCGCACTCTCGGCACACCGCCTCCGACGCCCCGCCTCCGACACTCCGAGGAGCACACCATGACCAGCAGTCCGCACATCGTCAGCGACGTCATGACGCACACGGTCGTGGCCGTGGGCCGTGACGCGCGCTTCAAGGACATCGTCCAGCTCATGGAGGAGTGGAAGGTCAGCGCCCTGCCGGTGCTGGAGGGCGAGGGCCGGGTGGTCGGCGTGGTGTCCGAGGCCGACCTGCTGCCGAAGGAGGAGTTCCGCGACGACGACCCCGACCGGTACACCCAGCGGAGCCGGCTGGCCGACCTCGCCAAGGCGGGCGCCCTGACCGCCGGGGAACTGATGAGCACCCCGGCGGTGACCGTGCACGCCGACGCCACCCTCGCCCAGGCCGCCCGCGTCATGGCCCAGCGCAAGGTCAAGCGGCTGCCCGTCGTCAACGCCGAGGGTCTCCTCGACGGCCTGGTCAGCCGGGCGGACCTGCTGAAGGTCTTCCTGCGGACGGACCAGGACATCGCCGAGGAGGTCCGGCGGGAGGTCGTCTCCGTCCTCTTCCCCGCCCCGGCCGAACCCCTGGGCGTGGAGGTCCGGGACGGTGTGGTGACCCTCACCGGTCACCTCCGCGACACCTCCCTGGTGCCCGTCGCGGCCCGTCTGGTGCGCGCCGTCGAGGGTGTCGTCGACGTCGAGTGCGACTTCTCCGGCGGTTTCCCGCGCGACGTGCCGAGCTGAGGCCGGGCTCCTGTGCGGCCCGCCGTGCCGGCGCCGCGCAGGAGCCCGGGAGAGGACCGGGAGAGGACCGGGAGTGGGGGGGCGGGGGCGCCCCCCCCCCCCCCCCCCCCCCCCCCGCCGGGGCCCCCCCCCCCCCCCCCCGCGGCGCCCGCCCCCCCCCCCCCCCCGGCCCCCCGCCCGGGGCCC
>NZ_JBIBWL010000006.1:251599-412209 GCF_043081325.1 Streptomyces sp. NPDC014882
GCGCGGGCGGGCGTGGGCGGGGGCGGGGGTCGGGGGGGCCCGGGGGTGCGGGCGCCGCGGGGGCGCGGGGGGGGGGCGGGGGGGGGGCGGGGGGGGGGGGGGCGGCGCCCCCCCCCCCCCCCCACCGCTGCCGTCCGGACGGGCCGCCGCGCCGCCGCGAAGGCGTAGCCGGCCACGGCCGCCCCGGCGTCGTCCGGCAGGTGCAGCACGTCCGGATCCGGAAGGGGCCGGAGGAACCCGGCGGCACGCCGGACGGCCCCTCCCGCCGCGCCGTCCGGTCCTCCGCACGCCCGCGCGGAGGGGGCCGCCGGGGACCGCGCTCACCTCACCGCCGCTACGTCCGCACGGCCACGGAGTCGTGCCGCTGTCCGCCGAGCACGACCTTGAGCGCACCGGTCTCGGCGGCGTTGCCGAAGACGTCGTACGCCTCCTGCATGCTGTCGAGCGGGAAGGTGTGGGTGACCAGCTGGGAGGTGGGCAGCCGGCCGGCGGCCGCCATCCGCAGCAGGGTGGGCGTGGAGTGCGTGTCGACCAGGCCCGTGGTGATGGTCACGTTCTTGATCCACAGTTCTTCCAGGTGCAGCGTCGCCGGCCTGCCGTGGACGCCGACGTTGGCGACCCGGCCGCCGGGCCGCACCATGCGGGTGCACATCTCGAAGGTCTCCGGCACGCCGACCGCCTCGATGACGACGTCGGCGCCCAGGCCGTCGGTGAGGTCGGCGACCAGTTGCTCGGGGGCCTCCCGGGCGTCCGCGACGGTCTCCGCCCCGAGTTTGCGGGCGGCCTCCAGGCGGGACGCCGCCACGTCCACGGCGACGATCCGCTCGGGTGAGAACAGCCGGGCGGTGGCGACGGCCGCCAGTCCGACGGGGCCGGCCCCCACGACGACGACGGTGTCTCCGGGACGGACCCGGCCGTTGAGCACGCCCACCTCGTAGGAGGTCGGGAAGATGTCGGCCAGCAGCACGGCGTCCTCGCCGGCCACCGCGCCCGGCAGCGGGTACACGGAGAGGTCGGCGTACGGGACCCGGACGTACTCGGCCTGGGTCCCGTCGATCAGGTGGCCGAGGATCCAGCCCCCGCCGCCCCGGCACTGGCCGTACACGGCCTCGCGGCAGTAACGGCACCGCCCGCAGGCGCTGATGCAGGAGACCAGGACCCGGTCGCCCGGCCGCACCGTACGCACGTCGCCGCCGGCCTCGACGACCTCGCCGACGGCCTCGTGGCCCAGCACCGTGCCGGGGCGCACCTCGGGCACGTCGCCCTTGAGGATGTGCAGGTCCGTGCCGCAGATGGTGACGGCGTCGACCCGGACGATGACGTCCGTGGCCTCCCTGATGCCGGGGTCCGGTACCTCTTCCCAGGCGGACTGTCCGGGACCGTGGAACACATAGCCTTTCATGCCGCACCTCTCGGGTTCTCGCTCCGGGGCGGGAGCCGGATCCCCGCGCCGCCGTCGGCGGGCGGAGCCCGGCTCCCGCGCACTGCGGTTTCTCTCCCCCGACACCTCCAGCCTGTCCCATGGTCCCGGAATCCGCTTGGGCCGGACGGTCCGGGAGGCGGAGCCGACCGGACCGTCGAGGCCGCACACCGCCCGCGGGCGGTGTGCGGCACAGGGTCCAACGGCCTCCCGGCGAGGCCCGGGCAGGTCCGTTCGGCCCGGGGGAACCGCCCTCTCGGCCCCTGCCCCGTGCCCGGTTCCGCTGTCACCGTCGAAGAAGGACGAGGACGGGCGAGGAGGTGCCGGCGATGCGCGGCAGCTGGGGAGTGGGAATGCCGTGGCGGAGGCGGGACGATCCGCTGCGGCGTCACGAGGACGTCGTCGAGGCGTGGATCATGCTGGTGCTGTGGACGGTCGTGCTCGTCGGCGGGACCCTCGCCGGGTTCGTGACGGCCCACGCCGCCGTCCAGGCGTCCGCCCGCGAGCGTGCCGAACGGCACCCCGTCACGGCCGTCGTGCTCGCCGACGTGCCGCGCGCCACGACGGACGTCGGCAACGCCTACCGGATGAGGGCCGAGGTGCGCTGGACGGCTCCGGACGGCACCTCGCGGACCGGGCGGACGCCGGTGAGCAGGGGCACCGAGGCCGGCGCGGAGATCACGGTCTGGCAGAACGACCGCGGCACGCTCACTCCGCAGCCGACGGGCGCCGCCGAAGGCACCGTCGAGGCGGCCTTCTTCGGCGCCGGGGCCGCGCTGGCCGTGGCCGGCGCCGCGCTGGGCGCCGGCGCTCTCGCACGGTGGCGGCTCGACCAGGGCCGGCTGGCCCGGTGGGACGCGGAGTGGGAGCTGATCGGCCCGCGGTGGACCCAGCGGACCGGATGACCGGCGGCGGCCACCGCCCGGCCCCTTGCGGGACCCCGCCCGAGGGTCCCGCGCGCGTGCTGCGACGACCATCGAGGCGGCCGACCGCCGCCGCTCCCCGGGAGGTGGCGTATGCGCCACGAGACCACCGGACGCCCGGACACTCCCCCGCGCCCGCCGACGGCGAGCGCTCCTGAGGCGTCCCACGGACCGGGTCCGGGTCCGGGTCCGGACCGCGGGACGGTCGGCCCCGTCGGCCCCGTCGGCCCCGTCGGCCACGGGACGGAGCACCGGGTACGGCCCGGCCGTCCGGACCGCTCCCCGTGGCGGCCGGGCCGTGCCACCGCGGCGGCCGGGGCGGCGGCCGTCGGGGCGCCGACCGCCGGCAGCCCCGGGGACGGCACCCGCCGGGCGGTCCGTGTCACGGACACCGGCCGGGCCGCGGCGCCCGCCTCCGCCGGTGCGGCGGGTACGCCGGAACGGCCGCGCCGCCCCGCCCGGGACGGCCTCCGCGCCGACGGGCCCGCGCACCCGGCCGGCTCCGCGGGCGCCCGCCGCCGGACCGCGCGCGAGGGGGCCGCCGTACCGGGCGGGTCCGGGCCGCGGGGCGAGGTCGAGGTGCCCGCCGGACCGGTGCGGCTGAGCGGGCGGCTCTCGCTGCCCGCCGCCCCCTGGGCGGTGGTGGTCCTGGTGCGCGGCTCCGGCCCTCACGGCCCGCGGGAACAGCGCTTCGCCGACGCCCTGCGGGGACGGCACCTCGGCGCCCTCCTCCTCGACCTGCTCGCCGAGGAGGAGCGCACCCCGCACGACGTCCACGACGTCGTCCTGCTGGCCCGGCGCCTGCGCGCCGCCTCCCGGTGGCTCCGCCGCGAGATCCCCCTGCCGGTGGCCTACTTCGGCACGGGCACGGGTGCGGCCGCCGCTCTGGAGGCCGCCGCGGGCGACGACATCCGCGCGGTCGTGTCCCGCGGCGGCCGCCCGGACCTGGCCGGACCGGCCGCGCTCGCCGCGGTCGAGGCCCCGACGCTCCTCGTCGTCGGCGGGCTCGACACGCGGGTGCTCGGCCGCAGCCGGGTGGCGGCCGACTGGATGCGCTGCGAGCACCGCATCGCCGTGGTCCCCGGTGCCACGCACGCCTTCACCGAGCCGGGCGCCCTGGCCACCGCGACGGCGCTCGGCCTGGACTGGTTCACCGACCGCCTGCTCCGGCCGGGCCCCGCCGCGCCGCGCCCCGTCCCCCCGCGTCCCGGCGCGGCGTGACGGGACGACGGGCCGGCCGGTACGCCTACGGGCCGCCCCGCACGCGCGGGTGCGGGTCCGGAAGGCGACCGGGGCGCGGACGGCCCGCACGCGCGGGTGCGGGCCGGCTGCGCGGCACGCCCTCCGTGCCCGTCACGGTGACGGGCACCGAGGGGCCGCCGGCCCGTTCCCTACGGGCTCCCGCGGTCGCGCAGGGCCTTGGCGACGCCCGCCGACCACGCGTCGATCGCGGCGAAGTCACGGAAGTCGCCGCCCTTCCCGGACCGGACGATCATGCGGGCGATGCGTCCCTTCGCCCCCTCCTCCAGCCGCCCGCCGAAGGTGACGTGCTCGACGACGTCGAGCCTGTCCATGGCACGCCGGACGCCGGGCACGGGCGGGATGTCCCGCTCGGCGGCCGAGGCGTCCAGCGGCCCGCTGCTGAAGAACCACACCGGTCGCCCGGTCAGGGCCCGGCGGTGGCGTCGTACGAAGCGGCGGGCGTCCTTGTGCCAGCGTCCGGCGTACAGTCCGCCGCCGACCACCACGGCGTCGTAGAGCGCCACGTCCGTCACGGACCCGGCGGGCCGTGCCTCGGCCCCGAGCCCTTCCTTGCGAAGGACCTCCGCGACCGCCTCCGCGATCTGCGCCGTCGAGCCGTTCTTCGTCGCGTAGGCGACCAGCACGTTGTCCGGCATGGCGATCCGCCTCCTCTCAGATGCGTCTCCCAGCTGCGTCTGCCAGCTGCGTCGCGGCCGTTCGCCGGCCGCGTCGTGCGGGATCCGGGTGCCGGGCCGGAGCCTGGTGCCGTCCGTCCGGCGGGTGGATCCGTCGGCCGCGCCGACGACGTCCGTCCGTCCGGCGGGCCACGACCACGGTCACGGCGGTCCCGGTCCCGGTCCCGTTCCCGCGTTCCCGGCGGCCGTCCGGGGTGACCACGCCTTCCGTCACGAAGACGCCGGCGCTCCCGGGTACGGGCCGCGGTGCCTCCACCAGTATCTCCTCGATCACCTCCCGATGGATCTCCGCGCCGGGCCGCGGGGAGATCCGCAGGGGATCCCGCCTCCTCAGCGGAGCCGGCGCGGCAGGGGGTCGTGGGCCCGGCGCGGCAGCAGCCGGATCCGCGCGTCGAGCACGGAGACCGGGCCGGGGGCCGCGAGGACCGGGGCGAGTTCGGCCTCGGCGAGCTGGGGCAGGTCGCCGGCCAGCCGGGAGAGCCGCGCCAGGAGCTGTCGCAGGCCCTCGAGGTCGGCGGGGCCGTCGCCGTGCGCGCCGGACAGGAGCGGGGCGCAGCGCGGGGAGGTGATCAGGTCGTGCACGTCGTGGTCGGTGAGCGGGGCGAGCCGGGCGGCCCGGTCGGCCGGTACCTCGGTGGCGGTGCCGCCGGGGCCGAACAGGACGAGCGGCCCGAAGACGTCGTCCTGGACGACGCCGGCGAACAGTTCGGTGCCGCGTTCGGCGAGGGGCCGCACGACCACGCCGGTCATCGGTTCGGCGCAGCGCGTCTCCAGGTCGCGGAAGGCGGCCCGCACCCGGGCCTCGTCCCGCGGGTCGAGGTGGACGGCGTGCTGTTCGCTCTCGTGGAACGGACCGGTCCCGTAGGCCTTCATGACGACCCGGCCGTCGACGCCTCGCCGCCGGCCGGCGGCGAGGACGGCGTCGTCCTCGGTCTCGGCCCAGGCCCACCGCGCCAGGGGGATGCCGTAGCAGGACAGCAGGTCGGCGCAGGTGCGGGGGTCGAGCCGGCCGCCGTCCGGGTGGGTGGTGAGGTGGGCCGCGGCGATCTCGTGGGCGCGTTCGGTGTCGATTCCGTCCGGGGCCGCGACGGTGTCCGCCGGCCGGCGCAGCCAGGCCGCGCGCCGGGCGGCGTGGGCCAGGGCGCGCGCCGCCGCCCGGGGTTCCGCGTACGAGGGGACGCCGTCGCCGGCGGCGGGCAGCAGCGTGACGGGCGCCGCCTGGTCCAGGCGCACGACGGCGACCGGCCGCTCCCGCCGTCCCGGTCCCCGGGTGACGGCGCGCAGCAGGTCGTCGCCGGTGGCCTCGGTGACCGCGGTGGGGACGAGTGCCACCAGCAGGGCGTCGACCGCCGGGTCCCGCACGAGCCGCTCCAGGCACGCGCGCAGTCCGGCCTCGGTGACGGCCGCCGTGGCGTCCACCGGATTGCCCACGGTGGCGCCGGCCGGCAGGAGATCGCGCAGGTCGTCGACGAGCCGCGTGCCGAACCGGGGCAGGACGAGTCCTGCCTCGGCGCAGGCGTCGGCGGCCAGGACGCCCGCCACGCCGGCGTTGGTGAGAACGGCGACGCGGGTGCCGGCGGGCAGCGGCTGCGTGTGGAACAGGGCGGTGGTTTCGAGGAGTTCGCCGATCGACCGGGTGGCGGTGACGCCCGCCTGGGTGAAGAGGGCCCGGCGGGCCGGGGTGCGGGTGGCCGCGGCGGTGTGCGCGGCGGCGGCCCTGCGGCCGGCCTCGGTACGGCCGGCGTCGACGGTCAGCACCGGCATGCGGCGCGTGACGCGCCGGGCGGTGCGGGAGAAGGCCCGTGGATCGCCGAAGGACTCCAGGGGCAGCACGGCGAGGTCGGTGCGGCCGTCGCTCTCCCACCACTGGAGCAGGTCGTTGCCGCCGACGTCGTACGCGTCGCCGAGCGAGGCGAAGGTGGAGACGCCGATGCCGAGCCGGGACAGGCCTTCCAGCAGCGCGATGCCGACGCCTCCCGACTGCACGGCGACCCCGGCGGTCCCCGGCAGCGGACGGCCGGCGGCGAAGGTGGCGTCCAGGCACAGGCGCGGCTCGGTGTTCGAGACGCCGAGGCAGTCCGGGCCCACCAGCCTCATGCCGTACGTGCGGCAGACCGCCAGCAGGGCCCGGCCCTGCTCGTCGTCGAGCCCCGCCGTCACGACGACCAGGGCCCGTACGCCGGCCCTGCCGCACTGCTCCGCCACGACCGGCACCGAGGCCGCGGGCCCGGCGATCACCACGAGGTCGGGTGTCGTGGGCAGGGAGTCGACGGCCGGGTACGACGGCACGCCGAGCAGCGAGGTGGCGCCGGGGTCGACCGCGAACAGGCGCCCCGTGAAACCGCCCACGTGGAGGTGGTGCAGCAGGGCCCGCCCCACGGAACCGGGGACCCGTCCGGCGCCGACGACGGCGACGGCACCGGGCCGCAGCAGCGGTTCCAGGCCGGCGGCGCCCGCGACCCGGCCCCGGGTCTCGACGGCGGACGGGTGGGCGTCGTCCTCGTCCGGTGCGACGGTGCGGCGGACGTCCGGTCCCGCCGGGCGGCGCTCGACGCGCAGGCCGAGGCCGGCGAGGAGGCGCAGGGCCTCCGGGTCCTCGCCGAGCGCGTCCGCCGTGAAGGTGGTGACGCCGTCCGACCGGGCCGCCGAGACGAGGTGTTCGACGAGGAGGGTGCCCACGCCCCGGTCGTGCAGGCCCGCGGCGACGGCGACGAAGAGGTCCGCGGCGTCGGGCGCGCCGTCGGTGTCGTACCGCGCGAGCCCGAGGACGTTGCCCTGCGCCTCGGCCAGCAGCGCGCGGTGGCCGGGCCGCGCGGGGGCGCAGGCCAGGTCGGCGGCCGTCCCGGCGGACCGGTCGCGCCCCGCCGGTTCCCCGCGGCGCGGGCGTTCCGCGGCCACCTCCTGGTAGAGCCCCTCCAGCTGGTCGTGGTCGCCCGGCAGCACGGGCCGGATGCGCACGGTGGTGCCGTCCGCGAGCAGGGCGTGGACCGCGGGCCGGCTGAGCAGGTCGTCCGTCATCGGGGGCTCCTCGGGGAGGCTTGTCGCTGCGTCGATCGTCGGGCGGCGCACGCGGGAGGCCCAGGGGCTGTCGGGGTCCGGCCGGGGTCCGGCCGGGGTCCGGTACCGCCGCCGTCCGGGGCGCCGGTGGGCCGGGGAGGCGCTTCGGGCGGCGGCCGGGGGGGCCCCGGGGGGGGGCCCCCCCCGCCGGCGGGGGGGCCCCCCCCGGGGGGGCCCCCCCCCCGGGGCCGGGGGGGGGGCCGGCCCCCCCCGGGGGCCGGCGGGGGGGCGGGGGGGGGGGGGGGGGGGGGGGGGCGGCGCCCGGCCGCTCCGGGGGGTGTCCCCCTCGGAGCGGCCGGGGCGCCTCAGTCGTGCGGGACGACCGCGACGGGAGCGGTGCAGTGGTGCAGCACCGCGTGGGTGACGTGGCCGACGTGCGCGCCGGGTCCGCGGCGGGTCCGGCGGCCCACCACCACGAGCCGGGCGTCGCGGGAGGCCTCCACCAGCTGCGCGGCCGGGCTGCCGTAGCGGGACTCGGCCACGATCTCCAGGTCCGGGAACTTCTCCCGCCAGGGGTGGAGCAGTTCGTTCAGCGCGGTGGACTCGTACTGGGCGAGCGTCTCGTGGAAGCCGGGGTCGACCGACAGCGCGTAGGCGTAGGAGGGCTTCGGGCTCCAGCCGTGGACGACGCGCACGGCGGCACCGCGGCGGGCCGCCTCGGTCAGGGCGAACTCGATCAGCTCCTCGCTCGGCCGGCCGGTGTCCAGGCCCAGCACGACGGGCCCGTGCGCGTCGCCCGTGCCGTGCCCGTCGGCGGTTCCGGGGGTGCGGACCAGGACGACCGGCCGTTCGGCGTGCGCCACGACGGCGAGGCCGACCGAGCCGACCAGGAAGCCGCCGATCCCGCTCATCCCGCGCGAGCCGAGCACCAGCAGTTCCGCCTCGGCGGCGGCCCGGCACAGCACCTCGGCCGGGCCGCCGGGGAGCTGTTCGGTGCGGACGTCGAGGCCGGGATGGCTCAGGCGCAGTTCCCCGGCGGTCTCGCGCGGGATCCTCCCGGCCTGGTGCCGGCCGGTCTCGGCGTCGGGGAGGGGGGCCTGTGCCATGGGCTCCGGGAGGGGCTCCCAGACCTGGACGAGCCTGAGCGGCAGGGCGCGCAGCTGCGCCTCCCCGGCCGCCCACTCGGCGGCGGCGCGGCTCTCGCGGGAGCCGTCGAGGCCTACGGTGACGGTGCCTGCGGCGACGGTGCGGGACATGGTGTGCGTCTCCTGGGTGAGAGGCCGGGCCGACCGGCCGCGGGGGTGGGGCGGGACGGGGGTGTCACTGCTGCGGCGGGCCCGTCCGGGGCCCGCCGCGTGCGGCGCGCTCAGCGCAGCCAGCCGTTGTCGCGGACGAAGGGGAGGGCGGCCCAGCGGCGGCCGGCGCCCAGGGCGTCCCCGGCGGAGGCGGCGGCCAGGGCGATCAGGACGAGGGCGTAGACGACGTGGTAGTCGGCGAAGGGGTTGGTCGACATGCTCGCCGATCCGTCGGAGAGGTGCTGGGCCGGCGGCCACTCCGCGACCCACATGAGCGCCATCATCACGGTCCCGGCGGCCGCGGCGAGCCGCAGGCCGATGCCCGCGACCAGGGCGACGCCGATGCCGAGCAGGCCGAGCATGAACAGCCAGTCCGCCCAGACCGCGCCGGCCCAGTCGTGGAAGGTGGACTCCATCGGACCCACGGCGACGGAGCCGAGGAACCCCTTCGTCGGCGAACCGCCGTCGATCCACCCCTTGCCGGAGCCGGTGGCGTAGCCGAGACCGAAGGTCTTGTCGAGGAAGGCCCACAGGAAGACGAACCCCATCAGGATCCGCAGGCTGCCGAGGAGACGGGCACGTACGGTGTCCGTGCGCTCGAGTGCCGACCCGGCGGCCCCGGGCACCGTGCCCGCCCGGCCCCCGCGGAACGACGGCAGGTGAAGACCCGTGTGGCGGTGAGCGTGCTCGTGCACGGCCATGGCGGTGATCCCTTCGCGGAGGTCCGGTCGGTTCCGGACACCGCTCACTCTGCTGTGCCGGGCCGTTCCCCACCGAGTGCCGAAGGGTCACGGCCGAGGGGCTGAAGGTCCCCCGGTCAAGGGCCTGTTCGGCGGCGGCCGTACGGCAGGCGGGCGGCGGTCGTACGACGGTGACGCGGCGGCGGTACGGCGGTGGTGCGGAAGAGGGGCGGGCGCGGCCCGGTCCGCCGCGGCCGGCCGGCGCGGACAGGGCCGTCCGGAGCCGGGCAGGGGGCCACTCGGCCCCTGGCCCTCGCGCTCCCCGGGCACCACGCTGAGCCAGGACGACGACCGGCACCGGCCACGGCACGTGCGGGTCGGGAAGGAGTACCGATGAGCACGACGACTCTCGACGTTCCCGTCCTGGAGAGGCTGTTCGCCGCCGCCGCGGCGGCGCCCTCCGTCCACAACACCCAGCCCTGGCACTTCCGTTACGTCCCGGAGACCCGGACGGTGGAGATCCGGGCCGCCACGGAGCGGGGCCTGCGCCACCTCGACCCCACGGGCCGCGCCCTGCACCTCTCGGTCGGCTGCGCCGTCCTCAACCTGCGCGTGGCGGCCGCCCATCACGGCCACGAACCCGTCACGCGGCTGCTGCCCCGTCCCGGCGAGCCGGATCTCCTCGCCGCCGTCCGCCTCGCCCGGCCGGCCCGCGCCACCTCGGCGCCCGACCTGCACGACGCCGTGTGGCGCCGGCACAGCAGCCGGTTCCCGTTTTCCGACCGGCCCCTGCCGCAGCACCTCCTGGCCGAGCTCGCCGAGGCGGCCCGGACCGAGGGGGCCCTCCTGCGCTTCCCCGGACCGCAGGAGACCGGCCACGTGCTGCGGCTGACGAGGGAGGCGGAACGCCGCAACACGGCGGACCCCGACCGGGCGGCCGAGAGCCGGCACTGGGTGCGGGCCGCGGACCCCTCGACGGTGGGCATGCGGACGGGGGTCCTGGGCCTCCAGGACTTCCTCGACCAGGTGCCGATGCGGGACTTCGGCGCCCACCGGCACCCGGCCGTCCTCACGGCCCGCCCGTACGAGACGCGTCCGCGGATCGCCCTGCTGTCCACGGCGCACGACCGGCGGGCGGACTGGCTGCGCGCCGGTCAGGCCCTGGAGCACGTCCTGCTGCTGGCCACCGCCCACGGCGCCCGGGCCTCGTTGCTGCACCAGGCTCTCGAATGGCCGGACCTGCGCGCGCAGTCGGGGTCGGTCGGCGACGAACGACGCGGCCACACGCAGATGGTGGTCCGGCTCGGGTACGGCCCCGACGGACCGGCCTCACCGCGCCGCACGGCGTGGGAGGCCGTGGACGTCACGCGCGGACCGCTGTGATCCGCCGGGACGGCGCGGGCGGACCGCCGGGACGGCGCGGAGGGCCCGGGTGGCGGTGAGGACGGGCCGACAGGTCGGTGAGGACGGGGCGGCGGAGCCGTGCGCGCGGCCGTGCGCGGTTCCGCCGCCGGGTCGTGGTCAGCCGGCCGCCGGCCTCTCCGTGTCCCGCACCGGGGCGTGCCACACGAGCTCGGTGCCGCCGCCCTCCCGGTCGGCGTGCTCCATGTCCCCGCCGAGCTTCCTGGCCCGTTCCGCCATGTTGACGAGGCCGCTGCGGCGGCCTTCCGCCGGGATGCCCACCCCGTTGTCGGCGACCGTGAGGCGGACCTCCTTGCCGTCGGTCTCCAGCACGACCTCGGCGCGGTCGGCGCCGGCGTGCCGGGCGATGTTGGTCAGGGACTCGGACAGGACGGCCACGATGTGGTCGGCGGTGTCCTTGGGCACGTGGGTGTCGAGCAGTCCCTCCATGCGGACGCTGGGCGCGAAACCGAGGACGGGCGCGGCCTCTCCGACCACGCGGACCGCACGGGCCCGCAGGCCGGGCGCCACCTCGTCGTCGCGGGTGCGCAGACCGAAGATCGTCGAACGGATGATCTTGATGGTCTCGTCGAGGTCGTCCACCGCCCGCAGGACCCGCTCGGAAGCGCCCGAGTGCTCGATGAAGCGGCCCGCGCTCTGCAGCGTCATGCCGGTGGCGAACAGCCGCTGGATGGCCAGGTCGTGGAGGTCCCGTGCGATCCGGTCGCGGTCCTCGAGCAGCACGATCTGCTCGGCGTCCTGACGGCGCTCGGCCAGCTCCATGGCGACGGCGGCCTGGGCGGCGAAGACCCGCAGCGGCGCCATCTCCTTCTCGGTGAACTCGTTGCCGCCCGTCTCCCGGACCAGCAGCACCACACCGCGGGCGCTCTCGCCGGAGCCGATGGGGACGGCCACGGCCGGCCCCAGTCCCGCGAACCGCGGGGGGCCCGCCGAGGTCCGGTCGTCACGGGCGATGTCCGCGCTGGTCACCGGCGCGTCCTGGGCGAAGGCCTGGCCGATGAGGCTGCCTTCGTAGGGCAGGACGAGGCCCCGGTGCGCTTCCGCCTCCAGGCCGATGGCCAGTTCCACGGTGAGGGAGCCGGTGCCCGGCATCGGGACCGCCAGCACGGCGAGTGCCGCACCGGTGATCTCCCGTGCCTGTTCGGCGATGAGGGCGAGGACGTCGCCCTGCTCGCCGCCGGACATCAGCCGGTGGGTGATCTCGGCGTTGGCCTGGAGCCAGCGCTCGCGCAGCCGGGACTCCTCGTACAGCCGGGCGTTGTCGATGGCGACGCCGGCCGCGACGGCGAGCGTCGACAGCACGGCCTCGTCCTCCTCGTCGAACTGCAGCCCGCCGCGCTTCTCGGTCAGGTACAGGTTGCCGAAGACCTGTTCGCGCACCCGGATGGGGACGCCGAGGAAGGTGTTCATCGGCGGGTGGTTCGCCGGGAAGCCGTACGAGGCGGAATGTTCGGAGAGTTTCGCCAGCCGCAGGGGCTCGGGGTGGCGGATCAGCTCTCCGAGGATGCCGTGGCCTTCGGGGTACGGGCCGATGCGCGCGATCTGCTCCTCGCCGACCCCGACCGTGTGGAACGCCGACAGCCGGCGCCCGTCCGGGCCGATCACGCCCAGTGCGGCGTACTCGGCGTCGACGAGGGCCGCGGCGGCCTCGACGATGCTGTGCAGGGCCTGCTCGAGGTCCAGTTCGCGGCCCACCGAGAGCACTGCCTCCAGCAGGCTGTGGACGCGGTCCCGGGTGCCGCGGGCCGCGTCCAGGCGGGCCTGCAGCTCCTCCAGGAGTTCGTCCAGGCGCAACTGGGGCAGCCGCATCCGCGCCTGCTCCCCCTCGGGGCTTCCCACCCGTTCTCCTCCCGCTCTCCGCCGGTGACCGGCCGTGGCACCGTTTCCCTGCGCCCGCAACGGTAGCGGTCGACGCCACAGGAGGATACGGGATCGTTTCGTCGTGGTGGGAGGCCCCGCGGGGTGATCGTCAGCCGCGGTCCAGGCGGGCGGCGACGTACTCGGTGAGGTCGAGCAACCGGTTGGTGTAGCCCCACTCGTTGTCGTACCAGCCGAAGACCTTCACCAGGTCGCCGTGCGCCTGGGTCAACGGGGCGTCCAGGACGCAGGAGGCCGGGTCGCCGACGACGTCCCGGGAGACGATCGGGGCGTCGGAGACCCGCAGGACGCCCTTGAGCGGTCCGGCGGCGGCCTCCCGGTAGGCGGCGTTGACCTCGTCCGCGGTCACGGGGCGTTCGAGGACCATGGTCAGGTCGGTGAGGGAGCCGTCCTCGACCGGGACGCGCACGGCGCTGCCGTCGAGGGTGCCGGCCAGCTCGGGCAGGACCAGGCCGACCGCGCGGGCGGCCCCGGTGCTGGTGGGGATGATGTTCACGGCGGCGCTGCGGCCGCGGCGCAGGTCCTTGTGCGGGCCGTCGAGGACCACCTGGTCGTTGGTGTAGCCGTGGATGGTGGTCATCAGCCCCTTGACGACGCCGAAGTGCTCGTCGAGCACCTTCACCATCGGGGCCACGCAGTTGGTGGTGCACGAGGCGTTGGAGACCACGTGGTGCCGTCGCGCGTCGTACGTGCCCTCGTTGACCCCCATGACGACGGTGGCGTCGACGTCCTTGCCCGGTACGGACAGCAGCACCTTGCGCGCGCCGGCCGACAGGTGCCGGCCCGCCTGCTCGCGGGTGCGGAAGCGGCCGGTCGACTCGATGACGACGTCGACGCCGAGGTCCCCCCAGGCGAGGGCGGCCGGGTCGCGCTCGGCGCTCACGGCCACGCGGTGGCCGTCGACGGTCAGCGAGGTGTCGTCGTGCCCGACGGGACGCCCGAGGCGGCCGTACGTCGAGTCGTAGGTCAGCAGATGGGCCAGCGCCGCCGGCGACGTGACGTCGTTGACGGCCACCACCTCCACGGGTGCCGCGCCGTCCGCCGCGGCGCGTTGCAGCACGCACCGCAGGTAGTTGCGTCCGATGCGGCCGAAACCGTTGATGCCCACGCGTACGGTCATGTCCGTCGTCCTCCCCGATGGGTCGTCCCCGTCCGGTGCTCCCCGGACGCCGTACCAGCCTCCCGTCGGCGGCCGGGGCGGGGCTTGGGCCGGAGGGGACCGGCGGCGGGCCGTTCGGCCCCGGTCCGGGCGGTGCGGCCGGAGCGGTCGTCCGGCCACGGCGCCCGGGCCGGGACGACCGGGACGATAGGGCCGGTCGGCACGCGCCGGGGACCTGCGGCCCCTGCTCCAGGTGGCCGCCGCTCCCGCATGATGGGCGCAGAAGCCCAGTTCAGGAGGCAGAGCATCATGGTCCGCACTGTTGTCGCGGGTATCGACGGATCGACCGAGAGCGGCGCCGCCGCGGAATGGGCGGCACGCGAGGCGCGGTTGCGCGGCCTGCCGCTGACGCTGGTCCACGTGTGGCAGCCGGTGCCGGAGCCGATGGCCCAGGCCCCGCTGCTCGGCGCCGAGACGCAGGCGCACTGGAGCGAACGCATCCCGCGGGAGACGGCCGAGGGCCTGCGGCTGCGGCACCCCGGCGTCGAGATCACGCAGCGGCAGCTGACCGGCACGCCCGGCGACGTGCTGGCGGACGCCGCACGGGATGCCGAGCTGCTCGTCCTGGGCTCCCGCGCCCTCGGCGGGTTCGGCGGGTTCCTGGTCGGCTCGGTGGGCCTGGCGGCCGTCGCGCACGCCGATGTCCCGGTGGTGCTGGTCCGGGCCGGGGAGCGGGCCGCCGACGCGGAGGCCCCGTACCGCCCGGTCGTGCTCGGCCTGGACGTGGCCAAGCCCGACGACGCCGTCCTGGAGTTCGCCTTCGAGGAGGCCGGCCGGCGCGGCACCGCCCTGCACGTGGTGCACGCGTGGACGCTGGCGCCGTACTACGTCTACAGCCTGCCCGCCGCGCCCGAGGTCGGTGCCGAGCTCGGCCGGCAGGAGGCCGACGCCCTGGCCGAGGTGCTGGGCCCCTGGCGCACGAAGTACCCGGACGTCGAGGTCGTCGAGATCTCCCGCCTGGGCAGCGCGGCCGACCGCGTACTGGACGCCGCCCGCGAGGCCTCCCTCGTCGTCGTGGGCCGCCGGATCCGCCGCAGCCCGCTGGGCGCGCACATCGGCCCGGTCACGCACGCCGTCCTGCACCACGCCACCGCCCCCGTCGCCGTCGTCGCGCATCCCTGACGCGGCACGGCCCACGACGCATCGCCCGTCCGGCCCGTCCGTGCGGACAGCCCGGACAGCGGCACGCACAGCACGTACAGCACGCACAGAGGAGAAGAAGCCATGAAGGCAGCGGTCGTTCGCGCGTTCGGTGAGCCCCTGGTCATCGAGGACCGTCCGGACCCCGAGCCCGGTCCGGGCCAGGTCCGGGTCCGGGTGGAGGCGTCCGGACTGTGCCACACCGACATCCACGCCGCGCACGGTGACTGGCCGGTCAAGCCCAGCCCGCCGTTCGTGCCCGGCCACGAGGGCGTCGGCCTGGTCGAGAAGCTCGGCGAGGGCGTCACCCACCTGTCCGTCGGGCAGCGGGTCGCCGTGCCCTGGCTGGGCAGGGCCTGCGGACGGTGCGAGCACTGCCTGTCGGGCTGGGAGACCCTGTGCGAGCAGCAGGTCAACACCGGCTACGGCTGCGACGGCGGCTACGCGGAGAAGATGCTGGCCTGGGCCGACTTCGCCCAGCCGGTGCCCGAGGGCATCACCGCCCTGGAGGCCGCGCCGCTGACCTGCGCGGGCGTGACCACCTACAAGGCGCTCAAGGTGGCCGACGTCAGGCCCGCCCAGCTCGTCGCCGTCTCCGGCGTCGGCGGGCTCGGCCACCTGGCCGTGCAGTACGCCAAGATCGCCGGTGCCACCGTCGCCGCGATCGACGTCACCGACGACAAGCTCCAGCTCGCCCGGGAACTCGGCGCCGACATCGTCATCGACGCCCGGGTGGAGAACGTCGGCGAGGTGCTCAAGCGGCACGGCGGCGCCCACGCGGCCATCGCGCTCGCGGTGAACGACGCGGCCTTCGAAGCCGTCAACGCCGGGCTGCGGCGCGGCGGCAAGCTGGTCATGGTGGCCCTGCCGGCCCACGGCACGGTCCGGGTGCCGATCTTCGACACCGTCCTCAACGGCACCTCGGTGATCGGCTCCATCGTCGGCACCCGCCAGGACCTCGCCGAGGTCTTCCGGCTGCACGCCGCCGGACGCACCGAGGTCATCTACGAGACCCGCCCCCTCGCCTCCGTCAACGACTCCATCGACGAGGTGCTGCGCGGCGAGGTCAAGGCCCGCATCGTCTTCGACCTCGGCGCGGGCGCCTGACGAGGGCGCGTCGCCCCGGCCGCGCACCCCGCGGCCGGGGCGCGCGGCCGCGTCAGGCCTCGTCGTGCTGCGCGAACCGGAGCGAGAGGGAGCGCAGCACGTCGGCGGTCGGGACGGCGGGCCCGCTCTCGTCGTGCACCTCGGCGAGGTGCACGAAGGCGTAGGAGAAGCAGTTGGCCAGCGTCAGGATGGCGGGCCCGAGCGCCGCCGTGATGATCTCCATGGTCTCCTGCGCGGTCGCGTCCCTCGGGAGGCTGATCCGCGGCAGCGTCTCCGCGAGGAGCGCGGAGACGGCCCCGGAGAGGACGACGTCGGCGTCGGGGTTCTCGCGGACCTGCCGCTTCATCTCGAGGGCCTCGGTGAGGATGCCGATGACGCGCTGCATGATCTCGGATTGCTGCATGCGGGGAGCCTACGGCCGGCCGGCCCGACGGTGCGATCCTCCGGCCCGACCCGCCCGCGGACCGGCCGCTCCACCGGACCTCGGCACAAGTCGCCCGGCCCGTAAGGCGATTGCCCGGTTTTCCGGACACGTGATCGTCCGATGGGGCACGCTCTGAGCGTGAATGCGATTCATACGCCGCTGAGTCCCGAGGATCCGCGAGACGTCGGGGGGTACCGACTGCTCGCCAAGATCGGCGAAGGGGGCATGGGCGCCGTCTACCTCTCGCGCACCCGGGGCAACCAGCCCGTGGCCCTGAAGGTGATCCGCCGGGAGTTCGCGCAGGACCCGGAGTTCCGCCGCCGCTTCCAGCAGGAGGTCACCGCGGCCCGCCGGGTGCAGGGCTACCACGTGGTTCCGGTCGTCGACCACGACACCACGGGCGCCCTGCCCTGGCTCGCCACGGCCTACGTCCCCGGGCTGCCGCTGGACGAGGCCCTGACCGCGTACGGACCGCTGCCGCTGCCCGCGGCCCTCCAGCTCACCGGCTGCGTCGCCGAGGCGCTGCGGGCCGTGCACGCGGCCGGGGTGATCCACCGGGACCTCAAGCCCAGCAACATCCTGCTGGGCGCGGAGGGCCCCTGGGTGATCGACTTCGGCATCGCGCGGGCGACCGACGCCACTCAACTCACTCGCAGCGGTGGTCTCATCGGCACCCCGCAGTACATGTCCCCCGAGCAGATCGGCGGGGCCGGACTCACCCCGGCCACCGATGTGTTCTCCCTCGGCCTGATCGCGGCGGTGGCGGCGACGGGCCGCCATCCGTACGGCGACGGCGGCGCTATCACCCTGGCCACCCGCATCGCCGCCACCGAGCAGCGGCGGCCCGACCTCTCCGGCTACCCCGACGGCCTGCGCCCGCTCCTGGAGCGCTGCCTCGCCCCCGATCCGGCGGCCCGGCCCGCGCCCGCCGAACTCGCCGAGCTGTGCGCGCAGGCGTCCGGCCGTCCCGCCCGCGACTTCACCGGCTGGCTTCCGGAGCCGACGGCGGCCGAGATCGCCCGGCGGGCGCGGGCGGCGGCCACGCCCGCGCCGGATCCGATGCCCGCGTCCGCCGCCTACTCCCCCACCTACGTCCCTCCGCCGGCACCGCCGAGCGCCGCGCAAGCCGCTCCCGCGGCGCGCAGGCGTACGCCGCTGGTGCTGGGCGCCGCCGCGCTCGCCGCGATCGTGGTGGCCGGCGCCGCCTGGGGGCTGGCCGGCGGCGACGAGCCGGACGGCAAGGACGGGGCCGCGGCGGGGAACACCGCCCGGGCCACCCCGTCCGGGCCGGTGTCACCGGCCGCCGCCACCTCCGCGTCGGCGTCCGCGCCGGCCGGGGACGGCCTTCCCACCGACGCCCCGGCGTCCGCCTCCGCCTCCGCCTCGTCGAGCGCGTCGGCGGGCGGCGGTTACACGCCGCTTTTCGAGAACAAGCCGCTCACCCTCCGCGCGCCCAGTCCCCTGGCCTACACCCACGTGGACCTCGACCTGCCGAAGACCTACGCCGAGGGCGGCAGTGCGGCACCCGACGGCATCGAGCTGACGTACAACGAGTTCGGCGGCTCCTCCACGCTGAGTTTCCTCACCACGACCGGCATCAGCGAGGGCGCGACCGCGGAGCAGTGCGCCGCGGCGGCCGACACCAACGCCCTGCCGGCCACGATCACCGGCAAGAAGGACCTGCTGGCGCTGCTGCCCGAGGGCACCGTCCTGTGCACGGTCACCACGGACGGCAACCTGGCGATGCTGAGGATCACCGAGGTGGAGACGCGGGTCGAGAACATCCCCGACTACACCACCGAGCTGACCCTCTGGAAGCCGTCCTAGACGGCGCCGAGGGCGACGGCCGTGAGGACGGACGCGGCCCGCGACGACTCGCGCGGTGCGCGAATGCCCGGGCCGGTCCCGGCGTTGACGCAGTATCTGTCGGGTACGCGTACGGTCCCGCCGTCCAGGGGCCGCCCCGACATCAGCAGAGAGGTCACCATGCCCGCCGAACTGTCCGACAGCCTCAAGTCCCTCCTCGACTCGCCCGTCTTCATCACCGTCGCCACGATCCAGCCCGACGGCAGCCCGCAGGTGTCACCGGTGTGGGTGAAGCGGGACGGTGACGACGTGCTGTTCTCCACGACCGTCGACCGCCGGAAGTACAAGAACCTCGTCCGCGACCCCCGGGTCACCTTCGTCGTGCAGCCCGCCGACTCGCCGTACACGTACGCCGAGGTCCGCGGCACCGCCGAGATGACCACCGACGGCGCCCGTGAACTGATCGACGAGCTGTCGGTCAAGTACACCGGCAAGCGGTACGCGGACTTCAACCCGGCCTCGGTCGACGACGCCGAACGCGTCGTCGTGAGGATCAGGGCGCGCAAGGTGGTGGGAGGCCTCTGAGGTTCCCGGGGCTTCGCGGCGCGGGGCGGGAGCGCGCCGCGGCGGCGCCGGCGCGCTCTACGGCGTGACCGGGTCGAGGAGGTGCGGTCCGTCGGTGCGGGCGTTGTTGACTGCCGGTGACACGGGCCGCGCCTCGAGGTGCCCGTCCGCGGGGCGGCCGAGCAGGGCGCGCAGCTCGTCGGGGTCCCGGCGGGCGGGGTCGAGCCAGGCGTCGTAGCGGTCCTCGGTGAGGGCGAGCGGCATGCGGGGGTGCACCCGGCCGGCCTCGTCCGTGGCGTCGGTGGTGATGACGGTGCAGGTCAGCAGCCAGGCGGCGGGGTCGTCGTCCTGCCGCACCTGCGGATCGCGCCAGTACTCGTACAGGCCGGCGAAGGCCATGACCCGGCCGTCCTCGGGGTGGATGAAGTACGGCTGCTTGCGGGTGCGGCCCGTGTCCTCGGCCTTGACCTGCTGCCACTCGTAGAAGCCGTCCGCGGGCAGCAGGCAGCGGCGCCGGGTGAAGGCGCGGCGGAAGGCGGGCTTCTCGTGCAGGGTCTCGACCCTGGCGTTGATCATCCGCGCGCCGATCCTGACGTCCTTCGCCCACGACGGCACCAGGCCCCAGCGCAGCGGCCGCAGCTCGCGCCGCGCCGGCGCGGCATCGTCCTCGCCGCGCGGCGCGCGTTCGAGGACGGCCCACACGTCGTCGGTCGGGGCGACGTTCCAGCTCGGCGCGAGCGACTCGGTGACCGGGAGGTCGGCGACGTGGAAGTGCTCGGCGAGGTCCTCGGGACTTCGGGTGGAGACATAGCGACCGCACATGCACTCCACTGTCCCACTGTTTCCCCGGGAACGCGGGCACGCCGTTCCGACGGCGCGGACACGGGAAAGCGGCGCGGCCGGGGGGGAGACACGGGAAAGACGGGGGATACGGGAAAGGGCCGGCGCCGGGAAGGCGCCGGCCCTTTCCCCTCACGTCAGCGGCGGCAGGCGCGGGCCGCGGAGGTGGTGGACGGGGTCACAGGGGACGTACGCGCGAAGCCTGCGGCCCCTTGGGGCCCTGCACGATGTCGAATTCCACCTGCTGGTTCTCCTCCAGGCTGCGGAAGCCGGAGCTGTCGATCTCCGAGTAGTGCACGAAGACGTCCGGACCGCCGTCGGCCTGGGCGATGAAGCCGAAGCCCTTTTCGGCGTTGAACCACTTGACGGTTCCCTGAGTCATTGCTGCTCCTTACAGGGGCTGGGTTGGACATTCGCACCGTGCGAATATCCGGCCGGTTAACGACGCGGCTGCTCCAGCACAACCTGGAGAACAAGCTTCGCGCCCGCAACATCGTTCTCTGCGAGCATGCGACTGGCACAAACACACGAGTGAAACGGCGACCGGCTTCTCTCACCAGGCTACCGCCGGAATCCTTCCGGCTCTCGTGCACAGACCCACCGGAGTGACGGCCGGGCCGGCCGGAGAAAGGATCCCCGACGAAATCCTTTCGGCGGGACCCGCCGGTTTCCTCACCGGGGGAATTCGGCGGGCCGGGGGCGCTCCCGCACGACCGGCGCTCCGACGGGGGGGCGCCGTCCGGCGGCCCGCGTCCGTTCACTCCTGCCTTCCGCGCCCGGTGAGCAGGTCGCGCAGGCGGTCGACCATGCCGGTGCCGGGCGCGAGGCTCCCGTTCGCGGGCGGGGTGTCCGGCGCGGACGGGTGCGGGTGGACGGGAGCGTGCTCCCTGGCCGAGCGGACCCTCTCGCCGAGGTCCTCCAGCGCGGCGGCGGAGCAGACCTCGGCCAGCAGGGGGAACAGCCGGTTCTCCTCGTCGTCGGCGTGCGCCCTGACGGAACGCCTGAGCCCCGTGACCAGTTCGTCGAAGCGTCCGTCGCCGGGCCGGCAGTCCTCCAGTTCCCCCAGCATGCGCTCGACCTCGCCGTGCTCGGCGATCTCCTCGTCGGCGAGGTCGTCTCCGTCGTCGACGTACCGGCGCACCGTCGGGTACAGGTGCTGCTCCTCGGTCACCGAGTGGCGGACCAGTTCCACGGTGATCCGGTCCGCGAGTTCGCGTCGCCCGGGGTCGGCCGGCGGCAGCGCTTCGATCCGCGCGAAGAGGGCGTCCACCTCGCGATGGTCAGCGGTCAGTTCCTGGATGACGTCTCCGCCGTGTCCCATGGGTTCTCCACTCCTCGTCGTGCCGCGTCCGGGGTGCCGGGCGCCCCGCCCGGCCGGCACCCCGGACCTATGCCTCCCCCGCGCGCTCCCCCTGCCCCGCGATGGCCCGCCCCTTCACTCCGGCGGCCGACAGGCCCGTCCACGGGCGGCGAAACGGCCGGGCCGCGCGCGCCTCGCATCGCCGTCCCGGGGCGGACCACTCCTTCCCGGGGCGGGGCACCTTCCCGGGAAGGAGTGGTCCGGCCGATATGCGTTCCGGGAGGCGGCCTGCCCGGACCAGGCGTGATCCGGTTTTTCGGATGCCCTCGATCCATCGCGTGGATACCCGGCGGATCCGGTGGGACGGGCGCCACGTCCGGGGAGACCCGGCGGGGCGGGCGCCTCGTCCGGGGAGACCCGGCGGGGCGGGCGCCTCGTCCGGGAGACCGCGCCGCGCCCCGGCCGGCCCGGCCGGCACCCCGGCCCCGCCACCGACCCGACCCGATCGCCGACCCGCCCCGCCCCGCCCGTCAGGACGGGATCCGCTCCTCCGCGACGCCCGCGAGACGCCTGCCGACCCGCGCGGCCGTCTCCCGCAGCCAGATGTGGGCCGCGTCGTGCGTGTGCACCGGGTGCCACCACAGGGCCTCCTGGAGGGGCACGGCCTCGTACGGCGGTTCCAGTACGCGGACGGCGGCGATCGGACGGCCCCGAGCAGCGTGAATTCACCGCATGGATGCCAGCCATCCACAGAATCAATTTCCCTGATCGCGAGGGGCGGGTCCAGATTAGTCGCACCGCAACCAGGAGGACACGTCCGTGACACCCGAACCCGTCTCCGCGCTCTTCGCCGGACCGTTCGCCCTCGCCACGCTGTCGGCCCCGGACGGGCCGGCCTTCCCCGCGCTCGTCACCGCGGACGCCCGGGTGGTCGACCTGCGCTCCGCCCTCGGCGACGGTCCGCCGGACGTCCGCGGTCTGCTGGAGGACTGGGAGGCCATCCTGCCGCGGCTGCGGGCGCTGGCCGGGCAGGACGGCGTCACCCGCGGGCCGCTGGCGGACTTCCGCGTGCACGCCCCCGTCGAGCCGCGGCAGGTGTTCCAGTCGGGGGCGAACTACCGGCAGCACGTGATCGACCTGCACGTCGCCCACCGGGCGCCGGGGGACGACCGGCCCGAGGAGGAGCGGCGCGCCGAGGCCGCGGAGATCATGGACCGGCGGGCGGCCGAGGACCTGCCGTACGTGTTCCTCGGCCTGCCGAGCGCCGTCACCGGCCCGTACGACGACGTCGTCCTGCCGGCGTGGGCCGAGAAGCCGGACTGGGAACTGGAGTTGGCGGCCGTGATCGGCCGGCCCGCCCACCGGGTGTCCGTGGCGGAGGCCCTGGAGCACGTCGCCGGGTACACGATCGCCAACGACCTCACCGACCGCGCCACGGTCTTCCGCCGCGACATGCCGCAGATCGGCACCGACTGGCTGCGCAGCAAGAACGCCCCCGGCTTCACTCCGCTCGGCCCCTGGATCGTGCCCGCCGAGTCGATCGCGGACACCGGAGACCTGCGGGTCACGCTGAAGCTGAACGGCGAGACGATGCAGGACGAGTCCACCGCGGACATGATCTTCGACGTGGCCCGGATGGTGTCGTACGCCTCCCAGAGCGCCCGGCTGCTCCCCGGCGACCTGGTGCTGACCGGGTCCCCGGCCGGGAACGGCATGCACCGGGGCCGGCTGCTGCGCGACGGCGACGTGATGGAGGGGACGGTCACCGGGCTCGGCGCGCAGCGCACCCGTTGTGTCGCGGAGGGCGCCGCGTGAACCGCGACGATCCCGAGGGCGCGATCGCCGAGGCCGCGAAGGCGTGTTCCAACTGGGGGCGCTGGGGCGAGGACGACGTGCTCGGTACGCTGAACTTCCTCGACGCGGCCAAGCGCCGCGAGGGCGCCGCGCTCGTGCGGCGGGGCGTGAGCTTCTCGCTCTCCCAGCGCTTCGACATGAACGGCCCGCAGAAGGGCCGGCGGCGGCGCACCAACCCGGTGCACACCATGCTGGACACCGGCACCGACGCCGCCCTCGGCAACCAGGGCTTCCCGCACGGCATCGGCGGCGCCGACGACGTGATCGCGATGCCGCTCCAGTGCTCCACCCAGTGGGACGGGCTGGGGCACATCTTCGACCACGGCAGGGCCTGGAACGGGCGCGCGGCCGAGAAGGTCGTCACCTCCGACGGCGACCTCGTCACCGGCATCGAGCACATGGCGCCGCACGTCGCCGGGCGCGGGGTGCTCCTGGACGTCGGCCGGGTCGTCGGCGACGACGGCGGACTGCCCGACGGTTTCGCGATCACCGAGGAGCACCTCACCGCGACCGCCGACGCGCACGGGGTGGCCGTCGGACGCGGCGACATCGTGCTCGTCCGCACCGGGCAGCTCGCGCGGGCCCGACGCGACGGCTGGGGCGACTACGCCGGCGGTCCCGCGCCCGGCCTGTCGTTCACCACGGCCGGCTGGCTGCACGGCAGCGAGATCGCCGCGATCGCCACCGACACCTGGGGCTTCGAGGTCCGCCCGAACGAGTTCGCGCACGCCTTCCAGCCATTGCACCAGGTCGTGATCCCCCACGTGGGCCTGCTGATCGGCGAGATGTGGGACCTCGACGCCCTCGCGGCGGACTGCGCCGACGACGGTGTCCACGCGTTCTGGCTCACCGCCGCGCCGCTGCCCATCACCGGCGCCGTCGGCTCCCCCGTCAACCCGATCGCCGTCAAGTAACGCGAGGAACAAGGGAGTTCCCATGAACCAAGCCCGCACGGTCCTCGTCGTCGGCGGCGGCGCGGCCGGCAACGCCGTGACGATCCTGCTGCGTCGGGCCGGCATCGCCGTGGACCTGGTCGAGGCCAGGGACGACTGGAACGCCACCGCCGGCTCCGGCATCACCCTCCAGGGCAACGCCCTGCGGGTGCTGCGCGAACTCGGCGTGTGGGAGCGGGTGCAGGCGTCCGGCTTCGGCTTCGGCTCCGTCGGCATCACCGCCCCCGACGGCACCGTCCTGCACGTCGCCCGCGACATCCGCACCGGGGGCGACGACCTGCCCGCCACCGTGGGCATGCAGCGCCCCCGGCTCCAGCGGATCCTCATCGACGCCGTGCGCGCGAGCGGCGCGTCGGTCCGGCTCGGCACCACCGCCGAGATCCTGGACCAGGACGCCGAGGGTGTCCTCGTCCGCCTCGGCGACGGCACCGAGACCCGCTACGACCTGGTGATCGCCGCCGACGGCCTCGGCTCCGCCACCCGCGCCGCGATCGGCGTCACCGACAGGCCCGAGCCCACCGGCATGGCCATCTGGCGCGTCGCCGCCCCCCGCCCGGCCGGCGTGGTCCGCACCGACCTCACCTACGGCGGCCCGGCCTACATCGCCGGCTACTGCCCCACCGGCGAGAGCACCCTGTACGCCTACGTCGTCGAGGCCCACCGCGACCGCGCCTCGATACCGGCCGGGTCGTACGCCGACGAGATGCGGCGCCTGGCCTCGGCGTACGGCGGTTTCTGGCCGGAGATCACCCGGCACATCACCGACCCGGCGAAGGTCAACTACACCTGGTTCGACCGGCTGCTGGTCGAGGGCTCCTGGCACCGCGGCCGGGTCGTCCTGGTGGGCGACGCCGCGCACTGCTGCCCGCCCACGCTCGCCCAGGGCGCGGCGCTGTCCCTGGAGGACGCCTGGGTCCTCGCACGGTTGCTGACCGGCTCGGACACCTGGGACGACGCGCTGTTCCAGGCGTACCACGAGCGGCGGATCGCCCGGGTGCGTCCGGTCGTCGAGGCGTCCGTGCAGATCGGGCGGTGGCAGCTGGACGGGGTGCGCGACGCCGACCTGCCCGGCCTGATGGGCCGGATCATGACCATGCTCAGGGAACTGCCGTGACCGGCACCACCCCTCGTGGGGACGTGACGTCCGCGCCCGTCCCGGCCGGCGGCCCCGCCCCCGTCCCGACCGTCGACGTGCACGCGCACGTCCTGCTGCCCGAGGTCGACGCGCTCGTGGCCGGGCTGCCCGGCCACGCCGCGGCCCGGGAGCTCGACGCCCGGCGCAACGGCCCCGCCGCCCTGGCGGTGAGCGGCCCCATGGTCCGCGACCGCGTCCCCCGGCTGACCGACGTGGCCGTACGCCTCGCCGCGATGGACGCCCAGGGCGTGGACGTGCAGCTGGTCAGCCCCTCCCCCTCGCACTCCCACTACTGGGCGGACGAGGAGACGGCCGGGAAGGTCTGCCGGATCGCGAACGAGGCGACGGCCGCGCACTGTTCGGCCGCCCCGGACCGGCTGCGCGGACTCGGACTCGTCCCGCTCCAGCACCCGGACCTGCTGGTCCGCGCCCTGGACCACGCCCTGGAACAGGGGCTGGCCGGAGTGGAGATCTCCAGCCACGCCCCCGGGCGGGACCTCTCCGACCCGGCGTACGAGCCCTTCTGGTCCCGGGCCGAGGAGAGCGGCGCGCTGCTCTTCCTGCATCCCTTCGGCTGCACCGTGGTCACGGGCGCGGCCCGCGGCCGGGGCGCCGCCGAGGCAGCGGCCCTCGTCCGGGAGGGTGCCCGCGTCATCGCCACCGACGTGAGCGACGCGCCCGGCTGACCCCGGGGTTCGCCGCCGGCCCGCTGCCCGTCGGCGGGCAGCGGGCCGGCGGGCTAGCGGCGGCCGCGTACGAGCAGGTACAGGAAGTACGGCGTTCCGATCGCCGCCGTCACGAGGCCCGCGCCGAGCTGGGCGGGGGCGATGACCGTGCGGCCGATCAGGTCGGCGACGCCGACGAGGGCCGCGCCGAGCAGGACGGCGACCGGCACCACCCGCACGTGCCGCCGGCCCACGAGGGTGCGCGCCGCGTGCGGCGCGACGAGGCCCACGAAGCCGATGGTGCCGGCCGAGGCGACGGCGGTCGCGCTGAGCAGGACGCCCACCGCGAGGAAGCCCGGGCGGACCCGGGACGGCCGCAGGCCGAGCAGGCGCGGGGTGTCCCCGTCCAGGGACACGAGGTCCAGTTCGGTGCGCCGGGCGACCGCCACGACGACGCCCAGCGCCAGCACCAGCGCGACGGGCAGGACGTCCGGCATGGTCCGCCCGTACGTCGAACCGGACAGCCAGGTCAGCGCCTTGGTGGCGTTGAAGGGGTCGGTGAGCACGATGAGCAGGCTGATCAGCGCCGTCGTGGCGGCGGCCACGCCGACGCCGACGAGGACCAGCCGGTTCTGCCGGTACCCGCCCCGGGCGGCGAGGCCGAAGACGACGACGGAGGCCGTCGCGGCCCCGGCGAACGCGGCCCCCGCGAGGGCCCAGGAGCCGGCGGCGGGCACGGTGGTGACGAGGAGCACGGCGCCCAGCGCGGCTCCGCCGGAGACGCCGAGGACGCCGGGTTCGGCCAGCGGGTTGCGGGTGACGGCCTGCACCAGCGTGCCGGCCAGGGCGAGCGCCGCGCCCGCGCACAGGGCGGCGAGCACGCGCGGCACCCGGGTGTCCAGGACGAAGGAGACCGTGCGGCCGGCCCGCCCCTGCGCCCAGTTGACGACGTCGCCGAACAGGAGCCCGGTGTCGCCCAGCAGCACGCCGGCGACCGTGACGCCGGCGACCGCGGCGACGAGGGCGGCCACCGTCACCAGGAACGCCGTCCGGCCGGGGGTGCGCAGCCGGTCCGGAGGGCCCGCCTCGGCGGTGTCCCGCAGCCGCAGGGCCGTCACCACCAGGAACACGGCGCCGACGAGGCCGGTGACGACTCCGGTGGGGACGGCCACCGCCGTGTCCGCGGGCACCAGGGCCCGCAGCAGGACGTCCGCCCCGAGGACCAGCCCCGCACCGGCAAGGCCGGTCGCGGGCCAGTTCGCACGGGCGCGGACGAAGGCCGGGAACCGGCGGGCGAGCGGGCGGGTCAGGGCCGGGGCGCACAGGCCGACGAAGCCGATGGGCCCCGCCAGGGTGACCGCGGCGGCCGACAGCAGTGCCGCCAGGACGACCACCGTGACGCGGGTGGCGCGGACCGGGACGCCGAGCCCGCGCGCGGCGTCGTCGCCGAGGGCGAGCGCGTCGACCCGGCGGGCGGTGAGCAGCAGGCCGGCGAGGCCGGCCGCGGCGACGGGCAGCATCTGCAGGACGCCGTCGAAGCCGTTCTGGGCGATGCTGCCCTGGTTCCACCGGTACAGGCCCTCGGTCTGTTCGGGGAACAGCAGGAGCAGGCCCTCGGTCACGGAGTTGAGGCCGAGGGCCAGCGCGGTGCCGGCGAGGACCAGCCGTACGGTGCCCGTGCCGAGGCCGGACAGGGCGAGGACGACGCCCGCGGCCAGGAGTCCCCCGGCGAAGGCCACCCCGGAGGAGGCGAGCAGCGGCAGCGAGACGCCGGTGGCGCCGACCAGGCCGAGCGCCAGGTAGGAACCGGCGTTCACGGCGAGGGTGTCGGGCGAGGCGAGCACGTTGCGGCTGACGGCCTGGAGTGCGGCGCCGGCGACCGCGAGGACGGCGCCGACCAGGAGTCCCGCGGCCGCGCGCGGCAGCCGGGAGGCGATCACGACGGACGCGTCCGCCGGATCGGCCCGCCCGGTCAGGGCCTTGAGGACCTCGGCCGGTCCGACGGCGGCCGTGCCCTGGGTGACGTCGACGACGGCGAGGGCGGCGACCAGGAGCGCCAGCGCGGCCGTCACCGCGGCGGCCCCCCTGCGGGGCGGGGCCGCCTGCGGACGGGTGGCGGGGGCGGTCGCGGTGACGGTCATGGCCCCGTTACTTCGTCAGCGCGTCGACGACCGCGTCGACGTACGCCTGCATCGAGCCGGGTCCGCCGAACATCCAGATGCCGTCGGGCAGTCGGTGCACCTCGCCGGCCTTCACGAACGGCAGGGACGTCCACACGGCGTTCTTCGCCAGGGCCCCGGTGAAGGGGGTGCTGTTCTCGTCGCCGTCGCTGCCGATGTAGGCGAACCGGGTGTCCTTCGGCAGGGCGGTGAGGCCCTCGACGTCGGTGGTGCCGAGGCCGTAGCTCGCGTCGCCCTCGACGGTCCAGGGGTTCTTCAGGCCGAGCGCCTCGTTGACGCTGCCGATCAGCGAGCCGCCGGTGTACGGGCGCAGGGAGACCTGGTTGGAGGTGACGTACCCGTCGGCGAAGGCCAGTCCGGTGCCGTCGAGACCGGCGTCGGCGAGGGCCTTGCGGCCTTCGGCGACCTTGGCCTCCCAGGCGGTGCGGACCGCCTGGGCCTTGTCGGTGGTGCCGGTGGCCCGCGCGATGAGGTCGATGTTGTCCAGCATCAGCCCGATCTGGTCGGCGGCGTCGGCGGACTTCACCTCCAGCACGGGGGCGATCCTGCGCAGTTGCTTCACGGCGGCGGGCGGCAGGTCGGTGGTGGCGAGGACCAGGTCGGGCGCGAGGGAGGCGATGGTGTCCGTGCTCGGCTCGCCGCGGGTGCCGATGTCCTTGGGCTCGCCGGTCAGCGGGACGGCGGTGTCCCAGGTCTTGTAGCCCTTGACGTCGGCGACGCCGACGGGCTCGACGCCGAGGGTCAGGAGGCTCTCGGTGACGTTCCACTCGGTGGTGACGACCTTGGTGGCGGGGCCGTCGAGCGTGACCTCCGTACCGGTGGCGCCGGTAAGGGTGATGGCCCCGGAGGTCTTCTTCGAGTTCGAGCTGTCGGCGGCGGGCTCGGTGGTGCCGCACGCGGCGAGGGTGAGCGCCGCGGCGGTGGTGGCGGCCGCGGTGAGCAGGAGGCGTCTCATGAGGTGGTGCCGAGCCTTTCGCTGGGGGTGTGGCGGGTGTCGGGGGTATCTGGGGTGTGGCGGGTGTGAGGGGCGCGGCGGGTGTGGTGGCGGCCGACGGCCCGGGTGCGCAGCCGGCCGGTGAGGGGGTCGTGGTCGACCTCGACGCGGATGCCGTAGACGGCGGTGAGGCGTTGCGGTGTCAGGACGTCCCCGGGCGGGCCGTCGGCGACGACGCGGCCCGCCTCGAGCAGCGCGATCCGGTCGGCGACGGCCGCCGCCTGGTCGAGGTCGTGGAGGACGACGCCGACGGCGATGCCGTGCTCGTCCGCCAGGTCGCGGATCAGGTCGAGGAGTTCGACCTGGTAGCGCAGGTCGAGGTAGGTCGTGGGCTCGTCCAGGAGCAGGACGCCGGTCTCCTGCGCGAGGCAGCCGGCGAGCCAGACCCGCTGCAACTGCCCGCCGGACAGGTGGTCGGCGCCGCGTTCGGCGAGGTCGGTGACACCGGTCAGGGCGAGCGCCCGGTCGACCGCGGCGGCCGCGTCCGGGTCGGGCCGGCCGAAGCGGCCGCGGTAGGGGTAGCGGCCGAACTCGACGATGTCGCGCACGGTCAGGCCGCCGGGTGTCGGGCGGCTCTGGGTCAGCAGGGCGACGTGGCGCGAGAACTCACGGGGCGTCAGGGCGAGGCCGTCGGTGTCGTGGTCGATCCGGATCACGGCGTGCCGGGCCCGCTGCAACCGGGCGATCGTGCGCAGGAGCGTGGACTTCCCGCTGCCGTTGGGGCCGACCAGGGCGGTCACCTCACCGGGGCGCAGCCCGATCGCGGCGCCGTGGACGACGTCGACGCCGTCGTACGACACCGTGACGTCCGTGGCCGCCAGTTCGTGGCCGCGCAGGCGTGGGGTGCCGGTTGTCTCTCCACCAGATCTCACGTCAATTAGGTTAGCCTAACCTTATTGACTTCGATCACGCGGGGGCGGCTCCGTCCTGACCGGCCGGCCAGGACCGCGGGTCCCACAGACCCGAACGCCGCAGCGACTGCGGGCAGTGCAGGTAGATCTCGTCGATCTCCAGCACCAGGGCGAGCGCGGGGCGCCGGCCGTCCCGCGCCATGGCGTCGAAGAACGGGGCGTCGGTGAGGACGCGGGCCCGCCCGTTGACCCGCAGGATCTCCTTGCCGCCCGGGACCAGGTACAGCAGGCCGGCGTGCGGGTTGTCGAGGATGTTGTGGAAGCTGTCGCCGCGCCGGTTGCCCGGCCGGTCGGGCAGGGCGAGCGTGCGCGCGTCGACGACGTGGGTGAACCCCGGACCGTCCCCGCGCGGGGAGACGTCGCAGTTGCCGTCCGCGTCGGAGGTGGCCAGCAGGCAGAAGGGCGAGCGGGCCAGGATGTCCAGATCCTGGCCGGTGAGCCGGTCGTGGACCTTCTCGATCACCACGGGCCAGGGCTCGCCCAGCACTTCGCGCAGTTCGGCACGCGAGCCCAGCTCGACCCAGCCGCTCCCGGCGGCTCCGCCCGGCCCGTCCACGGCGGTGTCGGTCACGTACGGCAAGGGGGACTCCAGGGGTGCGTGCGGCAGGTGGTTGCGCACTGAACATTAACGCAAGTTAGGTTCGCCTTGCCTTACCGACAGGGGCGCGGTGTCACCGGTGCCGTACGCCGGGGCCCGGGGCGAGTCGGGTGTCGACCAGGCACGACTCGGGTAACCGGGCACGCATGTTCAAGCATCGGCGCGTGCGCGTCACCTGTGTCCTGGTGGTCGGCTGGATCTTCTTCACCGTCGTGGAACAGCGGTCGGGGCAGACCACGTGGCCGGCATCGCTGCTGCACGCGCTGGTCTGGGCCCTCGCCGTGTCGGGCACCTGGTGGTTCGCCGAGATGACGCAGCTGGGACCGCGGTCCGCCCGCCCCGTTCCGCCCGCTTCGGCGACGGACTCCTCGCGGCGGCCGGGCGTTCCGGCGACCGCCCTCCCCGGGGAGGGCGGGGGCCGGCGGCAACGGCGACCGGCGGGAACGGGAACGGGAACGGGAACGGGAACCGGCGGGAGCGGGGACCGGCGGCGGGACGCGCGCGAGGGCGGGCGCCGCTCGGCATGAAGGCACCCGGCCGGGATACCCGATGCCCCGGTGGCAGAACCGCCACCCACGGTTCTCAGGGGGACACCATGCCGGTCAGGCCCAGCAACGCGCTCACCGTCGCCGCGGCGGCGCTCGCCGGAAGCGGAGTGGCCGTCAGCGCCCTCCTGTGGTGGAAACACCGCTCCCCCGCCGGCCGGAACCCGCTCCAGGCCTGGCCCCCGTCGCTCGGCGATCCCCGCACGATGTCACCCGAGGACCTGCTGCGCCGGCACTGGAGCACGCTGCAACCGCTGGACCTGACGCGCTAGGAGCGGTCGTCCTCGGAGCCGACGTCGAGCCCGAAGGCTTCGCCGATGCTGCGGGCCGCGGACACCACGCGGGCACTCCCCACCACGGGAGCGATCGCGACGAGCGTCCCCCGGATCTTCTCCAACGGCACACCGAGTTCCGCGGCGGTGCCGATGTTGAGGAGATAGGAGGGGGCGGAGGCGTCCATGGCCACCAGGGCGGCGATGCGTGCCAGGAGGTACGTCTCCTCGTCCAGCCCGGAACGCTCGAACGTGTCCAGGGTCATCTGGACGAGCGTCTCGAACACGGGGGCGTCCGCTTCGGCGAGGGCCGCGACGCCTTCGGCACCTGTCTCTTTCCGTGCCATGGTTCACGTTTCCTTCCTGGTGGTGCTGGGGTGCGCCTCCCAGGGAAGCCGGGTCCGCCGCGGACCGCCTCACCCGCAGGAGGTGACCCGCCCGTCGCCGCAGGCCGGGCGCCGCGGAGGCTGCGCGGTGGAGCGGCCGGGGTCTCCGCCGCGCCCGGCCTCCCACCGGAAGCACGGACGCGGAGAAACCGCCCCCGTTGCCCGGCGCACGACGTGCGGCCCACCCGCCACTCGACGGTCCTGGGACGGGTGGACGACGGCTGCTCGCCGGGTGGGCCGCCATTGGCCCGGGCCACGTGCCCGGCCGCACCGGCCGACGCACGCGGGATCCCGTGAGGAGCGCTGCGCCCGTGGACAGGACCGCCTCACCGGTACGGGGGGGGGGCGGCGCGCCGTGCGGAGAGTCCCCCGGAGCGGGTGATACCGGGCCGGGTCGGCACGGCGGAGTGCGCCCCGCCGAACCCCGCCCTCGCCGCGCCGCTGCTCCCTCTGCCCCCACCGGCCCACACTTCCTGCCGGAGCGTGCCGCACCCGGCGGCTCCGCCGGGCCGCTCGCCCGTACGGGCGTCCCGTACTCCGCGCTCGGCGTGCCCGGGACGGCCGGTTGCGGTGGCAGTGTCCCGAGGCAGGCGCTGCCGGCCTCCCCGACCGCGCGTCCGCGCGGATCCTCCTGCAACCGCACCGTGAACTGCCCGTCGGGCGTTGTCGGTCGGGCGCTCCCGGCAGGACGCCGTCGGGTGGGCGCCCCGAGGTGCGGTGAGGCGCCGGTGGGCAGAAATTGGAAGTAACCCGACCGGCCGAACGCGCAGACACGGCCGTGCGGGGCCGTACGACAGGAAGGAGCCGGAAATGGCCAGCCATGTGAGTGGAGCTCACTCGGGTGCGGTGGCGCGGAGCGCGGAGAGGGGCAGGGCCGGGAGCGGTTGGCTGGTCTTCGCCTCCGTCCTGATGATCTTCGGCGGTCTGATGATGATCTTCGAGGGCATCGCGGCCATCGCTGAGGACGACGTGTTCGTCACCACCCGCGACTACGCGTACGCGTTCGATCTCACCGGATGGGGCTGGATCCATCTGGTCATGGGCGTGATCGTCACCCTGGCCGGTGCGGCCCTGTTGCAGGGCGCCACGTGGGCCAGGGTCGTCGGGGTGACGCTGGCGGGCCTGGCCATGCTGGCGAACTTCCTGTGGATTCCCTACGCGCCGCTCTGGGCCATCGTCCTGATCGCGATCAACGGCTTCGTGATCTGGGCCCTGTGCACTGCCCCCGGCCCGTCGCAGTGACGGGCGGAGAACCACGTCGAGATGCGGTCCGGTGTCCAGGCCGTATCCGGATCGGAGACCCCCATGAAGGACCTCACGTTCGAGCGGAAGCGCTCGCTGTCCCGCCAGGAGGCCGCCGAGCAACTGGCCGCGCTCGCGGCGGCGCTGAGGGAGGACGGGGACGCCGCATGGGAACTCGGTCCGGGAACGCTGAGCCTGCGGGTCCCCGACCGTCTTCGCAGCGAGATCGAGATCGAGATCGGTGACGGGGAGGTCGAGCTGGAGATCGAACTCAAGTGGTCGACGGCTGTGCCCCGGACACAGCCGTCGCGAACGGCCGAGGACACGAACGAGGCCGCCACGGGGAAGAAGGCGCCCACGGAGCCGGGGCAGAAGAGAACCGGCACCACGGCCCGGGACAGCAAGCGGTCCGCGACGAAGGCGTCCTGAGGCGCGCGAGGACCCCGGGGTGCGCGCCCTCCCTCCGAGGGCTGCGGCGTGCGGGACGTCGCCGCCCCGTGACCACCGACGGCCCTCATCTGTGCTGGGGCCAGGCCAGGCCCTGGGCGTGTTCCGACCGCCTGCGGCCGCCGTCGGGGAAGCCGTGGCCGTGCCCCGCGCCGGTGGATCCCCTGCCCCGGCGGGAGGTCTCCCCCGTCGTGCGCTCGCGCTCGGATTCCCTCTTGCTCAGGAACCCGACGAACTCCTTGTCCCGGCAGAGTTCCAGCACCTGTATCGCCTCCCGGTAGGTCCGCGCGCCCATCGTTCTCACCGGCAGGCCGACGTCCGGCAGTCCGATGCGCTTCGCCTCGTGGCAGTCGATCGGGAAGAGGTGGTGTGTGTAGCCGTAGACGAGCTGACGGGCGATGCCGTTGATCTTCTGCCTGTCGGGTTCCGGTTTCTTGGCCTCCAGCAGCTTGCGGGTGTACCGCTCCCCGATCATCAGGCTGCGGCCCCAGCCCCCGAAGTCCAGGGCGCTCACGCTCCGCAGCATCGGCTGGATCGCTCCCAGGGCGAACGCGGACGCCTTGTCGAGCAGGTCCCCCGCCGAGACTTTCCGCTCGGTCGTGGTGATGAGCGCGTTCACCAGGTCGTCCATCGTCGTCCGGCCGAACTTCCGCACGTAGTCGACACTCTGGTAGCAGTCGAGAGCCGAGACCCGATGGGCGGGGTTGCGGGGGTCGTGGACCTGGGTGTCCAACGGGCCGAGTTCACCGAACGGCGACATGTGGAGCTCGTGCCCGCCCAGGGCGAGGAGCGTACTGGCGCTCTTCGCGCGCCTGGGGACGAACACCTCGAGGTGGTCCGTGTAGGCCGACAGGCAGAGCGCCATCGCGTACGCGCAGTCCAGACTGCCCCCCGGGGAGTCCAGCAGCAGGTTGATGCGGAGCCGCCGGTCGGGTCCGTCCGGGTGCGGATAACCGAAGACGCGCAGGAGAGCCTCCCTCAGACGGCTGTCCGTGCCTGGCCCCGAGTTCGCCGACGTGAGCTTTCCGGAGACGAGCAGCCACACTCCGCCGGCGTGCTTCGCGAACTCGTTGCCCAGGCGCACCACGGCGCGGCGCTCGGCCTCGGTCATCGGCGCGGTCTCGTACGGTCCGTCGGCGCTGAACGCGCTGGGCCGCTCGTCGCCGACGATCGGCTCGGTGGGGCTGTTGTCGTTCATCGGACGCCTCCTGACACCGTCGGACTCTTCCTGACCTCATCCGTGTGTGATCCGGACCGGAACGGCCGTCGGTCTCCCCGCGTGCCTGGCGACCCAGTCCTCGATGTTCTCCTCGGAGAGGGGTGGTACCTGTCGGGCGTCGGCGAGTTGATTGACACGTTGGAGCTTCTCCGCGTCCCGGCGGAGGGCGGCGAGGCCGGCGGCGTCGTGGATCTCCACGGCCGTGAGCAGGTTCGTCCAGGCGATGGCGTGCTTCTCGCTGGGGCACTCCTCCACCAGCCGGGAGATCTCCCGCATCCAGCGGAGGGTCTCGCCCCTCAGGTGAGGGAAGGTGGACCGGCCGGCCGCACCGAGAAGTTCTCCCGGGTGCCGGAAGCCGCACCGCAGCAGTTCGCGTTCGTAGGGCCGGAACGCCTCGATGTCGGTGACGTCGGTCTGGTCGATCAGGTCCACCAGCCTCATCCGGTGCCTCTCGTCGGTCAGCAGCGACTCGAACGAGGGGTCGGTCCGCGCCGATTCCCGCAGCTCCCGCGACCCGAGGGCGAGTTCCAGGGAGTGCAGCGCGTCGTCGCGCCGCCCTTCCTCGGCGAGCCGGCACGCCCGCAGGTAGTGGTGCAGCGGGCCGACGGGACCGTCGTACCGGCGCGTCCCGGTCTCGCCGAGGATCTCCATGGTCGGCAGCATGGTTTCGCCGAACTTCTTCAGCCCCTTGTCCGGGCTGTCGACGGCCGCGCGGGTCAGATCGCGCAGCTGCTCGGTGGCACGGCGGGCGGCCGCCGCCTGGCCCTCCCTCTTCTTCGGGTCGGTGAGCAGGAGTGCGCAGTTGCGGCGGGCGTAGACGAGCGACCGTGCGGCGCGCATGGTCAGGGCGAGGTATCCGCCGTCCTTCGCCTCGTCGTTCTTCCTCCTGAAGTCCTGGTACAGATCCTCGACGCGCCGGGCGTAACGCAGCTCGTCGTCCGGCTGACCGCAGGTGGCGCCCGCCCGGTGGTACAGGTACCCCAACCGCGCCGCGTCGTTCCCGGGGTCGTTGTCCACCGCGGTCGCGAAGAGCTGTTCCGCGGCCCGGAGATCGGACTGCCAGGGCGGTGTTCCGGCCAGTATCTGGCAGGCGAGACCACGCCAGCGTGTCGCACCGCAGAGACCCGAACGGAGGCCGGGGTGGGCTTCGCTGAGACGCATCAGCAGGAAGGCGGCGGCCCCGGTGAGCACGTCGTGCACCGAGGATGCGGAGCCGTCCCCGGCCGCACCCGCCGACGGGCCGAAGCCGTCCAGTCCGAGTTCCGACCGGTAGACGATCGTGGAGTCGGCCAGTCCGGAGTTGCGTTTGAGGGTCGCCGTGGCCGTCTCCCCGTCGATGACCACGATGTCGGCCCGCCAGGGTGCGCTGGCGAAGAGCGTCAGGCCGAACCGGACCATGTCGACAGCCAGTTGCCCTTGGGAGGGGAGCGCCGCGACCGCCTCCTTGGGCAGGGTCAGGACGTCCGTGCCCTGCGGAGAGGCCAGGCCGCGGGGTTTGTGACTCATGGCCACCATGCGGGAGGCCACATAGGCGGCATTGACGGCGTCCTCCTTCCCCTTGGGGTCGCGGACGGTGACGCGCATGGTCAGCCGCGTGCCCACGCCGAGTCCCAGCGTGACGACTCCGGCGGCGGTCAGGACTCCCGCCGTCACGTAGTCCTGGTAGGAAGAACCCTTCAGGGGGTTCCCCTCGAAGGGCAAGGCGGAGAAGGAAGCCGCGTAGAGCAGCACCGCCACCGTCCACAACAGGGGTGGGAGCGGCACGCTCATGATCCGGTCCGGGAGCACGAGGAACAGGACGAGCACGGCGAAGGCCACGAAGGACATGACCAACGCCACCGTCCCTGCTGCTCGGCTCGCGCTCGGGGTGTCCGCGTCCACCGCGAAGAGCGTCCAGGGAACCGACACGGCGAGGACGAACACCAGTCCGGTCGCGGTGAACACCCACCACTGGAACTGCCGGAACGCCCAGACGAGCGACGGCCGAACGGCGAAGGCGACCGCACGCGCCGCCAGGAGAAGCCCCACCGTGACCATCGCCCACTGGGCCACGGGGCTCCAGAAGCTTCCGCTCAACAAGAGGTCGGATGCGCAGGTGTCGGAAACCACAGGAATCACTTCCCGGCGCGAAGGATCCGGCGAGAGCCCCCTCCCCCATGCCTCATCGTCTCGCGCCTCGTGCCGCGTCGCCAACGCGGGGAAGGGCGTGGCCGGGCGGACGGAGGAGCCGGGGCGTGTCAGCCTCGGAGGGCAGTCGGACGGCCGTTCGGCCGAGGGCGCGCTCGTCGGCGGCGCGGTCGGGTGGGCTCGCTCGGGTCCGCGGTCCGGACCGCGGCGGACGACGCTGCCCGGGCCGGCCCGGGCAGACGTCCTCGGGCCGGCCTGCGCCCGCCGCCCGCCCCTGCGGCGCCCGTCACCCGGTCCGGCGGGGACGTGGGCGGGCGATTCGCGGGTATCCGCGCCACAGACCCGGAACTTCGCGTCCTGGACACGGCCGGCCGGCCGGTCCCGCGGCCGGGCGGTTCACCCGGTGGAAGCGGTCCGCCGGCCGGGGGGAGGACGGGCCATGAGGGTGCGCGCGCGACGGGGGAACGACGGTCCGGGACCTCGTCCCCTTCCCTCCCCCGTGGCGGCCGCGCCCCGGACCGGTCCGCCCGCCGACGCGGCGACGGCCTCCGCACGGCGGTTGCCGCCCTCGTGGGGCCCCGCCCTGCGCCGCACCCCCGCGTCGATGTGGCGTGACGACGTGTCCGACTACGCGGCCGCCCTCACCTACTACGCCATCCTGGCCGTCCTGCCCTCCCTCCTGGTCGCTGTCATCGCCTTCAGCCTGGTCAGCCCCGCCACCGCGGGCGACTTCATCGCGCACGTGACGGCCTACGCCCCGGGGCAGTCCGGGAGCGAACTCGAGGGGGTCATGGTCCGGATGACGCGGCGCAGCTCCGCGGCCTGGGCGCTGCTGGGCGCCTGCACGGTGAGCGCCCTGTGGTCCGCCTCCAGCTACCTGGCCGTGTTCCGCCGGGCCCTGCACCGCATGCATCACGTCGCCGACCGCCGCTCCCCCCTGCGCAAGGCCCACCGCATCGTGCTCACCGCCTTCGCCCTGCTGGCCCTGCTCCTCGTCAGTTCGCTGCTCCTGCTGGTGACCGGCCCGGTCGCGGAGGCCGTCGGCGGTCTCCTGGGGCTCGACGAGGTGGCCGCCCGGGTCTGGGCCCTGCTGCGCTGGCCCCTTCTCCTGGGGCTGGTCGCGCTCCTGGTCGTCATCGTCTTCCACACGGGCCCGGCCCCGGCGCGGCTGCGCAGGCACAGCCTGCCCGGTGGCGCCCTGGCGGCGGGCCTGTGGCTCACCGTCTCCGCGGGGTTCGCGCTCTACGCCTCCGCCCTGAGCACCTACAGCAGGCTGTACGGCTCGCTCGCCGGCGTCGTCGTCTTCCTGGTCTGGCTGTGGCTGTCCAACCTCTCCCTGCTCGCCGGGGCCCAGTTCACGGCCGAGCTGAACAGGCAGCCGTCACCCCGCCGGTGACGGCAGACGGCCCCGGCGCGGCTCGTCCGCCGTGGCCGGCGGGACCCCGCCTCGCACGGCCGACGGCCGTGGACGGCGGCGCGCCTTCCGGGTCCGGGAGCGAGGTCGGGGCCGTCCCGGAAGCCTGGCAGGCCCGCGTCGCCGGGGGGACCGGTCCGGCCCGTCCCGGTGGGACGGGCCGGACGCCCGCCTACTGGGCGTAGGTCTCGAACTCGGCGACCTTCGGTGTGCCCGTCGAACCGGTGATCTCGAAGGTGACCTTGCTCAGCGAGGTCCGCGGGAAACTGATGGCGCCCGCGCCGCTGCCCGAGGTCAGTACGGCGCCGGTGTCACCGTTGACCACCCTCCAGGCCCCGATGGCGCCCGTCGCCCCCGCCGCTTCCCGGATGTTGATCCTGGAGACGGACGTGGCGGAGCCCCACTTGACCGAGATGGCGCCGGTCGAGGCGGCGGGCGACCAGTACGTGCTCATGTCGCCGTCCCGCACGTTGCCGTAGCTGGTGCCGGTGGCCTTGCTGGAGCCGTCCGATCCGGCGCCGATGCTCAGGTTGGTACCGCTGGGCTGACTCGGTCCCGAGGTGGGGCTGGGGGACGGGGTCGGCGTGGCGGACGTGGGCGGGGCGGTCGGGCTCGACGTGGGCGACTGCACGGAGCAGCTGCCGTTCGACACCTGGAGACCCTTGTCGGCCCCGGCGGTGCGGCTCACGACGTCCGGCACGCACGCGGCGGCGTCGAGCGTGTAGGCGTAGGGGATGCCGACCGTGGTGTTGGACTGCGGGTTCGGCCCGGCGGGGTTGTTGTCGGTGCCGGGGCTGGACCAGGTCACGTTGTCGAAGACGTTGCCGCTGACCTGCCAGTAGCCGGCCGCGTCCGTGTAGAAGGTGCCCAGGACGTCCTTGGAGTCCTCGAAGTAGTTGTTGTCGACCTTGGCGCGGGCTCCGGCGCGGGAGTTGATGCCGGACTCGTTCAGGCTGACGTAGTGGTTGTTGTAGATGTGGGCCGTGCCGCCGCGCAGCAGGGGCGTGCGCGAGTCGATGTTCTGGTAGAGGTTGTGGTGGAAGGTGACGAACCCGTTCGACACGTCGCTCTCGCTGGAGCCGATCAGGCCGCCGCGCCCGGAGTTGCGCAGGACGCTGTACGACAGCGTCACGTACTTGGTGTCGTCCTTCATGTCGAAGAGGCCGTCGTAGCCTTCCGACTCCCCGCCCGACGCCTCCAGGTTCGCGTGGTCGACCCACACGTTGCGGACGCCGCTCTCCATGCCGATGGCGTCACCGCCGTTGGACGTGGGCGAGCCCGACTTCTTCACGTTCTTGATCGTCACGTTCTGGATGATGATGTTGCTGGATTCACGGATGTGGATGCCCAGCTGGTCGAAGACGGCTCCGCCGCCGACCCCGACGATCGTGACGTTGCTGATCTGCTTCAGCTCGATCACCCCGGCGGCCGTGTTGCAGCTGCTGCCCGACACCTTGGCCGTGTTGCCGTGGTTGATGGTGCCCTCGACCTCGATGGTGATCGGGGTGCTGCTGCTGGCCCTGCCGCACAGGGCCGCGTGGATGGCGGTCCCGGTGGTGGCCCGCACGGTGCGACCGCCGGCTCCGCCGGTGGTACCGCCGTTCTGGGTCGCGTAACCGGTCGCGGCACCGGTCGCCGCGGAGGCCTCCGGCATCGACAGCACGACACCGGCCGCGGCCGCGAGGGCCATCGCGGCCGATGCGGCGGAGAGTCGCAGGGCGGCTTTTCTTTGCATGGATGTCTCCTGATTCTTCGTTCTGCCTGGCCTCGCATTGCTGTCGCACACGGCGAAAATTTGTCCGCGTACGGTCAATTCGGGCCGACAGTGAGGACACGGGGGACGGTCGCATGCCGGCTCGTCATGACGCGCACCCTTCGTTCGACGGCACGTCGGCGTCGCGGGACACCCGCACCGGATCACTGGCGGCTCGTGCACAAGTCGCGGCGCCCACCGCGACGGTCGGCTCCCCCGGCGCGAATCCGGCCCCGAGAAAGCGCTTTCCGTGCGGTGACGATAGGGGTCCCGCGACGGCATGACAAGGGTCCGGGAAGGGTCGACGCGGAGAGCGGAGCCATCCGCGGCGCCGACCCGCTTCACGGCGTACGGCACTCGCACCCGAGTGGTGGCGTTGCTCCCGTGAACCGATTCCCCCATCCACCGAGCCGCTCCCGCCACAACCGGGCTCCCCAGGCGGCGTGACACCCGGAGCCCACTTTCGTTCCCGTACGTGAACACGGGTGATGTACGTGATTCGCACGAGGGTCCGAGCGGGGCCACCGCGAGGGTCTCGACGCGCTGCGGAGCGACCCCTCTTTCCGCCACCGGACCGACGTGCCCCTCCGCCGGCCGGCCGCTCGGAGGGGCACGGCCAGAGCGTCGTGGGCCGGGCGTCACGGTTCGGGTTCGCCAAGCGCGTCGCCCACCTCGCCCACCTCGCCGACGTCACCGCCGTCACCGGCCCCGACGGCGGCACGGTCGTCCACCGGGTCACCGGCGAGCTGTTCTTCGCCTCCTCCGACGACCTCGTCGGCCGGTTCGACTACGCGGGCGACCCGGAGAAGGTCGTCGTCGACCTGTCCGCCGCCCACATCTGGGACGCCTCCTCGGTCGCCGCGCTGGACGCCGTCGAGCACAAGTACGCCCAGCGCGGCAAGACCGTCGAGATCACCGGCCTCAACGAGCCCAGCGCCCGCATCCACGGGACGCTCAGCGGCGAACTCGCGGGCAACGGCTGACCGGAAGCCGAGGTCGCGCGGCGTCCCGCCCGCCGCGCGACCGTCGCACGGCGGTCGCGCGGCCACCGCACATCCCCGCGAGGACGAACGGCCCTCAGGTGCGGGCGAGTTCGGCCGCGCCGAAGGACACGTCGAAGCGGTCGCACCAGATGCTGACGCTGCGGTAGTCCGACGGGTCCACGTCGGCGGGAAGGACGTAGTTCTGGCTTCCCTTGTTGCCCTTGAGCCGGCCGAGGCTGACGTGCTCTCCGTCGTCGAAGACGTGCCATCCGGCGCTCCCCCGCCGCACCGGCGCGTCGGTCAGCCAGACGCGCAGGTCCGGCCCGTTGCTGGTCTCCAGGTTCTCCAGCCGGACGACGTGGGAGCCGTCGGCCAGCCGTACGAGCTTCACCGTGCCCGAGGTCGCGTGCTCGTGGCTGATCAACTCACCACTCGCCACTGTGTGCGGACCGGTGGCCGGGACGGACTGCCCGGAGGGCTCGTCCGAGGGGGCCGCCGCGGGAGCCGACGCCGGAGGGGCCGAGGTGCTCACGGCTCCGGGGAGGGCCTCCTGGACGGTCTCGTCCTGCCACAGCTTCCACGGCTGGAACCAGTAGAGGCCGAATCCGGCGCCCGTCACCGCCACCACCAGCACCGCGATGACCAGCGGCCCGGTCAGCACCCTGCGCACACGCCCCATCTCCGCCCCGATCCTGAGGAGTTCACTTCGTCGTCCGCCCATTCAACGGGCGCGGACGGCCGTCGCGCACCCCGTGACCGATGACGGAATCCTTACGTCGCGCCGGTCGCGCCGTGCGAGCGGCGGCAACGCGCTGCGACCGGGGGCTGACCGCGGGAAGGCCTCGCTCCGTAGTATCACTTCGACACAACGCCGCACGGGCCGCGAGTCGGTGGCCCGTGACCTGCCGGGTCCTATCAAGGAGCGTGAGCGTCATGTCCGAGACCACCACCCAGACAAACGGGGTGACCAGCCAGTATGTGGCGCAGGTCACCGGCGACCTGGAGCGCAACCTCAAGGAGCAGGAGCGCGTCGCCGGCGAGATCGCCGCGCTCCAGGAGCAGTTGGCCTCCCTGGAGAAGGACCGCACGGTACTGCTGAACGTGCGGCAGGCCCTCGGTGTGGAGTCCGCGCCCGCCGCACCCGCATCCGCCACACCCGCCACACCCGCACCCGCGGTCGAGGAGACCTCGGTCGCCGCACCCGCGGCCGAGGATGCCTCGGACGAGAAGGCCTCCGGCGAGAAGGCCGCGGCGGTCCCCGCTCCCCGGAAGAAGGCCTCGGCCGGAGCCTCCCGCCGGTCGAAGGCCGCCAAGCCCGCGGCGGCGGCCTCGAAGCCGGCCGTCAAGAAGGCGGCGCCCCGCAAGCCGGCCCCGAAAGCGGCTCCGAAGGCGGCCCCGAAGGCGGACCAGCCCTCGCTCGTCTCCCTCGTCCGCGCGCACCTCGCCGGCCTGAGCGAGCCGCGCTCCGCGGCCGAGGTCGCCCAGTCGTTGGGCGAGCGGTACCCCGGGCGGGGCATCAAGACCACCGTCGTACGCTCCACCCTCGAAGGGCTCGTGGCCAAGAACCACGCCCAGCGCACCAAGCAGGGCTCGTCCGTCTTCTACACCTCCCCGGAAGAGCCCGCCGCCCCGGCCGCGAACGCGGAGGATGCGCCGCGAGAGGAGCGGTCCGCGTAAGGCGGGGCCGACGGCTCCCGCACCCGCCTGGTCCACGAGGTCGCCGCGGTCACCGCGCGGCGACCGGGACCATCCGCGCCCGGGCGTCACGCGGGGGCACGCAGGAGCACGCGGGGACACGCGGGGACACGCGGGAGACCGGTTCCCGCCGCGCCGCGGGGAGTGCCGGCCGACGTTCGTTCACACGGAGCACCCCACCTCCCTGGGCGGCCGCCCGACCGGCCGCGCCCGGGGCGGCCCGCCCGCGGCTGCCGCCGGTGCGTCGAACCGGGACCTCAGAACAGGTCGATCGGACCGGCGCGGTCGACGAGGCGTCCCGAACCGGCGCCGGGCCCCTCGGCCGCCAGCCGGACGATCGCGTCGGTGCGCACCGCGAGGACCGCAAGACGGTCGAGCATCCCACGGTCGGACGCGTGCGAGTGGACTGCGACGTCCTGACCGACGGCGACTCCGAACTCAAGGTCGTGATCCTGACCGCGTCGCCCGGCAGCACGGACGAGGACAGGCTGCGGCTCGCCGTGTCCGCCGACGCCGGCAGCAGGCCCACGCCCTCCCTCTGATCACCCGTAGACCCGTCGGCCCGTAGACCCGTCGGCCCGTAGACCCGTCGGCCCGTAGACCCGTCACCGAGTCGTATCCGGTCATCGCGGCGGGACGCGCACGGGACGTAGGCTGTGCTCGGCACGGACACGGTGGGGGCGCACATGCGGGTGGAAGAAGCAGGGAGTTGGGGGTCGGCCCTCGATTCGGTCGTGGTGTACGCGCAGGGCGCGCTCTGCCGCCGGCTCGCCCGCGGCAGCGTGCCGCCGGACGGGCGGGTACGGGTGACGGGGCTGCCCCGCTCGCTGGACCCCGGCTCGCTGCGGGCGCGCGTCCTCGGCGCCCCCGGCGTGCGGGTCGTCGAGGCCAGGGTGGAGGTCGGGGCCGAGCCCCGCGACGCCGGCGCCCCCGACGCGTTGCGGCGCGAGGTGGAGCGGCTGAGCGACGCGTACGCGGCGGCGCAGGGGCGTCGGGACCGGCAGCTGGACCTGATCCGGGAAGTCGCGGCCCTGCACCCGGTCCCGCCGCCCCGCAGGCGCGACGACCCGCACCGCCGCACCCCGGTCGACGCGTGGCTGGAACTCGCCGACTTCGTCGAACGACGGCTGACGGACCTGCACGCCCGCCTCGCCGAACTCGACGAGGCACTGCGCCTCGTCGGGCACGACCTCGCCGTCGCCACGGACCGGCTCGCCCGCGCCTCCACCGACGTACCGTCCGCGCACGTCGGGACCACGGTCTCCGCGGTCCTCACCCTCGTCGGCGCCACCGGTGACGCGGAAACGGAACTGGAGCTGGAGTACGGGGTGCCGGGCGCCGTCTGGGTGCCGGCCTACCGCCTCGGCCACCGCCGGGGCGACGACAGCGGCCGTCTGGTGCTGCGCGCCTCGGTCGCCCAGCGCACCGGTGAGGACTGGACGGGCGTACGGGTCGCCCTGTCCACCGCCGACCTGCGGCGCCGCACCGGTCTGCCGAGGCTCCGCTCGGTCCGGATCGGGCGCCGCCAGCCCACCCCCGCCCCGTCCGGCTGGCGCGAGCCCCCGGCCGGGCTCGCCGACCTGTTCACCGGATACGACGCCCCGGGCCCGCGTCCCGCCGCGGTCGCCGTCCCCCGGGGTTCCGGGGCGGTGCCGCCGGCCGTCGCGGCCGACTTCGCTCCCCCGGCCCCGCCGTCGCCCCCAGCGTCCTACGGCGGGCCCCCGCCCCTGCCCGCGGCGCCCGGCGGCGCACCCGGCGCCGCCGCGGCGCCCTTCGGCGGCCCGGTGCCGGGCCTCGCGGAGCGGGCCAGGTCGCGTCCGGGAGGTGCGCCGCGTACCGCCGGCCGGGCCTTCGCGGCTCCCGCGGCCAAGGCGCCCCCGGCTCCGGGCCGGGCCGCGCCCCCGCCCCCGTCGCCGCCCGTCCCTCCGTCCGCCCCGGCGGTCGGTCCGCCGCAGCCGAGCGGTGCCGAACTCGACTACGCGGCACTGGTGTTGTGCGGCCCCGACGAGCAGGGCGAGCGACGGGGCCGGCTGTTCCCCGACTCCCCCTTCGATCCGGTGGCGGCCGAGCACCGCCGCCGCGCCGAGTCGGTGGCCGCGCTGCCGCTGCCCGGGCAGGCCGTGCGGCCCCGCGAGTCGGCGGGCTCGTTCGACCACCGCTTCGATGCCGTCGCCCGCGCCGACATCCCCTCGGACGGCACCTGGCACACCGTCACCGTCGGCGAGATCCCGGTCGGCCTGCGCACCGAGTACCTGTGCGTGCCGTCGGTGGAGCCGACCGTCTACGCCACCCTCGTGCTCTCCAACGCCACCGACCAGGCCCTGCTGGCCGGTCCGGTGGAGGTCACCGTCGACGACGACTTCCTGCTGACCGCCGCACTGCCCACCCTCGCGCCCGGCGGCGTGCGCCGGGTGGGGCTCGGGCCGGCCGAGGGCGTCCGGGTCACCCGCCGCACGAACCTGTACGAGTCGACGGCGGGCCTGCGCAACAACATCACCGTGCTCGACCACCGCGTGCACGTGGAACTGGCCAACCGGCTCGCCGGGCCCGTGACCGTCGAGGTCCGCGAACCGGTGCCGGTGACCTCCGACCCGGATGTCCGGATCGAGGAGCGGGCGGACTGGACGGCGCCCGAGGACGGCGCCGGGTCCGACCGGCACGCGCCGGGCACCCGCGTCTGGCGGGTGACGCTGCCCGCCGGCGGCACCACCGCTCTCGACGGCGGTTACGAGATCCGCATCCCGGCCGGCAAGACCCTCGTCGGCGGCAACCGCAGGAGCTGACCCACCCATGTCCACGGTCCCGAAGCCGATCGCCCTCCCCGTCACCGCCGTCACCTGCCTGGAGGACCGCGCCCACGTCGAACGAACCGCCGTGCTCGACCTGCGGGCCGGTGTCCAGCGGCTGCGGCTCGGACCGGTCAGCGCGCTGGCCGTCGACCGCACCCTGCACGCCGAGCTGACCGCCGGGCACGGCGCGAGCGTGCTCGACGTGCGGATCGTCCGCGCGTGGACGCCGCGCGGGCCGCTGCCGTCCGCCGACGACTCCGCCCTGCGCCGGCACGTGCACGCCCTCGAGGAGGAGCGGCTCGCCGTCGAGCGGCGTCGCGACCGGCTGCGGTCACGTCTCGACCTGCTCGGCCGCCTCGCCGCCGACCTGTTGCGGGAGATCGGCGAGGGCGCCGGCCACGGGGAGACCGAGGGGCCGCGCTGGACCCGCGAACTGGACCGGGTGGACGCCGAGCGCGACGCGTGCGGTGAGCACCTGCGGGCCGCGGAGGCCCGGCTGACCGCCCTGGCCGCCGAAACCGGGGAGGCGCAGCGGGCCCTGGACCTCGCGGAGACGGAACCCGCCGAGCTGGTCGGGCACGTCGAGCTGACCGTGGAGGCCGCTGCCGCCGGCCCGGTGGGGCTGCGCCTGACCCACCTCACCCCGTGCGCGCTGTGGCGGCCCGCCTACCGGGCCGTGCTCGACGGTGACTCCCTCACGCTGGAGACCGACGCGATGGTCTGGCAGCGCACCGGCGAGGACTGGTCGGACGTACGGCTGACGTTGTCGACGGCCCGGTCCGCGTCGGCCGCCGAACCGCCGCGCCTGCGGGAGGACCGGCTGACGCTCACGGACCGCACCGCGGCGGAACGCCGCACGGTCGACGTCGAGCTGCGCGAACAGGAGATCGACGACCTCGGCCCGGCCCCCGTGCTCGGCCTGCCGGGGGTCGCCGACGGCGGCGAGACACGCGTGCTCGACGCCTCCGCGCCGGTCTCGGTGCCCGCGGACGGCCGCGCCCACCGCGTGCCCGTGTCCGCCTTCACCACGACGGCGCGCAGCGAGTACGCCTGCGCGCCCGAGCTGTCGCCCCTGGTCACCCGGGTCGCGCGGTTCGACAACCGCTCCGGCCACGCCCTGCTCGCCGGGCCCGTGGACCTGGTCCGCGACAGCGGGTTCACCGGCCGCGGCACCCTGGACTTCACGGCCCCGGGCGCCCCCGTCGAGCTGGCCTTCGGGAGCTGCGACGACCACCGCGTGGTCCGGCACGCCGAGGAGTCCCACGCCTCCCCGGGTCTGACCCAGCGGACCGTGACCACCCACACCGTCCGGCTGCACCTCTCCCGGTTCTCCGCCCCCGCCGAACGGGCCGGGCGGACCGTCGCCGTGCGCGAGCGCGTCCCCGTCTCCGAGGTCTCGGCCGTGGAGGTGCGCCTGCGCGAGGAGGCCTGCTCCCCCGTGCCCGACACGGTCGACGCGGAGGGCATCGCCCGCTGGGACGTCGTCCTGCCTCCCGGCGGCCGCCGCACGATCACCCTGGTCTACGAGGTGTCGGCGAGCGCGAAGGTGGCGGGGCTGTAGGACGGGGCGCGCGTGCGACCTGTGGCCGGCCCCGTACCGCCGTCAGTACGGGGCCGACCGCTCCGGCGCGGGCGAGGCCGCCGCCCGGCCGCCGACCACCCTGCCGGACCGCACGTTGCAACACCGTTGCACGGTCCGGCGCGCCCGGTGGCAGCGCGCCGCTCCGCCCGCCGGTACGCGCGGCCCCAGGCGGGTACTCCGGGTTCCATGGCCGGCATCGAACTCATCAGCAGCGCGTTCGACGACCACGCCGTTCTGGCGCGCAGGTACGCGTACGAAGGAGAGAACGAGTCCCCGCCGCTGGCGTGGAGCGGCATCCCGGACGGGGCGACCGAACTGGTGCTGTTGTGCGAGGACCCCGACGCGCCGTCGGGCACGTTCGTGCACTGGGTGGTGGTCGGCATCGACCCCCGCAGCGACGGCACGGAAGCGGGCAGGGTCCCGCCCGGCGGCACCGAACTCGTCAACGGCTTCCACGAACGGGGCTGGGGCGGACCGCACCCGCCGCCGGGGGACGAGGCGCACCGGTACCGCTTCCGCCTGTACGCGCTCGGGGAGCCGTGCGTCCTTCCCGAGTCGCCGAGCGCCGACCAGGTCCACCGGGCCGTCGACGACCGGCGACTGGCCGTCGGCACCCTAGAGGCGCTCTACCGGCGCTGACCGCGGACCGGGCTCACGGCAGGGGTGACGTCCGTACCGTGGGCCCGTGTCGCGCCGCCGGCGTGCGCCCCGCTCGCGCCGCAGCCGGCGTCCGACCACCAGGGGACCGGCCGCCACCGACAGGGCGAGGAGCCCGCACCGCGCACCGCGCGTCGCGCGGGCAGGGGGCCGAGAGAAGGGAGGCCGTGGTCATGGAACGCGGGAAACGGGACGACGACGCGCGGCGGGGAGGCCGGAGCGCCCCGCAGAGCCGGTCCTTCGAGGGCCGCGGGCCGTACTCCGAGGAGCACGAGCGGGTCTTCCAGGCGTTGAGGCGCCTGCAGCGGGAGCACCGGGGCGAGGCCGTCCACCTGGAGGAGGTGGCGAGCGCCTCGCGCCTGCCGCCGGAGGAGACCTCCGGGCTGCTGCACGACCTGGTGACCGTCCACGGCCTCGCCACCGAACTGGCCGGATCGGACACCCCGGACCTGGGGCCCCGCTTCGAACTCCGACCCCACCTGTGAGGCAGGGGCCCAGCTGCGCGCACCCGCAGGGGAGACATCAGAAAACACGGGAGACACAGGAGACACGGAAGGAACGCACGAGAGAGGGGCCCGGCTGATGCCGGGCCCCTCTCCTTGGTAGCGGGGACAGGATTTGAACCTGCGACCTCTGGGTTATGAGCCCAGCGAGCTACCGAGCTGCTCCACCCCGCGTCGGTTCTGCCACTCTACACGGCGATCCGGGCGGGCTGGGTACAGGGGGTCAGCCGCGGACGATGTTCTCCGCCTGGGGGCCCTTCTGTCCCTGGGTCACGTCGAAGGTGACCGCCTCCCCCTCCACCAGCTCACGGTAGCCGTTGCCGGAGATGTTGGAGTAGTGCGCGAAGACATCCGGGCCGCCGCCGTCCTGGGCGATGAATCCGAAGCCCTTTTCGGCGTTGAACCACTTCACGGTGCCGCTGGCCATACTGCTGTGTCCTTCGTTCTCGCCGGCGGACGCCGGCTGGAATGGGTGTGGGCGCCATCCATGATCACGGATCGCGTCCCAGACCCGTTCTACCCCACGAAGGGCCCCGCAATCCGCACCTGGCGCTCAAAAACTTCTCCATCGTGACCTGTTCTCAGCCGATGGACGGACGGTGACGCCGCACGCTCGCCGCGTCACCGTCCGTGGCGGTCAGTCGCCACCGCCGCCGCCCCCGCAGGACGACCCGCCGCCGCAGGACGACCCGCCGCCGCACGACCAGCCGTCACCGCCGCCGTCACCACCCCCGTCCCCGCTCCAGGAGCGGCCCCGCGACCTGGAGCGGCGCCGGTCCTGGCGTATTCCCGCGATCAGGATCACGAGGAGCGCGAACCCTGCGATCACCACGAATTCCACTGCACTCGACCCCCGTAGTCGTCCGATGCGCATTTCTACCAGGGCCGTGCCCGGCGGGACGGAGGGGTCGAGCGCGCCTTGAGGAACTCCAGAGCTTCGGCCGTCCACCCGGGCCGGCGGCGGCTCAGTCCACGGTCGTCACCGTCGCCGGCGCGTGGGCGGGGCGGGTGGAAGCGGCGCCGAAGTCGCGCTCGACCTCCGCCTTCTCGGCCGCGTTCGGGTAGGGGTTCGTGCACGCGACGCCGGCGCTGGAACCCGACATCAGGCTGGTGCAGGGGCCGGGTTTGCGGTCCGGCAGGCCGAGAATGTGGCCGAGTTCGTGCGCCGAGATGCGGACCGTGTCGTAGCCCTGGTCGACGGCCTGCCGTCCGATGTACACGGTGCCGTTGCCGAGCGAGGTGGTCAGGGCGCGGGGCCAGCCGTTGTCGGCGACGACCCGGATGTTGGCGCGCTGCCCGGAGGCGACGGGGCGCAGTTCGACGTTGTCCACGCTCTCGTTCCAGATCGCCGCGCCGCGGTCGACGGCGGCCCGGAACTCCGCGGACGCGCCGGCGTCGTAGGTGACGACCCGGGCCGCGAGGGGCTGGTCGGCGGGGGCTTGCGCGTAGGCCGGCCCTGCGAAGAGGGTGGCGGCCGCCGCGAGGGTGGCGGCCAGTGCCGGGACGCGGGTGCGTGAGTGCATGATCGACCTCCTGTGGGGGAAGGTGGGCGTGCTCATGTCACGTGCTGCCCGGCTCCCTGCCCAGGTCGCGCGACCGTCAATCCGTCATTCGGCACCGCACCGCTTGAACGAGACCCCCCGTGCACACGTAGGGAGAACCGGGAGCCCCGCCGCCGCGTCAGAACACGGCATCACCCCGCACCCGGACCGCAGCCACCCAAGGAGCACCGATGACCACTTCGCGCCTCAGCGACCGGCTGACGACGCACCAGCCCCTCGTCCTGGGCCTGTTCCGCATGGTGCTCGGCCTGTTGTTCGCCAGTGAGGGCGCCGCCACGGTCTTCGGGGTGCTGGGGCGCAAGGCCGCTCCGGTGGGCGACTGGCCCTTCTGGTACGCCGGAGTGATCGAACTGGCGTGTGGCGCACTCGTCCTCCTGGGGGCGGTGACCCGCGGTGCGGCGTTCCTCAGCTCGGGCGTGATGGCGTTCGCCTACTTCACCGAGCACCAGCCGGACGGCCTGTTCCCGTTGCAGAACGGCGGGCTCTCCCCGGCCCTGTTCTGCTGGGGCTTCCTGCTGCTGGTCTTCTCCGGGCCGGGAGCCCTGTCCCTGACCGCTCCGACGGGCCGGAAGGGGGGCCCGCGACCCGCGGGCCGGGGCGTGACCGAGCCGTCCCGGTGACGGCCGTCCGCCGTTCCGCGGGGCCGCCCCGAAATGTGTTTCACGCGCGGAGAACGGCCTCCTAGAGTGACGCGGTGACGACGACTCGGATGATCATTCTCAACGGCGGTTCCAGCTCGGGGAAGTCCGGCATCGTGCGGTGCCTCCAAGCCGTACTGCCCGATCCCTGGCTCGCGTTCGGGGTCGACTCGTTCGTCGACGCGCTGCCCGCGGCGCTCCAGGCCTCCGGGGCGGGCCTCGAGATCGCGGCGGACGGCCGGGTGAGCGTCGGAGCGGAGTTCCGGGCCCTGGAGGAGGCCTGGACCGAGGGCGTCGTGGCGATGGCCCGCGCCGGCGCCCGGATCGTCGTCGACGACGTCTTCCTCGGCGGAGCCGCGTCCCAGCAGCGGTGGCAGAAGGCACTGGGGGACGTGACGGCGCTGTGGGTCGGCGTCAGGTGCGGGAGCGAGGTCGCCGCGGGCCGTGAGATCGCGCGGGGGGACCGCGTGCGGGGGATGGCCGCTTCGCAGGCGGACGCGGTCCACCGGGGGGTGCTCTACGACCTGGAGGTCGACACCACGCACACCGAGTCCCTGGCGTGCGCGCGCGCCATCGCCGCCCACGTCCGCTGACCGGTTCCGCACCTCTGCCCGTCCGGCGTGGGCGGGCAGGGGCGCGGAACCGGCCGGGCCGGTCGACGCGGTGCCGGGGGTCGCCCGGCGGGCGCCCCGGCGGGTAGGCGCCGGCCCGGTGGCGGGCGCGGACGCCCGGCACGTCGTACCGGTCGGGCGGCGGGCGGTTCGGTGTGCCGGTGTCCGTACCGGGGTTTCAGTCGCGGACCAGTGCCAGCGCCTCGCCGAGGTTGTGCTCGGCTATGGACGCCATGGCGGCACGGTCGGGGAAGTCGCCGTCGAGCAGGCGCAGCGGACCCGCCGTCAGCGAGAGACGCCGGGCGAGCGTGTAGAGGGCGAGCCGGGTCTCGTCCAGGCCCGGTGCCGTCGGCGGGCGGTGGGTTTCGCGCAGGCGGATCCTCAGGAAGACGTGCTCCCACTCGGCGTCGAAGTACATCGTGTCCTCGATGTCGATCAGTACGGGATCGCCGTCCGCGTCCACGCGCACGTGGTCCGGGCCCAGTTCGCCGTGCACGACGGCGTACTCGGCACGTGGCCGCACCGCCGCCGTCAGGTCCAGCAGGCGCTCCGCCAGCCGGTCGCGGGCTCGCGCGATCCGCGGATCGCGCGACGCGGCCTCGGTGAGGTCACGCAGTGCGCGGTCCAGGACGACCGCCTCGCACGACGAGCCCCGTGCGGTGCCGCCTCCGTCGACCAGGGCCACCTTGCCGTAGGCGGGCGCCCGATGGCGTCGCATCGCCTCCAGTGCCTCCCCGAGCCTGGCCACGACGGGGGCGGCCGCGCCCGGGTCGCGTGCGAGCAGTTCCTCCAGGGTCTCGCCCGTGAGGTCCTCGACGATCGCGAGGCCGCCCGGGCAGCGGGTGTCGTCGCGGTCGACGAAACGGATCGCCGGGACCTTGACGCCGAGCGCGTCCAGCCGCGCGTGCGCGGCCTCGAACAGGTCGAGTCCGAGGCCGGGCGAGAGGGGGTCGGTGAGGTCGTCGTCGCCGTGGGCCGCCGGCCAGTAGTTCTCGGCGGCGTCCCAGAGGTACGCGACCGCCGTCGTCCCGTCGTCCGCCACCAGGCGGTACACGCCCTTCCTGCTGCCGCCCGCGACGCGGACGACCGCCTCCAGTCGCCGCCCGCCGCCCAGCGCGGTCCGTGCCGCGTCCGCCAGCCGCTCCCGCGCCGCCGCCCCGAGTCTCACGTCCTGAACCGCCCCTCCACCCCTACGACTTGGACACCTTAGGGGGGTGCGGGCGCGGGAGCGACCGGTTCCTCCCGCGCCCCGTCGCCCCTGCCTTCGGCCGTCCGGATCGTCTCGGCCGTCTGCCGTCTCGGTCGTTTCAGCCGCCTCACCGGCCCCGCCGTTCCGGCCGGTTGCCGCCGCGGCCGGGCCGGCGGCGCGCAGGACTCCGCGGCGGGGGCCGGCGGGTGCGCCCCCGCCGTGTTGCACCGTCACCGCGGTCGGGTGACCTCTACACTGCGATCACTCTCGCGCCAAAAATACCCATTTGTCGCTTTCTCCGTGGATGTCGATGCGGATGTCGGCCGTCCACCGTCCGTCTGCTGCCCGAGGAGGCACCCCCGTGACCACTCTGCCCCGACGCGGCGTACTGAAAGGCCTGCCGCTCGCCGCCGGTGCGGTCCTGACGGCATCGTCGGCGAGCGCTCACGCGATGCCGTCGGCGCACGCCCACGCGGTGCCGCGCCGCGAGGACGACCCCGGCTTTCCGCAGCCGGAGACGCGCAGCACCCCGCCCTGGGGCAATTCCCTGGCCACACGGCTCACGGTCGGATTCACCGAAGCGGTGATCCCCGGCGTGGGCACCGTCCGCACCCGTACCTACGAAGGGGCGGTCCCCGGGCCGACCTTGCGGGTGCGCCCCGGCGACACCCTTCGGATCACGCACGTCAACACGCTGCCGCCGAACCCCGCGGGCCACCACCAGGACGTCAACGTCCCCCACGGTTTCCACACCTTCAACCTGCACACCCACGGCATGCACGTGGACCCGACGGGCGACGCGGACAACGTGTTCCGGACCTTCGAACCCGCCGCGGAGCCGGGCGGCGCCACGATCCACCGCAGCAGGATCACGGTCCCGGCCGGGCATCCCGCCGGCACCTTCTGGTACCACCCCCACCACCACGGGTCGACGGCCACCCACGTGCTCAACGGCATGGCCGGCGTCATCGTCGTGGAGGGCGACGTCGACCGGGTACCCGAGATCGCCGCCGCCCGTGAGGTCGTCGTCTGCGTCAACGAACTCCGCCTGAACGGCGGGCGGGTGCCGGACCTGACGTCGGAGGGCGCCTTCGAGGGCCTCGCTCCCACCTTCCTCGTCAACGGGGCGCGGAATCCCGTCCTCACCATCGCGCCCGGCGAGGTGCAGCGGTGGCGGATCGTGCACGCCGGGGCGCTCGCCCCGCTCTCCCTGCGGCTGGACCGGCACACGATGCACCAGATCGCCCGGGACGGCATCACCTTGATGACCCCCGTCGCCTCCTCCAGGGTGGCCCTGCCCATGGGCGGCCGGGCCGACGTGCTGGTCCGCGGCGGTGAGCCCGGCACGTACGAGCTGATCACGGACGGCGTCGACCGGCCCCTGATGACGGTGGTCGTCACCGGCCGGCCGCGCGAGATGTCGCTGCCGACCGACCTGCCCGGACGGCCCACCGGCCTGCCCGCCCCCACCCGCACCCGGCACGTGGCCTTCCGCAGCTACAGCAACGTCTTCCCCGGCGCCTTCCCCAACGCCTACCGCATCCTGGGCGACGGGGAGACGCCGCACGCCGACCCCTCGGCTGGCTCACGGGACCTCGCCTGGGGCCGCTTCTCCCCCGACCACGTCAACCACCGCGTCCGGCTGGGCGAGGTGGAGGAGTGGACCGTCGCCAACAACTCGCACAGCCATGCCCACCACCCCTTCCACATGCACACCAACCACTTCCTGCTCACGGCGGTCGACGGCCGCCCGCTGACCACCCCCGTCTGGCACGACACCGTCGACGTCCCGCCCCGCAGCACGATCACCTTCCGGCTGCGCGCCGAGGACTTCGAGGGCCGCTCGATGCTGCACTGCCACCATCTCCAGCACGAGGACGAGGGCATGATGCAGATCGTCGAATACGTCCGCTGAGCCCGCCCGCGGACGAGGCCGCCCACCCCGGCGGCGTGAACGGTGGTGGATCCGGCGAAATCCTGTCACCAAGCCGTGAAGAACCCGCGGGACGCTGGAGCAGCACTCCGGAACACCACGCTTCTCATCGGGGGACCCACGCCATGAGCACCGCACGCAGAACCGCCTTCGTCCTCACCGCCCTTTGCGCACTGGCACTGACCGCCTGCGGTCCCGCCGAGGACGACGCGGCGGGCGACACCGGCACGACATCGTCCACGACCCCCTCGGCGACCCCGTCGAAGGCGCCGTCAGCAGGACCGGCGGGGCCGGCTTCCCCCGCCGGCAGTCCGTCCGCCACCGGCTCGGCCGGCGGCGGCAGCGGCTCGTCCGGCGGCGGCCCCTCGTCCGGCACCGGGAGCGGCTCGTCCGGCGGCGGCTCCTCGGCCGACGCCGACCACGACGTCTTCCCGTGCAGCACGTACGACGTGAAGTTCACCGCGAGCCTCGCCGAACCGACCACCGGCAGCTACCTGTTGAAGATCACCAACAAGGGCGAGAAGGCCTGCCGGGCGCTGGGCCACCCGGTCGTGACCTTCGGCGAGCTGGACGGTCAGGCCACGGAGCGGGGCGCGGCCCCCGGCATCGAGGACGCGCTCAGGCTCGCACCGGGTGAGTCGGCCTACGCCGGCCTCATGGGGGGCGCCGACGACGGCAGGGGCAGGACGGTCGCTTCGATCGCGATGACCATGGACACCGAGTCCGATCTCGAACAGACCCCCCTCAGCGCCTCGACCCCGGGCCTGTACGTCTCCCCCGACACCAACTCCGTGACCCCGTGGATGAACAACGTGGAGGACGCGCTCAGCCTGTAGGCCCACCGGCACCCCGGCCGTGCGCGCCCCCACCGGTCCCACCGGTCCGACCGGTCTCTGCCTCGCGCCGCCGCACTCCCCGGTCAGGAGTGTGCATCCGCGCCGGCCGGATCGACGGCTGCGGTCTCCGCACCGGCACGCGCACCGGGGACACCGCGGACGGTGCGGGCGGTGCGGACGCCGGGACGTGCCGCCCCGGAGCCGGCCGGACCGGGCACGTGTGCAGCCGACGCGACCGGGGCCCTCACGGTCACCGGGCGGCTCGCCAGCGCGGGGCGTCGTCGTCGGGGACGTCGGGCGAGGCGAAGTGGAACGGCACGCCGAGGTGGTCGGCGAGCGCCCGTCCCGCCTCGGCGGCCACGGTGCCCGGCGGAGGCCCGTCACGGCGGTGGTGGACGACGGCGAGGTGGCCCTCCCCCGCCGGATCGTCGAGGACCGCCACCAGGACCACGAACCAGTCGTGGACGGTGTCGCCGTCCCAGAACGCCTCGATCGCGGCCGGCCGGCCCTCGTGTCCGGCGGCCCGCGCGGCGAGTGACGCGAGGTCGAGCGGATCGGGCGGCCGGCGTCGTACCCGGTCGCCGAGCGCCTCGTAGCGCGAGTGGACGACCCGCTCCGCGTCGTGCAGGCCCAGCCCCAGCGGACGCAGTCCCTCCCACACGGATCCGACCGCCATGACGTAGCGGTCGCCCAGTACGTTCTCGTCGACCTCGCCGCGAGTCCGTTCCTCCAGGTAGGACCACCAGCCGCTCATGAGCCGAACGTATCCCACCCGCGACCGCCCCGGTGAGCCGGCCGCCCCGGCAGGCGCGGTCCCGGCAGGCGCCGCCCGAAGGCCCCGGTGTCTCAAGGGACTTCACGGTCGCGGGGTCCGGCTCCTCGGCATCGCGCGGCGCGTGCCGGGCAGCGCCGTGGAGGCCGGGGACACCGCCCGGGAGGCCCGGACGCGGTGGTGGAGGGCCGCGGCTCGGCGGTCCGGGTGACGGATCCGCCGAACGGTGCAACCATTCGGCCAAGCGGGCTGTCTCACCTGATAACAGTCACACGCTCCCTCAGGGGTACATCATGGTGCGAACCAGAACCATTTGGGTCACCGCCGCCGTCATGACGGCCACGCTCGGGGCCGCCGCGGTCCCGGCGCAGGCCGCGACGCCGAGCGCCCCGGCCGCCGCCTCGCGGGCGGCCGCCGCCTGTCCCACCGGCTGGGGCAGTCTCGACAAGGCGTACAGCGCCGGCACGGCGACCCCGGTGCGCGACGCGCGGACCGGACGGCACGACTGCTACGACCGGCTCGTCATCGACGTCCCGGGCGCGGCCGCAGGTGAACTCGGGTACTCGGTCCGTTACGTGGACCGCGTGTACCAGGACGGTTCCGGCCGGCTCATCCCGGTGGGCGGCGGGGCGATCCTGGAGGTGCGGGTGAGCGCGCCCGCCTACGACCCCGACACCGGGACCCCGACGTACCCCGCGCGTGTCGCCCAGCCGCTGCCCGGCGTGAACGTCGCCGGCTACCGGACCTTCCGCGACACGCGGTACGCCGGCAGCTTCGAGGGCGTGACGCAGATCGGGCTCGGGGTGCGGGCACGGCTGCCCTTCCGGGTGCAGCGGCTCGACGGCCACCTCGTCGTCGACGTCGCCCACGGCTGGACGGCCGCCCGCTGACGCGGGCCGCGGCCGCCACCGTCGGGGGCGGCCGCGACGGGAGCCGACGACGGGGAACGGGACACGGCAGGGGTGCGCGCCTTCCGGGGCGGGCCGTACGCCCCGGTCCGCTCACGGCGTCGTGCGCGGCTCACACGGGAGTGGTGCCCGGCAGCGCGTACTCGTCCCTGCGGCCGCACATCCCGAAGCCGCCGCGCCGGGCCGGCGCGGTCTCGTACGCGGTCGCGCCGGCGAGGTACGACGGCTCGCCGGCCGCCAGCGCGTCGAGCTGGGCGCCGGTGCGTTCGGCCGCGGCGAGCGCACCGGCCCGCCACAGCTCGCGCCACGCCGGCACCCTCTCGCGCACCAGTGCGGCCGCGGCCCGCTGGAAGGCCAGGAGGGGCCCCGGGTCACCGGCGACGAGGGCCTTCCGGAGGTCGACGTACCCCTCGACCGCGAGGTCCCGGCGCCGGCGCGCGGCCGCGGCCGCCTCCGGGCCGGTGCCGGGCGGGAGCTCCGCGGCGGCCGCGTACCGGCGCGGATCGGCGAGCACCTCGGGCGGGAACGTGAAGACGGCGTCCCCGGCCTCGGGCAGGCCGCCGTTCTGCATCAGCACCGTGACGCGCAGGCCGCCGCCCTGCACCATGCGGTGCACGGTGCCCGGCGTGAACCAGGCCACCGATCCGGGTTCCAGGGGGACGTCCCGGTAGCCGTCGGGGCTCAGGGTCTGCACCGCTCCCCGGCCGCCGGTGACGACGTACGCCTCCGTGCACACCAGGTGCAGGTGCGGGCTGCCGCCGCAGACGCCGTCGGCGGCCTCCCAGTCGTACGCGGTCAGGTGGGACAGGCCGACGGCACCGGGCAGCGGGTACGGCGGTGCGGACCCGGACTCGCTCACCACGACGCACCCTTCATCGAGAAAGCGCTTGCTCGACGGTGAGCCTAGGCCGGGAGGGCGGGCCGGTACAAGGCCGGGCCGCCCGTTAACCGGCGGCGCCCGCCGGCCGGCACGCGTCGGCCGGCACGCGTCGGCCGGCGAGGGTCCGGTGCCCCCGCCGGCCGACGGCGACGGGGTCGCTCAACCGGTCGTGCAGGCGGTGCCGTCGAGGGTGAAGGCGGTCGGCGCCGTGTTCGCGGCGCCCTTGGTGCCGATGAAGCCCACGGTCACCGAACCGCCGACGGGGATCGTCGAGGTGTACGACGCCGCGGCCACGCTCACCCTGCTCCCGCTCTGGGTGGGGGTGCCGCCCCACATGTTCGCCACCGTCTGGCCGTCCGGGAAGGCGAAGGCGAGCGTCCAGCCGTCGACCGCCGCCGTGCCGGTGTTGCGCAGGGCGATCTCGGCCTGGAAACCGCCGGACCACTGCCCCACCACGCGGTAGCCGACCGAGCACGCCGCACCCGGGGTGCCGCCGTCCTCGCCGGTGGTGACGTCCACCGTGGCCGAGCGCGCCGAGCGGTTGCCGGCCGCGTCACGGGCGTAGACGGCGAACGTGTACGCCGTGTCCGGGGTGAGGCCCGTCAGCGTGAGGGTGTTCGCCGTGGACGCGGCGACCTCGGTCTCGGTGCCGCCGCCGATGCGCACGACGTCGTAACCGGTGACGCCGACGTCGTCGGTGGACGCGCCCCAGGTGAGGGTCGCGGAGGTGGCCGAGACGGCGGAGGCCACCGGGGCGCCGGGAGCGGTCGGCGCCCGGGTGTCGCCCGGGGTGCCGCCGAAGACGGTGGCCTCCTTCGCGGTTTGGGCGATGCCGTCGGCGCCGTTGAAGATCCGCTGCCCCCAGGAGCTGAGGCGGGTCGGGTCGAAGTCGGTGGCGAGGTCGAGGACCGGGTCGGTGTTGCCGCTCCAGGACCAGGCCAGATAGCCGAGGCCGAGCCGTTCGGCGGTGGCCATCATGGTGTCCTCGTCGGGGTCGCCCCACTGGTCGGCGGGCCCGCCGAACTCGCCTATGAGCAGGGGGAGTTTCGCGTCGACGAAGGCGTTGAGGTAGTCGGTGACCTCCGCCGCGGTGTCGAAGACGCTGTACATGTGGATGGAGAAGATCAGGTTGCCGGTGGGATCGGCGTCGTAGACGGTCCGGGCGTTGGCCCGCATGACGCCCTGCCAGTCCTGTCCCCAGTTGGGGGCGTCGACCATGATCGTGTGCTGGAGGCCGGCGGCGCGCAGTTTCCTCACGGCGGCGATCGTCGGGTCGGTCCAGCCCTCCGGGGCGGTGTTGCCCCAGGGCTCGTTGCCGATGTTGACGATGACGTAGTCCTCCTGGCCGGCCAGCACGTCCTTCAGGCCGACCCAGTAGTCGGCGGCGTGGTCGAGGGTGCCGGCCGCGCCGTCCTCGCCGTAGCCCGTGGTGTCGTGCACCTCCAGGACGCAGATGAGGCGGTTGGCCTTGCACCGGGCGATGACGGCGGCCACGTCCTCGGGGGTGTTCCGGGTCCAGCGGTGGCCGTCGGAGAGGACGACGCGGACGGTGTTGGCGCCCAGCGCCTTGACGTCGGCGAGGGACTGCGTCTCGCCGGGATACCAGGTGTGGGCGTGGTTGACGCCGCGCATGACGAAATCGTTGCCGTTGCCCTCCAGCAGACGGCCGCCGCTGATGTGCAGGCCGGTGGCGAGGGCGCGCGGGGCGTCGGCGGCCCGCGCGCCGGCCGGGGCGAGGAAGCCCAGGGCGACGGCGAGTGCGAGCAGAGCGGCCAGGACGGGAGCGGGGGCGGGGACGGAGGCGAAGGCGGGCAGGAACCTCTTCCGGGTCGTGCTGCGTGCTCTTCTCACTGCGACTCCAGGAGTGCGCGCCAGGAACTCAGGCATCGGGAGGATGGGGTGGGAGCGCTCCCATGAAGCCATTGCGACAAGTACACGTCAAGACATCGCGCACGGGTCGGGCGCACGGGTCGGGCGCACGGGTCGGGCGCACGGGCCCCACGCACGGGCCGTCGGCACCCGTCGTCTCGACGTGATGCCGACGTGGTGCCGACGGCCCGTCCCCGCGACGGCTCTCCCCGCCGCAGTCCGCCGACGTCCGCCGCAGTCCGCCGACGCCGCGGCGTCCCGGCGTCCCGGCGCGTCCGCGTGCCGACCGCTCAGCGGTTCACGACGTGCCGCTCGTCCGGCACGCAGTGGGTCATGGTGAGGCCCTCCACGTCGCGGGGCGGGTTCTTGCCCAGGTGGGCGAGCCGGTCGCGGTCCTCCTCGGTCAGGTCCTGGCTCGCCAGCGGTTCCAGGTCCGCCACGTCCTCGGGGGTGATGCCGAGCCCCTCGCCGATCCTGAGGCCGAGGTCGTTCTCCACCAGGAGGAAGTGCCACACCATGCGCTCCTGCACCGGCCGGTCGCACTCGGCGAGCGCCCCCGTGAGGTTCTTGACCAGGTCGTCGCGCTCCCACTGCTCCATCAGCAGGTAGCGCTGACCGGCCTGCTGGTAGTCGTTGGTGCGCGGGATGCGCCTGCGGGTCAGCCGGCCGCGGATCTCCGGGCCCTGTTCGTCGTGCGTGGGGTACCGGCCCTCCCGCAGCCCGCCGGTGATCGACGGTTCGTAGTTGACGCTCGGGTTCTCGCCGCCGCCGTCCACGTGGTACGTCATCTGCCCGTCGCGCTGGTTGGTGCGCACGTCGGCGTTCTTCGCGTGGTTCACCGGCAGCTGGAGGTAGTTCGGGCCGACCCGGTGGCGCTGCGTGTCGCTGTAGGAGAAGGTGCGGCCGACGAGCATCTTGTCGTCGGAGAAGTCCAGGCCGTCGACGAGGACTCCAGTGCCGAAGGAGATCTGCTCGTTCTCGGCGAAGAAGTTCTCCGGCATGCGGTTCAGCACCATCTTGCCGACCGCCTTGGGCGGGAAGTCCTGCTCGGGCCAGGTCTTGGTGTCGTCGAGCGGGTCGAAGTCCAGCTCCGGGTGCTCGCCGTCGTCCATCATCTGCACGAGCAGCTCCCACTCGGGGTGCTCACCGCGCGCGACGCTCTCGTAGAGGTCCTTGGTGGCGTGGCCGAGGGAGTCGGCCTGCACGTTGGCGGCGTCCTCCTCGGTCATGCTGCGCACCCCGGCCTTGGGCATCCAGTGGTACTTGACCAGCTTGGTCCCGCCCTCGGCGTCGACCCACTTGTAGGTGTTGACCCCGAAGCCCTGCATGTGGCGGTAGTCGGCGGGGATTCCGCGCGGGCTGAACAGGTTGACCAGCATGTGCATCGCCTCGGGGGTCTGCGACATGAAGTCGAAGATGCGGCGCGGCTGCTGCTCGAAGGTGACCGGGTCGGGCTTGAGGGCGTGGATGACGTCCGGGAACTTGATCGCGTCCCGGATGAAGAAGACGCCGAGGTTGTTGCCGACGAGGTCCCAGTTGCCGTCCTCGGTGTAGAACTTCACGGCGAAGCCGCGCGGGTCGCGGGCGGCCTCGGAGGAGTCGCGCCCGCCGATCACCGTGGAGAAGCGGACCGCCAGGTCGGTGCGCTTGCCGCGCTCCTGGAACAGCTTGGCGCGGGTGTACCGGCTGATCGGCTCGTCCCCCCAGGTGCCGTACGCCTCGAAGTAGCCGTACGCGGTGACGCCGCGGGCGTGGACGACGCGCTCGGGGATGCGTTCGCGGTCGAAGTGGCTGATCTTCTCGAGGAACTGGTAGTTCTCCAGGGTGGCGGGGCCGCGGGCGCCGACGGTGCGCTGGTTCTGGTTGTCGTGGACCGGGTGGCCCTGCCGGTTGGTGAGCACCTTCCGGTCGTCGCCGCGATCGGGCCCCTTGCTCGATACGTCGGTCATGTCCATGCGCTCCTTCGCGTGGGTTCCCCGCGGTCACGGGGCGCGGGGCTGCCGCGCAGCCACCGCCGGGGTCTCGGACGGACGGCCCGGGTACCCGAGGGGCCGGGACGAGTCACACGAGTCAGCTTGGGGCCGGGCGCGGCGGGCTGCATCCGGACACGACGGGGACGCCCGCCCGTGAACCCGCTGGACAGCCGCCGGACCATTCACCTGGAACGAGCGGCAGGTGTGCGGTGAGGATGCGTCCGGACGAGGTCGACGGGGACGCGGCGCTGGTACGGCGGCTCGTCGCCGGGCAGTTCCCGCGGTGGGCGTCGCTGCCGGTGGAGCGGCTGGAGTCCTCGGGGACGGAGAACGCGGTGTTCCGGCTGGGCGCCGACAAGGTGGTGCGGCTGCCCCGGTGTCCGGGGGCGGTGGAGAGCGTGGCCCACGAGCGGCTCTGGCCGGAGCGGCTGGGGCCGCGGCTGTCCGTCGCCGCGCCGGTGCCGCCGCACCGGTGCAGCTGGGACAGGGCGCTCCCGGTGCGGTCGACGCCGAACGGGCGCGCGGCCGGGGGCGGGCGCTGTCGATCTCGCTGATCCAGCTGCCGTTCTCCTGGGACACCGATCCACCCCTGGCGGAGAACTCCCGGCACGTGATCAAGGAGATCCTGGCGGAGGCCGGAGGCCGGAGGCCGGAGGCCGGAGGCCGGAGGCCGGCGGGCGGCGGGCCCCGGGCCGGCGGGTGAGGGGGCCCGGGGCCGCAGGGGGCGGCCCCTCGTCCACCTACTCCCCCTCCCCCTCGTAGGCCTTCCGCAGGGCGGCGATGTCGAGCTTGCCCATGGCGAGCATGGCCTTGGTGGCGCGGGCGGCCTTCTCCTGGTCCGGCGAGGTGAGCATCCGCATCAGTTCGGTGGGCACGACCTGCCAGGACACGCCGTACTTGTCCTTGAGCCAGCCGCAGGGGCCGGGCTCGCCGCCGCCCTCGACGAGCTTGTCCCAGTAGTGGTCGACCTCCTCCTGGTCGGCGCAGTCGATCTGGAACGAGACGGCCTCGTTGAACGTGAAGTGCGGGCCGCCGTTCAAGGCGACGAACTTCTGGCCGTTGGCCGTGAACTCCACGGTGACCACGGAGCCGGCGGGCCCCGGCCCGGCCTCGGTGTAGCGGGTGACGGTGCCGACGCTCGAGTTCTTGAAGATCGACGCGTAGTGGTGGGCGGCTTCCTCCGCCCGGCCGTCGAACCAGAGGCACGTGGTGAATCCGTCGGTGGTCATGCTTCCTCCAGGAGCGCGAGGGTGCGAGGAACGCGGTCATCAGTGTCGACCGGCGCGACGCCCGTGACTCATCGCTCGACGGCACCCCTGTTTCGGTCCGGGCCAGGCCGGTCAGGTCCGCGGCCGTCCGGACCGGTCAGGTCCGCGGCCGTCCGGGAACCGCCCGCGACGGCACCGGCCGAAGGCCTCTGCTGTCGGCGAATCTGCCCAGGGCAGGGGAATCCGCCACGGGGGCGGTCCCGTGCCGAGAGTGGAGTGGCACGGCGGCCGACGCCGCCGCACTCCCCCTCGACAAGGAGCACCCATGTCCCGACACCTCGCCGGTCCCGCGCCGGCCCTGCTGCCACGGGCCCAGGAGGGCGACACCCCTCACAGCGGCTTCGACGACCAGCTCGCGGCCCACCTGTTCGACCGGCGCATCGTGTTGCTCGGCACCCAGGTCGACGAGGTGTCCGCCAACCGGGTCTGCGCGCAGTTGCTGATCCTGTCGGCCGAGGACCCGCGCACCGACATCAGCCTGTACGTCAACAGCCCCGGCGGCTCGGTCCACGCGGGCCTGGCCGTCTACGACACGATGCGGCTCATCCCGAACGACGTCTCGACGCTGGTGATGGGGTTCGCGGCCAGCATGGGCCAGTTCCTGCTGAGCGTCGGCACGGCCGGCAAGCGGTACGCGCTGCCGAACGCGCGCGTCATGATGCACCAGCCGTCGGCCGGTATCGGCGGCACCACCGCGGACATCGAGATCCAGGCCGAGAACCTGGAGTTCACCAAGCGGACCATCGAGCGGATCACCGCCGAGCACACCGGTCAGAGCCCCGAGACCATCTCCCGGGACGGGGACCGCGACCGCTGGTTCACGGCCGAGGAGGCCAGGGAGTACGGCATCGTCGACCGGGTGGTGGAGTCGCTGGCCGACATCCGCCCGGCCGCCTCGAAGCGACGGACGGGGCTCTGACATGGGGACGTACACGATCCCGAACGTGGTGGAGCGCACCCCGCGGGGCGAGCGGTCCTACGACGTCTACAGCCGGCTGCTGGCCGAGCGGATCATCTTCCTCGGCAGCGAGATCGACGACGGCGTCGCCAACGTCGTGATCGCGCAACTGCTCCACCTGGAGTCGTCGGCGCCGGAGAGCGAGATCGCGATCTACATCAACTCCCCCGGCGGCTCGTTCACCTCGCTGATGGCCGTCTACGACACGATGACGTTCGTCCAGGCCCCCCTCGCCACGTTCTGCGTCGGCCAGGCCGCCTCCACCGCGGCCGTGCTGCTGGCGGGCGGGGACCCCGGGCGGCGGTTCGTGCTGGAGCACGCGCGGGTGCTGCTCGGGCAGCCCGCCAGCGGCGGGCGGCAGGGCACGGTGTCGGACCTGGCGCTCCAGGCCAAGGAGATGGTGCGCGTCCGCGCCCAGGTCGAGGAGGTGCTGGCCCGGCACACGCACCACGACACCGCGACCCTGCGCGCGGACATGGACCGCGACAAGGTGTTCACCGCGCGGGAGGCCGTGGCGTACGGCCTGGCCGACGAGGTGCTGAGCCGGCGCCCCGTACGGGGCTGAGGCACCGGCCCGGTCGTGCCGTCAGGCGGCCAGGCAGAGTCCGTCGAGCGAGGACGTGGTCGTCGTCGTACGGCGCGGGTGCGAGGTCCGGGCGGTGAGCCGGACCAACTCGCCCTGGGCGCGCGCCAGCAGGTCGCCGAGGCTCAGGCCGAGCGCGCGGGCGGCGGCCGCCAGGACCTCCGAGGAGGCCTCCTTGCGGCCGCGCTCCACCTCCGACAGGTACGGCATGGAGATACGGGCGGTGTCGGCGACGTCCCGCAGCGTGCGCCCCTGGGACCGGCGTTCGCGGCGCAGGACGTCGCCGACGAGGTCACGCCAGAGGGGTTCTCTGAGGGACTCCCCGGGGGTGGGCGGCCGGTCGGCGGGGCGGGCGGTGGCGGCGCGCTCCGCCGGGGGGCGCAGCGGGATCACGCGGGCGTGGTTCGGCGCTTGGTTGCTCACCGTCCCAGCCTAGGAGGACCGGCCGCCGCGGGAAGACCTCCGGCGTTCCGCCCTCAGGGAAATCACGCCCGGACCCCCGGCGGGGCACGGCGGAAAAAACCGGTACGTTTTCATGTGCATGGGTGCGCCGACTCGGGGTAGTCGCCCTCGCGTGGGCCTGCCGCACCCGGTTCGCTCACACCGTGCGCACAGAGAATGTCGAACCGTGACTTTCGTGGGAGAGGTAATGCACACCGCCGTGATCGGGTCGCAGGCACAGGTCGTCGAGGACACCGCCGGGGCCGGCACGGGTGGTGCGCCACTGCCGGGAATCGAGGACCCCGGGCGCGTGGCCCCCCGCGACGCGCGTCAGCTGTCGCGCCAGTTCTTCCGGCGGCTGACGGAGCTGGAGGAGGGGACGCACGAGTACCAGTACGCGCGCAACACCCTCATCGAGATGAACATGTCGCTGGTGCGGTTCGCGGCCGGCCGGTTCCGGGGCCGCGGCGACGACATGGACGACGTCGTCCAGACCGGGATGATCGGCCTGATCAAGGCGATCGACCGGTTCGAGATCTCGCGCGAGGTCGAGTTCACCTCCTTCGCGCTGCCCTACATCGTGGGGGAGATCAAGCGCTTCTTCCGGGACACGACCTGGGCCGTGCACGTGCCGCGGCGGCTCCAGGAGCTGCGGGTGGAGCTGGCCAAGGCCCGCGACGAGCTCTCCAGCCGCCTCGACCGGGACCCGACCGTCGCCGAGCTGGCCACGCTGATGAACCTCACGGAACCCGAGGTGATCGAGGCGCAGATCGCCTCCAACGGCTACAACTCCTCCTCCCTGGACGCCGCCCTCACCGGCGACGGGCCCGAGGGCGGCGAAGCGGTGCTGGCCGACTTCATCGGGGTGGAGGAGGAGGGCCTGCGGCTCGTCGAGGACTTCCACTCGCTGGCTCCGCTGATGGCGGAGCTGAGCGAGCGCGACCGGCAGATCATCCATCTGCGGTTCGTGGAGGAGGCCACCCAGGCGGAGATCGGGGAGCGGCTCGGCTGCTCCCAGATGCACGTCTCCCGCCTGATCAAGCGGATCATCGTGCGGCTGCGCGAAGGGATGCTGGGCGAGCTCGGCTGCGCCTGAGCACCCGCTGCCGTGGGGCCGCCGGGCACCCGCTGCCGTGGGGCCGCCGGCCCCACGGCGTGTCAGCCGGCGGCGACCCCGAGGACGGCGCGCACGCGCTTGCCGACCGGGACGCGGTCGACGGTGACCTCGGTGGCGATGGCGTGCACGATCTCCAGACCGTGGCGGCCCACCCGGCGGGGATCCTTGGGGAAGCGCAGCGGCAGCCGGTCGCTGCTGTCGTACACGGCGACCGTCACCGAGGTGTCGGTGCCCTCCAGCTCCAGGATGTAGGGGCCGTTGCTGTGCCGGTCGGCGTTGGTGACCAGCTCGCTGACGACCAGCATGACGTCGTCGCCGAAGCGGTCGTCCATGCCCGCGCACCACTCCGTCCTGAGCTGGTCGACGAAGTGGGCGGCGAAGTCCCGGGCCTCGGCGATGGAGCCGGTTTCACCGGTGTAGTGCGCCGCGCGGCGGAGCGGCTCCACGGGTACGTCGAAACCGGTGGGTATCACTGCCCCGTCCAGGTGCTTGATCATGCTGTTCTCTCTCGGAGGCCGGCCTGGCCGGACGCTGCTGCACCAGTGCTGTTACCCCGAAGTGGGCCGTGCAGTCCTCCGGCCCCGGTCCGGCCGCCATGGGCTGCCTCACAGCAGAGGTGAACGGCTCGGGGACCGGTCGGCCGAGGGTGGCTCGGAGCGGGACGCGGTGCCGGCCGCCGCGGAGGACGGGGAGCCGTCGGTCCGCGGTTCGCCCGACGGCCCCGAGTCCTGCGGGGGTGGCGCGGGTTCCGAGGGCCCCGGCGAGGAGGGCGGCTCCTCGGAGCCGGGGGGCGGCGAGGGGCTGGTCGACTCCGGCGGTCCGGGGCTGCGGGAGGCCGGCGGTGAGGTGGACGGCGACGTGGGCGGTGTGGGCGTGGTGACGCTCGCGGACGGTTCGGGCAGGGCCGCCGGGGGCTCGGCGGGCCGGTCCTTGCCGCCGGTGTCGCCCCGCTGCCGGGCGAACCAGCGCTCGGCGCCGGGATCGTACAGGACGAAGACGTCCACCACGGTCGTCGACGGGGTGACCACGACGACGTTCGCGGGCTGGTACGACGGCCAGGAGTCGCCGGTGCGCTTCGGGGTGGTCCGCTGCGCGACGGGCGGGGTCAGCGGGTTGCCGCAGGCGCAGCGCACCCGGGGCACGCCGCGGCCGTCGACGAGGACGGCGGTGCCGGACTGCAGGACGGCCTGGTAGGAGGTGGCGGCGCCGTCGCGGTAGCCGTGGTTGGTGACGCGGGTGTCCATGCGCAGCTGGACGGGGGTGAGGGAGCGGAGGTAGGCGGGGACCTCCGCCGGGTCGATGCCGGGGACGGACGCGAACGCCCGGTTCTTGTCGGGGTCCGCCCCCAGGGCCGTGACCTGCTTCTCCACGTCGCAGACGGTGACGTCCCGGGTACCGCCGTACAGGCCGGGGGCGCCGCCGTCGACGCCCCGTAGGGCGTTGGCGGGTGCGGAGGCGGTCGCCGGGGCCGTGCCGGCGGGTGGGGGCGGGCTGCCGGTGGCGGCGGACTCGGTGAAGGGGTCCGGGCCGGTCGTGCCCGCGGCCTGGAGGAAGACCTCGCTGCCGCCGCCGGAGCCGCCACCGCCGGAGCGGGTGGCCAGGACGATCGCGACGGCGGCCGCGACGACGAGGGCGGTGGCGAGCAGTGCGACGCGCGACGCGGATCTCCACCACGGCCTGTTCGGCCCGGGCGCGCCGCCGGGCGAGGTCGAGCCGCCCGAGGTGCCGCCGGGCGGCGGGGCGGGCGGGCCGGAGGGCGGCTGCGAGGGGCCGGACAGGGGGCCGGAGGGCGGGCCGGAGGGGCGGCCGGAGGAGGGCGGTTCGACACTCACGAGCACTCCCGACGGGATCTCCCGCGACGCCGCCTGCGCAACACCGCACGCCGCTCTGGTCCACTACCTCTTCATTGTGTGCCCTCGTCCTCCTTTCTCCGCAAGTGGACGCGGACGGCCCTCCCGGCAGGCGTGCGGGCCGGGCCCTGCCTAGCGTGGCGGGGGTGAGCCCGAACCTCCCCCCCGGCCAGGCGCCGTCCCGTCACGGCTGGGGGCCGGCGGTCGCCGTGGCGCTGGCCGCGCTGATCACCATGGGGGTCACGGCCGCGCTGGGCCTGTGGGCGGCCGGCGCCACCGACCTGCCCGGCGGGGCCTACCCGAGGGTGGTCGCGGCGACCGTCGTCACCGCGGTCGGGGGCGTGGTCGAACTCTCCGGCGATGCCGGGGGGATCGCCGGCACGCGGGCGGACCTCACGGTGATCCCGCTGTCCGTGACGCTCGTCGGCGTCCTGGTGGCCGCCGCCGGGTTCCTGCGGCCGCTGCGGCACCGGGCGGTCGCCTCGGCCGCCGAACTCGGCGGCTGGGCGGCCCGGATCGCCGTGGTGTGGCTCCTCGGCCTGGCGGCGGTGGCCTTGGCCGCCCGCCGGACGTTCGCGGTGTCGCTGGGCGACGACACGCTGAACGACCTCGGGGAGGTGTTCGGCGTGACCCCGAAGGCCGGTTTCACCACCGATGTGCCGCTGACCCTGCTGTTCGGGCTGCTGTGGCTGGCCGGCGTGCTGGTGCTGGCGCTGCTGGTCTCCCGCGGGGCTCCGCTGCCGCCGCGGCTGCTGCGCTTCCAGGAGTCGGTGCGCCCGGCGGCGTACGCGATGGTCGTGCTGCTGCTCGCGTGCGTCGCGCTGGGGGTGGTCGTCGCGCTGGTGACCGCGGCGGTGCGCGGCCGTGCCGCGCAGACCCTCGCCGTGGTGCTGCTGGGTCTGCCCAACCTGGTGTGGCTCGCGTTCACCGTCGGGCTGGGCGCCACCTGGGAGGGGCGGGTGCGGGGGCCGTTCGGGCTGCCGGTGCCGCACGTGCTGGACGAGGTGCTGCGCGGCTCGGACACCGCCGTGCTGAACCTGCGCACGCTCGGGGAGCAGGACGGCCGGGTGTGGTGGCTGGTCGCCGTGGACGCGGTGCTGCTGCCGGCGGCGGCGTTCGTGACGGCGGCCCGCTCCCCGGCCCGGACGCCGGCCTGGCGGCACGCGGTGCACATGGCGGTGGCCCTGGTGCTGACGGTGCTGACGATCTGCCTCGTCGGCCGGGTCTCCGCGCACTACGGCCTGACGCTGTTCGGCATCAGCGACCTGGGCGGCACGGGCCTGACCGGTGACCTGTTCCTGCGCCCCGAGGTGTGGTCGGCGCTGGGCCTCGCCGCGCTGTGGGGGCTGGTCGCCGGCTTCCTGGTCGGGCTGTGGGCCCGCGGGAGAGCCGGCCGGGGAAGGACGGACCTTCGTTAGGGCACGTCAGGCGCGGTCGTCCCGGGCGCGGTCGTCCCGCGGGGTGAAGACCGGGGCCGCCCACCGGGGCGGGGGTTCGGGGCGGTCCGGCTCCGCCGCCGCGGGTCCGCGGGCCGCCTCCGTCGGCGGGTGCCGGCGGGGTGAGCCGGACAGCAGGGCCGTCCTCAGGGCGGCGACGAACGCGAGGCAGGTGGGGTGGCGGGCGTCGGGGGACTTGGCGAGGGCCCGCGCGAAGACCTCGTCGACGGCGGGCGGCAGGTCGGGGCGGGCGGTGGTGAGCGGGGGCGGCTCGTCGTACTGGTGGGCCCACAGCAGGGCCATGTCGTCGTCGCGGCGGAACGGCGGGTGGCCCGTGAGGGTCTCGTGGACGACGCAGGCCAGCCCGTACACGTCGCAGCGGCCGTCGACGGGGCGGCCGGAGATCTGCTCGGGGGCGACGTAGTCGAGGGTGCCGACGAACTGGCCGACGGTGGTGAAGCCGGTCAGGGACAGCGACTTCTTCGTCAGGCCGAAGTCGGTGAGGTAGACGTGTTCGGGGTGGTCGCTGTCGGTGCCGCGGTCCACGAGGATGTTGCCGGGTTTGACGTCGCGGTGGACGAGGCCGTGCTCGTGGGCGGCGTCGAGGGCGGAGGCGACCTGGGCGGCGATCCGGGTGGCGGTGGCCGGCTGCAGGGGCCCGTGGTCGTCGAGGAGGTGGCGCAGGTCGCCGCCGGGGACGTAGCGCATGGCGATGTAGAGGAGCCCGTCGGTCTCGTCGGCCTCGAAGACCGGCACGATGTGCGGGTGGTCGATCGCGGCGGCGACCCGGGACTCGTGGGTGAAACGCTTGCGGAAGGTGTCGTTGCGGGCCAGTTCGGGGGCGAGCAGCTTGAGCGCGACGGTCCGTTCCAGGCGCAGGTCGCGGGCGCGGTACACGACGGCCATGCCGCCGCGTCCGATCTCCTGCTCGATGCGGTAGCCCGCCACCTGGCGGCCGATCAGCTCGGAGGGCCGGCCGGAGAAGAGGCTCGTCGTCTCGCGGGTCATCGGCGCTCACCGTCGGGCGTCACGACCCGGGTCGGGGCGTGGCCGATGTCGGGGACGCTGTCGGGGCCGGCGTCCGGGCCGGCGTCGGGGCCGCCGTGCGGACCGGCATGCGGACCGGCGTCGGGGCCGCCGTCCCGGACCGCGGCGGGCGGGTCGTCGACGGCGTAGGTGCTCAGCCGGCTGCCGTCGCCGTACACCCAGCGGTGCTGGGCGGGGTCGTAGAGCCAGACGGACTCGCCGTCGACGACCGCGCCGATCCGCAGGCCCCGGGTGCGGCGCCGGAAGGTCTCGCCGTCGAGGCCGCCCGTGGCGAGTTCCTCGACCGCGGCCCGGTAGCGGGCGAGGGCCTGTTCGGTGCGGCCGAGCAGGGGGCGCGGGTCGGCGGTGGTGGCGAGGGGGTCGTCGGGGAGCGGCGGGTCCTGGGGCACGGCGACGAGGCAGCGGCCGTCCACCCAGGCCGACCAGCCGTTGGAGCACAGCACGTGTCCCCAGTCGCCGCGCCGCTCGACGAGCCGGACGGGCAGCAACGGGTCGAGGGGGACGGTGGGCCGGTCCGGGTCGGGGGTCTCCCAGGCGGGCATGCCCTGCTGGGGGACGACGTGCGTGGGCCGGAAGCCGGGGTGCGTCATCGCGGTCCTACTTCCGCATCACGGCGGGTTCGTGCCGGCGCAGCAGCCGGGAGACCGCGAATCCGAAGACGGCCGAGAGCACGACGAGCATGCCCACGTCGAGCAGCCACACTCCCGCCGAGTGGGCGAACAGCGGGTCACCGGTGAGGCCGCCGGGCACGATCCGGGCGAGGTCGAGGGTGCCGGCCATGGCGGCGAACGCCCAGCGGGAGGGGACGAGCCAGGCGAGCTGTTCGAGGCCCGGCACTCCGTCCAGCGACAGCAGGGCGCCGCAGAAGACGACCTGGACGATGGCGAGGAGCACCAGCAGCGGCATGGTGACCTCCTCCTTGCGCACCAGGGCGGAGACCAGCAGGCCGAGCATCATCGCGGTGAAGGAGAGCAGGGCGACCGCGACGGTGATCTCGGCCAGCGGGGGCATCAGCACGCCCTGCCCGCCGGGGGCGCCGAGGTCGACGCCGAGCAGGGCGACGAGCGTGAGCACGACCGCCTGCACGACGGTGACCGCGCCCAGCACGACCACCTTCGACATCAGGTACGCCGATCTGGACAGGCCGACGGCGCGTTCGCGCTGGTAGATCACGCGTTCCTTGACGAGTTCGCGCACGGCGTTGGCGGCGCCGGTGAGGACGCCCCCGACGCACAGGATCAGCAGCGCGTTCATCGCGGTGTCCCGGGTGAGCCGGTCGCCGGCGAGGGCGCGGGCCATGGCCCCCATCACGAACGGCAGGGCGATCATGATGACGAGGAAGGTGCGGTCGGCGCTCAGCGCCGCCGTGTAGCGGCGCACGAGGGTGCCGAGCTGGGCGCCGCGGCTGCGCGGGCGGGGCGGCGCCGGTACGGCGACCGCGTCGGAGTGGGGCAGCAGCGGCTGGGCGCTGGAGTCGACGACGTAACGGCGGTGGAGGGGGGAGGCGGCGTACTCCCCGGCCCAGTCGCGGTCCCGGTCCCGTTCGAAGGCCTCGAAGGCCTCGGGCCAGTCCGCGAACCCGAAGAAGGCGAGGGCGTCGTCGGGCGGACCGTAGTAGGCGATCCGGCCGCCGGGCGCGAGGACGAGGAGACGGTCGCAGACGTCGAGGCTGAGGACGCTGTGGGTGACGACGACGACCGTGCGGCCGTCGTCGGCGAGGCCGCGCAGCATGTGCATCACCGAGCGGTCCATGCCGGGGTCGAGTCCGGAGGTCGGTTCGTCGAGGAAGAGCAGGGACGGCTTGGTCAGCAGTTCCAGGGCGACGCTGACGCGTTTGCGCTGGCCGCCGGAGAGGCTGTGCACGCTCTGGTCGGCGCGCTGTTCGAGGCCCAGTTCGCGGATGACCTCCTCGACGCGCGCCCGGCGTTCGGTCCTGGCGGTGTCCTGGGGGAAGCGCAGTTCGGCGGCGTAGGTCAGCGCGGCGCGGACGGTGAGCTGGGCGTGCAGGATGTCGTCCTGCGGGACCAGGCCGACGCGCTGCCGCAGTTCGGCGTAGTCGTGGTAGAGGTCGCGGCCGTCGTAGACGACGGTGCCGTGGTCGGCGGGACGCTGTCCGGTGAGGGCGCCGAGCAGGGTGGACTTGCCGGCGCCGCTGGGGCCGACGACCGCGAGCAGGCACTTCTCCCCCACCGGGAAGGACACGTGGTCGAGGAGGACCTTGCGGCCGCGGTCGACGGCGACGGTGAGGTCCTGCACGTCCAGGGAGACCTCTCCGGTGTCGACGTACTCCTGGAGTTCGTCGCCGATCAGGCAGAACGCCGAGTGGCCGATGCCGACGATGTCCCCGGCCCCGAGGGGGGCGGCGGTGACGGGCAGGCCGTTGAGGTAGGTGCCGTTGTGGCTGCCGAGGTCGGCGATCTCGTAGGTGCCGTCGGGCAGGGCGCGCAGCTCGGCGTGGTGGCGGGAGACGACGAGGTCGTCGAGGACCAGGTCGTTGTCGGGGGCGCGGCCGACGCGGACGGTGCGGGTGGGCAGCGGGCGGACGGTGGTGGGCCGGCGGAACGTCCCCGTCACGGCGGGGTCGGCCACCGCGGAGGGGCGTGGCGGTGCGGGCGGCGGGCGGCCGGTCAGGACGGCGCACGGGCCGTCGTCCGGGCTGCCGAAGCGGATGACGCTGCCGGGGCCGATGCTCCGCTCCCGGACCCGGCGGCCGTCGGTGTAGGTGCCGTTGGTGCTGTGCTCGTCCGCGAGGGTCCAGTGGTCGCCGTCCGGCCGCAGGACCGCGTGGTGCCAGGAGACGCGGGCGTCGTCGAGGACGATGTCGCTGAGCGGGTCGCGGCCGACGTGGTAGTCGTGGCTCGGGATCATCACCGTGGTGCCCGTCTCGGTCTCCAGCACGAGTTCGGGCGCGGTGGACGTGATCGGCGACTCCGCCATGCCGGAATTCTATCGATTCGCACCCTCGTGCGCCGTGCGGGAGATCCGGCGGGAAGCCCGGTGGAAGGCCCGGCGGGAAGTCCGGTGGGAGGTCCCGCGGCGGATCCGGCCGCGGGCCGCGGACCGGCGGCGCGGGGTCCGGCGCGAGGCCCCGGACCGGCCGGCGGGCACCGGTCAGCCGACCGGCATCACCAGCGGCGGGACGGTGCGCTGCATGCGCAGGGCGTCGACGGACTCGGCGAGCAGTTCGTACTCGGTGGTCTCGTCGCTGGCGGCGACCCGCACCAGCCGGCCCGCCCCCAGTTCGTCGGCGATCAGTTCCTGCCGGCCGACGTCGGCGCACCAGGCCCGCAGCAGGCGGGGGACGTCCGGCGCGGTGTCGGAGACCGGGACGAGGGCGCTGGGCGGGATGCTCGTGCTCTCCGGCTGCGGGTCGAGCCGCTCGGCGATCCAGGAGGCGCGGTCCCTGAGCCACCACAGGGCGAGCGCCAGCGTCGGAGCCCGGTAGGTGCCGAGCGGGACGCCGATGCGGCGCCCGTCGCACACCCCGTACGCGGTGACATGGCACAGGAATTCGTCGTGCACGTCCTTCTCCCCGTCGCTCGCTGCCGGTGCGGGCCTCGCTTTCCGTGCGGCTCCTGCGGGGTGAACTGCCCCATACGTTTGAGTATGTTGACTACTGAAACAGTGTCACCATGCTTTTTTGGCCAGTCTCCTGGCATATTCCCCGCTGTTCATGGCCGAAATGCGGCGGGGCCTGCCCGGCGCCGCCATCACCCGCCGGGCGATCGACCGGCCGGGCGGGCGCGGGCAAGGCGGTCACACCGGATCGGTGAAGTCCGCATCCGGTTCCTGACCAGGATCGACGACCTGTCGGGGGCTGATTTCCCCTGTCCGCGCAGACCGGGCAGACCGGGCAGACCCAGCAGACCGATCGCCACGAGAACGCCGCGGTCCGCCGCCCGGAAAGCGGGGGCGGAAAAGCGGGGGCGGAAAAGCGGGGCCGGAATTCACCGCCGTCCCGTGCGGGAGATCCGGGAAGGAGCGGGCGGATCCGCCGCCGTCCGGCCGGTGGAGCGGCTCAGCCGTTGATCACCGCGTCGATGCGGGCCAGTTCGTCCGCCTCGAACTCCAGGTTGTCCAGGGCGCCGACACTGTCCTCGATCTGCCGGGCGCTGCTCGCGCCGACCAGCGCGGAGGTGACCCGGCCGCCGCGCAGCACCCAGGCCAGGGCGAGCTGGGCCAGCGACTGGCCGCGGGACCTGGCGATCTCGTCGAGGGCGCGGAGCTTGCCCACCAGTTCCCCGGTGAGGGCGTCGGAGTTCAGGAAGGGGCTGTCGCTCGCGGCCCGCGAGTCCTCCGGGATGCCGTCGAGGTAGCGGGCGGTGAGCACGCCCTGCTCCAGCGGGGAGAAGACGATGGAGCCGACCTGGAGCTCGTCCAGCGCGTCCAGCAGGCCCTCGCTCTCGGGCCGCCGGTCGAGCATCGAGTAGCGCGGCTGGTGGATGAGCAGCGGGGTGCCCAGTTCGCCCAGGATGCGGGCGGCCTCACGGGTCTGCTCGGCCGAGTAGTTGGAGACGCCGACGTACAGCGCCTTGCCCTGCTGGACCGCGGAGTGCAGGGCGCCCATCGTCTCCTCCAGCGGAGTCTCCGGGTCGGGGCGGTGCGAGTAGAAGACGTCGACGTGGTCCAGGCCCATCCGCCGCAGGCTCTGGTCCAGCGAGGACAGCACGTACTTGCGCGAGCCCCACTCGCCGTAGGGGCCCGGCCACATCAGATAGCCGGCCTTCGTGGAGATCACCAGTTCGTCGCGGTACGGCGCGAAGTCGGTCTTCAGGAAACCGCCCAGGGCGGACTCGGCGGCGCCGGGCGGCGGGCCGTAGTTGTTCGCCAGGTCGAAGTGGGTGATGCCGAGGTCGAAGGCGCGGCGCAGGATGGCCCGCTGGGTCTCCACGGGACGGTCGGGCCCGAAGTTGTGCCACAGTCCGAGCGACAGCGCGGGGAGCTTCAGGCCACTGCGTCCGGTGCGCCGGTAGGGCATGTGCGCGTAGCGGTCGGGGTGTGCGGTGTACAACGCGACTCCAGGAGGGGGTTGGCTCGGAGGACCGGTCCCGGCAACCGTAGGCCGGTCAGGGGACCGTCACCCACTCTCGCCCCGCCCGCGGGCAGTGGTCCAACAGAAGAATCCGATGGAATTCAGCGGATAGGCTTCTCAATCATGGAACTGCGCCACCTCCAGCACTTCGTCGCGGTCGCCGAGGACCAGCACTTCACCCGGGCCGCCGAGCGCCTGATGGTCTCCCAGTCGGGGCTGTCGGCGTCCATCCGCGCGCTCGAACGGGAGCTGCGGGCGCCCCTGTTCGTCCGTACGACCCGCCGGGTGACGCTGACCGAGGCGGGCCGCGCGCTGCTGGCGGAGGCGGAACGGATCCTGGTGCAGGTGCGCGCCGCGCACGAGGCGGTGGCGGCCGTGCAGGGCGTGGTGCGCGGCACCCTGTCGGTGGGCACCGAGCAGTGCATCGCCGGGGTGCACGTGGCGGGGCTGCTGGCCGCGTTCCGGCGGCGTCACCCGGACGTGGAGATCCGGCTCCGGCAGTCCGGTTCGGGCGCGCTCGCCGAGGAGGTGGCCGCCGGGCGGCTGGACCTGGCCTTCGCCTACCGCACGCAGGCGGACAGCGACCAGCTGCGTTCCGCCTCGCTCACCGGTGAGCCGATGTACGTGCTGTGCCATCCCGACCACCGGCTCGCCGGCGCCGCGGCCGCGCCGGCCCCGGCCGACGTCGCCGACGAGGTGTTCGTCGACTTCCACCCCGACTGGGGCCCGCGCCGCGCCACCGACGCGGCCTTCGCGGCGGCCGGGGTCCGCCGGACGGTCGCGCTGGAGGTCAACGACGTGCACAGCCTGCTGGACCTGGTGGACGAGAACCTCGGCGTCGCCGTCGTACCGCGCCACTTCCGGCACAAGCGGGAGGCGCTCACCGCGCTGCCCCTGAAGGGGACGGGCGAGGTGGTGTACGAGACGGTCGCCCTGCTGCCGCCCGCCCGGGCGACCAGCCCGGCGGCACGCGCCCTGATGGCCCTGCTGGAGACGGAACGCGGCGGGTAGGACCCGCCGGGCGGGCCGTACCGGACGGGCCCGGGGCGAGGGAGGGGGGCGGCGGGGCGACGGGTGCGCGATGGTGGACGTATGCATGCCAAAGACATCCTCATCGACGGCTACGGCCGCGTCCGGGAAGAGGTCCACGCCGCCGTCGCGGACCTCGGCTCGGACGACCTCGCCGCCCGGCCGGCCGCGGGGGCGAACACGGTCGCCTGGCTGGTCTGGCACCTCACCCGCGTCCAGGACGACCATGTGGCCGACGCCTTCGGGCTCGACCAGGTGTGGCTCTCACAGGACTGGGAGGAACGGTTCGGTCTGCGTCTGCCGCGCCGGGACACCGGGTACGGGCACAGCGCGGCGCAGGTCGCCGAGGTGCGGGTCGCCGACGGCGGCCTGCTGACCGGGTACCACGACGCCGTCCACGCGCAGACCCTGCGGGCGCTGCGCGGGGTGGGCGCGGCGGACCTGGAGCGCGTCGTGGACGAGCGCTGGGACCCGCCGGTCACGCTCGGCGTGCGCCTGGTCAGCGTCCTGTCCGACGACCTCCAGCACGTCGGACAGGCCGCCTACGTGCGCGGGCTGCTTCAGAGCGCGGCCGCGTAGCCCGGCAGGACGACGTCCTCGATGAGGGCCTCGCGCTCGTCGAACGGGAGGAAGGCGCTCTTGAGGGCGTTCACGGTGACGGTGCGCAGGTCCTCGACCGTCCAGCCGGCCTCCTCGACCAGCAGCGACATCTCGCGCGTCATCGTCGTCCCCGAGACCAGACGGTTGTCGGTGTTGAGGGTGACGCGGAAGCCGAGGTCCTTCAGCGCGGTGATCGGGTGCTCGGCGATGGAGGTGGCGGCGCCGGTCTGGAGGTTGGACGTCGGGCACATCTCCAGCGCGACGCGGCGGTCCCGCACCCAGCCGGCCAGGCGGCCGAGCTTGCCGTCGACGATGTCGTCGGTGATGCGCACGCCGTGGCCGATGCGCTGGGCGCCGCAGACCTGGAGGGCCTGGTGGATGCTGGGCAGGCCGTGCGCCTCGCCGGCGTGGATGGTGAAGGGGACGTTCTCGCGGCGCAGGTGCGCGAAGGCGTCCAGGTGGTCGGCGGGCGGGAAGCCGTCCTCGGCGCCGGCGATGTCGAAGCCGACGACGCCGGCGTCCCGGAAGGCGACCGCGAGGTCGGCGGTGGCACGGGTCCGGTCGAACATCCGCATGCCGCACAGCAGGGTGCCGACGCGGACCGGGGTGCCGGCGGCGGCCGCCCTGGCCATGCCGGCCGCGAGGCCCTCCTGGACGGTCTCGACGACCTCGGCCAGGGTGAGGCCGCCGTCGAGCATCAGCTCGGGGGCGTAGCGCACCTCGCCGTAGACGACGCCGTCCGCGGCCAGGTCGAGGACGTACTCCTCCGCCGTGCGCAGCAGGCCCTCGCGGGTCTGCATGACGGCGAGGGTGTGCTCGAAGGTCGCTATGTACCGGACCAGGTCACCGGAGTCGGCGGCCTCGACGTACCAGGCGGCCAGTTCCTCCGGGTCCGTGGTCGGCAGGGCGTGGCCGAGCTCGGCCGCCAGCTCGACGACGGTGGCGGGGCGCAGACCGCCGTCGAGGTGGTCGTGCAGGACGGCCTTGGGGAGCCGACGGAGGGTGGCGGATTCTACGCGCGTAGCGGTCATGGTGGATCTTTCCTCGGGCGGGGGTGAGCGGGTTTCCGGGTGCGGGGTGGGGGGCCGTGGGGCCGCGGGAGGGGCCGGCGGGCCGGTCGGGTCAGCCCGGCAGGTCGGCGGGCTGGAGCAGGTCCCAGCGGTTCCCGTACAGGTCCCGGAAGACGGCGACGGAGCCGTACGGCTCGTGGCGGGGCTCCTCCAGGAAGGTCACGCCGGCGGCGCGCATCCGGGCGTGGTCCCCCGCGAAGTCGTCGGTGTACAGGAAGAAGCCGACCCGTCCGCCGGTCTGGTCGCCGATCCGGGAGCGCTGGGCGTCGCCCTTGGCCCTGGCCAGCAGCAGGCCGGTGCCGTCCTGGTGGTCGCCGGGCCGCACGACGACCCAGCGCGATCCGTCGGGACGCGCCGCGTCCTCGGCGAGGCGGAAACCGACGGCCTCGGTGTAGAAGCGGATCGCCTCGTCGTAGTCGTCGACGACGAGGGTGACCAGCGCGATGCGGCTCATCGGGACCTTTCGGGAGAGCTGATTAGCGGGAGAGGTTATACGTAAAACTTGATGGACGCCAGTCGCTCCCCCGCGTTCCTCGCCCTCCCCGGGTTCCACCCGCGCCCCAGTCCGTCGGCCTTCCGCACCGGACGGGCCGGCGCGGGCAGCGCGGGTCACGCGGAGGGCGCGGGCGGTGCCCGCCCGGGATGCGGCGGGGGCGCGGCAGGGGTGGGACTCGGGGGATACGGCGGGGTCGGGACTCGGAGCCCTGGCCGGTGACGGCGACGGCGTGTGCGACGTGGGCGGCCCTGCTGCCGCCGGTGGTGCGCGGGGCCGGCCGTCGGCATGGGTGCGGCAGGCGTCCTGGCCGCCGGTCATGAGCACGGGTTCGACGGCGGGGGCCGGGCCGTGGCGCAGGGGGAGGCGGTGCCCGGCATCCGGACCCGGTGGCGGCCCGGCCCGGCCCGACTTCTGCCGGCTCGTACGACCGGCGGACGCCGCGGACGCCGGAGACGAGGGACACGTCAGCGTGATTCCGCGGACCGGTTCGCAGGGGTTGCCCGTGAGGGGCCCTGCGAACCGGTCCGGCCCTTCAGGCAGGCCGCGGACTCCCCTGGAACGTCTTCGGGGTGTCGTGCGCGGGTGTGTGCAGGTGCGCCTGGACGGCCTGGGCGACTTCCTCCGGGTGGGTCAGTTGGGGATGGTGGCCGGCGTCGGCGACGACCGTCACGGTGGCCCGCGGCAGCGCGTCCAGCAGGGCCCGGCCCTCGGGGGTGAGGGGATCGCGGGAGCCCACGATGACGTGCACACGCCCCTCGTACCGCCGAAGCCCGGCCCGGAGCTTCTCCCGTTCCCGCGGATCGGCCGTCACGGCCAGGAGCCGGGCGGTGGCGGCGGCGCTGCCGCGGCGGAGGTCTGCGGCGCTGGTGCGGAGCGCGGTCGCGGGCGCCGCGTCGCCGGCGAGCCGCCGGGCCAGCGCCCCGGGCGGTACGCGGCGCAGGTACCCGCGGGTCAGGGGCGTCCACCGGACGGCGCGAGGGGGACGTGCCTGCAGGAAGAACGGCGCCACGAGGGTGAGCCGCTCGACCTCGCCGGGATGGGCGGCGGCGGCCTCCACGGCGGCCGCGGCGCCGATGGAGTGGCCCACGAGGTGCCTGGCACCCGTCCCGGTCACCAGCGCGGAGAGCCAGGACGGCCAGTCCTCGCGGCGCCCCGCGCTCATGCCGAGTCCGGGCAGGTCGACGGCGCGGGCGTGGCCCAGGGCCGCGACCACCGGTGCCCAGGTGTCGGCGTTGGCCGGCAGCCCCGGCAGCACCACCGTGGGCGCGTCCGGTGCGCCGAGCTCGAAGGTCCGCACCCCGGCCGGCGAGGTGAACCGTCTGCGGCCGGCCGGGGCATCGCCGAAGCGGTGCGCCGCCAGGTGGTCGGCCCAGCGGCGGACCGCCGTGACGGTGTCCGGCGCGACCAGCCCGTGGCGGGCGGCGAAAGCGTGCGCGGACCCGGTCGGATAGCGGTCGCTCGACAGGAACGTCAAGGTCTCCGGGTCGGCCCTGGTGAGCCACCGGGGCAGGCGCTTGAGCAGCGGCACCGGGATTCTCGCGCCGGGAGCTCCGACCTGCCAGTGGTCCGCGACGAGGGAGAGCAGGTCGGGCAGCGCGGGCGTGTCGTCGTCCAGCAGCCAGTACGCGGCGCGCTCGGCGGAGTCGTCCACCGGAAGCCGCGTCATGAAGCGGGCGAGGTGATCGACCGTGACCACGGGGACGAACGTGCGCGCGTTCCCCGGCAGGGCGGGGAGAGCGCCGCGCCAGAGGTCCTTCAGGCTCGACGCGAGGCCCAGGTACTGGTCGGACTCGCCGGTGGCGCTGTCGCCGATGACGGTGGCCGGGTTGACGACGGACCAGGGAACTCCCAGCCGTTCCGCTTCCGCCCGGAACACCCCGTCCGCTTCGACCTTGGACGCCTCGTAGGCGCCAAGGGTCCGGTAGGTCTCCCGCCTGCGCTCTTCGCTCCAGGGAGCGGTGTCCTGGCCGCTCACGCGGTACCCGGAGACCTGGACGAGGCGGCGCAGGCGTGGCAGCCGCGCCGCGAAGGCGACGACCGAGCGGACGCTGTCGACGTTGGCGTGCCGGGCCTCCCGCGGCGACATCCCGAACCGGAAGGCGCCGGCGCTGTTGTAGACCTCGGTGACGTCGTCACAGTCCTCCTCGATCAGTGCCGGCGAGGAGAAGTCGACCCGCAGGCCGGCCGGAACCCCGTCGCTCCCCCGGTCGGCCAGCCACCGGGCGAGCCGCCGGTGGGACTCGGGTGTCCGGGTGGCCGCGCTCACCCGGACGCCGGCCCGGCCGAGTTCCAGAACCAGGTGCCGTCCGATGAAGCCGGTCGCGCCGAACACCAGCGCGTGGCGCTCCCCGGCGCTCATGCCGAGGCCTCCGCGCCCTCGTCCAGCAGCGTGGTGAGGGCCTGGGCCGCACATCGCAGCGGTTCGGTCGACCGCTGGGCACGCGACACGATGACCGCTCCCTCCACCATGCTGACCACGGCCGTCGCCAGGGCACGGGCGGCGGGTCCGGGACGGCCGTGCGCGACGAGGTACTCGGTCACCGGCGTGATCCACGAGTCGAAGGCGTTCGCGCAGGCCCCGCGCAGCCGCTCGCTCTGCGCGCCCATCTCCAACGTCACGACCGAGACCGGGCACCCCAGTTCGAAGTCGCTGTCGGTGAGCATGCCGGCCAGTACGTCGACGACGCGGCCCACGACTTCACCGGGCGCCGCCGACTCCCGTGCGGACGCGGTGACGAGAGAGCTGAATCTCGCCGCCGCGAGTTCGACGGCCCTCTCCCCGAGCGCCTCCTTCCCCTCGGGGAAGTGGAAGTACAACGACCCCTTGGGGGCGCCCGCGTGCTCCACCACCGTGTTGAGGCCGGTACCGCTGTAGCCGCGCCTCTGGATCAGCTCGACCATCGACTCCACCAGGCGCGCACTGGTCCTGGCCCCCTTGTTTCCCGTCATGGGGAGAAAATAGACCGGTCTATATATTCTTGGCAAGCGTGCGGCCCGCGCCGGGCCGCGAGGCCGCCCGCCGGGGCCGCATCGCGCCGAAGCCGATGCGGCCCGGCCGACGGGCGTGACGGTCGACCGCCGCGCCACCGGCTTCCGGGGGCCCGTGCCGTCCGCGGGGTCCGGGCCCGCGGACGCCGGTGGAACACCGCACGGGCCCCCGCGGCTTCAGCAGTAGAGGTTGCCGCCCGGGGAGACGCCCAGGATCTGGGCGAACTGCTGGTACTTGGTCACCCGGCTCTGCACCTGCGCCGGGTTCCTGCCGTCGCACTCCAGGGAGCCGTTGATGGAGCGTATGGTCTGGCCGAATCCGGCACCGTTGACCATGGCGTTGTGCGGGGTCATGGTGCCGGGGCCGCTCTGGGTGTTCCAGTACCACAGGGCCGTCTTCCAGGCCACGGCCGCGTCGTTCTGCACCAGCCAGGGGTTGTTGAGGAGGTCGATGCCGAGCGCGTCGCCCGCGGCCTTGTAGTTGAAGTTCCAGCTGAGCTGGATGGGGCCGCGCCCGTAGTAGGCGGCCTGGCCGGCCGGGCAGCCGTACCACTGGCTCCAGTCGCAGTAGTGCGGGTAGTTGGCGGTGTTCTGCTCGACGACGTGCACCAGACCGCCGGTCTCGTGACTGACGTTGGCGAGGAACGCCGCCGCCTCCTGCTTCTTGGTGGTGTCGCTGCCGGTGGTGGTGAAGCCGGGGTAGGCGCTGAGGGCGGCGGTGAGGCCGCTGTAGGAGTAGAAGGAGTTGCGGCCCGGGAACATCTGGTTGAACTGCGCCTCGGTGACCACGAAGCTGCCGACCGGCGTTCCGGGGCCGGTGTCGCAGGCGTACGGCTCCCAGTACCAGGTGCTGATGACGGGGTCGTAGCCCGGGTTGTCGTGCTCGGCCACGTAGGCCCTGCCGTCGGTGTAGCGGACGATGTCGCCGGTGCGGTAGGCCTTGCCGGCCACCCAGCCGGGATAGCTCGAACAGGCTGCGGCGGACGCGCTCGTGGCCGGCAGGAGCACCGGCACGGCAGCGGAGAGGACGAGTGCGGTCACGACCGCGGAGATACGGCGCCTCGACACGGGATCAACTCCTTCACGGAGCACGGCCGTCCCCGGCGCGGGGCAGGGCGGAGCCGGCCTCGTGCGCGTACCGGAGGAGCCGGTCGCGGCTCGGGGGCGGCCGTGGTGGGGGGTGTGGAGGCACACTCAACCGCTTTGGTCTGTACCAGTCAAGGGTGTAGACCAGTCGTTCCGGCCGGGCCGCGGCCGGGACGACTGCCCGAGGCGTCGCTGTCGACCGTCCGAGGTGTCACCGCCGACCGCCAGGGGGCGTCGTCGGTCGCCGGGGGTGCCCCGCCGGCCGTCCGGGTCCCCGTCGGATGCCCGCCGGGGACCCTTGCCCCCCGGCCCCCCACCACCGGCGAGGACGGCCCCGTTCGGCCGCCCCGTTCGGCGGCTCAGCCCAGCGGCTTCTCCAGCACCGCCTTGCGGTGGCTGAAGGTCTCCATCGAGTAGCGGCCGTGGTAGCTGCCCATGCCGCTCTCCCCCACTCCGCCGAACGGCAGGTCGGAGACGGTGAGATGGGCGAGCGGCAGGCCGTGGCCGAGGCCGCCGGAGGAGGTCTCGGCGGCGATGCGCGCGCGGGTCTCCTCGGAGCCGGAGAAGACGTACAGAGCGAGGGGCTTGTCGCGGTCGTTGACGAACGCGATCGCCGCGTCGAGGTCGTCGACGGTCACGATCGGCAGGATCGGGCCGAAGATCTCCTCCCCCATGACGGGCGAGGCGGGGTCGACGTCGGCCAGGACGGTCGGCGCGATGTACTTGTCCGCGCGGTCGCTGCCGCCGCCGACCACGACGCGGCCGGAGCCGAGCAGGCCGGTGAGCCGGTCGAAGTGGCGCTCGTTGACGATCCGGCCGTACTCGCCGGAGCTCTGCGGGTCGGCGCCGTAGACCTTCTCGACGGCCCGGGCGAGGAGGGGCTCCAGGGCGGCGGCGGTCGCGGGGTCGGTGAGGACGTAGTCGGGGGCGACGCAGGTCTGGCCGGCGTTGAGGAACTTGCCGCGGGCCAGCCGGTCGGCGACGACGGCGAGGTCGGTGTCGCGGTCGACGAACGCCGGTGACTTGCCGCCGAGTTCGAGGGTGACCGGGGTGAGGTGCTCGGCGGCGGCCCGCATCACGACGCGGCCGACGGTGCCGTTGCCGGTGTAGAAGATGTGGTCGAACCGTTCGGCCAGCAGGGCCGTGGTCTCCGGGACGCCGCCCTCGACGACGGCGACCGCGTCGGTGTCGAGGTGGGCGGGCAGCAGCCGGGCCAGCGCGGCGGAGGTGGCCGGGGCCAGTTCGCTGGGCTTGACGACGACGGCGTTGCCCGCGGCGAGGGCGCCGACGAGCGGGGCGAGCAGCAGCTGGGCGGGGTAGTTCCAGGGCGCGATGACGAGGACGACGCCGAGCGGGTCGTACTGGGTCCAGGCACGGGCGTCGGCGCCGAGGTGGGCGGGGGCCGGGGCGGGCTCGGGGCGCAGCCAGTCGTCGAGGTGGTCGAGGGTGTGGTCGATCTCGCGGACCGTGAAGTCGATCTCGGTGCGGTAGGCCTCCGTGGTGCTCTTGCCGAGGTCGGCGCGGAGGGCGGCGGCCAGCTCCTCGCCCCGTCCGGTGAGCATCTCGCGCAGGCGTCGCAGCTGTCCGGTACGCCAGGCGACGGGCTTGGTGCGGCCGGTGCGGAAGGTGGCGCGCAGCCGGGCGACGACGTCGGCGGGCTGCTCGGGGGTGGCGGTGGTCACGGTGCCTCGCTGGTGGTGCGCGGGCTTCTCAGCCCTGGGTGCGGATGGCGAGCGGTCAGCTCGGTGTATATGCCAACCTTTCATGCACCAAAACATATTCCCCGCCCCCGGCCGTTCTCCCCACGGGTCCCGCGGCCGGGACCGGCGGGTCGGTTCGCCGCGGCACCGGCCGGGGTGGACCCGCTCGGCCGGGCCGTCGGTGAGCGCGAGCGCGCGCTGCGTCCCCGGTGGGGCGCGCACGGGGACGGCCGGTGCCCACCCCGCGGGGTGGGCACCGGCCGTCCTTCTCGCCTCAGTCCTCGTCGCCCGCCTGCACCACGACGAGGAAGGCGTCCGACTTCAGGTCCATCACCACGGTGGCGGGCTCCCCCTCGGCCCGCCGCCTGGCCGCGGACTCCTCCGCCGGCCACGATCCGCGCGGGGCTCCCGCGGGGAAACGCTCCAACACCTTCGCGCCCATAGCGGCAGACACCTCCCGATTCGATACGAACACGTCCGTCACCTACGCCTGCCCGCTGCCGGCCGAAGCATGTTCAGGACGCGTCCACCCGGGCGACATCCCGGTCCCGGTCGCCGGTCCGGTCGTGGTCGTGGTCACGGCTGAGCCGTCCCGGCCACCAGGCGCGGGCGCCGAGGTCCCGCACCAGGGCGGGCACCAGCAGCGAACGCACCACGAGCGTGTCGAGCAGCACGCCGAAGGCGACGATGAAGGCGATCTGCACGAGGAAGGCCAGCGGAATCACGCCGAGCGCGGCGAAGGTGGCGGCCAGCACCACCCCGGCGGAGGTGATGACGCCGCCGGTGGTGATCACGCCGCGCAGCACACCCTCGCGGACCCCGTGCCGCAGGGACTCCTCACGCACCCGGGACATGAGGAAGATGTTGTAGTCGACGCCCAGCGCCACAAGGAAGACGAACCCGTACAGCGGTACGGACGGATCCGTGCCGGTGAAGCCGAAGACGTGCTCGAAGACGAGGCCGGAGACCCCCAGGGTGGCGAGGAAGTTCAGTCCCACGGTGGCGACCAGCAGGGCGGGCGTGAGCAGGGAGCGCAGCAGCACGGTCAGGATGAGGAAGATGATGGCGAGGACCACCGGCACGATCAGGGTGCGGTCGCGCTCGGCGGTGCGCAGGGTGTCGTACTGCTGGGCCGTGTAGCCGCCCACCAGGGCGTCCGCGCCGGGGACGGCGTGCAGCGCGGTGCGCAGCCGTGCCACCGTGTCCTTGGCCGCGTCGCTGTCCGCCGCCGCCTTCAGGGTGACGTCGACACGGGTCCGTCCGTCGACGACGAGCGGTTCCCCGCCGGGCGCTCCGGACGCGCTCACCGCGGCGGCCGCGGCCACGCCGTCGGTCGTGCGGGACGCCTCGACCACCTTCGTCAGCCGGTCGGCGTCGGCGATGACCACCACCGGGTTGCCCGCACCGCCGGGGAAGTGCCGGGCGAGCGTCTGCTGGGCCGCCACGGACGGGGCGTCGTTGACGAAGGTCTCGTCCAGCGGGACGCCCTTGGAGGTGAGGCCGGGCGCGAACGCGGCGCAGGCGAGCAGCGCGGCCAGCGACACGGCCCACACCTTGCGGGGGGCCCGGTCCACCAGGGCCGCGACGCGGTGCCAGATCCGGCCGCCGGCCCCCTGGTCGTCGGCGGGCCGGGGCTTGGCGGGCCAGTAGGCGGCGCGACCGAGGAGCACCAGGACGGCGGGCAGGAACGTCAGCGTGCTCACCACGGCGGCGATGATGCCGATGGCCCCGACGGGCCCCAGCGCCCGGTTGTTGGTGAGGTCGCTGAGCAGCAGCGCGAGCAGCCCCAGGGCGACGGTCGCGGCACTGGCCACCACGGTGCTCCAGGACCGGCCCAGCGCGGCCCGCATGGCCGCGAACCGGTCCGTGCGGGAGGCGAGTTCCTCGCGGTAGCGGGCGGTCAGGAGCAGGGCGTAGTCGGTGGCCGCGCCGATGACGAGGATCGACAGGATGCCCTGGACCTGCCCGTCCACGCGCACCACGTCGTGGTCGGCGAGCACGTAGACGACGGCGCAGGCGAGGCCGAGCGCGAGGACGGCGCCGACGATGATCACCAGGGGGAGCAGCACACTGCGGTAGACGAGCAGCAGGATCACCAGGACGGTCACCAGCGCGACGGCGAGGAGCAGGCCGTCGATGCCGGCGAACGCGTCGGAGAGGTCGGCCTGTGTCGCGGCCGGTCCGGCGAGTTCGACGGTGGTGCCGGGGACCCGCTCGGCCGCGGCGCGGATCCGCTCCAGGGCCGGGGCCAGTTCCTCCCCGAGGTCGGGGCGCAGCGGCACCACGCCCTCCAGGGCCTCGCCGTCCTCGGAGAGCAGCGCGGGCGAGACCCGGCCCGCCACCCCCGGGGCGTCGGCGAGCGAGGTGAGGGCCCGTGCGGCGGCCTCGCGCCGGTCCGCCACGCCGGTGCCCCCGTCCGACGTCCACACGACGATGGCGGGCAGGGTCTCCTCCTGGCGGAAGGCCCGCTGGGCGCTGATGACCTCGGTCGATTCGGCGCTGCGCGGCAGGAAGGCGGCCTGGTCGTTGGTGGCGACCTCGCCCAGGCGCCCGGCGAACGGCCCGAGGACGCCGCCGAGGACGAGCCAGACGGCGACGAGCAGGACCGGGACGAGCCGGCGGGCCCGTCGAAGGGTGGTGGACATCGTTCTCCTGCTGCGAAGGGACGGATGTCTCGATGACTGACAATCTCAATCATCGAGTAATCGTGGACGGGGGGATCCTAGACTGCGTTCCTTCTTCTGCCCCCACGGGGGCGGCGGATGCGCCGGATCGCGGCCGTTCCCGGGCCCGCTCCCAGGCCCGTCCTCAGCGGCCGTCCTCAGCGGCCGTCCTCAGCGGCCGTCCTCAGCGGCCGTCCTCAGCGGCCGAGGGTGGCTATCCCCGAGAGTTCCTCGTTCATCGCCGTCAGGAAGCGCAGCACCACCGACAGCTCCTCCTCGGTGAAACGGGACCGGGCGGCCTGCGTGGCCTCGGCCAGGGGCCGGAAATGGGCCCGCGCCGCGGACCGGGCGTCCGGCGCGTAGTGCAGGTGCACCACTCTGCGGTCGGCGCTCTCGCGGACCCGCCGGACGTGGCCGGCGCGCTCCAGCCGGTCGACGCACGCGGTGACGGCGCCGGAGGTCAGCCCGAGGTGCTCGCGCAACCGCTTGGGGGTCATGGGCTCCTCCGCGTCGAGGATCGCCGCCAGCGCCTGGACGTCCGTGGCGTGCAGTCCGTGGTCGCCCGCGAACCCGTGCACCAGCCGGTTGATCTCGCCGTTCATCCGCCGCAGCCCGACCGCGAAGGCGTACAGGTCGGCCGGTGGCGCGGGCGCCTGGGTGTCCCGTCCCCGTTCGTGCTGCGCGCGCTCGTTCCCTGTGGCCACGCGATCAGCGTAGCCGCTGCCCGCGATCACCCGATCGTGCCCTCGGAGCCCGTCGCGCATCCGCCGCCCGCCCCCACGGGGAAGACACCCGGGGAAGGCACACCGGGTGGGGGCGTCGACGCGAAGGACCGAGGACTCATGACCGCACAGGGCCAAGGCCACGACCGGGAACCCCTCCGCTGCCTGGTCACCGGCGCCACGGGCTACATCGGCGGCCGGCTCGTCCCGGAGCTGCTGGCGGCCGGGCACCGGGTGCGCTGCCTGGCCCGTTCCCCGGAACGGCTGCGCGACCACCCGTGGGCCGGGGAGGTGGAGGTGGCGCGCGGGGACGTCACGGACGCCGCGTCGGTCGCGGAGGCGATGCGCGACGTCGACGTCGCCTACTACCTGGTGCACGCCCTGGGCTCGGGCCGGGACTTCGAGGAGACCGACCGGCGGGCGGCGCGGATCTTCGGCGAGCGGGCCCGCGCCGCCGGGGTGCGCCGCATCGTCTACCTCGGGGGCCTCACCCCGGCCGGGGTCCCCGAGCGGGAGCTGTCGCCGCATCTGCGCTCGCGCGCCGAGGTCGGCCGCATCCTGCTGGACTCGGGGGTGCCGACCACCGTGCTGCGGGCGGCCGTGGTCATCGGCTCGGGCTCGGTCTCCTTCGAGATGCTGCGCTACCTCACCGAACGCCTGCCCGTCATGGTCACGCCGAGCTGGGTGCGCACCAGGATCCAGCCCGTCGCCGTCCGGGACGTGCTGCGCGCCCTGGTCGGCAGCGCCCGGATGCCCGGGGAGGTCAACCGGTCCTTCGACATCGGCGGGCCGGAGGTGCTGACGTACCGGGAGATGATGATCCGCTACGCCGCGGTGGCGGGTCTGCCGCGCCGGATCATCGTCCCGGTGCCCGTGCTCACCCCCCGGCTCTCCAGTCACTGGGTGGGCCTCGTGACGCCCGTGCCCGCCTCCATCGCGCGGCCGCTCACCGAGTCGCTGCGCCACGAGGTGGTGTGCCGTGAGCACGACATCGCCCGGTACGTGCCGGACCCGCCCGGACATCCGGTGGGCTTCGACGAGGCGGTACGGCTGGCGCTGCGGCGGGTCCGCGACGCGGAGGTCGTCACCCGCTGGTCCTCCGCCTCCCTGCCCGGCGCTCCCAGCGACCCGCTGCCGACCGACCCCGACTGGGCGGGCGGCAGCCTGTACACCGACTGCCGGGAGGTGCCCGTGCGGGCCTCCAAGGAGGCGCTGTGGCGGGTGATCGAGGGCGTGGGCGGCGACAACGGCTGGTACTCCTTCCCGCTGGCCTGGGCCGTGCGCGGATGGCTGGACCGGCTGGTCGGCGGGGTGGGACTGCGCCGGGGCCGGCGCGACGCGGCGCGTCTGCGGGTGGGCGACTCGCTGGACTTCTGGCGGGTCGAGGAGATCGAGCCCGGACGCCTGCTCCGGCTGCGGGCCGAGATGCGGCTGCCCGGTCTGGCCTGGCTGGAGATGTCCGTGGAGACGGACGGGGCGGGCGGCACCCGCTACCGCCAGCGCGCCCTGTTCCATCCGCACGGGCTGCTCGGCCAGGCCTACTGGTGGAGCGTCTCCCCCTTCCACGCGGTGGTGTTCGGCGGCATGGCCCGCAACATCGCCAAGGCCTCGGCGGCCGAGGCTCCCGGCCGGGCGTCCGCCGCGTGAAGGCGCATCCGCCGGGCGCCCCGCCGCGGAAGCACCCGGTGGCCCCTCACCCCCGTCGGAAGCCGGCTCCATGAACGTGTCCGTCGTCCTGTTCACCTCCGATCTGCGGCTGCACGACCATCCGCCGCTGCGGGCGGCCCTGGACGGGGCCCGGGAGGTGGTCCCGCTGTTCGTGCGCGACCGGGGCGTCGACGCCGCCGGGTTCGCCGCGTCCAACCGGCTGGCCTTCCTCTCCGACTGCCTGCGGGACCTGGACGCGGGGCTGCGCGAACGGGGCGGACGGCTCGTGCTCCGCTCGGGGGACGTGGTCGAGGAGGTGTGCCGGGTCGCCGGCGAGGCGGGCGCCGACGAGGTCCATCTGGCCGCCGACGTCAGCCGGTACGCGCGGCACCGCGAGGAGCGGCTGCGGCACGCCCTGGAGGCGAGGGGCGTACGGCTGCACGTGCACGACGCCGTGACGGCCGCCGTCGCGCCGGGGGCGGTGACGCCGGCCGGGTCGGACCGCTTCGCCGTGTTCACGCCGTACTTCCGGCGCTGGTCGGGGGAGCGGCTGCGGGAGGTGCTGGACGCGCCGCGCGCCGTCACCGTCCCGGACGGCGTCGGCTCGGAGGGACTCCCGGCGCACGAGGGCGTGTCCGAGGGGCTGGCGGCGGGCGGCGAGCGTGAGGGGCGGGCCCGGCTGGCGGCCTGGCTGCGCCACGGGATCGCCGCGTACGAGGACCGGCACGACGACCTGGCCGGCGACGCCACCTCCCGGCTGTCGCCCCATCTGCACTTCGGCACCCTCTCCCCCGTCGAACTCGTGCGCCGGTCGCGCGCGACGGGCGGTGCGGGCGCCGAGGCATTCGTACGGCAGGTCGCCTGGCGCGACTTCCACCGGCAGGTGCTGGCGGCCCGCCCGGCCGCCGCCGTCGCCGACTACCGGCCCCGGCACGACGACTGGCGCACCGAGCGGACCGCCCGCGACGACATCGAGGCGTGGCGGGAGGGCCGTACCGGCTATCCGGTCGTGGACGCGGCGATGCGGCAGTTGCGCCACGAGGGCTGGATGCACAACCGGGGCCGGCTGCTGACGGCGAGCTTCCTCACCAAGACGCTGTACGTCGACTGGCGGATCGGCGCGCGCCACTTCCTGGAGCTGCTCGTCGACGGGGACCTGGCGAACAACCAGCTCAACTGGCAGTGGGTCGCGGGCACCGGCACCGACAGCCGCCCCAACCGGGTCCTCAACCCGGTCACCCAGGCGAAGCGGTACGACCCGGACGGGGCCTACGTGCGGCGCTGGGTGCCGGAGCTGGCGGGGATCGGGGGCCGGGCGGTGCACGAGCCGTGGAAGCTGCGCGGCCCGGACCGGGCGGCCGGCTACCCCGACCCGGTGGTCGAGCTGTCCGAGGGCCTGGCGCGCTTCCGGCGGGCGCGCGGGCTCGACTGAGGTGCGGGCAGTGCCGGTGGAAGGGCGGCGACGCGGGGCGGTACGCCGTACGGCCGTCGCCGGACGTGCGGCCCGCCGGTCACGGGGGTGCCGGTCCGCGTGGCCGTCCGTCCCCCGCCCGTGCGCGCGGGCCCGTTCACCACGTGCGGCCCGCGTCCAGCAGCAGCTCGCGGACGCGGGTGACGTCCGCGTTCTCCACCGCTCCGGGCCGCTGGACGAGGAAGGCCGTGTTGATCGGCGGGTCCTCCGGCTCGTGCAGGGCGACGAGGACTCCCGAGGCCAGCTCGTCGCGGCAGAGGTAGCGCGGCAGGACGGTGAAACCGGCGCCCGCGACGACCGCGGCGAGCACGCCGCGCAGGTCGGGCACGGTCACGGCGGCGGGACCGGACAGCCGCCGGTTGAAGACGTGCCGCCAGTAGCGGCGGGCGATCGGCAGGTCCTGCGCGTAGGTGACCAGCGGGACCGGGTGCAGGGCCGCCGGCAGTTCGGCCGCCGGCCGGTCCCCGAGCCGCTCGGCCCAGACGGGTGCGGCGACCAGGACGAACTCCTCGTCCATGAAGGGGGTCGAGTTCAGGGTGCGGCCGCGCGGGCGGGTCGTGGCGATGACCAGGTCGTGCCGTCCGGCCCGCAGTTCGTCGAGCAGCGGCTCGGTCAGGCCCGGCGCCACGCGCAGCCGGACGCCCTCGGCCGCCAGCGGCGCGAGTGCGGGCAGGACGCGCAGGCACAGCAGTTCCGCGGGACCGGCGAGGTGCACGGGTTCGGCGCGCCCCGGCGCGGCGGGGCCGGGGCCGGCCACCACGGCCAGCTCGTCGAGCGGCTCCGCGATCCGCGCGGCGAGCGCCTCGGCGACGGCGGTGGGGGTGACGCCGCGCGGAAGCCGCTCGAACAGCTCCCGTCCGGCCTGCCGCTCCAGGGTCCGCATCTGTGTCGTCACGGTCGGCTGCGACAGTCCGAGCAGTTGGGCGGCGCCGGTGAACGACCCCGAGCGGTAGACCGCGAGGAAGGTCCGCAGCAGGTTCAGGTCCAGGTGATGGCTTGGTTCCACCGTCGGCAGTATTCCGTGTGGGCCATCGGGATTCCCATACCTGGCATTGGAATTCTCATTGGTTGCCTATGGCTTGACGGCTTAGGTTCGGGGCATCGACACACCGACGTCCCACACCCGGGACGTCAGGCACGACCCTCTGGAGAGAGCACCATGGCAAAGATCCTTTTCGTGATGACCGGCGCGGACCACTGGACGCTCGCCGACGGCAGCCGGCACCCCACCGGCTTCTGGGCCGAGGAGGCCGTCGCCCCGTACGAGGCGTTCCGCGCGGCGGGCCACGAGGTGGTCGTCGCCACGCCGGGCGGTGTGGTCCCGCCGGTGGACAAGGGCAGTCTCGCCGCCGAGTCGAACGGCGGCCAGGAGGAGGCCGACCGCGTCGCGGCCGGCCTCGAGAAGATGACCGAGCTGCGGCGTCCGGTGCGCCTGGAGGACGTGGACCTCGCCGACTACGCGGCCGTCTTCTACCCCGGCGGGCACGGCCCGATGGAGGACCTGGCCGTCGACACCACCTCCGGCCGGATCCTCGCGACGGCCCTGGAGTCCGGCACGCCGCTCGGCGTCGTCTGCCACGGCCCGGCCGCCCTGCTGGCCGCCGTGAAGGAGGACGGCACCAACGTCTTCGCCGGCCGCCGCGTCGCCGCCTTCACCAACGACGAGGAGACGCAGGCCGGCCTCGCCGACAAGGCCAAGTGGCTCCTCCAGGACCGGCTGACCGAGGCGGGCGTCGACGTGCAGATCGGCGAGCCGTGGGCGCCGTACGTGATCGTGGACGGCAACCTCGTCACCGGCCAGAACCCGGCCTCCTCGGCTCCGCTCGCCGCCGAGCTGCTGAAGAAGCTGGCCTGAGCCCGTCGGCCGGCCGGCTCCGCGAGTCCCCGGACGCCGTCTCCGGGTGCCCCGCGCCGGCCGGGTCCGGCCCTTTCCCCCAGCGGCTCGCGGGCGACCCCGCGCGCCCCGTGAGCCGCCGAAGTAAAGGGCCGCTGAAGCAAAAGGGCCGCCGAGGCGAAAAGGGCCGCCGGACCGGACGGGGCCGCCCTTCCGGCACGGTCTCCGGCACGGAGGACGCGCCGGACGCCCACCGCCCGCCGGACCGGACGGGGACGCGCCGGCCCAGCCGGCCCGCGGCGGCCTGCGGCGGTCCATACCGGTCCAGCCCGCCCGTGTCGGTACAGCCCGCCGGCCCGCCCGCGCCCGTCCAGCCCGCCCGCGGTGGTCCGGCCGGCTCGCGGTGGTGCAGTCGGCCCGCGGCACACCTCACCTGCCCGACAGCAGGGTCAGGGCCTCCTTCAGTCCCGCCGGTCGCGGCAGTCCCCGCGCGGAGCGCCCCGCCCACCCGGGGCCGCCGAGCACCACCGTCGGTCCGCGCCGCGCGCCGCTGACGCCCCACCGCATGTCCGCGACCTGCCGGGCGAGGGCCGGGCTCGCCGTGGAGCGGGCCTGCGCCCACAGGACCACGGCGACCGGGCCCAGCCGGCCGACCGCCGCGGCGAGCGCCTCGGCCGGGACGGCCGCCCCGAACATGCGGGTGGCCGTGCCGCGTTCGAGCAGGGCCGCGTTGAGCGCCTCCAGCGGCAGGGTGTGCTGCTCCCCCGGCACGCAGGCCAGCATCACGGGCCCGGCGCCCTCCGTGCGCCGGCCCGCCGCGGGCGGACCGGTGACACGGCGCAGGGTGGTCGAGACGTGCCAGGACAGCAGATGCTCGACCTCCACGTACCGGTCGCCGGACGACTCCCACTTGCGTCCCACGGCGTGCAGGGCCGGCACCATCACCTCCTCCCAGGCGACGGGCAGTCCGTGCCGTTCGACGGCTTCGGCCAGCAGTTCCTCCACGGCGGGCGCGTCCAGCCGTACCGCGGCACGGGCCAGGCCCCGGCACTCCTGGCGGACGTCGGCGCCCAGGGGCAGCGCACCGGCGGCGCGGGAGCGCTCCGGCGGGACCTCGGCCGTGCGGGGCGGCGTGTCGGCGCCCGCTCGCGCGGCCCTGGCCGCCTCCGCGGGCGGCACACCGGCCGACGTCAGCCGGCACATGGCCTCCACCACGGCCACGTCGTCCGGGCGCCAGCGGCGGTGCCGTCCGCCGTCGCGCTCCACCGGTCCGAGGCCGTAGCGGCGGTCCCAGGAACGCAACGTGGTGGGGGCCACGCCCAGCCGACGGGCCAGCGTGCCGGTCGTCAGGCCGACGTCGTCGGGGTTCGGGGACTCGCGCATGAGCCGACGATACGACGCCGGAACGACACGGGGTGCGGCGCACCCGCGGACGCAGCCGGCGCGGGGCGGGGCGGGGTGCGAGGGGCTGCGACCGGGTGCGGGACGACCGATCCGAGACTCTACACATAAAGGGAAAATAAGCGCAGAATGGGATAGCGCGGCGGATACCGCACACCGCATCGACGCGGTCAGGCCTGCAAGTCGAAGGAGATGAGTCATGGCCAACGTCTCGCACTCCAGGGGCGACATGTCGACTCACCCGGATGTTTCCGAGATGCGGACTCGGTACGACCGCATGCTCGGTGGTCGCGATGTGGCGCTCGTGGACGGACCGGTGTTCCTGCTCGGTCTGTACTGCGCCGTGTCCCCGTGGATACTCCACTACACCGTCAGCCAGCCCGCGCTCGTGACGCACAACCTGATCGTCGGCACAGCGATCGGCCTGCTCGCGCTCGGGTTCACCGCGGCTCCGGCCCGTATGTACGGACTGAGCTGGGCCATGTGCGCGCTCGGCATATGGATGATCGTCGCCCCGTGGGTCGTGGGCGACGGCCCGGACGCCGGTGTCATCGTCAACAACATCATCATCGGGGCGCTGGCGCTGGTCCTCGGACTGGTGTGTGCCGGTACGGCGGCGAAGAGCATCCCCCGCGCGTGACCCCGTGGTACGACAGGAGGCAGGAAGGCGGTCCGGCCGGGCCGCCTTCCGCCGTCCGCGCGGCGGTCGGCGGTCGGCGGTCGGCGGTCGGCGGTCGGCGGGGCGACGACCGCGGGTCAGCGGCGGCCTGCCTCCGCCGCGGCGTGCGGCGGCGGCAGCAGGCCCGAGACGACCTCCGGCGGCCAGACGCCGTACGCCGGCAGCACCGGCACCGCCGGGCCCACCGGCGGCCCGGTCCGCGTCGGCGTACCGGCCGAGGCGGACGGCGCCGTGGGCTCCGGGACCCGCTCCACGAACGGCGGGAGGTCCTGGGTGCAGCGCGCGCCCGCCGGCGGCAGCGCGCCGGTCAGGAAGTAGCGCACCACGTACCGCCCCACGCAGGCGCTGGGGTTGTCCAGTGCGGTGTGCCCGTACCCGTCGAGCGTCAGCAGGCGCGCGTTCGCCAGCTCCGCGGCCGTCGCGCGGCCCGACCGGTACGGGGTCGAGGGGTCGTAGGTCGAGTTGACCACCAGTACCGGGTGGGCGGTCGGGCGGTTCCACGGACCGGTGTACGGCCGCGCCGCCCGGGCCGGCCATCCGGCGCACGGCTCGTTGGCCCAGGCCCACCAGCTGCCGAGCGCACCGGCCTCCGCCACGGCCCGTCGCTCCAGGGCGGGGTAGCGCTCCGGCGAGCGCGGGTTGGGGCTCTCCGCGCACAGCACCGCGATCGACTGCTCGGAGCCCGGGTACCGCGCCGGTTCCGCCACCGCGGTACCGGGGTCGACGGGCGCCCGGCCGTCCCACAGCCCCTGGAGCGTGTCCGCGATCCCGGCCCAGCCGGGGTGCACGGTGTAGAGCCCGCCCCGCACCTCGCTCACCGTCCGCGCGTACGTCCACCCCCCGACCGGCCGCTTCTCCAGACGCCGCAGCAGGGAGCGGTACTTGGCCCGGGTGGCCGCCGGGCCGCCCGCCGAGAACACGCACTCCGTCACGGGCACCCGGCCGCAGTGGTCGAGGAACTGCTCCAGCGTCTCGGCCGAGCCCAGGTGGGAGCCGAGCCGCAGGAAGGTGTTCAGCCCGGGCTCGCCGGTCGCGCCCCGGTTCATCCACGCCTGCGGGTCCACGTTCCCGTCGAGCACCAGACGCCCGACCCGCTCGGGGAACAGGTTCGCGTAGGTCGCGCCGAGCAGGGTGCCGTAGGAGATGCCCCAGTAGTCCAGCCGTTCCTGCCCCGTCGCGCGGCGCAGCAGCTCCAGGTCGCGGGCGGTGTCGGCGGTGGAGATGTGGCGCAGCAGCTCCGGGTCGCGCCGCTCGCAGCGCCGCGCGAGGTCGGCGTAGGCGGCGGTGAACGCGCGCTGTTCCCGCTCCCCCACCGGGAACGGGGGCACCGCGGCCTGCCAGGCGGTGGCCTCCCGGGCGGTGGTGAAGCAGCGCACGGCCGTGCTCTCGCCGACGCCTCGCGGGTCCCAGCTGACGATGTCGTAGCGGTCGCGCAGGGCGCGGGGGAACTTCTCGTACAGTTCCGGCAGTCCGACGGTGCCCGGACCGCCCGGACCGCCGGGGTTGAAGAACAGCGTGCGGGCCCGCCCGGCCGGTTTCGCGGCGCGGTGCCGGATGACGGCCAGCTCGACGGTGCGGTGCTCGGGGCGGGCGTGGTCGAGCGGCACGTTCGCCACCGCGCACTCGAACCCGGTCTGCGTCTCGCCCTCGCAGGGCTTCCACCGCAGGACGACGCCGGCGTCACCGCCCGGACCGCCCGCGGACGCCGGGCCGGTCGTTCCCAGCAGCATCACCGACGCCGCGGCCGCCGCGACGGCCCCTCTGAGCGGCATCCGTACGACGGTCCGTGGCATGTGCGGGCCCTTCCCTGGCGACTGACGGGAGCCGGGCCCTGCGACAGCGGCCCCGCGGCCATACCACCGGCGACGCGGCTTCCGGGCAACCGACACGCGTCCGAACGGGCGGTACCGCGTCGCGGACGTCCGCCGGACGGGTGGTCCCGCCCGGGCGGACGGCCCTACGGGGTGTACACGTACGGCGTCGTCGTGGTCAGGGGCGCGAAGCCGAGGCGCTGGAGGATGGGCCGGCTCTGGTCGGAGGCGTCGACCTGGAGGTAGCGGTAGCCGCGGTCGGCGGCGATGCGGGCCCGGTGGGCGACCAGGGCCCGGTAGACGCCCCGGCCGCGCCAGGCCGGGGAGGTGCCGCCGCCCCACAGACCGGCGAACCGGGTGCCGGGGACGAGTTCCATGCGGGCCGAGCCGACCGGTTCGTCGCCGGCGAGGACGACGAGGGCGACGACGTTGTCCGGGTCCGTGGCGAGGCGCTCACGCATCAGGTCCCGCAGCCGGCCGGCGTCCTTGCCGAACGCCCTCTCGTTCGCCTCGGCCATGAGGTCGACGCCCGCCCGGTCGGTGACGGGCACGATGCGCAATCCCCCCGGGAGTCCGGCCGGTCCGGCCGGTCCGGCGTCGACGAGCTGTCCGGCGGTCTCGGCGATCATCAGGGTCTCCTCCGGCTCGGGCACGAACCCGGCGTCGAGGAGCCTGCGACCGAGGTCGGCGGGCCGGTCGTGCCCGTAGAGCTTCCACTCGAAGTCCCGGCCGAGTCCGCCGAAGTGCGCGACCTGCCCGGCGATCGCCGCGTCGGCGTCCGCGGCCTCCAGGTCGGACCACACGACGCCGTTCCAGCCGCCCTCGGAGCCGACGTGGCGGACCACCCGCCCGACGCGTTCGACGCGTGCGCCGGGGCTCTCGGGGAGCGCGCCGCGGCGCATCTCCCGGTCGTACAGGGCGAGTACCGCGGCGTTGTCCATGGGGACACTCCAGCAGCAGGCCCCGGTGTGATCAACGGATTTACCGGGGCCCACGGTCCTGCCCCGGAGGCCGGAGATCCGTACGGGACGGGGGCGAGGACGGCGACGGGGAGGGCGACGGGACGGGCGGGGTGGGCAGCGGGTCGTGCCGGAGGACGACGGGTTCCCGCGTCCGCGCCGCTGCGTCGCGCTCGCCGTGGAGGCGTCGCGGGCCGGAGCGGCCGTGGGTCCACGGGCCCACGGGGCCCACGGCCGTGCGGTGGGGGCCGGTCAGCGCTCCGTGCCGGGGCGGAACCGGCGGTAGAGGACGGCTCCGCCGAGGATCAGCGCCGCGGCGCCCGTGAGGGCGGGGGCGGTGGCGTCGGCGCCCGTGTGCGCGAGGGCGGACGTGGTGGGGGGCGCCGGGGCGGACGGCACCGCCCCCGGTTCCGGGTGGGGCGCGGCCGGCGGGGCGTGCCGCGTCGGCGGCTCGGCGGGGGGCGCCGGCTCCTCGTCCGAGACGTCGACGGACGTGTTGCCGAACGCCGGGTCGGCGATGCCGACGACGTCGACGCTGTTGCCGCTCACGTTCGCCGGGAGCCGCACCGGCAGCTGGACGCCGTTGCCGGAGACGACGCCGGGCGAGTCCTGCGCCCCGCCGTGGGCGCCCGCGCCGCCGCCGTCGCGCGCGGGTGCGGCGGCCGAGCCCTTGTCGGCGCACGCGTTGCCGGCGGCGGGGTTGAGCAGTCCCACCACGTTCACGGTGTTCCCGCACAGGTTCAGCGGGACGTGCACCGGCAGCTGGACGCCGTTGCCGGAGATCAGCCCGGGCGAGTTCGCCGCGGTCGCGTCCGCGGCGGAGTCGGCGGACGCGGGGGCGGCTACGGCCAGCGCGCCCGAGGCGGCGGCGACGGCGATCACACCGTTTCGGGTAACCCGTCTCATGGGTCCCTGCCTTCCGGACATGGTCGCGGGCGCTCGCCCGCCACCCCGTAGAACGCGACGGAACCATGCGGGTTATGGCCGAACGGTCTTTCACCCCATCGGGTGTCACTCTTCTCGAACTGACGGCACGGCGTGCCGTGCCGTCGCCGTCCGCACGGGACCCGGGCGGTACGGCGCCCCCGCGCTGCCCCCGCCCGGCGGGTCCCGGCAGGGGCCCGCGCGGGACCGCCCGGCGTCCGGAAGGCGGGTCCCGGGGAGCCCGCCTATCGTGGGCCGGGGCGCCGCTCCCCCGTCCGCTGCGAGGCGCCCGGGAGGCATTGATGCTGGCCAAGCTGTCGACGCGACCCGCACTGCGCCGCGGCGCGCTCGCCGCCGTCGCCGCCCTGACACTGCTCGGCACGGGCCTGCCCGCGGCGACCACGGACAAAGACGGCGGCCGCCCCGCGGACCTGTCCCGGTTCCACGACCAGAAGATCACGTGGGGGAAGTGCACGGGCGACGGCATGCCGGACGATCTCCAGTGCGCCAAGGCGACCGTCCCCGTCGACTACGCGCGCCCCGGCGGCGCCACCCTCGACCTGGCGCTCGCCCGTTACCGCGCCACCGGCGACAAGCGCGGTTCCGTCCTGCTGAACTTCGGCGGGCCCGGCGGCCCCGGGGTCCCCGAACTCGCCTATGGCGGAAAGGAGTTCATGGGCCTCACCGACGGCTACGACGTGGTGACCTTCGACCCGCGGGGCGTCGGCCGGTCCTCCCCGGTCAGCTGCGGGGACGCCGAGGACGACGCGTACGCGGCCGTCGACGACGATCCGGACGACCTCGGCGATCCGCGGGCGCTGCTGGCACGGCTGAAGAAGGCCGCCGCCGCGTGCGCCGCGCACTCCGGCCCGGTCCTGCCGCACATCGGCACGGTGGACGCGGCCCGGGACATGGACGTGATCCGCGCGGCCCTCGGCGACCGGAAGCTCAACTACCTGGGCTTCTCCTACGGCACCCGGCTCGGCGCGGTGTACGCCGCCCAGTTCCCCGACCGGGTGGGACGGCTCGTCCTGGACGGCGTGGACACGCTCACCGAGCCGCTGGCGGAGCAGGGCATCGCGGGCGCCCGGGGCCAGCAGGTGGCGCTGGACGACTTCGTGGACTGGTGCGTGAAGGACATCGCCTGTCCGTTCGGGCAGGACGCGCGCACCGCCCGCGAGGAGGTGCGGCGGCTCGTGCGGTCGATGGACGAGGACCCGGTGCCGACCGACTTCGGCGAGGCGTTCACGGGACAGGACCTGGTGGGCGCCATCGGACAGGGGCTGTACAGCAAGCAGTTGTGGCCGTCCCTGGAGCGGGCGCTGGCCCAGCTCGTCGAGAACGGGGACACCAGCGGCGTCATGGCGTTCGCGACCGGCGGCCTGTCCCTGCCGGTGCGCGGTCCGGCGCGGGATCCCGGCGGCGGGGACCCGGGGGGCGGTGATCCGAGCGGGGGGCTGGTCGACGAGGAGGAGATCCCCCTGGACAACCTGCCGGCGGCCCTGATGGCGATCAACTGCGCCGACGACCCCGACCGCCCGACCGCCCGGCGGATCACCGCCGACCTCAAGCGGCTGCGCGCCGCCTACGAGGAGGCGTCGCCGGTCTTCGGGCGGTACCGGCTCACCCAGGTCCTGATGTGCTACGGCCGCCCCAGGGGCACGGACTACATACGCGACGAGGTGAAGGACCTCGACACCCCGAGGATGCTGCTCGTCGGCACCCGCGGGGACCCGGCGACGCCGTACCGCTGGACCGTGGAGACGGCGGAGCGGCTCGGGTCGTCGGCCGTGGTGCTGGACAACCGCGGCGAGGGGCACACGGGGTACGGCTCGTCGAAGTGCGTGCACCGCAAGGTCGACGACTTCCTCCTGTACGGCTCCCTCCCGCCGAGCAGCAGCTCCTGCGGGGCCGACGAGGACGGCTGAGTGGGCCGCTATCTGCCCCTGCTGCTGGCCGTCGCCGGCGCGGTGGGGGCGGTGTTCGCCGCGTGCGCCGTCTCGGTGTGGTGGTGGCCGGCGGCCGGGCCGCTGCTGCTGCTCGCCTGCGTCGGGGTGCGCGACCTGGTGCAGCGCCGGGACTCGCTGCTGCGGGCGTACCCCCTGACCGGGCGCCTGCCGTGGGTGCCCCGGCGCGCCGCCGCCGAGCCGGCCGGCGCCGTGCGCGAGTTCCTCGTGTCGTCCCTCGGCCCGGTCGAACCGCCCGAGGAGCCGCCCGTGGTGCGGGTGGGCGGCCCCGAGTGCCGGCTGCCGTACGACATGGCGCTGCTGAACGTGTCCGCGATGAGCTTCGGGGCGCTCTCGTCCCGGGCGGTGCACGCCCTCAGCCGGGGCGCCGCGCTGGGCGGGTTCGCGCAGGACACCGGCGAGGGCGGGCTGACCGAACACCATCTGCGCGGCGGCGGCGACCTCGTCTGGGAGATCGGGACGGGCTACTTCGGCTGCCGGACCGACGACGGGGCGTTCGACGCGCGGGAGTTCGCGGACAAGGCGGCGCTGCCCGAGGTGCGGTGCGTGTCGCTGAAGCTGTCGCAGGGGACCGCGCCGGGCGGCGGCGCGCTGCTGCCCGGCGGGAAGGTGAGCGCCTCGGTGGCGCGGGAGCGCCGGGTGCCGGTGGGCGAACCGGTCGTGTCGCCACCGGGGCACCGGGAGTTCGCCACGCCGCGGGAGCTGGTGCTGTTCCTGGCGCGGCTGCGGGAGCTGGCGGGCGGCAAGCCGACCGGGTTCAAGCTGTGCGTGGGCTCGCGCCGGGAGTTCCTCGCGGTGTGCCGGGCGATGGTCGCGGAGGGCGTCGCGCCGGACTTCGTGGTGGTGGACGGGTCGGAGGGCGGCTCCGGCGCGGCACCGCCGTACGCCGGTGAGGTCGGGCTGCCGCTCACCGAGGGGCTGGTCACCGTGCACAACGCGCTGGTCGGCGTCGGGCTGCGGGACCGGGTCCGGATCGGGGCGAGCGGGCGGGTGGCCACGGGCACGGACGTGGTCCGGCGGCTCGCCCAGGGCGCCGACTTCACCAACGCGGCGCGCGCGATGATGCGGGCCGTCGGCTGCGTGGAGGCCGGCCGGTGCGCCGCCGGCACCTGCCCGGTCGGCGTCGCGACGCAGGACCCGCTGCGGGTGCGCGCCCTCGACGTGGCCGACAAGGCCCGGCGGGTGCAGCGCTACCAGCGCGAGACGGTCCGCGACGCCGTGCGGGTCATGGCCGCGCTGGGCGTCCGGGAGCCGGCCGGGCTCACGCCCGCCCACCTGGTGCGGCGCACGGCCCCGGGGACGCTCCGGTCGTACGCGGAGCTGTACGAGTGGCTGGCGCCGGGAGCGCTGCTGTCCGGGCCGCCGGAGTCCTGGGCGGCGGACTGGAAGGCGGCGGACCCGGACGCCTTCAGCTAGGGGGTGTTTCGAAAGTGGCGTCGTCTGCCCGAAGGGCAGGCCCGGCGGCGTCTGGTGCGTGCGATCGCAAGGCGGAGGGTCGCCCCGATACTGGTTGTATCGGGGTGATCCCGACAACGCGGCTGGGGGTGCCCCCTCTGGGGGAGTGCGTGCCAGGCGTCGCCGGGCTGGGGGCACCCCCTCTGGGGGAGGCACTTTCGAAACACCCCCTAGCGGTGGCCGCCGGTGCCGACGGGACGGTCACGAAGGCGTCGAGGGCCGCGGTCAGTTCGGCCGGCTTCTCCACGGGCAGTTCGTGGCCCGCGTCGAGGACGCGGACGGTGGCGTCCGGACAGGCCTTCGCCAGCCGCAGCATCTGCTTCACCGGGAGCTGGACGTCGTGGTAGCCGTGGATCATCAGGGTCGGCGTGCGGATCTCCGCGGCCCGGTCCAGGACGTCGAACGCCCGCATGGCCCCGTACAGCGTCATGACCACCTCGCGCGGGGTGGCCGCGGAGGACCTGATGTGGGCGCGGACCTCCTCGCGCGGGTGGCCGGGGGCGAAGGCGCGCTGGATGTTGGCGGCGACGAACAGCTTGTACGGCACGAGGGTGGAGGCGGCCATCAGCAGGCCCCTGCCCCGGTTGTACGCCATCCGGCCGATGGAGTTCACCAGCACCAGGCGTTCGACGCGCTCGGGACGGTCGAGGACGACGGTCTGCGCGATCATGCCGCCCATGGAGTGGCCGATCAGTACGCACCGCCCGACCTCCAGGTGGTCGAGGAGGGCGAGGACGTCGTCGGCCAGGTGCCGGATCGTGCGCACGCCCGCCCCGGTGCTGTCGCCGTGTCCGCGCAGGTCGAGCCGGATCACCCGGCGCGACGCCGAGAAGTGCGCCACCTGGTGGTCCCAGCGGTGCCGGTTCGCCGTCCAGCCGTGGACGAACACCAAAGGCGCCCCGCCGCCTTCGCGGGGCCCCTCGTCGTCGTACGTCAGTGTTGCGCCGTCGACTTCGAGCTGCGGCATGGGCGTCTCCCCGCGGGTGTGTCCGGTCCTCCGGTTACTGACGCGTACCGTAACCGGCCGACGGGGGCGGCGTCACCGTCGGCCGCCGGGGAGGCCGGGCCGCCGGGGAAGCCGAGGACGGGTCCGGGCACGGCGAGGAGGGCGCCCCGGCGGGGGAACGCGTCCGGGCCGACACCCCGGTCCCCGTGCCGTTCCGTCCCGCTTCGGCGCCCCAAATGCCTTACTCCCGATTCGGCCCTATCGTGCTCGTATGGAGCACGAACTGAGCCCCGCGACCCTCTCCGAACTGCGCCGCCCGCGGCCCTATCCCGCGGTGTCCGTGCTGACGCCGACGCATCGCCGTGAGCCCTACAACAGCCAGGACCGGGTCCGGCTGCGCAACGTCGTGGCCGAGGCCAAGAAGCAGCTGGAGGCCGATCCGGCGGTCACCCGGGAGCGGCGCACGGACGTCGAGGAGCAGCTCGACCGGGCCCTCGCGGAGGTCGACCTGACGTACACCGAGGACGGCCTGGTGATCTTCGCCGCACCGGGCGAGCACCAGGTGTGGTCGCTGGCCCGCCCGGTCCCGGAGCGCGTCGTCCTCTCGGACACCTTCCTCACCCGCAACCTCGTCTCGGCGCAGGCCGCCGAGCGGCCGTTCTGGGTGCTGTCGGTCTCCGCCGACCGCGTCACCCTGTGGAGCGGCGGCGCCGGCCGGGTCACCGAGGAGCACTCCCACGGCTTCCCGCTGGTCAGGAGCCGGGAGAACTTCGACGCCGAGCGGATGGAACGCACCGGCGACCTGCCGAGCACCTTCCGCGACGAGGACACCCGCCACTTCCTGCGCGACGCCGACACCACGATGGGCCGGCTGCTGCGCGAGGCGCCGCGCCGGCTCTACGTCACCGGCGAGACGGCGGCGCTGTCCCTTCTGGAGGAGATCGGCGGGGGCGTCCGCGACGCCGTGCACGTGCCGCACGGCGGTCTCACCAACGCCACCCCGGAGACGGTGTGGGAGGCGGTCCGGCCGGTGCACGAGGCCGAGGCCCGCCGGGAGACCGCCGCCGTGGCCGAGGAACTGGACTCCGCCCGCGGCCGGCGCACCTTCGCCGCCGGGGTCGACGAGCTGTGGCAGAACGCCCGGGAGGGCCGGGTCCGCCTGCTCGCCGTGGAGGAGAACTACCGTGTCACCGTCCGCGACGACGGCGACCACCTGGTCCCGGCCGAGAGCACCGACCTCGACTCCCGCGACGACATCGTGGACGAGATCGTCGAGCAGTGCCTGGAGACGGGCGCCGAGGTCCGCTTCGTCCCGGACGGCACCCTGACCGACGCCGACGGCATCGCGGGCGTGCTGCGCTACTGAGCCCCCCACCCGGTCGGCGTACGCTACGCGTGATCGTCGGCCGGGAGGGAGCGCGTACGTGGGTGAACTGCTGGGCGTGGCGGTGTTGGGTGCCGGACACATGGGCGCCGACCACATACGCCGTCTGGACCGGGTGGTGAGCGGGGCCAGGGTGGTCGCCGTGGCCGATCCGGATGCCGCCCGCGCGGAGGAAGCCGTCGCCGACGTCGAGGGGGTCTCGGTGCACACCGCGGCCGAGGCCGCGCTGGACGCGCCCGGCGTGGACGCCGTCCTGATCGCCTCGCCGGGTCCCGCACACGAGGAGGCGCTGCTGGCGGCGTTCGCCCGCGGCCTCCCGGTGCTGTGCGAGAAGCCCATGGTGCCGGACCCGGCCGGGGCGCTGCGGGTGGTGGAGGCGGAGGCCCGGCTCGGCCGGCGGCTCGCGCAGATCGGGTTCATGCGGCGCTACGACGCCGAGTACCTCGGGCTCAAGGCGCTGCTGGAGGACGGGCGGCTCGGCCGGCCCCTGATGCTGCACTGCACCCACCGCAACGTCTCCTCTCCGCCCGGCTTCACCAGCGCCATGCTGATCGACAGCTCGGTGTCGCACGAGATCGACGCGGCCCGCTGGCTGCTCGGCCAGGAGCTGACCGCGGTCACCGTGCTGCGGCCCCGCCCGTCGTCCGGCGCGCCCCAGGGCCTGGTGGACCCCCAGTTCGTGGTCTTCGAGACCGCCGGTGGCGTCCTGGTCGACGTGGAGGTCTTCGTCAACTGCGGCTTCGGCTACCAGGTGCGCTGCGAGGCCGTGTGCGAGGCGGGCAGCGCGCGCATCGGCGACGACCGCGGCCCGCTGGTCACCGCGCGCGGCTCGGCCGGCACGCAGGTGCCGCGGGACTACCTCGTCCGGTTCGCCGACGCCTACGACCGCGAGGTGCAGGCCTGGGTCGACGCCACCCGGCGGGGCCGGGTCACCGGCCCGACCGCCTGGGACGGCTACGCGGCCTCCGTCGCCGCCGAGGCCGGGGTGCGGGCGCTCGGCAACGGCACGGGCGGCACGGGCGGCACGCGCGTGGCCGTCGACCTCGCCCCGCGCCCGGCGCTGTACGGCTGAGGCCGGCGGGCACCGTGCGGGGCCGGCGCCGGGGCGGCCTCAGACGTTGCCGAGCAGTGCGTGCAGGCTCTCGTCGACCGCCGCTCCGACGTCCTCCCCGCCCGCGGGGACCACGGCGTAGCTGCGCAGCAGGAAGCGGCGCAGCGCGGCCGTGTCGAACTGCAGCAGGGCGAGCCCGAACGGCGAGTGGAACTCGACGACCGTACGGGTCCGGCCGCACGGCCAGATGTGCACGTCACCGCCGCCGGCCGGTCCGTCGAGCCCTTCCTCCAGCAGCGCGCGGCCGAACGTCCAGGTGACCGCCTCGCCCTGGAGGGAGACCTCCGGCGGGAAGTCGAGGTGCACGGCGAGCGGGTCGGCGCAGGTGTAGCGGAGCGTCGCGGGGACGGGCAGCTCCTGCTCCTCGGCGGTGATGAGCCGGGCGCGGGCGGGCTGTTCGACGGTGACGTGGGTGGGATCCATGGGCGGTCTCCGCGACGGTGAGTGGTCGGCCGTTTCCGGTGTGGTGCTTGTAGGACTTCGCAAGGGCCGATCGCATTACGGGAAAGCCGCGTGAATTATTGTGACCTGCGTCACGACGAACCGCCTCGTCGCCGTTCACCCGCCCCGCGCGGGTCCCCCGCACGGAACAGGTGGCCGTCGAACAGTCGAGTGATCGTCTCCAGGTGCCCCCCGGAAGTCGTCCGACTCGCGTACGACGTCTACGACTCGAACCGGCGGGGGCCTACGTCATCGGTACCCCCGGAGCTGCCCGTGAAGACGCTGGCATATGCCGGGAGCATCACCGGATCGTGTGTTGCCAAATCCCTTACACCGCGTCGCGGGCTGTGCCACAGTCGTCACGGCCCCTTCGTCAGTCCGGCCGTCCCGTCCCCCATCGGAGTGCGTCATGCCGTCCCCCCTCTCCGCGGACCGCCCGGCCGCCCGGACTCCCGGACGCGGCAGGGTCGACGCGCTGATCACGCAGACGCGGCGGCTCATCGGCGACATGGACGCCGTGCGGCGGGACACGCAGGACGACACTTCGGACCCGCGGGGACGCTGGCAGCGCGCGCTGTGCGACCTGGCGCTGCACCAACTCGAGGACCTCGACGCGCACCTGGCGCAACTGCGGGACGGCCCGCCGCCCCCTCCCCCGCGCGAGTCGCCGCTCGGCCGCGTCGGCAGCGCAGAGTGGAACCTGTTGACCGACGAGGCCTTCTGGTCCCCCGAACTGCACGGCATCGTCGGCCGCGACCCGGCCGCTCCGCCGCTCACCCTCGACGAACTCCCCTCCCTCGTCCTCGAGGAGGACCGCCCGTACCTGACCTCCCTGGTCACCGGCTGCCTCGTCGACGCGAAGCCCATCGACGGCGAGTTCCGGGTCGTCAGGCCGGACGGCGAGGTCAGGACCGTGCACATGATGGGCGAGCCCGTGCTCGACGCCCGCGGCAGCACCACCTCGATGTGGGCCGTGCTGCGGGACGTCAGCGAACTGCGCCGCAGCCGGCGCGCGGTGGGCGCGACCCGTGACTCGCTCCACCTGCGCGACCCGCTCCCCCCGCGACGGCACCCGGCACCGGCCGGGCACCGGCCCGCGGCCGGGCCGCGGGAGGCCGCGCCGTCCTCCCGGCACGGCTCCCCGCGCCCCCCGCGCACCACCGGCCCGCTCGACGTCGCCGTCCGGCACCTGCCCGCCACGACGAGTTCCCCGCTCGACGGCGGCTGGTACGACGTCCTGGAACTGCCGGACGGCGACACGCTGTTGGGCACCGGCACACTCACCGGGCACGGCCCGGACGCCACCGCCACCCCGGCGACGACGCTCGGCGCCCTGCGCGGCATGGCGATGTCCGGCGCCGGTCCGGCGCAACTGCTGTCCTGGCTGGAGCAGTTACTGAGCGCCGACGATCCGCCGCCCCGGTGCTCCACCGTGTACTGCCGCTACCGGCCCGCCACCCGCACCCTGGCATGGGCACGGACCGGACACCCCGCCCCGCTGCTGTTCCGCGGCGGAAGGGCGTTCCGGCTGGACGCACCGGGCTGCGTCCTCCCCGGCACCGGCCCGGCCGCGGCCCGTGGGCAGGCCGAGACGGCCCTGGAGGAGGGCGACGTGCTCGTCCTGCACACCGACGGGCTGGTCCCCGTCGGCGGACCGGACGGCCCCGACCCGCTCCTGGACCTGGCCCCGCGCCTCGCAGGTCGGCGCACGGCACAGGACTGCGCGCGGCTGATCGCGCGGGAGTGCGGCCACGGCGGCCGCACGGACGACGCCCGCGTGCTCGTCGCCCGGATCACCGGGTGACCGACAGGAGCGGCAGTACCGGCCAGGACCGGCAGACGGACAGGACCCGCGGTCAGGCAGGACCGGCGGTCAGGCAGGAGGCGGACCGGCGGACCGGTGACTGTCGACCCGGTCACGCCTGCCCGGTGTTGTTCTTGCCTCCCCTCGGCTTCGGCAGCGCCAGCCGGATCTCCTCGCGCAGTTCGCTGATCCGCGGGTAGTTCGCGTACTCGGCGGTGAGCCGGTACATCTCGCGCAGCCTGTCCCAGGTACGCCGGGAGGAGTTCGACCCCATCGACATCAGGGCCAACCGCGCGTACCGGTCGGCCTGTTCGGGGTCGTCCGCGATGAAGCAGGCCGAGGCCATGGACAGATGGTCGAAGATCTTCGACCGCTCCCGTCCGTCGATCCGCAGGGAGAGGGCCTTCTCCGCGTAGTACTGGGCGTGCACGGCCGCCCCCGGCTCGAACTCGGCGAGCGTGCGGTAGGCCAGGGCCTGCATGCCGTACAGGTCCTCGTCCTTGAAGGTCTGCATCCAGGACGGCGTCTCCGCGTCGATCCGGCCGGAGACGAACAGGTCCTCCGCCCGCCCGAGCGTGCGGCGCATCGCCTGCCCCTTGCCCATCGAGGCCTGTGCCCAGGCCTCGATGGTGTGGAACATCGCCCGCGTGCGCGGCAGCACCGCGTCACCGGAGCCGGACTGGGCGAGCTTCATGAGGTCCAGGGCCTCGTCGGGCCGGCCGAGGTGCACCATCTGACGGGCCGCCCTGGAGAGGGCCTCCCCCGCCCGGGGCCGGTCGCCGCCCTCCCGCGCGGCATGGGCGGCGATCACGAAGTACTTCTGGGCCGTGGGTTCCAGGCCGACGTCGTGCGACATCCAGCCCGCGAGCACGGCGAGGTTGGCGGCGACGCCCCACAGGCGCCGCTGGAGATGGGGTGGGTGCCGGTAGGCGAGCATGCCGCCCACCTCGTTGAGCTGGCCCACCACGGCCTTGCGCTGGAGCCCGCCGCCGCGGGCGGCGTCCCAGGCCCGGAACACCTCCACCGAGCGCTCCAGTTCGTCGACCTCCTCCGTGCCGACGGGGGCGGCCTCGTAACGGTCGAACCCGGCGGAGTCGGCGTGCAGGAGGGGGTGATCGACGACGGAAGCGTCGGCGGAGAGGGTGGGGTCGGTGTGCAGCCAGTCGTACATGGCGCTGCTGAGTGCTGATCCCGCGGCGAGCGCGGCACCCGCGCCCACCAAGCCGCGTCGGTTGAGCATGAGGTCCATTCCCGTGAATTCGGTGAGGACCGCGGCAGTCCGTTCGGGCGCCCACGGCACGCCGTCGGGATGCTGCGCACTCCCGTCGCGTGGCCGTTTCCCCGTACGCCCGTGCCGGACCAGACCGAGGTCCTCGATGGTCACGACACGGCCGAGACGCTCGGTGAACAGAGCCGCCAGCACCCGCGGCACGGGATCGCGCGGGATCTCTCCCATGTCGATCCACCGGCGCACCCGGGAGGTGTCGGTCGACAGCTGGGGGTGGCCCATGGCCGCCGCCTGCCGGTTGACCAGCCTCGCGAGTTCCCCTTTGGACCAGCCGGCCAGGCCGAACAGGTCCGCCAGGCGGGTGTTGGGTTGTCCGCTCACGTAAGCCCCCAGGTTCTCGGCTGAGTTGACAGTAGCCCCGTGCAGGTTGCCGGGCGACTATTCGCCAGGGTTCGCCAGGGTGCGCCAGATGGTGTGCCACTGGGCGACAGGTGTCAGGTAGGAGTGCGCCACCCCGACCCGGTCGCCGAGGGACATTCCCCAGGGTGTATCCGGGAGGCCGGGCCGGGCGGCGCATCGATGTCGCAGGCACACGAAGGGATCTGTTTCGCCCATGTACACAGCATCGTCCTCCGTGTCCGCCCCGCCCCGGTCGCCGCACCCCCGCCCCGGCGGCGGCGGCCCCTACCTCGACCCCGTCCGGCCGGCTCCCGCCGTGCTCGGCGCGGGCCGCGGCGCCCGGCGCCCCGCGGGGCTCGGCACGCAGCCCCTCAGCGGGAGGCTCGACCTGTCCGGCCCGCAGGGCGCCCAACTGCGCGCGGCGATCGCGTCGGTGCACCGGATCTGCCCGGAGTTCGCCCCCGTGCAGGTACTGCGCCGCAGCGGGCGCTCCGTGCTCCTGGTCGGCACGACCGGACGCAGCACGGCCGTCGCCAAGTGTTTACTGGACCACTCCCCCGCGTGGGCCGAGCGGATCCGGCACGAGATAGCCGCGTACCGCACGTTCGTCCGGCACCGCCCCCCTGTGCGGGCGCCGAGGCTGATCGCGGCGGACCCGGACAACTGCACCCTCGTCATCGAACGGATGCCGGGACGCGTGGCGGCCCTGCAACGGCACCCCGCGGAGGCCCCGTCCGGCGCGGACGTCCGGGCGGCGCTCGGCGCGGTCTGCCGGCTCAACGCCTGGCGGCCCGCGGCCGGCACCTTCGACGCCCCCCTGGACTACGCGGCCCGGATCTCCCGCTACCACGAGCTGGGACTGCTGACCGACCGGGATCTGGGGGACCTCCAGAAGCTGCTGCACGGCATCGCGGCGACCGCGGGCCGGCAGGGCATGGGCCAGTTCTGCCACGGTGACGCCCTGCTGTCCAACATGCTCCTGTCACCGGCCGGTCCCGTACTGGTGGACTGGGAGCACGCGGGCTGGTACCTGCCGGGCTACGACCTGGCGACCCTGTGGGCGGTCCTCGGTGAGGCGCCGGCGGCGCGCCGCCAGATCAGCCAGATCGCCCAGTCGGCGGGCCCGGCCTCGCGCGACGCCTTCCTGGTCAACCTGATGCTGGTGCTGACCCGGGAGATCCGCACCTACGAGATGGCCGTGCAGCGTTCGATGCACGACGCGGCCCCCGCGACCGGGGGAGCCCCCCATCCGGGTGCCGTGCCGTCCGGCGAGGAGCAGCGGTTGCTGCTGCGCCGGCTGCACGACGACTGCCAGACGGCCCGCCGGGCCGTCCGCGCGGCGGTCGGCACCCGCTGACCGGTGCGGGCGGGCCGGCGCGAGCCGGCCCGCCCGCCGAGGGGCGAGGGTCCGTGGTGCGCCGGAGCGTCGGCGCGCCACGGACCCTCGCGTGCCGGGACCTTCGCGCCGGAGCCGTCGGTGTACGCCGGTGCCGGACCGCGGGCGGCACGACCGCCCGCCACGAAACTCGCCCGCCCCTCGCTGACATGGGAAAGCGCCCTGCCGTGGGCATGATTGACGGATCGTCGGCGAGCCGGTACCACTGAGCCACGTCCGGCCCCGCACGCCACGCCCCGCCCGTCCGTCCCAGGAGGCCGCATTGCGAGGATCCCTCACCCGCCCCGGACCCGCGCGCACCCCCGTTCCCCCGCGCACCCGCAGAGCCGCCGGCGCCGTCGCCTCGGCGGCTCTGCTGTTCCCGCTGCTCGCCGCGTCCCCCTCACCCGGCTCACCCGGCTCACCCGGCTCACCGGGCTCGTCCGTCGTCGCGGAGCGGTCGGCGACGGGGCTGCAGCAGGCCTTCGCCGCCGCGGCCGCCGAGTACGACGTGCCGCAGAGCGTGCTGCTGGGCGTCTCCTACCTCCAGTCCCGCTGGGACGCGCACGGCGGCGCGCCGAGCGTGACCGGCGGCTACGGTCCGATGCACCTCACGGACGCCCGCACCGCCCTGGCCGGCGCCCCGCACCACGGCGAGGGCACGGAGGACCCGCGCGGCGACGACGCCCGCCCCGCCCTGCGCCCGAAGGCCCCGCTCCCGGCCGGCACCGGGATCCCGGCCCGCCTCAGGACGCTTCCCGAGGCGGCGGAGCTGACCGGTCTGAGCCCTGGGGAACTGCGCACCGACCCGGCCGCCAACGTGGCCGGCGGCGCCGCCCTGCTCGCCGCCGCGCAGCGCGACCTGGGCCGGCCGCCGACCGACGATCCGGCCGACTGGTACGGCGCCGTGGCACGCTTCTCCGGCGCCGACGACACCGCGACGGCCGCCGCGTACGCCGACGACGTGTACGACGTGATCCGCACCGGGCAGGAGCGGACCACGGACGCCGGCCAGCGGGTGGCGCTGGCCGCGCGGCCGGGACTGGCGCCCGACCGGGGGCAACTGCGGCGGACCGGTCTGCGCACGGCGTCCGCGGCCGGCACCGAGTGCCCGGCGTCGGTCTCCTGCGAGTGGATCCCGGCGCCGTACGAGCAGTTCGGCGAGAACGACTACGGCAACCACGACCTGGGGAACCGACCGGCGTCACAGTCCGTCAAGTACATCGTCGTGCACGACACCGAGGGCGCCTGGGAGGGGGTCCTGGACCTGGTCCAGGACCCCACCTACGTGTCCTGGCAGTACTCGCTGCGCTCCACCGACGGCCACGTCGCCCAGCACGTGAAGGCGAAGGACGTGGCCTGGCACGCGGGCAACTGGTACGTCAACGCCACGTCGATCGGTCTGGAGCACGAGGGCTTCCTCGCCTCGCCGGACTCCTGGTACACGGAGGCGATGTACCGGTCGTCGGCGCGCCTGGTGAGGTACCTGGCGAAGAAGTACGGCATTCCGCTGGACCGGCAGCACATCCTGGGGCACGACACCGTGCCCGGCCCGACCGCGGCGACCGTGCCGGGCATGCACACCGACCCGGGGCCGTACTGGGACTGGCGGCACTACTTCGAGCTGCTGGGCCGGCCGTTCAGGGCCGCGGCCCGCGAGAACGCCGGGGCGGTGACGATCCTGCCGGACTACTCCGCCAACCGGCCGGTGTACACGGGCTGCACGGCGAAGGGCGAGCCGTGCGCGGCGCACGGGTCGAGCGCGGTGCGGCTGTACTCCGACCACGACGAGAACTCCGCCCTGATCACGGACGTCGGCCTCGGCACGGCCCCGACGACGGGCGTGAACGACCTCTCCTCGCGGGTCTCCACCGGCCAGCAGTACGCGGTCGCCGACCGCTTCGGCGACTGGACGGCGATCTGGTACCTGGGCCAGAAGGCCTGGTTCCGCAACCCCGCGGCGCGGCCGACGGCCGTGCCCGCCGAGGCGCTGCTGGTGACCCCGAAGGACGGTGCCGACAGCGTGCCGGTCTACGGGCGCGCCTACCCGGAGGCGTCGGCGTACCCGGCGGACGTGCCCGTCCAGTCGGTGTCGCCGCTGCCGTACCGGCTGCCGGCGGGACAGAAGTACGTGGCCGGTGCCAAGGTGCCCGGCGAGTACTACTACGCGGTCGACTTCACCGGCGACTCGCACCGGGTGGTCGTCGGCGAGGACCTGTACTACGAGATCCAGTACGGGCACCGGGTGGCGTTCGTCCGGGCCGCGGACGTACGGCCGACGGCGCCGTAGGTCCGGTCAGCCCTGCTGGAAAAGCTCCGCCGGGAGCGGCTTCAGCAGGGCGTACAGGTCGTCGGTGATGGGGCGGTCCCAGGCGGCGATGGTCACCAGGACGTTGTCGCTGCGGTCGAACTGCACGCAGGAGATGCGGCTCTCGGAGAGCTTGAGGCGGCGCACGATGAGGAGGTTGTCGCCCTGCATCACCGGCATGTCCTCGGTGCCGACGACGGTCACCTCCTCCTCGTTCTCCAGCGCGAGCAGCAGCTGGGCCACCTCGAAGGGGACCTCGCCCTGAGCGACCTCGCGGGCCGGCGAGCCCTCGGGGAGGTTGCCGATGATCATCGCGGGGCCGCGGCCGCCGAAGAGGTCGTAGCGCAGGAAGACGCCCTGGCACGTGCCGTCGGGGGCGGGCAGCAGGCCGGCGCCGAGGTTGCCGGGCCAGTCACCCGGGTCCATGGCCAGGACGTCGAAGTCGGGCCCGGCGGGCGTGGCACTGCGGCGGCGGAGGAACGACATGGGGCCATGGTACGGGTACGGGGGCCGTCGGCGTCCTGCGGGCGGTCGCCCGTCCGGGGCGGCCGCGCGGCTCTCACCGGGGTGCGGCCGGGCGGCGGCCGTCCGGAGGCCGTTCGGGGTGTTCCAGGGCCGTCCGGGGGTCTTCGGCGCCTCTCGGGTCACGAGGCCCGCCTGTGGCGTTCGTGGTGGCGGGCCACCCGGGCGCGGTTCCCGCAGGACGGTCCGCACCACTCCTGGCGCGGGTGGTCCTCGAGGAAGCAGCGGACGCAGCGCGGGGCGTGGCAGGCGCGCAGGCGCTGCCGGTCCGGGCCGCCCAGGAAGGCGATCACGGCCTGGGCGAGGGCGGCCCCGAGGTCGTCGCCGTCCGGTACGGGCCGCCGGCCGACGCGCGGACCGGCGCCGTCGCCCCGGTGCAGGACGGGGACGGTGGGCAGGCGGGCGGCGGCCGTGTCGAGGCGGTCCAGGGCGTCGGCCGCGGACGGCAGCCGGGCGGCGTCGGCGGGGTTCGGCGCGCCGGGGCGCACGGCGTGCGCGAAGAGGGCCCGGACGGCGGCGCGCAGATCGCGTACGGCGGTGAGGTCCCGGGCGTCGGCGGCGTAGCCCGGAGCGACCGGAAGGACGTCGGCGTGGCCGCGGACCCAGGCGGTGAGTCCCGCGGGGTCGGAGAGGTCGTCGGCGACCCCGCCGTGACCGTCGTGCCGGACGGTCAGCGCGAGGTCGGGGGCGAGGCGGCCGTCGCCGGGGAGCGCGTCCTGCATGCGGCCGATGACAGGCCGCCGGGGTTCACCGGCGGGGGCGGCTCATTCCTCCGCGGGCGTCGGCGGTACCACCGCCACCGGGCTCGCCGCGTGCAGCAGGACCGCGTGGGTGACGGAGCCCAGCATGCGGGCGGGCGCAAGCAGGCGCCGGCGGTGGCGGCCCACCACGACCAGCTCGGCGTCCCGGGAGGCGGCGACGAGGTGGCCGGCCGCGTCGCCGGGGGCGGGGTACGGCTCCACGCGGACCTCGGGGTGGCGCTGCCGGTGCGCGGCGAGGAAGCCGTCGACGAGGGTGCGGGTCTCGTGTTCGAGGGCACCCCGGTCGATGCCGGCCGGGAGGAGTTCGCCGACGGGGGCGGCCCAGGTCTGGACGGGCCAGGGATAGGCGGCGACCACCTGGAGCCGGGCGTCGCGCAGGGCGGCCTCGGTGAAGGCGAGGGCGAGGGCGGCGTCGTCGGGGCTGTCGACGTTGAGGCCGACGACGACCCGCGGGCCGGGTCCGGGCGGCGGGCCGTCCACCTCGCGGCCGGGCCGGGGCACGATCACGACGGGGCACTCGGCGTCGCGGGCGGCGGTCATGCCGTTGGAGCCGAGCAGCAGGCTCCGGAAACCGCCCCGTCCCCGGGACCCGAGCACGAGCAGTTCGGCCTCGGCGCCCAGTTCGGGCAGCAGCACGCCCGGCGCCCCGTCGAGACCGACGTACTCCACGTCCGTGCCGTCCGCCGTCCCCTCCAGCCGGGCGCGCGCGTCGGCGAGGACGGGGTCCTCGTCCGGGGGCGGGGGCGGGGTCACGGGCACGCCGGGCTGGGTCCACGCGGCGTAGTGGCGGACGTGGCAGACGCGCAGGGCCGTCCGGCGCCGACGTGCGGCGTCCACGGCCCAGTCGAGGGCCCGCGTACTGTCCTCGGAACCGTCGACCGCCACGGCGACCGGCAGTGTGCTCATGGTCCTCACCTCCGGGAGACGAACGTCGTCCTGCTGGGGCCAGCCTGGCTCAGGCGTCGGCCCCGGCCGGCTCTCCCCGGCCGCGTGTCCGGAAAATGAGGGCCCGCACCGCCGGTTCGGCCCGCCGCGGCGACGGGCCCGGCGCGGTCGGCGGGGTCGGCGGGGCTCAGGTCAGGTCGAACTCCCCCTCGCGCGCCCCCGAGACGAACGCGCCCCACTCGGCGGGCGTGAAGATCAGGGAGGGGTTCTCGGGGCGGCCGCTGTTGCGCATCGCGACGAATCCCTCGACGAAGGCGATCTGGACATCACCCCGGCCCCTGCTGCCGGACCGCCACTCGGCGTTGCTGAGGTCCAGCTCCGGCTTGTCCCAGCTCGCGAGCGGCTGCTGCTGGATCGTGCTCTCGGCCACGTCCGTGCTCCTCCCGGTTCGTCGTCCGCGGCCAGCCTAGCGACCGGTCCCCGGCGCCGACAGGGCACGTGAGGGGGACCTTCGCGGATCACGGCGGCGTTCCCCCGAGCCGCACGGACCAGGACCGCGCCCCGCCGTCGCGGGCGGGCGCGGGGCTACTCCGCCGCGGCCGGAGGCGGCGCCTCGCCGGCCAGGAAGGCCTCGGTGCGGGCGGTGAACCACGCCGGGTCGTCCAGCCACGGGTAGTGGGCGGCGCCGGGCTGTACGGCGAATTCGGCGTGGGGGAAGGCGTCGGCGAGGAGCCGGGCCGGTTCCGGGCGGGGGCCGCCGTCCAGTTCACCGGCGAGCACGAGCACGGGGGCGTCGACGCCGGCGAGGGCGGCCCGCACCGCGGGCGGGTCGTAGGCGGCCGGGTCGTGGAAGCGGCCCTCGGCCTCCTCGTCGGTCTGCTCGTCCGCGGCGGCCGCGTGGGCGCGGGCGGTGTCGTCCCAGCGGCCGTAGAAGAAGGCGTCGACGGCCGTGAGGTCGACGTCCTCCCCGCCGGCCGTCCAGGCCTCGAAGGCGGGGAAGGCCGTCGTGAACCACGGCTCGTCCGCGCGCAGCCGTGCCGCCGCCAGCCGTTCCCCGGGGGTTGCCGGCCGGCCCAGGACCCGGGGGATGACGGTCACGAGGACGAGCCGGGCCACGCGCCGGGGGTGGCGGGCCGCGTAGAGCAGGGCGAGGCTGCCGCCCGCCGAGTGCGCCAGGAGGTCCATCCGTTCGAGGCCGAGATGGACCCGCAGCGCCTCCACGTCCTCGACCTGGCGGTCGCAGCGGTACGTCGCCGGGTCCGCCGGGGCCGAGGAGTCGCCGGTGCCGCGCAGGTCGAGCAGGATCAGCCGGCGGCGGGCGGCGAGGCCACCGAGGTCGCCGAGGTACTCCGAGGCCCGCATCGGCCCGCCGGGCAGGACGACGAGGGGCTCGCCCTCGCCCCGGACGTGGTAGGCGAGCGGGGTCCCGTCGGGTGCGGTGAAGATCGGCATGCCCGCATCCTGGGGGTCGGCCGGGGCCGGACGCAACGGCGTTCCCCGAGGTCCCGAAAGTACGGCCCGGCCCCTTGCCTCACCGGTGCGCGTCTGGATCAATGGCCCGTGAGGCGTCGACCGAATGATCGGTCGTCCGGATCGGCACGGTCGGCGAGGAGGTGTCCGTGGTGACGGCGAGGGACCTGCGGGACGAGGGCGAACGGCTCGGCCTGGACGCGCTGCGCGCGCTCCAACTGGAGCGCCTGCGGGCCTCGTTGCGGCACGCGTACGCCCACGTCCCGTTCTACCGGGACGCGTTCGACAAGGCGGGGGTCCACCCCGACGACTGCCGCGAACTCGCCGACCTGTCCCGGTTCCCCTTCACCACCAAGGCGGACCTGCGGGAGAACTACCCGTACGGGATGTTCGCCGTGCCGCGCGAGCGGATCCGGCGCATCCACGCCTCCAGCGGCACCACCGGCCGTCCCACCGTCGTCGGGTACACGGAGAACGACCTGTCCCTGTGGGCGGACATGGTGGCCCGCTCGATCCGGGCGGCGGGCGGACGCCCCGGCGACACGGTCCACGTGGCGTACGGCTACGGCCTGTTCACCGGCGGTCTGGGCGCCCACTACGGCGCCGAACGGCTCGGCTGCACGGTCGTCCCCGCCTCCGGCGGCATGACGGCGCGGCAGGTCCAGCTGATCCAGGACCTGAAGCCGGGGATCATCATGGTGACCCCGTCCTACATGCTCACGCTGCTCGACGAGTTCGAGCGGCAGGGCGTCGACCCCCGCGGCACCTCCCTGCGGGTGGGGATCTTCGGCGCCGAGCCGTGGACGGAGGAGATGCGCCGGGAGATCGAGGAGCGGTTCGCGATCGACGCGGTCGACATATACGGGCTGTCGGAGGTGATCGGCCCCGGTGTCGCCCAGGAGTGCGTGGAGACCAAGGACGGGCTGCACGTCTGGGAGGACCACTTCTACCCGGAGATCGTCGACCCGCTCACCGGCGAGGTGCTGCCGGAGGGCGAGGAGGGCGAGCTGGTGTTCACCTCGCTCACCAAGGAGGCGATGCCCGTGGTGCGGTACCGGACCCGGGACCTGACCCGGCTGCTGCCCGGCACGGCGCGGGAGTTCCGGCGGATGCGGAAGGTGACCGGCCGCAGTGACGACCTGGTGATCCTGCGCGGGGTGAACCTCTTCCCCACCCAGATCGAGGAGATCGTGCTGCGCACCCCGGGGGTCGCCCCGCACTTCCAGCTGCGGCTGACCCGCGAGGGCCGCCTCGACGCCCTCACGGTCCGCGCCGAGGCCCGCCCCGACGCCTCGCCCGAGGACCGTGACACGGCCGCCCGTTCGATCGCGGCGGCCGTGAAGGACGGCGTCGGGGTCTCGGTCGCCGTCGAGGTCGTGGACCCGGAGTCGCTGGAGCGGTCGGTGGGGAAGATCCGCCGGATCGTCGACCTGCGCCCGCGCGGGTAGGGACGGCCGGGCGACGGGACGGCGGGGACGGGACGGTCAGGGATGGCGGGGACCGGACGGCCGGGGACGGGACGGTCAGGGGCCGGAGCGACGCGGCCGCGCGCCTACGCTCCGGAGAAGCGGTCGCGCAGCTCCCGCTTGAGGATCTTCCCGCTGGCGTTGCGCGGCAGTCCGTCCACGAACAGCACCCGCTTGGGCGCCTTGAACGCGGCGAGCCTCTCGCGGGCGTGGGCGACGAGTTCGTCCTCCGTGACCTCCCCGCGGGGGACGACGACCGCGGTGACGGCCTCGATCCACTTCTCGTCGGGCAGGCCGACCACGGCGGCCTCGGCGACGGCCTCGTGCGTGTAGAGGACGTCCTCGACCTGCCGCGAGGCGACCAGGACGCCACCGGAGTTGATGACGTCCTTCACCCGGTCGACGATCGTGAAGTAGCCGTGGGCGTCCCGCACGGCGAGGTCGCCGGAGTGGAACCAGCCGTCGCGGAAGGCCTCGGCGGTCTCCTCGGGCTTGTCCCAGTAGCCCTCGCACAACTGCGGGGAGCGGTAGACGATCTCGCCCGGAGTGCCGTCGGGCACGTCCTCGCCGTCGCCGTCGACCACGCGCGCGTCCACGAACAGGACGGTGCGTCCGCAGGAGTCCATGCGGCCCTCGTGCTCGTCGGGGGCCAGGACGGTGGCGAGGGGGCCGATCTCGCTCTGCCCGAAGCAGTTGTAGAAGGCGAGCCCCGGCAGGCGCTCGCGCAGCCGTTCCAGGACCGGTACCGGCATGACCGACGCACCGTAGTAGGCCTTGCGCAGCCCGCCGAGGTCGCGGGTGCCGAAGTCGGGCCGGTCGGCCAGGCCGATCCACACGGTGGGCGGGGCGAAGAGGCTGTCGACCCGGCCCGCCTCGATCAGGTCGAACAGGAGGTCGCCGTCGGGCGCGTCGAGGATGACGTTGGTGGCGCCCACCGCGAGGTACGGGAGCAGGAAGACGTGCATCTGCGCCGAGTGGTAGAGGGGCAGCGAGTGCGCGGGGCGGTCGCCGGCGCTCAGGTCGAGGGCGGTGATCGCGCTGAGGTACTCGTGGACCAGGGCGCGGTGCGTCATCATCGCGCCCTTGGGGAGGGCCGTCGTGCCGGAGGTGTAGAGGAGCTGGACCAGGTCCTCGGAGCGCGGCTCGGGGCCGTCGTGGGCGGGGGCGGCCGCCAGCAGGGTGAGGAGCGAGTCGTCGGCGTCGCGCAGCGGCAGCGTCCGCACGCCGTCGGGGAGCCGGCCGGCGAGGCCGGGGTCGGTGAGGACCAGGGTGCTGCCCGACTGGCCGACGAGGTAGGCGAGGTCGTCGCCGGTGAGGTTCTGGTTGACGGGGACGTGCACCAGGCCGGCGCGGGCGCAGGCGAGGAACGCGACGAGGTAGGCGTCGGAGTTGTGGCCGTAGGCGGCCACCCGGTCGCCGGGGGCGAGGCCCCGGCCGAGCAGGACGCTCGCCGCGCGGGAGACCGCCTCGTCGAGTTCCCCGTAGGTCCAGGTGCGGTCGCGGTACTCCACCGCGACGCGTGCGGGAGTGCGTCGGGCGCTGCGGCGCAGCACCCCGTCGACGGTGCTGCCGTGTCCGGGCGTCATGGCACATGATCCTCGGCTCGCCGCCGGGTCGGGTCAAGCCCGGCGGAGCGGGAACGTGTCCGCGCCCGGTCCGCGCCGCGCACGCCCCCGCCCGCCCCGCCCGTCCCGCGAGCGTCCGGGCCGCCGTCGACCGGGCCGTGGAGCCGTACGGCGGGCTCGGCGTCGCCTTCGACGGCGAGGCCTCATCCGGCGAGGTCCTCCAGGACCGCCATCGCCGCGTTGTGCCCCGGCACCCCGCTGACCCCTCCCCCGCGCACCGCGCCGGCGCCGCAGAGCAGCACGTTGGCGTGCGCGGTCCCGACGCCCCAGCGGCCGGCGCCCTCCTGGGCGTACGGCCAGGCCAGGTCGCGGTGGAAGATGTGGCCGCCGGGCAGCCCGAGGTCGCGCTCCAGGTCCAGCGGGGTCCTCGCCTCGATGCAGGGACGGCCGTCGGCGTCGGTGGCCAGGCAGTCGGCGAGCGGCTCGGCGAGGTGCGCGTCGAGTTGGGCGAGGGTGGCCCCGAGCAGTTCCTCGCGTACGGCGTCGTTGTCCCGTTCGAACAGCCGGGCGGGGGTGTGCAGGCCGAACAGGGTGAGCGTCTGGAAGCCGCGCCGGGCCAGGTCCGGGCCGAGGATCGTCGGGTCGGTCAGGGAGTGGCAGTAGATCTCCGACGGCGGGGCGGCGGGCAGGTCGCCGGCCGCGGACTGGGCGTGGGCGGCGGCCAGTTGGGCGTAGCCCTCGGCGATGTGGAAGGTGCCGGCGAAGGCCTCGCGCGGGTCGACGGAGGTGTCGCGGAGCCGGGGCAGCCGGCTCAGCAGCATGTTCACCTTGAGCTGGGCGCCCTCGGCGGGGGCCGGCGGGGTGTCCCCGGTGAGGGCGGCGAGCGCCTGCGGGGAGGCGTTGACGAGGACGTGCCGGGCGGCGGTGACGCCCTCGCCGTCGGCGGTGCGGTGGACGACCTCGGCGCCGCGGCCGTCGGTGTCGATCCGGACGGCCTCGTGCCCGGTGGCGAGGACGGCGCCCGCGCTCCGGGCGGCGTCGGCCAGGGCGTCGGTGAGCGCCCCCATCCCTCCGACGGGCACGTCCCAGGCGCCGGTGCCGCCGCCGATCACGTGGTAGAGGAAGCAGCGGTTCTGCTTGAGGGAGGCGTCGTGGGCGTCGGCGAAGGTGCCGATCAGCGCGTCCGTCAGGACGACGCCCCGCACCAGGTCGTCCGTGAAGTGCTCCTCGACGGCGACGCCGAGGGGCTCCTCGAAGACCGTCCGCCAGGCCTCCTCGTCGTCGACGCGCCGGCGCAACTCCTCGCGGGTGGGCAGCGGTTCGGTGAGCGTCGGGAAGATCCGTCCGGCCAGGCGCCCGGTCCTGCCGTAGAAGCGCCGCCAGGCCGCGTACTCCCGCTCGCCGCCGGTCAGCCGCGCGAACGCCGCGCGGGTGCGCGCCTCGCCGCCGCCCACGAGCAGCCCGGTCGGCCGCCCGTCGCGCTCGGCGGGCGTGTAGGAGGAGATGGTGCGCCCGCGGACCCGGAAGTCCAGCCCGAGGTCCCGCACGATCTTCGAGGGCAGCAGGCTGACCAGGTACGAGTAGCGTGACAGCCGGGCGTCCACGCCGGCGAACGGCCGGGTGGAGACGGCGGCGCCCCCGGTGTGGTCCAGCCGCTCCAGCACCAGCACGGACCGCCCGGCCCGCGCCAGGTAGGCCGCGGCGACCAGCCCGTTGTGACCGCCGCCGACGATGACGACGTCGTAGGAACGACGTCCGGGGTTCCCCTCGCGCGCAGACATGGTCCTTCGTAGCACGGGGCGCTCGGGCCCGGCCAGGGGGCGGCCGCCGGGCGGGGCCGCCGTCCCGGTGTCCGCCACCGTGCCGTCGACCGGTGTCGTCGGCCGGTGTCGTCGACCGGTGTCGTCGACCGGAGCCGTGCCTTCGCTCCCGTCGCCGTCGTCCCGGCCCTCCAGGCCGTCGCCGTGGGCTTCCGCCCGCGTCCCTCACCTCGCGGTGTGCGGAACCGGGGCCATGTGATCGGTGAACCAGCCCCCGGCCAGCTCCGTGACCTGCTCCAGGGCGCCGGGCTCCTCGAACAGGTGGGTGGCGCCGGGGACGACCGTCAGCCGGTTCTCGCAACGCAGTCGGGCCTGGGCCTCGCGGTTGAGGTCGAGCACCAGCCGATCGTGGCCTCCGACGATCAGCAGCGTGGGCGCTGTCACCGCCGGCAGCCGCGGCCCGGCCAGGTCGGGCCTGCCGCCCCGGGAGACGACCGCGGCGATCCGCGCGCCCGGCTCGGCGGCCGCCCACAGAGCGGCCGCGGCACCGGTGCTGGCGCCGAAGTACCCGACCGCCGGCTCCTCGGTCCCGGGCCGTCCGCGCAGCCAGGCGGTGGCGTCCGCCAGACGGCGGGCCAGCAGCCCGGTGTCGAACACGTTGGCCCGGTGGATCTCCTCCTCCTCGGTGAGCAGGTCGAACACCAGGGTGCCCAGCCCCGCCCGGTTCAGCCCGGCCGCGACGAACCGGTTGCGCGGGCTGTGCCGGCTGCTGCCGCTCCCGTGCGCGAACAGCACCACCCCGGCCGCGTCCTCGGGCACGGTCAGCCGCCCGCGCAGCACCACCGCACCGGCCCGGACGTCCACCTCCCGGTCCTCGGGCACGACGTGACGCCGCCCGGTCCGGCGGGTGCTCACGGCGCGGGCGAGCGCCGCTTCCAGACAGGCGACGACCTCGTCGTCCTCGGTCTGGTCGAAATCCGCGTAGAACTGTCCGACGGCGAAGAAGTCCCGCGGGGTGTGCGGGCACACCAGTTCGTCGGCGTCCTCGCCGAGCCGCGCGGTCCAGTCGTGCGGCGCCACGGGGACCGCCAGCACGATCCGTGCCGCCCCGCGGGCCCGGGCGATCCGGCAGGCCGCGCGCGCCGTCGACCCCGTGGCCACCCCGTCGTCGACCACCAGCACGGTGCGGCCCCGCAGCCCGACCGGCTCCCGCCCGCCCCGGTAGCGCCGGGCGCGCGCGTCCAGCACCTCCCGCTCACGGGCTTCGACCTCGGCCAGTTCCTCGGGGGTGACCCGCGCCGTGCGCACCACGTCGTCGTTGATCACCCGCACCCCGCCCTCACCGATCGCGCCCATCCCCAGTTCCGGCTGGAAGGGCACCCCCAGCTTCCGCACCAGGCACACGTCCAGCGGCGCGCCGAGCGCCTCGGCGACTTCCACCGCGACCGGAACCCCGCCACGGGGCAGGCCCAGCACCACCACCTCGGTCCCTTTCAGGTGCCCGAGCAGGGCCGCGAGTTTCCGGCCGGCGTCACGACGATCCAGGAAGAACACGATCCGACCTCCTCGTCCCGGAGGGAGACGATGGCGACGAGCGCGCCCCGTCATCCCATCCTCACTCCTGCGGGGAACGAATGCGCACCGCTGCGAGGCGCGCTCTCGGGGGTGGAGTACGGGCTCGGGCGCCGTGAGGCGACGAGCCCCGCCTGGGCGCGCCCTCCGGCCGGGCGGGCCGGCGTACGCGCCGCGCCGACGGGTCCCGCCCGTCGCACGGCGGCCGGGGGCCGCGCCGGTCCCGGCGGAGTGCGGCACGACGGCGCCGGGGCACGGTGCACGAGGCGCCGGCCGCCCCGGCCGGGCAGCGGCCCCGCCATGGCCTGCCGCAACCCGGGTGCCTCCGCGGGCAGCCCCACCGGCCGGGGCGCGGACGGCGCCCCTGCCGCTCACGAGGATCGGGGCGCGGCCCCGGACCCGCGGGGGACGGTCCGGGGGCTGGACCGGCCGCCGGACGCGGCACCCGCCGCGTGGGTGTCCGCGCGTGTCGCGGCGTCCGGCATTCGAGGTTGTACTGGTGGCAGGAGTGCTGCCGAGCGAGGGGAGCGGCCGTGTCGCCGTTCGACGTTTCCCGCCCCGCGAAGCCGGAGACGGTGTTCGACCGCGACGCCGAGTGGGACGCGCTCGTCGCGTTCGCCTGTGACGCCCGGCCCGGTGCCGGACTCGGGATCGTGTCGGGACGGCTGCGGCAGGGGAAGACACACCTCCTGAAGGCACTCACCGCCGCCCTGGGCGGCTTCTGCTTCGGGGCGCAGCAGGCGGCCCGGGCCGAGTCCCTGCACCGCCTCGGCGACGAGCTCGCCCGGTACACGGGCGAAGCGCCGCCCGGTCGCCCGTCCCGATGGGAGGACGCCGTCGACGCGCTGCTCGCGCTGGGCGAGCGGGGGCGTCCCGTGCCGGTCGTCATCGACGAGTTCCCCGACCTGGTGCGGCAGAGCCCCGAGCTTCCCTCCGTCCTCCACAGCGCCTACCGGCGGCTGCGCGAAACGGGGCGGGAGAACCGTATCCGCCTGCTGCTCAGCGGCAGTTCCCTGACCGTGATGCACCGGCTGTTCGGCGCGGCCGCACCGCTGCACGGCCTGGCCGACCTGGAACTCGCCCTCCGTCCGCTGGACTTCCGGCAGGCCGCGCGGTTCTGGGGCATCGACGACCCCCGCCTCGCCCTGTCGGTCCACGCCGTCGTGGGCGGAACCCCCGCCTACCGGCGCTACACGGCGGACGACACCCCCGGCGGGCGGGACGACTTCGACGCCTGGGTGTGCAGGACCGTCCTGGACCCCCGGACCCCCTTGTACCTGGAACCGCGTCACCTGCTGCAGGAGGAGACCGACCACGGGGACCGCGCGCTGTGCCACTCCGCGCTCGCCGCCATCGCCTCGGGCTGCTCGACGCAGGGCGAGATCGCGGAGTGTCTCGGCACCCCGCTCACCGACGCCTCGCACTGTCTGGCGCTCCTGCGGGCGAACGGCCTGCTGTACGACGAACCCGACGCCTTCCGGCCGAACCTGGTCCGGCTGCGTATCGCGGAGCCGCTGCTCGCCTTCGAACACGCGGCCGTCCGGCCCCTGCGCTCGGCGCTGGAACAGCAGGACGCCGTCGAGGTCTGGCGACGCGCACGTCCCGTCTTCGACTCCGCCGTGGCCGGCCCCCACTTCGCGCGGATCTGCCGGGACTGGGTCCTGGACTTCGCCGGCCGGGACGTCTTCGGCGCGCTCCCCGCGTCGGCGGCCCACGGCTCGCTCTCCGATCCGGAGCAACGTGCCGGTCCGGACGTGGAAGCCGATGTCGTCGTGCGCGGCCGTGCGGACGCCCGTCCCGGGCCTGTGCTGTCGGTGGGGCTGGCGCGCTGGGACGAGGTGATGGACCTGCGCCACCTGGAAGACGTCCGCCGCCTCCTCGCGCTGCTCGCCGCCCGCGACGAGGACGTCACCCGCGCCCGTCCGGCCTGTTACAGCGGTGTCGGCTTCACTCCCGCGCTCCGCGCGGCCGAAGCCGACGGACAGGTGGTGCTCGTCGACCCGGCCCGCCTGTACCGGGGCGACCGGCCCGACGGCGAGGACGCGCGGCGCCGGCGGTGATCCGGTCCGGCCGGGGACTCCGTCCGACGTCCCGTGTCCGACGTCCCGCGGCCCGCGGCCGCGGTGCCGGGCGCGCCCCGGGACCGGGCAGGCCCGCGGGACGTGCCGGGGCGGCGGCCGCCGCCCCGGGCGTGCCGGAACGGCGCACGGGTGCGGCGCGCAGAGGCGGGGCGCGCGGACGGGGGTGCGTGGAGGCCGGCGACCCCGTCACGGGATCGCCGTGCGCCTGCCGGTCACGCCGGCCGGACCGTACGGGCCGGGGTCGGCGCCCGTACCTGCAGCGCGTTCGGGACCGGTGCCCGACGCCGCCGTCCGGACCCGCCCCGCGGGCACGGGCGCTCCCCTCAGGAGTGCGGGACGACGGCCACCGGGCAGCCGACGTGGTGGATCGCGGCGTGGGTGACGGGTCCGGTACGGGGGCCGACCGGGCGTTCGGTGACGCGGTGGCCGACGACGAGGAGACCCGCTCCGGTCGCCGCCCTCACGAGCGCGCTCGACGGCCTGTCCTCCACCACCGTCTCCAGGACCTCCACGTCGGGGTACTTGTCCCGCCACACCTGGAGCACGGCCTTGAGGAAGCCGAGCCATTCCTCGCCCTGCCAGGACTCCCGCACCAGGCCGATGTCGCCGGTGCCGAGGCCGAGGCCGACCGGGCCCGCCGTGTGCCAGGCGTGCACGGCGCGCAGGCGCGCGTCGCGGAGCCGGGCCGCCTCGAAGGCGAACTCGATGACCTCGTCGCAGGCCTCGCCGAGGTCGACGGCGAGCACGACGTCCCGGTGTCCGGTGTCCGTCGAGGCGCCTCCGTCGCCGGCCGGCAGGTGTTCGTCCGCCTCCTCCTCGTCCGCCCGCACGAGGACCACGGGGCACGCGGCCCTCGCGACCACGCCGAGCGCGACGGAGCCGACGAGGAATCCGGTGAAACCGCTCAGCCCGCGTGAGCCGAGGACCAGCAGGCCCGACCGGTCCGCGGCCTTGAGCAGGGCCGCGGTGGCCGGGCCCTCCAGCTGCTCGTCGGTGAGGCGCACACCGGGGCGTTCGGCGCGGACCCGTTCCTCCGCCTGCCGCAGGGCGCGCCGGGCCAGATGCCGCCCGGCGGCGCCCGTGCTGTCGTCGTCCCGGCGCTGGGGGTGCCAGGCCAGGGCGTGCACCAGGTGCAGTGGCCGGTCCTGCCGGGCGGCCTCGCGGGCCGCCCAGGCGGCGGCGGCCAGGCTCTCGGCGGATCCGTCGACTCCGGCGGTCACGGGCAGAAGCATCTCCGCACCTCCCACATTCGCTCTGTGTTCCGGTGCCAGCGTCGCGCGGCGGGCGATGCGGGGGCAGAGGCTGCCCGGTCCCCTCCGGTGGGCCGTCCGGCCCTTTTCCCCGACACGCCGTCAGACCTTTCCGGCCCGGGCGCGGTTGCGGCCGGACGCCCGTGCCGGTACCGGCGGACATCCGGCCGCGGCGGGTCAGTCGTGCGGGACCACCGCGACCGGCGCGGAGGCGTGCTGCAGCACCGCGTGCGTCACCGGACCGACGCGCCCGCCGACCGGCGCCCGGCGCGTCCTGCGTCCGACGACGACCAGGGAGGCGTCCCTCGACGCGTGCACGAGATGACGGCCGGCGCCGCCGATGACGGCCTGCTCCCGCACCTCCACGCCCGGGAACTTGTCCTGCCAGGGCCGCAGGACGTCACTGAGCCCGTGCCGTGCCTCTTCCGACGGTTCGGCGTCGGGTCCCGGTTCCGGGACGGCGCCGTGGCCCTGGTCGACCGCCGGGTTCCAGCCGTGGACCACCCGCAGGCCCGCCGCACGGCGCCGGGCGGCCTCGAACGCGAACTCGAGGACGGCGTCGGCCGGGCTCCGCGGGTCCAGCCCCAGCACGACCTCGCGGTAGGGCGTGGTGGTCGCGCCGGCGCCCGTGGCGTCCGGCAGGTGCTCGTCCTCGGGGCTGCCGTCGGCCCGGACGAGGACGACGGGGTGTTCGGCACGCGCCACCGTGGCGAGGGCGACGGAGCCGACCAGGAAGCCCGACACCGTGCCGAGGCGCCGGGACCCGAGGACCAGCAGGTCGGTGTCCTCCCCGGCCGCCAGCAGGGCCGGGACCACCGGGTCGTCGGTCTGCCGGGTGCTGATCCGCAGGCCGGGGTGGCGTTCCGCGAGCCGGGCGGCGGTCTCGCTCAGCAGCTGGGTCGCCCACGCGCGTTGCGCGTCGAGCACGCCCGGTGCCGGAAGGCCCGCGAGCGGCGCGTAGAGCGGGCGCGGCGGGTCCCCGGCGTGCAGGAGGCACAGGGGCGTCTCTCGTTGTGCCGCCTCGCGAGCGGCCCAGTCGGCGGCGGCAAGGCTTTCGGGCGAGCCGTCGAGACCGACGGTGATGGCGAGCATGTACGGACCTCCTTCAGGGGCGCGCCCCCATTCTGGTGGGCCGCGCGTGCGGGCCGGCAGGGCCGGAGGTCCCCGCCGGGAGCCGAACGGCCCCGGCGCGTCGCCGGGGTTCCCCCGCGCGGCGGCCGTCCGGCCGCGGCCGGTGCGGTACGGGTGGTCGCGGCCCGTGCGGCGGCGGCCCGGCAGCGGACGGCGAGCCCGTCGAGGGCCGCGGCGAGGGGCCACGTCAGGGCGGAGGGCCGCATGAGCCGAGGGAGCCGAGGGGGTCGAGGGGGTCGAGGGGGCCGGGCCAGGGGGGTGAGGGCCGCCCCTCCCGGGATCGCCGGTCGGTGTCCGGCCGTCCGTCACGGGCGATCGGCCGCGGGCGGCCGGACCGGGAGCCGTACGGTGAAGGTGGTCGACCCCGGGACGCTGTCGAGGGTGACGTCGCCGCCGTGGGCCTCCGTCACGGCGGCCACGATCGACAGGCCGAGGCCGGTGCCGGTTCCGGTGCCGCCCGGCGCGTCTTCCGTACGGCGGCGCTCCCCGTGGGCGAAGCGTTCGAAGACCCGGGGGCGGACGTCCGCGGGGACGCCGGGGCCGTCGTCGTGGACCTTCAGCTCCGCCGTCGTGCCGTCGGTCTCGACCGAGACGGTGATCGTGGTGCCGACGGGTGTGTGCAGGCGCGCGTTGGCCAGCAGGTTGGCCAGTACCTGGTGGAGGCGGTGGGCGTCGCCCGTCACCGTCACCGGTTCCTCGGGCAGTTCCAGCGTCCAGCGGTGTCCGGGGCCCGCGGCCTGCGCGTCCGTCACGGCGTCCAGGACCAGCCGGGTCAGGTCGACGGGCAGACGCTCCAGGGGACGGCCCGCGTCGAGGCGGGCGAGGAGCAGCAGGTCGTCGACCATCTCGCCCATGCGGGCCGCCTCGGCCTCGATGCGTTCCAGGGCCCGCACCACCTTCGGCGGCACCGGACCGGGGTGCAGCAGCGCCAGCTCCGCGTGGCCGCGGACCGTCGCCACGGGCGTGCGCAGCTCGTGGCTGGCGTCGGCGGCGAAGCTGCGCAGCCGCTCCTCGCTCGCCTGCCGCTTGGTCAGCGCGTCCTCGACGTGGCCGAGCATGGTGTTGAAGGCGTCGGCGACCCGCCCCACCTCGCTGCGCGGGTCGGCCTCGGGCGCGCGCGGCCAGAGCCCCACCTCGCCGCTGGACAGCGGAAGCCGGCTGACCCGGGTGGCGGTCGCGGCCACCCGGCTGAGCGGTCGCAGCGACCAGCGCACCCACAGGGCCCCGGCGAAGCCGGCGACGAGCAGCGCCGCGCCGAAGACGACCGTGGCGACCAGCTCCAGCCGGTGGACGGTGGCCTCCACCGGTTCCATGGGGAGCCCGGTGACCAGGACGTCGCCGTCCGCGCCGGGGAACGCCATCAGGCGGTACTCGCCGAGGGAGGAGAGCTCGGTCGTGTGCCCGTCGCCGTCGGCCGGCAGTCCGGCCAGCCGGCGGCTGTCGCGCTCCCCGAGCGACACGCTCACCGTGCCCGTACGGCCGCCGGACGCGACCACCGCGGCGTTGGTGACCGTGTCCCCGACGAGCCGGGCGCCGAAGGTCCCGACGGTCTGCCGGCGGGTGTCGCCGTCGCCGTCCTCGTCGCCGTCGTGGTCCGAGGGCAGCCTCCCGACGTGCTCCAGACTGGCGGGGAAGCGTACGCCCGCCTCCCGCAGCTGCTGGTCGAGGCGGCCGGTGAGGAAGCCGTTCAGCTCCAGCACCGCCGCCACCCCGACGGCCGCGCAGCTGACCGCGAGCAGGACGACCAGTCCGGCGGTGAGCCGCGCCCGCAGCGTGTGCGGCCAGGGCGGACGCGGCAGCCGCCGCGCCGTCCCGCGCGGGCGCGGCCGGCGTGCGGAAGCCCGTCGCGGTCCGGCGCCCACCGGGTCACCGGCGCTCACCGGGTCACCGGCTTGAGCACGTATCCGGCGCCCCGCACCGTGTGGATCATGGGCGGGCGGCCCGCGTCCACCTTCTTGCGCAGGTAGGAGATGTACAGCTCGACGACGTGGGCCTGGCCGCCGAAGTCGTAGGACCACACGCGGTCGAGGATCTGGGCCTTGCTGAGCACCCGCCGCGGATTGCGCATCAGCAGCCGCAGCAGTTCGAACTCGGTCGGGGACAGCTCCACGAGGTCGCCGCCGCGGGTGACCTCGCGGGCCTCCTCGTCCATGACCAGGTCGCCGACGGTCAGCCGCGGCCCGTCCTCGCTCTGCCGGGCCATGCCGGCCCGGCGCAGCAGACCGCGCAGCCGGGCCACGACCTCCTCCAGGCTGAACGGTTTCGTCACGTAGTCGTCGCCGCCCGCCGTGATGCCCGCGATGCGGTCCTCGACGGCGTCCCGCGCGGTCAGGAAGAGCACGCACACGTCGGGGCGCACGCCGTGCAGCGAGCGCAGCACGGAGAAGCCGTCGGTGTCCGGGAGCATCACGTCGAGGACGACGGCGTCGGGCAGCAGCTCGCGGGCCTCGGCGACGGCCGAGACACCGTCGCCCGCCGTGCGCACCTCCCAGCCCTCGTAGCGCAGGGCGCCGGAGAGCACCTCCGCGAGGTCGGGGTCGTCGTCGACGACGAGGACCCGGAGGGGGGTGCCGTCGGTCCGGGTGAGGGCGGGGCGGCCGGAGCCGCGGTGGCGGGGAGTGTTCATCTCACGTACCAGGATGCGGTCCCGCCGGGACGGGGGCTGTCTCCCGGACCTCTGAGTTCGCTCTGAGTCCGCTCTGAGTCCGCCCGGCCGCCGCTCCGCCCGATCGTCCCGGCGACCCCTCCCACCTGCGGCGGAGCCGCGCCGGGGCGGTCGCGCGCTGAGAGCGGACTCAGAGGTTGCCTCGGCACAGTGGCGTCCCGGACGGCCTCGGCGGACGTACGGAGAAGCCGGAAAAGCCGGGGGAAGCCGGGAAAAGCCGGGGAAAGCCGAAGGGACACACGGATGACGACGACGTACGCGCGGCCAGGGGTCGCCCCCGCGCCCGCCCCGCCTCCCGCGCCCGGGCGTTCCCCGGCGGGCCCCGTGCTGGCCGCCCTGTGGGGCGGGGCCGCCGCCGTGGTCGCCCTGTGGTGGTACGACACGGGGTCGGTGGTGGGGGCCGCGGGCTGGCTGACGGGAGCCGGGCGGATCGCGGGACTGCTGTCCGGGTACGCCTGCGCCGTGCTCGTCGCCCTGATGGCCCGCGTCCCGCTGCTGGAGCGGCGGATCGGGTCGGACCGGGTGACGCGCTGGCACGCGATGGCGGGCCGCTACACGATCTGCCTGCTGGCGGCCCACGTCGTGCTGATCCTGCTCGGGTACGCCGCCCAGGACCGCTCCTCGATCGTGGCCGAGGCGGTCACGGTGGTCCTGGACTATCCGGAGATGCTCAAGGCCACCGCCGGCACCGTCGTCCTGTTCGCGGTCGGGATCGTCTCGGTCCGCGCGGTGCGCCGCCGGGTCGGCCACGAGTTCTGGTACTACGTGCACCTGCTCACCTACGCAGCGGTCTTCCTCGCCTTCGGCCACCAGCTCGCCCTGGGATCCGACTTCACCGGCAACACTTGGGCACAGGCGGCCTGGTACGCGCTGTACCTGGGGGCCGCGGCCCTGGTGGTGTGGTTCCGGATCCTCGCCCCGGTCCGGCTCAACCTGCGGCACCGGCTGCGGGTGGACTCCGTGCACCGGGAGGCGCCGGGCGTGTACTCCGTCGTCGTCCGCGGCCGGCGGCTGGACGAGATGGGTGCGCTGCCCGGCCAGTTCCTGCGGTGGCGCTTCCTCACCGACGGCATGCGCTGGACCTCGACTCCGTACTCCCTGTCGGCGCCGCCGCGTCGGGACCTGCTGCGGATCACGGTCAAGGCGCTCGGCGACCACAGCGCCGCCGTCTCCCTGCTGCGGCCGGGCACCCGGGTGTGGGCGGAGGGCCCCTACGGGGCGCTGACCGCGGACCGGCGGACCGCTCCCCAGTCCCTGCTGATCGCGGGCGGCGTCGGCATCACCCCGCTGCGGGCCCTGTTCGAGACGCTGCCCGGCGACGTCACGCTCGTCTACCGCGCCCGGACGGCGGAGGACCTCGCCCTGGGCGGGGAGCTGGAGGCCGTCGCACGGTGGCGCGGGGCCAGGGTGCTCTACGCGCTCAACGGCCCGCACGGCCGGCGTCCGGACCTCACGGCGGCGTCCCTGAGCGCGGCCGTCCCCGACCTGGCCGCCCACGACGTGTACCTGTGCGGCCCGCACGGGTTCGCCCGGGGCCTGTACGAGGCGCTGCGCGCCGCGGGGGTCCCGGACCGCCGCATCCACCACGAGTCCTTCGAACTGTGAGGCCGCCTTGCACACCTTGAGGAAGAACCACCCGCTGCGCCGCATCGTGCTGGCGAGCGCCGCGACCGTCTCCGGGGTCGTACTGGTGCTGTCGCTGAAGCCGCACACGGCCCCGGCCGTCGCCGGGCTCGCGCCCTCTCCCGCGGTGTCCGGCAGCTCCGGCGCCTCGGGCGGGACGGCCGGGTCGGGCGGGACGGGGGGTTCCGGCGGATCCGGCGGTTCGACGGTCACGGGGACCCGGACGCTCACCGGGGACGCGGTCCAGACCCGCTACGGCCCCGTCCAGGTCCGCGTCACGCTGGAGGACGGCAGGCTCACCGACGTCACCGCGGTCGCCTACCCCCAGGAGAACCCGAGGGACCAGCAGATCAACGGCTACGCCGTCCCCCAGCTGACCCGGGAGGCGCTCAGCGCCCAGAGCGCGGACATCGACACGGTCTCGGGAGCCACCTACACCAGCGACGGCTACCGCCGGTCGCTCCAGTCGGCGCTGGACTCCGCGAGCGGCTGACGCCCGCCGGGCGGGCCGTCCGGCCCGGCCGGGACCATCGGACGCCCCACAGGGCCGGTCGGCCCTGGTGGGGCGGGCGTCCGCCCGGTTCGAATGACCCGGTCAGGCGCACGCGCGGCCGCGGGAGACAGAGACCTGTGATGGACCCGACGATACGGACACCCACCCTGGCCGGCGACGACCGGCCGGACGCCCCGGAGACACGGACGAGTGTCGAGCTGGACGCCGCCGAGGCGCTGCGGCTGCTGGGCGGCGTGTCCCTGGGGCGGATCGTCTTCACCCGGCACGCGCTGCCGACGGTGCGCCCCGTCAACCACGTCCTGGTCGACGGCGACATCGTCATCCGCACCCACGGGGACGCCGCGCTGATCCGGTACACCCGGCAGACCGGGGCCGAGAGGGCCGTCGTCGCCTACGAGGCCGACGACATCGACCCCGCCACCCATCTCGGCTGGAGCGTGGTCGTCACGGGCTACGCGCGGCTGGTCACCGACCCTGACGAACTCGCCCGCTACCAAGCCCTGTTGCGGCCCTGGGCGACGCAGCGGATGGATCACGCCGTCCGCATCGGCCCCGATCTGGTCACCGGGGTCCGCCTGACGGCCCGCGGTCCGTCCCCGCTCGCGTGAGCCCCGGCGGGGCCGACCGGTCCCGCTCCCCCACCCCCGGCACGGCCGGACGGCCGGTTCTGCCGGACGGCCGGTTCTGCCGGACGGCCGGTTCTGCCGGACGGCCGGTTCTGCCGGACGGCCGGTTCTGCCGGACGGCCGGTCGCTGATTCTGTCGCGCGGCCGGTCTCCGGTTCTCCCGGCCGGCCGGTCGCCGCCCGGCCGGCCGGGTCCTCACGGCCGCTCGGGTACGACCGCCACCGGGCAGGCCGCGTGGTGCAGCACCGCGTGGGCGACGCGCCCCAGCTGGAGTCCGATGTGCCCCGGGGTGCGCCGGGCGCCGACCACCAGCAGGTCCGCCTCGTGCGAGGCCGCCAGGAGCACCCCGCGAGCGGGGCCCTCCGCGGTGCGGCGGCGCAGTTCCAGCTCGGCGGGCACGTCCTCGAGTGCCCGCTCCAGGGTCTCGGCGGCCTGCAGTTCGTGCAGCCTGGCGGGCTCCCCGACGAGCAGGGGGTGGTCGGTGGTCTCGTGCGCGGGGCACCGCCAGGCCCGTACGGCCTCCAGCGTCGCGCCGCGCAGCCGGGCCTCCCGGACGGCGAAACGCAGGGCGGCGGAGTCCGTGCCCTTGTCGCCGACGCCGACGACGACGCGGCCGTGCACACCGGCCCGGACCCGGTTGTCGTGACCGCCGCGCAGCACGATCACCGGGCAGTCCGCGTGGGCGGCGACGCTCAGGCCGACCGAGCCGAGCAGCATCTCGACGAGGCCGCTGCGGCCCCGGTGGCCGAGTACCAGGGCGCAGGCGTTGCGCCCCTCGCGGACGAGCGCGGACTCGGGCTCCTCGGGCAGCACGTCGGTGGAGACCTCGACGTCGGGGTGGCGCAGCGCGGCCCGTCTCGCGGCGACGCGCACGACGGCCTCGGCCGTCACCTGCCCGGTCCGCCCGTCCAGGTCGTCGGTGAGGTCCTCGGCGAGGGAGTCGCCCTCGTACCGCTCCCAGAGGGAGGCGTACACCAGCCGGAGCGGGACCCCGCGCAGGGCGGCCTCGTCGGCCGCCCAGTCCACGGCCCGCAGGCTCGGCTCGGAGCCGTCCACGCCCACCACGAGGGGGAGGTCCATCGCGCTCACCGCCCCTCGTCCGGGACGGCGACGCCACGGGCGGGGACGTCGGCGGCGAGGGGCCCGGCGAACGCTCGGACGACCGCTGCGTTCATGGCTTCTCCTCCTCGGGGGTCAGTCGTGGGGGACCACGGCGACGGGGGCCGTCGAGTGGTGGAGGACCGCGTGCGTGACGTGACCGATGTGGGCGCCGAACGGGCTGCGGCGGATCCGGCGGCCCACCACGACGAGCGAGGCCGCACGGGCGGCGTCCACGACGTGGACGGCCGCGCTGCCGCGGCGGGACACCTCGACGACCCCGACGTCCGGGAACTTGTGCCGCCACGGCCGCAGCGCCTCGGAGAGGGCCCCGGCCGCGCTCAGGCTCAGGGCCTCGTGGCGCGCGGGGTCGGCGGGCCTGCCGTACGCGTGGTACGGCGGCGGGTTCCAGCCGTGGACGACCCGCAGGGAGGTGTCCCGGAGCCTGGCGGCCTCGAAGGCGAACCCGATCAGGGTCTCGTCCGGGTGGTCGGTGTCGAGTCCGAGCACCACCGGCCGGAACGGGGTCGCGGCGGACGGTATCCCCGCCGGGTCGGGCTCGTGTTCGTCGGCGGCCCCCTCCAGCGCGCGGACCAGGACGACGGGGCGCTCCGTGTGCGCGACGGCGGACAGACCCACGGAGCCGATCATGAACCCGCCGATCCCGCTGAGCCCCCGGGAGCCCAGGACGAGCAGCTCGGCGCTGTTCGCCGCCTCGGCGAGGACGTCACCGGCCGGTCCGGAGAGCTGCTCGCCGGTCACCTCGACACCGGGATGGCGCAGGCCGACCCCCGCGGCGGCCTCCCGGGGGATGCGCTCGGTCCAGTGCGCCTGCGTCTCGGCGCCGAGCAGCGGCGCCTGGGCCATCGGTTCCGGGACCGGCTGCCAGACGTGCACGATCCTCAGGGGCAGGCCGCGCAGCTTCGCCTCGCGCGCCGCCCACTCCACGGCGGCGCGGCTCTCACGCGAGCCGTCGAGACCTACGGTGACGGTGCGGAGCATGGTCTCCACCTCCTCGTCGGAGGATCCCGGGCTCAGGATCCGGGACAAGGGACCCGGGACGGGGGGTCCACCACCAGCGTCGCCCCCCGGGGCGCCTCCGGGGCAGGGGCCACTGGTCCCGAGGCGGGGCCGACCGACCTCCGCCCGCCTCGGGCCGTCACCTTCCCGGCGGACCCGCCGGGCGGGGGCCCGCGTCGTGGGCGGGGTGTTCCCCGGCCTGTCCCGGTCGGCCCCGGCCCCGGCACCGGGGCCTCCCTGTCACCGGCACCGAGGCCTCTCCGTCACCGCAGGGTCTGCAGGAAGTCGGTGCAGGCCTGGGCGCACGCGCGGCACACGGCCGCGGCGTCCTCGGCACCCGGGTGCCGGTCGAAGACGTGCGCGGTCTCCAGGCAGACGGTCCGGCACCACTCCACCTGGACCCGGATGCCCGCCTCGTCCACCCGGTTGTCCTCGGACAGCACGCGGCAGGTCGCGTCGCAGACCTCCGCGCACATGATCCCCTTGCGGCGCACGAGTTCCTGCTCCCCGGTTCCGTCCGGACCCACCAGGCTCGCGCGCAGCGCGCTGGCCCGCGCACACGCGGTGCACGCCTGGGCGCACGCGAAGCGGTCCTCCAGAAACCGGAAGAGTTCCTGTTGGGATGTCGTCGAAGTCACACAGCGCGGGTAGCCGCGGCGAGCCGCGCCAAACCCGGCCGCGAGCGGACCACGGCGCCCGCGCCACCGGGCGGGTACGGGACGCGACACCGATCCCGCCCGGGTCCCGCCCGGGCCCGCTCCGGACGCGACACCGGTCCCGCCCTGGCCCGCGCTGAACCGCCCACCGGCCCGGGACCGGACCGGCACCGGGCCGACCACCGGTTCCGCCGCCGGTCCGGCATCACCTTCGTACGGAGAGCGACGGGTTCGGTGAAACGGTTCGCGCCCGATCGGTGGGGTATTCGCCTGATATGACTAGCGCAAACATGCAGTTGGCCGCCACGAGCGGCCTGCTCAGCGTGGCCCTGTTCGTGGTCGGTGTGGCCCTCGTGGCCCTGCTCGCCGGCAGCTTCTGGCTGGGCGCGCGCGTCAAGCAGCGCGAGCTGCCCCGGCCCCGCCCCGAGGAGCAGCCGCACCTGCCCCCGGAGGGGCCCGTGCGCGAGGTCCAGGAGATCCGGGAGCCCGACGAGGTGCCGCGGACCGGAAAGGGGGGCCGCGCCCTCACCCCGTACGAACTGACCAACATGCGGACCCGGCCGAGCACGTCCAAGTCGCGGCCGCGCTGGAGTTCCGGCAGCAGCGGTTCGTTCGGCGGGGGCGGGCTGGGCGGACACTGACCCTCCCCGCCGACGGACTCACCGCGGGGTGGGGCGTCAGGCGCCGACGTACGCCGCCAGGTGCTCGCCGGTGAGGGTGGAGCGGGCGGCGACGAGGTCGGCCGGGGTGCCCTCGAAGACGATCCTGCCGCCGTCGTGTCCCGCGCCGGGACCGAGGTCGATGATCCAGTCGGCGTGCGCCATGACCGCCGGGTGGTGTTCGACGACGACGACCGACTTGCCGGCGTCGACCAGCCGGTCCAGCAGCCCGAGCAGCTGCTCCACGTCGGCGAGGTGCAGGCCGGTGGTCGGCTCGTCGAGGACGTGGACGCCGCCCTTGTCGCCCATGTGGGTGGCGAGCTTGAGCCGCTGCCGCTCGCCGCCGGACAGCGTGGTGAGCGGCTGGCCGAGGGTGAGGTAGCCGAGCCCGACGTCGGCGAGCCGGCCGAGGACGCGCTGCGCGGCCGGGATGCGCGCCTCGCCCGACCCGAAGAACTCCTCGGCCCTGGCCACCGGCATCGCGAGCACCTCGCTGATGTCCCGGCCGCCGAGGCGGTGGTCGAGCACCGCCGCCTGGTAGCGCTTGCCCTCGCAGTCCTCGCAGGTGGCGGCCACGCCGGCCATCATCGCCAGGTCGGTGTAGACGACTCCCGCGCCGTTGCAGGTGGGGCAGGCACCCTCGGAGTTGGCGCTGAACAGGGCCGGCTTGACGCCGTTGGCCTTGGCGAACGCCTTGCGGATGGGGTCGAGCAGTCCGGTGTAGGTCGCCGGGTTGCTGCGCCGCGACCCCCTGATGGGACTCTGGTCGACCCTCACCACTCCCGCGCCGGCGGGGATCGACCCGTGGACGAGCGAACTCTTGCCGGAGCCGGCGACACCCGTGACGACGGTGAGCACGCCGAGCGGGATGTCCACGTCGACGCCCCGGAGGTTGTGCGCCGTCGCGCCGCGGATCTCCAGTGCCCCGGTCGGCCTGCGCACGGAGTCCTTCGGCGCGGTCCGGTCGTCGAGGTGGCGGCCGGTGACGGTGTCACCGGCGCGCAGCCCCTCGACGGTGCCCTCGTAGCAGACGGTGCCGCCCGCGGTGCCGGCGCCGGGGCCGAGGTCGACGACGTGGTCGGCGATCGCGATCGTCTGCGGCTTGTGCTCCACGACGAGGACGGTGTTGCCCTTGTCCCGCAGGCGCAGCAGCAGGTCGTTCATCCGCTGGATGTCGTGGGGGTGCAGGCCGGTGGTGGGCTCGTCGAAGACGTAGGTGACGTCGGTGAGCGAGGAGCCGAGGTGGCGGATCATCCTGACGCGCTGCGCCTCGCCGCCCGACAGGGTGCCGGCCGGCCGGTCGAGCGAGAGGTAGCCGAGGCCGATCTCCGCGAACGAGTCGAGGGTCTGACGCAGCGCCGCCAGCAGCGGCGCCACCGACGGCACGTCGAGATCGCGCACCCACGCGGCGAGGTCGGTGATCTGCATCGCGCAGGCGTCGGCGATGCTGATCCCGTCGATCCTCGACGAACGGGCGCCCTCGCTGAGCCGGGTGCCCCCGCACTCGGGGCAGACGGTGAAGGTCGTGGCCCGCTCCACGAAGGCGCGCACGTGGGGCTGGAGCGCGTCGACGTCCTTGGCGAGCATCGACTTCCGGATCTTCGGGATCAGCCCCTCGTACGTCAGGTTGATGCCGTCGACCTTGATCTTGGTCGGCTCCTTGTGGAGGAGGTCGTGCAGTTCCCTCTCGGTGAACTCGCGGATCGGCCTGTCCGGGTCGAAGAAGCCGCAACCGCTGAAGATGCGGCCGTACCAGCCGTCCACGCTGTAGCCGGGGATCGTCAGCGCGCCCTCGTTGAGGGACTTGCCGGCGTCGTAGAGCTGGGTGAGGTCGATGTCGGAGACCGTGCCCCGGCCCTCGCAGCGGGTGCACATGCCGCCGGTGCGCCGGTAGGTCGCCTTCACCGTCCTCCCGGCGCCGCGCTCGACGGTGATGCTGCCGCCGGCCCGCACCGAGGCGGTGTTGAAGGAGTAGGCGCTGGGCGGACCGATGTGCGGCTCGCCCAGCCGGCTGAAGAGGATGCGCAGCATCGCGTTGGCGTCGGTGGCGGTGCCGACCGTGGAGCGGGGGTCCGCGCCCATCCGCTGCTGGTCGACGATGATCGCGGTGGTCAGTCCGTCGAGCACGTCGACGTCGGGCCTCGCGAGCGTCGGCATGAAGCCCTGCACGAAGGCGCTGTACGTCTCGTTGATCAGCCGTTGCGACTCGGCGGCGATCGTGTCGAAGACCAGCGAGCTCTTGCCCGAGCCGGACACCCCCGTGAAGACGGTCAGCCGGCGCTTCGGGATCTCGACGCTGACGTCCTTGAGGTTGTTCACGCGCGCGCTGTGCACACGGATCATGTCGTGGGTGTCGGCGGCGTGCGGCGCGGACGGCCGACCGTCCGTCCTGTTCGCGGGGCTCATCAACGGTCTCCGTCCGTGTTCCTGGGCGTCGTCCCCACGCTATGTGCCGCCCGCGGCCCGGCGCTTCCCGTTTCCTGATCGGGTCGGACCGTTCCTGTCCGGCCGGGCGGTGCGAAACCGTGCCATACCGTACGGACCGGTGGTGAAGCGGCGCCCGGAGGGCCCGTGGCGCACACCCGGACCATGATCGGCCAGCTTCGGGCGTGAACGGTCAGTAAGCGACATCCCGGAGCGGGGCGGGTGCGAAGACGCTGAGATGGCCTGAATCGTCGCGCAAGGTGAGGTGGAACATGGCCGACTTGGTGCAGGCGGAACCGGTGGAACGACGGTACGGCTGCCGCGCCCCTGTGCGCGAGAAGGTTCCGGGCGGGGCGGAGGAGCGGTTCCGGGGGCTGCTGGAGGCGGCGCCGGACGCGATGGTCATCGTCGACGACCGGGGCGTCATCCGGCTCGTCAACGCCCAGACCGAGACCCTCTTCGGCTATCGCCGCGAGGAACTCCTCGACCAGCCGGTCGAGTTGCTGCTGCCGCACCGCTTCCGCGAGCAGCACACCGGGCACCGCGGGGGCTACACGGCCAACCGCCAGGTCCGGCCCATGGGCGCCGGACTCGAACTGCTCGGACTGCGCAAGGACGGCACCGAGTTCCCCGTCGAGATCAGTCTGAGCCCCCTGGAGACCACGGACGGGCTGCTGGTGTCGGCGGCGGTCCGCGACGTCTCCGACCGCAAGGCCGCCGAGGCCCGCATCAACGAGCTGGCCGCCCTCGTGGAGTCGTCGCAGGACGCCATCCTCGCCCACACCCTGGACGGGTACGTCACCTACTGGAACGCGGCGGCACAGCGCCTGTACGGCTACACCGCCGACGAGGCCGTCGGCCGGCACGTCTCCCTGCTGGCCCCGCCCGAACTGCGCGGCGAGGTCAGGGCGCTGCTGCGGCAGCTCCGGCGGGGCCGGAAGGTGGAGCACTTCGAGACGCTGAAGGTGACCAGCGGCGGCGCACTGCTCGACGTGGACATGACCCTGTGGCCGACCCGGGACACCCGGGGCACGGTGGTCGGGGCGTGCGCGATCGTGCGGGACATCAGCGACCGCAAGCGCGCCCAGGCCGAGCTGACCGAACTGTACGAGCAGCAGCGGCACATCGCCCTCACGCTCCAGCGCAGCCTGATGGGCACCCCGCCCGCGCCGCCCGGCCTGGCCACCGCCAGCCGCTACCGGCCCGCCACGCAGGGCGCCGGGGTGGGCGGCGACTGGTTCGACCTCGTGCCGCTGGACGGCGGCCGGGTGGGGGTGCTCATAGGCGACGTGATGGGGCGTGGTCTGGAGGCCGCAGCCGTGATGGGCCAGTTGCGCTCGGCCGCGCACGCGCTGGCGAAGACCGGCATGCAGCCGCGGCGGCTGATGCGGGCGCTGGACACCTGCGTCGCCGACCTGGACGTGCCCGACCAGCTCGTGACCTGCTGCTACCTGGTCATCGCCCCGAAGGCGGGCACGGTGACGATCTGCTCGGCGGGCCATCTGCCGGTCCTGGTCGCCGGGGCGGGCGAGGGGGTGCGGGCGCTCGACTGCCCCGTCAACGTGCCCCTCGGAGTCGGCGACGGCCCGTTCGAGCAGGCCCGCGTGCACATACCGCCGGGAGCCACCCTGGTGCTGTACACGGACGGCCTGGTCGAGACGCCGGGCAGCGACATCGAGCTGCGCATCGGCGAACTCGCCGTGCTGCTCGAGAAGTCGTTCACCACCGTGCCCTGTCTGGAGACGGCCGCCGACCAGGTGCTCGCCGGCCTCCTGCCGGATCCGGAGAGCCACAACGACGACGTGACCCTCCTGCTGGCGCAGCTCCCGGCGACCTAGGGTCTTCCGCCCGGACCCGCCGGACGCCCGAGTCGGACCGGACATCCGGATCGGCCGGACACCCGGATCGGCCGGACGCCCGAGTCCGCCGACGTCCGGATCGGCCGGACGGGGACGGGTCCTCGGTACGAGGACGCGTCCCCGAACGAGGGCGGACGCCCGGGTTCAGGCCGGGGCGCTGAAGTCCCGGCCGCCGGTGCCGATCGCCTGGGTCGGGTGCGGCCGCCGGGCCGTGCGCGGGCCGCCCGCCGCGCGCGCGTGGGCGTCCAGATGGGCCTTGACGTACGGGAGGGCCACGGTCTCGAGCTCGCCGTCGACGAAGGCGGGCTGGACGTTGACCTCGAAGACGACGCCGCCGTTCTCCACGGCCAGGTCGACCCCGGCGAAGGGCAGGCCGACCGACGCGGTGGCGGCGACGGCGAGTTCGGTGAGCCGGGGCGGCAGGTCCGGCGGGGCGATGGGGACGGGGGTGGCGCCCCGGCAGGTGTTGCAGGGGGTGTCGGCGGCGGGCTGGAGGTGTTCGCGGGCGTGCACGACGCGTCCGCCGAGGACGAAGACACGGAACTGGTGGCGCAGTCCGTCGGCGGTGAAGTTGCCCGCGTCGCGGGAGAGCATCCAGTCGGTGCCGTGCCCGGCGTAGTAACCGGTGGCCTCCTCCAGCCGGGCGCGGGTGGTGACGTGGAAGGTGTCGTCGCCGCCGGTGCCGACGACGGGCCGCGCCCAGGTGTCGCCCCCGAGCCGCTCGAACGCCTCACCGGCCTCCCGCACGGTGGGACGGGACAGGACGACGGTCTCCATCTGGGCGATGCCGTCCCGGCGGAAGCGTTCCACGGTGAGGTTCTTCTCCGTGGCGGTCCGCCAGGCCTCGGGGCCGGTGCCGAGCGTGACCACGTCATGGCGTTCCAGGAGTTGCTGGAAGCCGGCCAGGGCGCGTCGGCGGTGCGGCGGGATCTCGTACAGCAGGACGATGTCGGGCACGAAGTCCAGTCCCTCCTCGGCGACCCGCAGCCGTAAGCGGCCTCCGTCGCGGACACCGCGGCCGGACGCCCCGGTCGCGAAGTGGCGGGCGTCGACGCGCACGGGCGGCGTGCCGGTGAGCAGTTCCACGGCGTCGGCGAGGTACTCCCGGCAGCCTTCGGACGACGTCGGGTCGGCGATCAGGGCGATGCACGGTCGGGACACAGCGGCCTCCAGCGGCTCTCGACGCGCGCTCGTGCCGCGGGCCCGGTCGCGCGGCCCGAACGCCGTCACGGTGTGGTGCCTGTCGCGGTGGTGGCCCCCGCACCCGTCGCCCTTCGGGCCGCGCCGGTGTGCGGGTCGGCCCCGGCCCGGACGACCGCCGGGGCCGGGGACGGCCGGGGACCACGCAAGGATGGGGCTCGCCCCGCCGGAATCCGTGCCGCGGGACGGACCGACCACTGTAGGCACCGGGTCCGGCGCCGTACCAGGGCGCACGCGCGCCCGGCCCCTGCCCCTTCCCCTGCGCCGTCCGCCCCGCCCCGTGCGCCCTGGCCGGTGCGCCCCGGCCGGTTCACCCCTCCCTGTTCGCCCCGCGCCGTGCACCCTGGCCGGTGTGCCGGTGTGCCGGTCAGCCGTCCCAGGTCCAGTCGGCGACCTCCGGCAGATCGGTGCCGTGGACCCGGATCCAGTCGTGGTGGCGCAGCCGGGTGTCCTCCATCCGCTGGCGTACGGCCGCGGCGCGCACCGCGAGGCCGGGGACGCGGTCGATGACGTCCATGACCAGCCGGTAGCGGTCGAGGTCGTTGCGGACGACCATGTCGAACGGCGTGGTCGTCGTACCGATCTCCTTGTAGCCGCGCACGTGCAGGTTGCCGTGGCCGGTGCGGCGGTAGGCGAGCCGGTGGATCAGCCACGGGTAGCCGTGGTACGCGAAGACGACCGGCCTGTCGGTGGTGAACAGGCCGTCGTACTCGAAGTCGTTCATGCCGTGCGGGTGCTCCTCGCTCGGCAGCAGGCGGGCGATGTCGACGACGTTGACCACGCGGACCGCGAGTTCGGGCAGGTGCCGGCGGAGCAGCTGGGCGGCCGCCAGCACCTCCTGGGTCGGCACGTCGCCCGCGCAGCCGAGGACCACGTCCGGTTCGCGGGTGCCGTTCTCGGTTCCCGCCCACTCCCAGACGCCGGCGCCGCGGGCGCAGTGGGCGCGGGCCTGCTCCATCGTCAGCCAGTCGAAGCAGGGTTGTTTCCCGGCCACGACCACGTTGACGTAGTCGCGGCTGCGCAGCACGTGGTCGGCCACCGACAGCAGCGTGTTGGTGTCCGGCGGCAGGTAGACGCGCACGGCTTCGGGGCTCTTGTTGAGGATGTGGTCGACGAAGCCCGGGTCCTGGTGGGAGAAGCCGTTGTGGTCCTGGCGCCAGACGTGCGACGTCAGCAGGTAGTTGAGGGAGGCGATGGGCGCCCGCCAGGGCAGCCGGCGGGTCACGCGCAGCCACTTGATGTGCTGGTTGACCATCGAGTCGACGATGTGCACGAACGCCTCGTAGCACGAGAACATCCCGTGCCGGCCGGTGAGCAGGTACCCCTCCAGCCAGCCCTGGCAGGTGTGTTCGGAGAGGATCTCCATCACCCGGCCGTGCCGGTCGAGGTGTTCGTCGACCTGGAGGGTCTGCGCCTGCCAGGCCTTGCCGCTGGCGCCGTACACGGCCTGGAGCCGGTTGGAGGCGGTCTCGTCGGGGCCGACCAGGCGGAAGTCGCGCCGCTCGGCGGTGGAGCGCATCACCTCCTCCAGCAACTCGCCCAGCACGCGGGTGGGTTCGTGCAGCGTCGTGCCGGGCTTGTCGACGGGGACGGCGTACGACTCCAGGGCGGGCAGGGGGAGTTCGCGCAGCAGCAGTCCGCCGTTGGCGTGCGGGGTGGCGCCGAGGCGGCGGGTGCCCTCGGGGATCCAGGTCAGTACGTCGTGCCGGGGGGCGCCCCGCTCGTCGAAGAGTTCCTCGGGCCGGTAGGAGCGCAGCCACGCCTCCAGTTGGCGCAGGTGCTCCGGATCGTCCCGGACGGCGGAGAGCGGGACCTGGTGGGCGCGCCAGGTGCCCTCCACCGGCAGGCCGTCGACCTGCGCGGGCCCGGTCCAGCCCTTCGGGGTGCGCAGCACGATCACCGGCCAGCGGGGGCGCTCGCCGGCGCCCTCCTCGCGGGCGGCGCGCTGGATCGCGGCGATCCGGTCCAGCGCGGTGTCCATGGCCCCGGCCATCGCGCGGTGCACGGCGGCCGGGTCGTCCCCGGTGACGTGGAGCGGGTCGTGGCCGTAGCCCCGCAGCAGTTCGTCGAGTTCCGGCTCGGGGATCCGGGCCAGCACCGTCGGGTTGGCGATCTTGTAGCCGTTGAGGTGGAGGATCGGCAGGACGGCCCCGTCGTGGACGGGGTCGAGGAACTTGTTGGAGTGCCAGGACGCGGCCAGCGGCCCGGTCTCGGCCTCGCCGTCACCGATCACGCAGGCGACGAGCAGGTCCGGGTTGTCGTAGGCGGCGCCGTAGGCGTGGGAGAGCGCGTAGCCGAGTTCGCCGCCCTCGTGGATGGAACCGGGGGTCTCGGGGGCGACGTGGCTGGGGACGCCGCCCGGGAAGGAGAACTGCTTGAACAGCCGGGCCATGCCCGCCGCGTCGCGCGTGACGTCGGGGTACGTCTCGGTGTACGAGCCCTCCAGCCAGGAGTTGGCGACCACCGCCGGCCCGCCGTGGCCGGGACCCCACACGCACAGGGCGTCGAGGTCACGGCCGCGGACGACGCGGTTGAGGTGGGTGTACACGAGGTTCAGGCCGGGCGAGGTGCCCCAGTGGCCGAGCAGCCGCGGCTTGACGTGCTCCGGCCGCAGCGGCTCGGTGAGCAGGGGGTTGGCCATGAGGTAGATCTGTCCGACGGACAGGTAGTTGGCGGCGCGCCAGTGGGCGTCCAGCGTCCTCAGCTCGTCGTCGGTGAGGCGGTCGGACGCCTGCTGGGTGTCGACGGACATCGGGGGTCCCTTCCGGATCGGTGGTCGGCGGGAGGTGCGGGCGGGTCCGTTCCCTCCCACCCTCTCCCGGCCGCCGGGTACCCGCCAGGGCCGATCGACCCGACCGGCCGAACCGGGAGGCGCCGGGACGGACACCGGGCCCGCCGGGTCCTGCCGTGGCCTTCCCGCCGCCCGCCGTCCGCCCGTCGTCCGCCCGGAGGGCGGGTCCCGCGGCGTCGGGTGCGGCTCCGGGGATCCCCCGGGCGAAGACGGGGGTGCCGGGCCCCGGGCCCCGTACGGGACGCGCCCGGGTCGGGCCCCGGTGGGGCGAGGAGGCGTGCGGGGAGGCGCGGGGCGGGGCGTCGCGGGGCGGGGCGTCACGGGGCGGGCGGGGAGGCGACGACAGGGCCTGGGGCGGGTGCGCGCCGCGGGCGGCCGTCAGGGCGCCGCGTCGTCGCCGGCCCGGCCGCCACGGCCACCACGGCCACCACGGTCGAGGCGGTCGACGTGCAGGACGTTGCCCCGGTCCTCGGGGTCCTCGCTGGGCTCAGCGGCGAACCAGGCGTCGAGGATCTCCCTCAGCAACGGCTCGGAGGTCAGGCGCAGGCCGAGGGCGAGCACGTTCGCGTCGTTCCAGCGGCGGGCGCCCTCGGCCGTGGCGGCGTCGGTGCACAGGGCCGCGCGGACGCCGGGCACCTTGTTCGCGGCGATGGACGCCCCCGTGCCCGTCCAGCAGCACACCACGGCCTGTTCCGAGGTCCCGTCGGCCACCTCCCGGGCCGCCGCCTCCGAACACACCGCCCACCGCGCGTCCGCACCGGGCAGCAGCGCACCGTGCGGCACGACGTCGTGCCCTCGCCCGCGCAGTTCCGCGACGAGCGCGCGGGCGACGGGTTCGTCCATGTCGGAGGAAACGGAGATCCGCATGGTTCGGAGGGTACTGAGGCGGGGCGGTCGGCGTCGCGCCGGGCAGCACGGAACACGCCACACCGGACGGGTCGCTCGGCCCGGCGACGGCCGGCCGAGGAGCCCGCTCGTCCCGGCGACGGCCGGTCCAGGAGCCCGCGCAGGACAGCGCCGGCCCCCTCGGCGCGCAACCGGTCCGGCGGCGCATGACGCCACACGGCGGCGGATGGCGAGGAGGGCGTCAGTCGCCGGGCCGTACGCGTGTTCATCCGCAGTCGTTCGCAGTCGCCCGTCGTCGTCCGCCGTCGTCCGCCGTCGCCGGGCAGCTTCGCCGGCGCGACCCGCGCGCGCTCAGACCGGAGTGCTCTCCGACGCGACTGTCTCCCCGTCGCCCGCCCCCGCTCCTCCCGGTTTCTCCGTCTCCGTCTCCGTCGCCGCCGGGAGGCCCACCGGGTTGCCGTCCGGGATGAGGCCCGACTCGCGGACGGTGCGGGCCAGGGGGGCGAGGAGGCCGCCGAGGCGGGCGGTGGCGTCGGGGCCCAGGGCCGTCCAGGGGGAAGCCGCGGCGGCGTCCGTCCCGGCCTCGACGGCCGCGCGGGCCGCCTCCCCGGCGGGGGTGAGCCGGCCGTCGCCGTCGAGCCAGCCGCGGCCGAGCAGTTCGGCCTGCGCCGCCCGCCACGCCGTGAGGTCCCACTTGCGGGTCTGCCGCAGGACCTCCTCGTCCGACTCGCCCGCCGCGCACTTCAGCGCCATCGCCGCGACCGGGCCCAGGCCGTGGCCGACCAGGGCGGCGATGTGCCCGTCGCCCCGGTGTTCGCGCAGGGTGGTGACCGCCTGCCAGAGCCGGACGTGCGGCTGTGCGGGCCGCGGGAGTGCCTGGTTGGCGGCGCCGAGGACGCGTCCCGCCGTGTCGGCGGCCTGCGCCGCCTCCCAGGCGAGGTCGGCGGCCTCGGCCATCGCGGCGGAACCGACCGTGTCCGGCCCCAGCACGCGGGTCATCGCGGCGTCCATGGCCCGTTCGCGCGCCGAGAGGACGTCGGCAGGATCGGCGTATCCCCAGGCGTCGGGGACGGCACGCGCCACCCGGTCGGGGTGGAAGACGTAGAAGGAGCTGGTGACGACGGCGGCCGGAACGGGGCCGAGGGGGGCGGCGCGGAGGGCGAAGTAGCCCATCCAGAAGCCGCGCAGGCCGAGTTCACCGGCGGCCCGGTGCGCCTCGGGGGCGAAGTAGACCAGGTCGTGGACGAGTTCGAACCGCTCCCACATCGTCCGCACGACTGCGCCGTCCACCACATGCCTCCCGGTTCGCGATCTCCTGCCCGCCGGAGGCAGCATGCGCCATGGCGACCGCGGCGGACAAGCCCCGCCGGGCCGCCCGGCTCGGCCCCGCTGCCGATCGGCCACTTTTCCCGGGCCGCGCACCCGGCACACGGCCGGTACCGCATGATGAGCGGGCCATGCAGCTGCCCGCGACGACACCACGGCCGCCGCTGCCCGTCCTGCGGGCCGCGGTGTTCGCCGTCGTCGGCACGGTGCTGGGAACCGGCGCGCACCAGCTGTTCGCGGAGCGGCCGGTGCCGTGGGCGCGGGGCGCGACCGCGGCCGCCGTGCTGTTCGGCGTGGGGCTCGCCGGCGCGCGCCGCCCGCGCCGTCCGGCCACGGTCGTCGTCATCGGTGTCCTCGCGCAGTGCGGGCTGCACCGGTGGCTGACGCACACCGGGCGCCCGGGGACGTCGACCGCCGCGCACGACGTGCACGCCGCCTCGCACGACGTCCACGGCGCCTGGCACGTGCGGCCGCACGACTCCCTGGCCATGACGGCGGCCCACGCCCTGGTCGCGGCGGGCGCCGCCGTCCTGCTGCACCGCGCGGACACGGTGTGCTGGTCGCCGGCGCGCGGGCTGACGGCCGCCCTCGACGCCGTCCGCGCCCGTCTGCGTCTCGGGGCGACGCGACGCGTGGGTTCCGCGACCGGTGCGCCGGTCGCCCCCGTCACGGCGGAGGGGGACCGGCTGCCCTCCTTCGGGCCGGTGCTGGCGCACGCGCTGGTCCGGCGGGGGCCTCCCCGGCCGGGGTCCGGCCTCGTCGACCGACCTCGTGGGGGCGCCCGTTCGGCAACGGCCGGACGGCCCCCGCCACCCTCCCGTGCCTGGAGAGACCCATGTCCCGCATCACCCTGCCGCGCGGTGCGCGGCCCCTGACCCTCGCGACGGCCGCCGCGACGACCGCCGTCCTGCTGGCCGCCGTTCCGGCCGCCGCCCACGTCGAGGTCGAGTCGGCCGGCGCGCAGGCCCTCGCCGAGAACGTCCGGCTCACCTTCGTGGCCGAGTCGGAGTCCGCCACCGCCGGCATCACCGAACTGCGGGTGGTCCTGCCCGAGGGCATCCGGCCGGCCGACGTGACCTACGCCGGGGGCCCGGCGGGCTGGGAGTTCGCCGCCACCGCCGACGGCTACCGCGTCGAGGGCCCGGCCGTGAAGGTCGGCGAGGACGCCGAACACTCGGTGGTCGTCAGGCAGTTGCCCGACGCGAAGGAGTTGGCGTTCAAGACGCTCCAGACCTACGGCGACGGGAAGGTCGACCGCTGGATCGAGCTGGGCGGGTCCGGCGACGACGGCCACGGGCACGGCAACGAGGCGCCCGTCCTGAAGCTGAGGGCGGCCGCGCCCGGCGCGCACACCGTCAGCCCCTCCCCCGGTGTCCCGGCGAGTCCCACGGCGACCCCGGTGCCGACGGCCGGGGAAACCGCCACGGGCCCCTCCCCGCAGGCGGCCGACACCGCGGAGGACGACGAGGGCGGCCTGTCCGCGGGCGCCTGGACCGGCATCGTCGCGGCGGCGCTGGCCGCGGCAGCGGTCGCGGCGTTCCTCGTCCGTCGCCGGGGCGCCGCCCGGGAGTAGCCGGACGCGCGGCCGAGGGCCTTCGCACACGGGTGTGCGGCGGCCCTCGGCCCGCCGCGCGGACGCCCCGCCGGCCACGCCGCCCGGGCGCTCCCCGGCACATGTCAGCCGTGCGCCGCACGTCTCCTCACCCGACGCGTCGGCCGTACGGCGCCCGCCCGCGTCAGCCGTACCGCGCCCGTGCGCGTCAGCCGTGCGGCGCCTGTCCGCTCACCCGGTGGTCGGCGTGGCTCAGCGCCTCCAGGACCAGGCGCCGCAGGTGGCCGTCGCTGAGCCGGTAATGGATGTGCCGGCCGTCGCGGCGGGTGTCCACGAGCCCGGCGAGCCGCAGCTTCCCGAGGTGCTGGCTGACCGCCGTCCGGGAGGCGCCGCAGCGTTCGGTGAGGGAGCCGACGTCCGACTCGCCCTGCGCCAGCAGCCACAGCAGGTGCAGCCTGGTGGCGTCCGACAGCATCGCGAACACCCCGGTGGCCTCGGCCAGCCGCGCGCTGTCGGGGGCTCGCAGGTGCACGTCGGTCGCAGGTGGGACGGGGTGGCTGTCGGACATGGGGCCAGCCTAGAGCCATCCGTGCGCGGGGCGGCCATCCGCCCGAGGGCGCCCGGGGGCGCCCGGGAGGCCGTCGGACCCCCGGGAGGCCGTCGGGAGCGCCCGAGCGGCATCGAGCGGGCGAGCGGCGGGCGGGCGAGCCGCGGCCGAGCGACGGTCGGGCATCGCGAGCGCCCGGACCCGCGCGCACCTCACTTCATCATGTGCACAGATGCGCACATGACGGCTACACTCGTGGCACCGACACGGACCGCGCCGCCGAGAGGGCCTCCCGCATGCTCGCCGTCCTGCGCAACCGCAGCTACCGCCACCTCTTCGCGGCCCAGGTCGTCGCCCTGGTCGGCACGGGTCTGGCGACCGTGGCCCTCGGGCTGCTGGCCTACGACCTCGCGGGCCCCGACGCCGGTTCGGTGCTCGGCACCGCGCTCGCGATCAAGATGGCCGCGTACGTGACGATCGCCCCGGCCGTGGGCGCGCTGGCCGACGGCCTCCCGCGCAAGGTCCTCATGCTGTCGGCGGACCTCACCCGTGCCGGGGTCGCCCTGCTGCTCCCCTTCGTCGACCAGGTGTGGCAGGTGTACGTCCTGGTCTTCGTGCTCCAGTCCGCCTCGGCCGCGTTCACCCCGGCCTTCCAGGCCGTCGTCCCCGAGGTGCTGCCCGAGGAGCGCGACTACACGCGGGCGCTGTCGATGTCCCGGCTCGCCTACGACCTGGAGAGCCTGTTCTCACCGGCCCTGGCGGCGGCCCTGCTGTCCGTCATCACCTACGACGGGCTGTTCACGGGCACCGCCCTGGGTTTCCTCGCGTCGGCCGCACTCGTGGTGTCCGCGGTCCTGCCCCCGGCCCGCCGGGTGCGGGCGGGCGGCGCCCGCGCCCGGGCCGCGGCGGGCACCCGGCTGTTCCGCACCGTCCCCGCGCTGCGGGCGCTGCTCGCGCTCGACCTCGCGGTGGCCGCGGCGAGCGCGACGGTGACCGTCAACACCGTCGTCTACGTACGCGGCTTCCTGGACCTGCCGACCGGCGCCGTGCCCCTCGCGCTGGGTGCGTACGGCGCCGGCTCGATGGCCGTGGCCCTGGTCCTGCCCCGGCTCCTCGACCGGGTGCCGGACCGGACGGTGATGGTGCGCGGGGCCGCACTGCTCGTGGTCGTCTTCGCCGCGCTCGGCGCCGTCACCGGCTCGGGCGGCGCGGGCGGCACGGGCGGCGGCGCGGGCGGCGACTGGCAGTGGGCCGCCCTGCTCGCCCTGTGGGCCGCCTTCGGTGCGGCCTGTGCCATGGTCCTGACACCGACCGGGCGGCTGATCCGCCGTGCGGCGCCGGCCGAGGCGCGGACGGCGGCCTTCGCTGCGCACTTCTCGCTGTCGCACGGCTGCTGGCTGCTGACGTACCCGCTGGCGGGCCTGCTCGGGGCGACGGCCGGGCTCGGCTGGGCGGTGGCCGCGCTGGGCTCGATCACCCTGGGAGCCGCACTGGCGGCGGCACGGCTGTGGCCGGCGCCGCCGCCTCCCCCACTCCCGGGCCTGCCCGCGGGCCACCCGCACCCGGCGCGCGGCCGAGGCGTGCGGCCGGGCCGGCGCCGCCGCCACGGCACCCTCACGGACGGGGCGCGCGCCCGCTCGTAGCCCTCTCGCGCACCGCTCGTCCCGGGATGTTCCGGCGCTTTCCGGGTAGGGCTGCCCCAGGCGACCCGGAGGAGCCCATGCCCCCTGCGACACGACGTGCGGCCCGCTGGGCGGCCACCGCCGCCGCTCTCGTCCTCACCGGCGCCTGCGGCGGAGGCGGAGGCGACGACACGGCGCGGACGGCGCCGACACCACCGCCCACCGGCTCCACGGCGGCACCGACCCCGGCCCGCGGTTCCCCGCCGCCCACCACCCGGTCCCCCATCGTCCAGTCCCCCACGGGCACCGCCCCGGCGGACCCGGACACGGCCGAGCGGGACATCCGGGCCGCGTGGGAGACCCTCTTCGCCCCGGACTCCTCCGTGGACGACCGGAGCGGGGCGGTCGAGGACGGCCCCCAGAACGCCCTCATGATCGAGAACCTCTTCGCCGACCGCCTCGGCAGCCGTCTGCGCGCCACGGTGACCTCGGTGGCGTACACGACGTCCCAGGACGCCGCCGTCGGCTACGCCCTCACCCGCGACGACCGGGAGCTGGACCCCGGCGGGCGGGGTGCGGCGGTCCGGCAGGGCGGCACCTGGAAGGTCGCGCTGCGCACGGTCTGCGCCCTGACCCGGTACGCCGAGGACGCGCCCAGGGCGCCGAGGTGCGACGAGCCCGCGTCGCCGTCGGCCACCGCCACCACCGGTACGGCCACCGCCGTCACCACCGCTACGGCCACGGCGGGGGCGCGGCCCTGGCCGGCAACGGCGGGGCGCGGCCGTAGCGGCGTCCGCCGTCGTTCAGTCCTCGCGGCTCACCGCCGCGTCGAGCAGCGGGCCGAGTTCGCGGACCGCGTTCGTCAGCGCGCGCACGTCCTGCTCGGCACGGGCGATGAGGATCGCCCCCTCCAGGGCTCCGATCATGAGGGTGGCCAGCGGTGCGGCCCGTTCCGGCGGGACGCCCATGCCGGTCAGGGCGTCGGCCACGGCGGCGTTCCAGGCGGCGAACGCGGCGGACGCGGCCTCCCGCGTGGACTCGACGGACTCGGCGCAGTCCACCGTGGCCGCGGCGACGGGGCAGCCGCCCGCGAACCCGGCCGACGCGTACTCGTCGGTCCACTGCCGCACCATCGCGCCGAACAGGGCGCTCGGCGTCGGCTCGGGCAGCGCGGCCAGGAACCGGGGCACCCGGCCGGCCGCGTACCGGCCGGCCCAGGCCAGCGCCTCGTTGACCAGTTGCTCCTTGCCGCCGGGGAAGTAGTGCTGGAGCGATCCCCGGGGCGCCCCCGCGTGGGCGGCCACCTCGCGCATGCCGGTGGCGCCGACGCCGTCGCGCCGGATGAGCTGGGCCGCGCTGAAGACCATCCGCTCGCGGGGCCCCCGTCCGGACGGCGCCATGGTCGACCTCCAGGATGTCGCGACTGACCGGCGCCCACTCTATGACAGCCGTCATGAGAGCGCCTACCATGACGACTGTCATAGTCGCCGGCCCGCGGCGACGGCAACGGCCCCGCCTCGGCACGGGCCGGGAAAGGCAGGACATGACGTACGTCGGTTTCCTCGGCCTCGGGGTCATGGGGCAGCCCATGGCGCTCCACCTCGCCCGGTCCGCGACACCCCTGCTCGTGTGGAACCGCACCCCCGGCCGCTGCGATCCCCTGCGCGCCGCCGGGGCCGAGGTCGCGGCGAGCCCCGCCGAGGTCTTCGAACGGGCCGGCACGGTGTTCCTCATGCTGGCCGACGAGACGGCCCTCGACACGGTCCTCGGCCGCGGCACCCCGGACTTCGCCCCCCGCGTCGCCGGACGCACCGTCGTGCACATGGGCACGACCGCGCCCGAGCACTCCGGCGGACTGCGGGACGACGTCCTGGCCGCGGGCGGCCGCTACGTGGAGGCGCCGGTCTCCGGCTCCCGGGTACCGGCGGAGCGGGGCGAGTTGGTCGCCATGCTGGCCGGGGACGACGACGCCGTGGCGGACGTGCGCCCGCTGCTCGCCCCGCTGTGCCGCGAGACCTTCGCGTGCGGTCCGGTCCCGGGCGCGCTGCTGATGAAGTTCTCGGTGAACCTCTTCCTCATCACCCTGGTCACCGGTCTGGCCGAGGCCTTCCACTTCGCCGACCGGCACGGACTCGACCGGAACCTGCTGCGGGACGTCCTGGACGCGGGCCCGATGGCCAGCGCGGTCTCCCGGGGGAAGGCGCCCAAACTGCTGGCCCGCGACTTCACCGTCCAGGCGGCGGCCGCGGACGCCCTGAAGAACAACCGCCTGATCGCGCGGGCCGCCCGCACGGCGGGCCTCGCCTCCCCGCTCCTCGACGTCTGCCACTCCCTCTACGCGGAGACCGTCGACCAGGGCCACGGCGACGAGGACATGGTGGCCGTCCTGCGCGCCCTGGAGACCCGCACCCGGGGCTGAGGCGCACCCGGCGCCGCACGCCCGCACGTCGCCCCCGGCCGCGGACGCCCGGGCGGTCCCGGCCCGGGGGCTGTTCTCCTGCCGCCACGGCGGCCGGACCCGAGGGGCTTCACCGCGGCAGCAGCCGCAAGGTGTGCAGGGCGGTGCCCAGGTCGGCGAGGGCGACCGGGTCGGACAGGGAGCGTCCCGTCAGCTCCTCGACGCGCCGCAGCCGGTAGCGCACCGTGTTGGGGTGGACGTACAGCCGCTTCGCCGCCTCCGCCGCCACGCCGCCCGCGGTGAACCACTGCCCCAGGGTGTCGAGCAGACGCGCACGCTCCGCGACGGGCACGGCCAGCACCGGACCCAGAACGACCTCCACCAGACGTTTCGCCTCCGCCGGCGCGGCCGCCACCAGCATCGCGAGCGGGCTGTCGTCGAAGCGGGCCACGCCGGGGCCGTCGCCCGGCACCCGATGGAGGGCGAGCCGGGCGAAGCGCAGGGCCTGCGGCGTGTCGCGCAGCGAGTCGAAGAGCGGGCTGACGCCCGCCCGCGCGCCGTGACGGCGCAGCAGGCGCAGGCCCACCGTCTCGGCGCCGGGGTGCCCCAGCGAGAGCACCCCGATCTGCGCGTCGGGCAGCAGCCGCCAGGCCGAGGGGACATGGGCCTCACGCAGCGTCCCCTCGATCCCCGGCAGCGACTCCTGCCCGGGGTCCGGTACGGCCGCGGCCACCACCGCGTAGGGTCCGCGCTCACTCAGGCCGAGCTGGCCGGCCGCCTCCCACAGCGTCGTGCGGTCCGCCAGGGCCCCGGTGAACAGCGCCTCGACCAGGGCCGAGCGGCGTGCTTCACGGCGCAGCGCCAGGTCCGCGCTGGTCTCCCGGTAGGAGGCGGCCACGGCCTCGGCGTACCGGCCGGACAGCGCCCACACCTGCGACGAGCCCGCCACCAGCTGGGCGTCCGCGACCCCGGGGTGCCGCCGGGCCTCGTCGATCATCTCCGACCAGAGATACTCGAACCCCACCCGGAAGGCGTGCAGGGTGTCCGGCAGGGGAACGCCCTGCTCGGCGCGCAGGTGGCCGGTCTCGTGCGCGGACCGCACGTCCGCCTCCGTGCCGAAGGCGAGATGCCCGAGCACCATGTCGGCGTTGGCCGTGCAGGAGTCACGCAGCGATGCGTAGGGGATCAGCGTCTCGTCGGTGTACGACTCGACGTCGGCGCGAATGCGCCGCGCCATGGTCTCGCCCAGTTCCGGCAGGCGCGCACGCAAGGCCGAAGCCACCTCCGAAAGTCCCATACGCGCAGCCTACGACCCCTTGATTGTCCGCGGCGACAAATGAGCGGGACCGCTGCTGTCCTCCGCGCCATGGACCCGTCCGGCCCCGGGCGTGACCATTCCCGCAGCGACGACGACGGCGGGACCCGTGGGTCGCAAGCGGGATGCGAGGAGGCATCATGACCAATCTGGCGGAGTTCCTGGTGGACACGGCACGTCGGCAGCCCGAGCGGCCTGCGCTGCGCCTGGGCACGGCGACCACCACCTATGCCGAACTGGACCGGCTGAGCGCCCAGGCCGCGGCGCTGCTGCGCACCGAAGGCCTGCGCACCGGGGACCGGGTCGCCCTCATGCTGCCGAACGTGCCCGAATTCGTCGTGCTCTACTACGGCATCCTGCGCGCCGGGGGCATCGTGGTGCCGATGAACCCGCTGCTCAAGGCCCGGGAGACCGAGTACCACCTGCGGGACTCCGGCGCCGTACTGCTCTTCGAGTGGCACGCGGCCCCCGGTGAGGGGGCGCAGGGCGCGGTCGCCGCCGGGGTGCGGCACATCACGGTCGAACCCGCCGCCTTCGCGGCGGAACTGGCGCCGCTGGAGCCGTACCACGACACCGCCGCGGTGGCCGGCGACGACGTCGCCGTCCTGCTGTACACCTCCGGCACCACCGGACGTCCCAAGGGGGCCGCGCTCACCCACGCGGGACTGCGCCACAACACGGAGGTCAACGTCACCGACGTGCAGGGGCTCACGCCCGAGGACGTCATCGTGGGGTGCCTGCCGCTGTTCCACATCTTCGGCCAGACCTGCACGATGAACACGGCGGTCCTCAGCGGCGCCTCGCTCACGCTCATCCCGCGTTTCGACCCGCCCGTCGTGTTCGAGGCCATCGCCCGCGACGGGGCGACCGTGTTCGAGGGGGTGCCCACGATGTACGCGGCTCTCCTCCAGCACCCGGCCGGCGCCGGGGCCGAGGTCTCCACCCTGCGCATGTGCGTCTCGGGCGGCGCCTCCCTGCCGGTGGAACTGCTCCACGGGTTCGAGCGCCGTTTCGGCTGTACCGTGCTGGAGGGCTTCGGCATGTCCGAGACCAGCCCGGTCGTCTCCTTCAACCACGCCGACCGCCCGCGCAAGGCCGGATCCATCGGCACGCCCATCCGTGACGTCGAGGTCCGGCTGCTCGACGACGAGGGCCGGGACGTGGCTCCCGGCGAGGTCGGCGAACTGGCCGTACGGGGGCCGAACGTGATGAAGGAGTACTGGAACCGTCCGGAGGAGACCGCGGCCACGGTGCCCGACGGCTGGCTGCGCACCGGCGACCTGGCCCGGCAGGACGAGGACGGCTACCTCTTCGTCGTCGACCGCAAGAAGGACCTCATCATCCGGGGCGGGTACAACGTCTACCCGCGCGAGATCGAGGAGGTGCTGCACGAGCACCCGGCGGTCGCCCTCGCCGCCGTCGTCGGGGTCCCCCACGAGCGGCTCGGCGAGGAGGTCGCCGCTGCGGTCGTCCCGCGCGCGGGGGCCGAGGTGACGGCCGCGGAACTGCAGGAGTTCGTGCGGGAGCGGGTGGCCGCGTACAAGTACCCGCGCCGGATCTGGCTGACGGACTCACTGCCGATGGGGCCCAGCGGCAAGATCCTCAAGCGGGAGATCGCCGCCCCCTCCTCCTGAGGAGCGCGTGGTCCTGCCCGCGGCACCACGGGGACGGGTGAGGCCGGACCGGCGGCGTCGTCGTCGCCGTGCTCCCGTCGAGCGCGGCGACGTCCTCCCGTCGGGCACGGCACCGCCCGGAGGGCCGGCGGGCGCCGGACCGCGGCTCCGGCCGCCGCGCGCACACCGGCGGCGCCGTTCGGCCCACGGCCGGCCCGCTCCCCCGTCGGCGGACGGCGGGCCGGCCCCGCCCCCCCCCACACACACACGGCAGGTGCGACGGGGCGGGACCGTTCGTCGCCGCCGGCACGGGCGGGCCTTCACGGCTCCCCGGTGGGACCGGTGGCGGTGCCGTCGGTGACCCTCACCGTGGCGGACCGTCCCGCGAGGGGCTCCCGGTACCGGACCACGACGGGCGGTCGGTGCCGTCGTCGGGGGTGGCGTGGACCAGGCCCGTCCGGTAGGCGATGACGACGAGTTGCGCCCGGTCGCGGGCCCCCAGCTTGGTCATGGCGCGCTGTACGTGGGCGCGGACGGTGAAGGGACTGAGGAACATCCGCTCGGCGATCTCCTGGTTGGACAGGCCGGTCGCCACCGCGGCCGCCATCTCGCGTTCGCGCGGGGTGAGCGCGGCGAGCCGTTCGGCGTGGTGGGGCGGGACCGCCTCCGGCGTGGCCAGGAAACGGGCCACCAGGGAGCGGGTGGCGGCGGGGGACAGGAGGGTGTCGCCGTCGGCGACGGTACGCACGGCGTCCGCCAGCTCCTCGGCCCCGATGCCCTTGCCGATGAAACCGCCGGCCCCCGCGCGCAGCGCCCGGGCGACGTACTCGTCGGTCTCGTACGTGGTGAGGACCAGTATGCGGGTGGCACGCAGTTCCGGGTCCGCGCAGATCTCGGCCGTGGCGGTGAGACCGTCCACCTCGGGCATGCGGATGTCCATGACCACCACGTCCGGGCGCAGCTCCCGGGTGAGTCGGACGGCCTGCCTGCCGTCGCCGGCCTCGCCGACCACGGTGATGTCGTCGGTGCTGTCGAGGAGCATCCGGAAGGCGCCGCGCAGCAGGGCCTGATCGTCGGCGAGCAGCACTCTGAGCGTCACGGCGCCTCCCCGGCCGCTGCGTCGCCCGTCCGTCCGTCGCCCGTCGCTGCGTCGCCCGTCGCTGCGTCGCCCGTCGCTGCGTCACCCGTCGCTCCGTCGGCCGTCCGTCCCCCGGCGGTCGGTGCTCCCTCGGTCCTTTGCGCCGTGTCCTTGGCGGACGGGAGAGGCAGTCGGGCGGAGACGAGGAAGCCGCCTTCGGGACGCCTGCCCGCAAAGAGGCTCCCCCCGACCGCGGTGGCACGCTCCCGCATGCCGATCAGACCGTGACCGGGCGGACGGTCCGGCGCCGTCGACGCGCTCGGTCCCGGCGACGCGCTCGGTCCCGTGGAGGCGGCCGGCGCCGTGCGAGCGCCCCCTCCGTCGTCGGCGACGGTGACGGTGACGCGATCGCGTCTCCAGACGAGGCGCACCCGGGCGCCACCGGTACCGGCGTGCTTGGTCACGTTGGTCAGGGCCTCCTGGACGATGCGGTAGGCGGTGAGGTCCACTCCCGGCGGCAGCGGCCTGGCCGTGCCCTCCTGATGCACCGACACCTCCAGACCCGCGTGGCGGAAGGACTCGAGGAGCGCGGGAAGCCGGGACAGGCCGGGCGCCGGTTCGGCGGGCGAGGAGGCGTCCCCGGACTGGCGCAGCAGACCGACCGTGGCCCGCAGGTCGTCGAGCGCGTCGGCGGTGGTCTCGACGAGTTCCTCGAGGCTCTTGCGGGTCTGCTCCGGGCGGGTGTCGAGGAAGTGGGCGGCGACCGTGGCCTGCGCGTTGGCCAGGGTGATCTGATGGGCCACGAGGTCGTGCAGTTCCCGGGCGATGCGCAGCCGCTCCTCGGCCACTCTCCGGCGCGCCTCGCTGTCCCGGCTCTCCTCGGCCCGCCGGGCCCGCTCCTCCACGGCCCCCAGGTAGGCCCGCCGGTTCCGCACCGAGTGCCCCAGTACGCCGGCCGCCAGCGGGAACACCGCCACCACTCCCATCCTGCTCGCGTCCTTCCACGAGACGTCCTCGAACAGGGGGATGGCGGCGGCCAGCGCCGCGGAAGCGAGCAACACCGCCCTCGCCGCGCGCCGTTCGGTGCGCGCGGCGAGCGAGCAGGAGTAAGCGGTGAGCACGGCGGGGGCCACGATGAACGGGGTGAGCAGGAGACCCAGGGGCGGCACCAGCAGACCGGCCGCTGTCGTGGCCGCCAGGGCGGCCAGGGGCGCCCGGTGCCGCAGCGGCAACACGGCACAGGACACCACCGCGATGAGGTAGGCGGCGGCAGGCGGCGCCGACAGCGTGTCGTCAGCCTGCATCACCCCGCCGAGCAGACAGCACGCGAACGTCGTCGCCGTGACCGCTCCCTCCCGCCGCCACGCGCCGCGCGGTCGCCGGCCACCGTCCCCCGTGTTCGTCATGGCCGGCCCGGTCCCGGCCGGACGGGAGCCGCCGGCACCGCCGCGCCGAGCCCGGTCGCGGGGACCGGGACGTGCCGGCTCGGTGCCCCACCCTCGATGTCCGCGTTCGGCAGCACAGGGTTCAGGGTACGAGGCGACCGCCGGGCCCGGTGGCCGATCGGTTCCGGAACCGCGTGGACCACCGGGCCGGCTGCGACTGCCGTACCGGGTCACGGCATCGGGCCGAACGGGGGCAGCGTGAGGGCCGAGTGGGCCGGTCGCGGCATCGCGGGAGGCAGGGTGACGAGGTCGCGCAGCCTGGCGTCGCGCTGCTCCAGGGCTCGTGCCGTGGTGGGGAAGAGGGTGGCCGCACCGTTGTCGGCCAGTGCCTGGTTCACGGCCACGAACTCCCGGACGTGGCGTTCGTAGGCGGCGAAGGCCGCGGTGTGGTTCCGGTTCGCGGCCAGGGCGTCGGCGAGCACGTAGGCACCGGCCAGCGCGAGGCTCGTGCCCTGTCCGGTGAGGAACGAGGGGGCGTACGCGGCGTCGCCGACGAGCGCGACGCGGCCGCTGGACCAGTGGGGCATGCGGATCTGACCGGCCGTGTCGAAGAACAGGTCGTCCGCGTCGCGCATGGCGTCGATCATGCCGGGGACCTCCCATCCCGCGTCGGCGAAGACCGCGGCGACCAGGTCCCGCTGGGCACCGGGATCCCGGAGGGCCTCGGACGGCGGTTCCGGCTGGTGAAAGGCCAGGAAGGCGTGCAGGTCGTCGTCGTCCCCGACGGCGTAGAGGGCCGCGGCTCTCCCCGGGGTGTTCCACAGCTTGAGCTCGTGGGAGAGCCCGAAGGTGTTCGGCATGGTGAAGACGGCGAAGCAGTGGCCGAGGTGACGGTGGAACCGTTCTTCGGGCCCGAACAGGGACTTCCGGGTGGACGAGTGCGTGCCGTCGGCGCCGACCACCAGGTCGAACGTGCGCTGTCGCCCACTGCGGAAGGTGACATCGGCCCCTGGTCCGGACTGGTCCAGGGTGGCGATGGAGTCGTCGAACAGGAATTCCACGTCGTCGCGGACCATCGCGTGGAGGATCGAGACCAGGTCCCCGCGACGCACCTCGATGTCCTGTCCCTCGACACCGCCGGCGACGGCGTGCGGGGCGACCGAGGCGACTTCGCCGCCCTCGGCGTCGAGGAAGGTGCAGCGACGCGTCTCGACGTGCGCGTCCCGCAGTCGCGGCAGTGCCCCCATCCGCCGGACCACCTCGATCGCGGTGCCGCGGACGTCGACCGGGTAGCCGCCGTCGCGCGGTGCGCCCGCCTTCTCCACCACGGTGACCGCGTGTCCGGACCGGTGCAGCCAGTACGCCAGCGCGGGTCCGGAGACACCGGCCCCGGAGATGAGGACCGAGCGCTTCGCGGGAGTGCTCGCGTCCGTCGACGGACCGGTGGGTGTCATGCGTGGGCCTCTTTCCCCTTGATGCGGACGACGAGCAGTGACAGCGCGGCGACGAGGCCGGCGACGGTGAAACCCGTGGCGAAGGCCGCTTCGGCCGGCCGGCCCGTCATCGGGTCGGCCCCGGCGGCGAGGATCGCGCCGCCGACCTGGACGCCCAGGGCGACGCCGATCACGCGTGTCACGACGAGCAGGCCGGTGGCGATGCCGGTGTCCTTCGTCTCGACGACGGTGGCGGTGCCGGCGAGCAACGCCGTGGTGGCGGCGCCCGCGGCGAACGCGGTCAGCACCTTCGCGAGGACGAGCTGCCACGCCTCGGTGTGCAGCGACGCCAGGGCGATGACCGTGGCCGCCGTGACGACGCCGCCCCCGACGACCACGGCGTACGGGCCGAAACGCCTCGCGGCGATCCCGCCGACCGAATCGCTCACCGCCCCGGCGACGGCGCCCGGCAGCAGGAACAGTCCGATGTCGGTGGTGCCGGCTCCGAAGCCGTACCCGTCGGCCGACACCGCGAACAGCTGCGGGAGCAGAAGGAGCACCATCCCCGAGGTGATGGTGATGACGAGGGTGAGCACGCACGAACGCCACACCGCGGGCTTCGCCAGCATGCGCAGGTCGACCATCGGCGAAGCCGCCCGGCGCTCGACGGCGACCCATCCGGTCGCGAGGGCGGCCACGGCCACCACGAGGGCACCGACCGCGAGCGGCGGCAGGCCTCCGTCCCTCGTCACCGTCACGAGTCCGAGCATGAACGCGAGCAGCGTGCCGCTCAGCAGAACCACGCCGGGCCAGTCGATCCCGTGGTCCGACCGGATCGGCGGGTCATGCGGCATCAGCCGGGCCACGAACGATGTCGTCACGACGATCGCGATCGTCGGGAGCGCGAACATCCAGTGCCAGGACAGTCCTTCCGCGAGCGGCCCGGCGATCAGCGTTCCCACCATGCCGCCGCCCGTGAAGAGCGCGACGACCAGCCCCATCGCGACCTGCGACTGCCCTGCCGTGAGGTGTTTGCGCACCAGGATGAAGGAGAGGGGCAGCGCGCCCACCATGACGCCCTGCAGTACCTGGCCGAGCAGCAGCACCGGCAGGTTCGGCGCCAGTGCGGCCAGCAGACCACCGGCCGCGACCACCGCCATCAGCCGGACCAGCACCCGTTTCCCGCCGTAGCGGTCGCCGAGTTTGCCCGCGACGGGTGTGACGACCGCGCCGGTGACGAGTAACGCGTTGCCGATCAACGCCCCTTCGGCGGGGCTGACCCCCAGCTCACGTTGCAGCAGCGGGAGCGCGGGCTCCACCACCGACTGCAGGGCGCCGAGGGCGAGTGCCAGGATGCCGAGGGCCGCGCCCGCCGACCTCCCGATGCGGACCGGGGACACCACGGCTTCGGACGCCAACGTCTTCTTCGACACCTGTCGATCACTCCAGACACCGCCGGGGAATGGGGAATGCGCGGGATTCACGCGCCTCCCACACTCCCCTCCGGCGCCCTGCCGGGCATCGTCCCCCGCCACCGTCCTCCCCCGGTGTGCCCGCACCAGCCGCTCACACGGCCTGGTGCCCACGCACTATGCGAAACACGCTCTAGTCTTCTGAGTCAGGAATTCTGTTCAGATAGTTGGCGAGACGTTCGAGGATCTCGTCCGCGGTCTTCGTCCAGATGTAGGGCTTGGGGTCGG
>NZ_JBIBWL010000007.1:0-261386 GCF_043081325.1 Streptomyces sp. NPDC014882
CGCGTCCGACAGGATCAACTCGGCCTTCGGCCGCCCAGTACGCGCCACCCCGCAACCCTACACATCTGACCAGAACTCCTGACTCAGAAGACTAGAGCCCGTCGGGCGGGACCGGGCCGCGCGGCGCGCGCATCCTGCGCAGCGGGCCGCCGTGCAGCGGCCGGGTGGCCCAGTGGGCGGTGAAGGTCCCGTCCGCGAGGGTGCAGGTCACCCGGAGCCGGTGCGGGGTCTCCAGGAGGACGAGGTCCGCGGTGAGGGTGTCGCCGTCGCTCCAGCCGCCGCTCGCCGCGAGGGGCACGGGTTCCTCGGCCACGGTCCAGGCACCGGTGCCCAGGCGCGCCGCCGGGCGGTCGTCGCCCTCGGCGAGGACCAGCGTCCAGCCGTCGCCGTCCGCCGTGACGGTGACGCCGGTCAGGCTCGGCCGGTCGGCGCAGACACCGCCGTACGGGGTGAAGGCGGCGTCCCGCCACCGGTCCGGGTGTTCGGGCGGCGCGGGCTTCCCGGGGGCGGGCGGGAGGGCGAGGCGGGCGAGACGGTCGGCGAGTGCCGCGTCGGCGTCCCGGGGGCCGGGCAGCGGGGCCGGGCGGAACGCCGGCAGGAGGTGTTCCCAGACGAGGTCGAGCAGGCCCTGCATGTCGGGGGTCGCCGCGGTGGTGGCGACGACGGCGTCGTGCTCGGGCAGGACGAGGCAGAACTGGCCGTAGGCGCCGTCGCCGCGGTAGCCGTGCCGGGACCGCCAGAACTGGAGGCCGTACCCGCGGTCCCAGTCCTGCCGGTCGGCGTCGCCCATGGCTCCCGCGGTCGGCACGTGCGCGCGGGTCGCCTCGGCGATCCACTCGGGCGACAGCACCCGGCGCCCCTCCCAGCGGCCCTCGTCCAGGTACAGCTGCCCCAGCCGGGCGATCGCGTCGGTGGTGCCGTGCAGTCCGCTGAATCCCAGCTCGCGGCCGGTGCGGTCGGCGAGCCAGGCGACCTCGCCGAAGCCGAGCGGGTCCAGCAGCCGGGGCCGCAGGTAGGCGGTGAGGGACCGGCCGGTGACGCGCTGGAGGATCGCGGCGAGGGTGTAGGTGGCGGGCTGGTTGTAGGCGAAGACCGTGCCGGGCTCGCGGTCCGGCGGCAGCAGCAGGAAGCCGCGGACGAGGTCGTCGCGGTCGAGGGCGCGGGCCCGGTCCAGGGTCTCGGCCTCGTGCCCGCTCGTCATCGACGCCACGTGCCGTACCCGCATCGCGCGGCTGCGGGGGTCGGTGATGTCGGCGTCGAGCTCGGGGAAGTACGAGATCACCGGGTCGTCGAGCCCGATCAGCCCCTCGGCCACGGCGAACCCGGCGGCCGTGGAGGTGAAGCTCTTGCTCAGCGAGTACAGCAGGTGGAGGCGGTCGGGCGCGTACGGCGCCCACCAGCCGGCGGCGACGACGCGGCCGTGCCGCAGGACCATGAGGCTGTGCGGCTCGATGGCCCCGGCCGCCTCGACGGCGTCGAGGAAGGCGAGGACGCCCGAGGCGTCGACGCCCTGGGCGGACGGGGTGCCGGAAGGCAGGGGACGGGCACTCATGCCCGTATCCTGCCCCGTTCGCCGGGCGGACACCGAGGGGATTTCCCGTCCCGCCCGTGGTCCGTTTCCTCCCCGTCCGCCGGGGGACCCGGCCCCCATGGTGCGAATCGGATACACGATGATGACCGAGCAGGCCGGCCCCCGTGAACTGGTCGGCCATCTGGTGCGTGCCGAGGAGGTCGGCTTCGACTTCTCGGTGACCTCGGACCACTACTTCCCGTGGCTGCGGTCGCAGGGGCACTCGCCGTACGCGTGGAGCGTGCTGGGCGCCGCCGCCCAGGCCACCTCCCGCATCCCGCTGATGACCTACGTGACCTGCCCCACGGTCCGCTACCACCCGGCGATCGTGGCGCAGAAGGCGGCCACGATGCAGCTGCTGTCCGAGGGCCGCTTCCGGCTGGGGCTGGGCTCCGGGGAGAACCTCAACGAGCACGTGGTGGGCGGCGGCTGGCCGCCCGTGAACGTGCGGCACCGGATGCTTGAGGAGGCCGTGGAGATCATCCGCGCGCTCTTCGAGGGCGGCCACGTGACGCGTCACGGCACGTACTTCGACGTCGACTCGGCCCGTCTGTGGGACCTGCCCGACCGGGCGCCGGAGATCGGCATCGCGGTCTCCGGGGAGCAGTCGTGCGCGCTCGCGGGCCGCCTCGCCGACCTGGTGATCGCCACCGAGCCGAAGCCGGGGCTGCTGGAGGCCTTCGACCGGCACGGCGGCGCGGGCAAACCGCGCGTGGGCCAGCTGCCGGTCTCCTACGACCCCGACCGGGACACGGCGGTGAAACGGGCGCACGCCCAGTTCCGCTGGTTCGGCAGCGGCTGGAAGGTGAACTCCGAGCTGCCGCACCCGGACTCCTTCGAGGCGGCGACCCAGTTCGTCACCCCGGACGACGTGGCCGCGTCGATCCCCTGCGGCGACGACCCGGACGCCTTCGTCGAGGCGGTCCGCCCCTACGCGGAGGCCGGGTTCACCGAGGTCGCCCTGGTGCAGATCGGGGGCGACGCGCAGCCGGCGTACCTGGACTGGTCGGAGAAGACGCTGCTGCCGGCGCTGCGCGAGGCCTTCGCCTGACCCCGCGCGCCCGGCGCACCCCGTGCGCCCCGCGCCGGCCCGCCGCCCCGCGCCCGTCGGCGCGGTCCTCAACCGGCGTGACGGGCGCGGGCGGTGCCGGGGTCGTGTCGAGGCCCCGCACGGGACCCGCGTGCCGCACACTGCGCCCCGGCGTCGCGCGGCCGGGGCGCGGAGACGCCGGACGGCGGCGGTACGGGCGGGCCGTCCGTACGGCCGTCGCCCGTGCCGCCGCCGTCCGGCGGGTCCCTCAGCGGGAGGTGTAGCGGTGCCGGGTCCACATCGGGATGCCGAACCAGAACAGCAGGTACCAGGCGACCACCGCGGTGACCAGGTAGGGCACGTAGCCGTCGTGGGTCGCCACCCGCAGGATCAGCAGCAGGGCGGAGGTCATCGTGGCGAGCAGCAGCACCAGGCCGGTGAAGGTCATCCGCGAGGCCCAGGTGACCGCCTCGGGTTTCACCCGCCGTCCGGAGACGAGGCGGTGCAGGGAGACCGGGCCTATCAGGGCGCCCGTCGCGCAGGCGCCCAGGACGACCGTGACGATGTAGATCGCGTGCTCGGTGTCCCCGAGGGTCGCGTAGCGCGGGGTGAAGACGACCGTGAGCAGGAAACCGAAGAGGATCTGCACGCCCGTCTGGGCGACGCGGACCTCCTGGATCAGCTCGCCCCACTTCCGGTCGGCCCTCTCCTCCTCGGTCTCGTCACGGCCTCTGCGACGCTCGTCCCCCACTGCGGTGCCCACGTGTCCTCCCCGGTTCGAGTGAATGTTCTCCCGGCGAGTACCCGCTGATCGGCGTTTTCCTCCGCCCGATCGCGGTCCGGGCTACCAGCGGCCCTCGACCTGGTCCTTGATCCGCCGCTCGTACAGGTCCCCGATCGCCGCCAGGGTCTCCCCGGACAGCTCGGGCAGGCGGGCGGCGGCCGCGTTGGCGCGGGCCTGTTCGGGGGAACGGGCGCCCGGGATCACCGTGGTCACGCCGGGCTGCTGGACGATCCAGCGCAGTGCGAGCTGGGCCGGGGTGTACCCCTCGGGGGCGAGGGCGGCGAACTCGGCGGCGGCCTCGACGCCGGTGGCGTAGTCGACGCCGGAGAAGGTCTCGCCCTGGTCGAAGGACTCGCCGTGCCGGTTGTAGGTGCGGTGGTCGTTCGCCGGGAAGACGGTGTCCTTGGTGTACTTGCCGGACAGCAGGCCGGAGGCGAGCGGTACGCGCGCGATGACGCCGACGCCGGCTTCGCGGGCGGCGGGCAGCACCTCGCGCAGCGGCTTCATGCGGAACGGGTTGAGGATGATCTGCACGCTGGCCACGCCGGGCCGGGCGATCGCCGTGAGGGCCTCGGCGCAGGTCTCCACGCTGACGCCGTAGTGGGCGATGCGCTCCTCCTCCACCAGGGTGTCGAGGGCGTCGAAGACCTCGTCCGTGGAGTAGACGGGGGTCGGCGGGCAGTGCAGCTGCACCAGGTCGATGCGGTCCACGCCGAGGTTGCGGCGGGAGCGGTCGTTCCAGGCGCGGAAGTTGTCGAGGACGTAGTTCTCGGGGATCTGGTCGACGCGGCGGCCCATCTTGGTGGCGACCAGCACGTGCAGGTCGGGCCGGCCGCTCAGGAAGGCGGCGATGGTCTGCTCGCTGCGGCCGTCGCCGTACACGTCGGCGGTGTCGAAGAAGGTGACGCCCGACTCGGCGGCCGCCTCCAGTACCGCCAGGGCCTCCTTGTCGTCGACGTCACCCCAGTCGGCTCCCAGTTGCCAGGTGCCGAGACCGATGACGGATGCGTGCTGACCAGACCTGCCGAATTCGCGCTCGTCCATGGGAGCAGTCTGTCACCCGTGACGGCCGGGTGCGGAACCGGCCGGTCCGCTCCCCGGGCCGGCCGGTCCGCTCCCCGGTCCGGCCGACCCCCTCTCCGGTCCGGCCGGTCCGCCCGGTCACCTGCGGTTCGCCTCCGGGCGGGGCCGCTCGCGGGCGGCCGGGGTCCTGCTCTGCGCGGTCCTGGCGAGCCGGGGGCCGAGCCGGCGCTTGAGGCGGCGCAGGGCTTCGAGCCGTCCGGCGGCCTTGTCGAGCCGGTAGTACAACTGGGGCGGCACGTAGGGCAGCAGGGGCGAGTGGCGCTGCCCGAGCAGGGCGAACATCCGCTCCGGGGGGAGGTCGATGTAGCGGTCGAGGTTCTCGTACCACCGGGCGCTGTGCCGGGCGGCGCTCTGCGGGACCAGCAGGGCAGCGGTGCGGTCGCGCTCGTAGCGGGTGAGCGCCTGGGGGACGCCGGGGCCGTCCCGCAGGGCGTCGGCGAGCGCGAAGGCGTCCTCCAGGGCGAGGGTGGTGCCGGCGCCGATGGAGTAGTGGGTGGTGTGGGCGGCGTCGCCGAGCAGGACGACGTTGCCCCGGTGCCAGGTGCGGTTGGTCAGGGTGCGGAAGGTCAGCCAGGCGGCGCCCCCGTCGCCGTGGGCGCGGCCGATCAGGGGGTGTCCGTCGAGGACGTGGGCGAACAGCTTCTCCAGCCGTGCCGTTCCGTCGGCGTCCCGCGCGCGGTCGAGGCCGAGGCCGGTCCAGGTCCCGGGGGAGCACTCGATGACGCACGTGCTGCGTTCGGGGCCGAACGGATAGCCGTAGCACCAGATCCAGCCGTGGCCGGTCTCCACGAAGGCGAAGGTGAAGGAGTCGAAGACCTTGGTGGTGCCGAGCCAGACGTAGGGGTTGCGGCCGGGTGTCAGACGGGTGCCGAAGTGCCGGGCGTGACGGGTGCGCAGGGCGCTGTGCACGCCGTCGGCCGCGACGACCAGATCCGCCTCGGGCACGGTGTCGGGGGTGATCTCGCGCTCGAACTCCAGGCGTACGCCGAGTGCGCGGGCGCGGGCGGCGAGGATCTCCAGGAGCTTGTGGCGGCCGATGCCGTGGCCCTCGTCGCCGGGCTGACGGGTCACCAGGTGCCGTACGTGGGCGACGCCCTGGTTCCAGCGGACGGAGTTCTCCTCGACGGCGCGCGCCGACTCGGGGTCGCGGGCGTGGAGTTGGTCGAGGAGTCCTCGCCAGTAGGTGACGCCCCAGCCGTAGGTCGAGCCCTCCGGGTCGCGTTCGTGGACGGTGATGTCGTGGGACGGGTCCTGCCGCTTGAGCAGGATGGAGAGGTACAGGCCGGCGGGCCCGCCGCCGACGCAGGCGACCTTCACGCGCACTCCCGGAGGTGACGAAATGCGATCGATTCGCTACGCAAGGTAGCAGCAGGCGCGGCCGGTCACGGCGGGGTCCGCCGCGTGATTCCGTCGCTTCCCCCGCGCGGGCCGCACCGCGGGTGGGGTGGTCGCGCGCGGCGGACCCGCTCGGCCGCGCCCGCGCCACGCCTTCGACTCCGCCCGGCCGCGGGCGGATTGGCCCCCGGGGCCACGGGTACCCGAGCGCCACGTATCCGACGAGAGCGAGGAGGAGACGACCGTGACGCAGGTCGAGGAATCCATCGAGGTCAGTGTCCCGGTGCACACGGCCTACAACCAGTGGACGCAGTTCGAGACGTTCCCCGAGTTCATGGGCGGGGTGGAGCGCGTCGAACAGCGCACGGCCACCCTCACCCACTGGGTCACGGACGTGAACGGCGTGCACCGCGAGTTCGACGCCGAGATCACCGAGCAGATTCCGGACGAGCGGGTCGCCTGGACGACGGTGGCCGGCGAGGCCCGGCAGGCCGGCGTGGTGACCTTCCACCGCCTGGACGACGTCCGCACGAAGGTCATGCTGCAGCTGGACTTCGAACCCGAGGGTCTCGCCGAGACCGTCGGCGACAAGCTCGGCTTCGTGAAGCGGCAGACCAAGGGTGATCTCAAGCGCTTCAAGGAGTTCATCGAGGAGCGCGGTCACGAGACCGGCGGCTGGCGCGGCGCGGTCCTCTGACCGGCACCGCCGCGGTCACCCGGCGGCCGCCGTGCGGCAGTCCGGGTGGCCCCAGCCCTGGTCGTTCTTGGCGATCTGTTCCCCCGCCGCGTAGGGACGCCCGCACACGCAGCGGCCGGGGAACTTGGCTTTGATCGTGCGGGCGGACGAACCGCCGGGCCGCCGGGGCGACGTGCCCCCGGCGGCCTTGCGGCGTGCGCCGGACTTCGCGGGGACGTCGGGGGCGGGGGGCGGTTCGGGCGAACCGAGGGCGCTGCCCGCCGGTTCCTGGACGACCGCCGCCCGGCTGGCGGCCCGGTCCGCGAAGTCGTTCAGCTTGTCGCCGTCCACCTGGTGGGCGGGCACGTAGCGGAAGTCGACCGTGCGTCCGTCGAGCAGTTCGTCGATGCGCACGACCAGGTCCTGGTTGGCGACCGGCTTGCCCGCGGCGGTCTTCCAGCCGTTGCGCTTCCAGCCGGGCAGCCACGTGGTGACGGCCTTCATGGCGTACTGCGAGTCCATGCGGATCTCCAGCGGTACGGCGGGGTCGACCGCCGCCAGCAGGCGCTCCAGGGCGGTGAGTTCGGCGACGTTGTTGGTGGCCTTGCCGAGCGGGCCCGCCTCCCAGCGGGCCGGGGCTCCGGATCCGTCGGCCATCACCCAGGCCCAGGCCGCCGGACCGGGGTTGCCCTTCGAGGCCCCGTCGCACGCGGCCACCACTCGTTCACGCATGCGCACGATCATGCCATGCCCCCGGAAGGGGCCGGTCCGGGGCCCGGGTGCCGCTCCGGTCCTAGGGTTCGCGGCGCGGATCGTCCTCCGGCGCCTTCTGGGGCCGGCCGTACGGCGGGTCGCCCGCCGTGAGGTGTTCCAGGACCTCGACCAGCTCCTGGCAGGCCCGTTCCACCGAGCGGCGGGTGGTGCGCTGTTCGGTGATGACGGCCGAGAGCAGCAGGGCGGTCAGGGCCATGGTGCCGTTGAAGGCCTGGAGTTTGCCCATGACCTCCGTCTGCGAGAGGTTCGCGAAGGGGCCGGTCCCGTCGGTGGCCGCGACGGTGGCGAGGACCGAGGTGAACAGGGCGCACAGCATGCTGCCGGCGAGCTGGAAGCGCAGGGCGGTCCAGATCAGCAGCGGGTAGACGAGGAAGAGCAGGCTGACGGAGCTGTTGGTGGCCAGGGGGATCACCACGAGGGCGATGACGGCCAGGCCCGTGGCCTCCTTCCAGCGGGTCAGGGACGGTGGCAGGCGGGCGGCGTGCACGGCGAGCAGGACGGGCGTGACGATGAGGACGCCCATCGCGTCCCCGACCCACCAGGCCAGCCAGACGGGCCAGAAGGCGTGCGCGGCCAGTTGGTCGGTGAGCACGAGGGCCCCGACTCCCACGGTCGAGCTGACCAGCATCGCGGTCAGCGCCCCGAGGAACACCAGGGCGAGACCGTCGCGCAGGCGGGCGAGGTCGTTGCGGAAGCCCACCCGGCGCAGCATGAGGCAGGCGAGGACGGGGGCGGCGGTGTTGCCCGCCAGGTTGAAGACGAGGGCGGGGTCGGGCGAGGTGATCGACAGGATGACGAACAGCGCGCCGAGCGTGATCCCGGCCCAGCAGCGCAGTCCGAGGACCAGCAGGCAGGCCACGGCGACGCCGGAGGGCGGCCAGATGGGGGTGAAGATCGCGCCCTCGACGACGAGCTGCCGCAGCAGTCCCAGTTTTCCGGCCGCGTAGTAGCAGGCCGCGACCGCGGCCGTCTCGGCGGCGAGGACGGCCGGCCGGCGCAGATCGCTGGTACCCACCACAGCAGCCATCAGACACCGGGCCCGTGCCCACGGCGAGGCGGGGGGCGCGGGGACCGGCCCTATGGCTGAACGCGCCGGTCCCGTTCGCCGCCGCCCGCGCCGCCGCCCGCGCCGCCGGCAACCCTGCCGTCAGCCCTCTCGTCCGCGCCGTCGTGTCCGACGACCAGGACGGCGGCGTCGTCCTCGTGTCCGACGCGTTCGGCGCCCTTCATCACGGCAGTGGCGAGGGCGGGGGCGTCCAGGCCGGCGACGGCGGCGACACCGGCGAGCCGTACGACCTGGCCCAGGCCCTCGTCGACGCTCATCGAGGGCCCCTCCACGACGCCGTCGGTGAGCAGGACGAACACCCCGCCCCGGGTGAGCCGGTGGCGGGTGACCGGGTAGGTCGTCCCCGGCAGGACGCCGAGGGGCGGGCCGCCCTCGTCCTCGGCGATGCCGGACCTGCCGTCCGCGGTGGCCCACACGCACGGGATGTGACCGGCCCGGGCGCTCTCCAGCACGCCGGTCGCCGGGTCGAGGCGCAGGAAGGTGCAGGTGGCGAAGAGGTCGCCGCCGAGGGAGAGCAGCAGGTCGTTGGTGGCGGCGAGGAGTTCGCCGGGCTCGCCGGTGACGGAGGCGAGGGCGCGCAGGCAGACGCGGACCTGGCCCATGAAGGCGGTCGCCTCGATGTTGTGGCCCTGGACGTCGCCGATGGACAGGCCGATACGGCCGTCGGCCATCGGGAAGGCGTCGTACCAGTCGCCGCCCACGTTGAGGCCGTGGTAGGCGGGTGCGTACCGGACGGCGAGCCGGTAGCCGCGTGCGGTGGGCAGTTCCCTGGGGAGCATGCCGCGCTGGAGGGCGATGGCGAGTTCGACGCGGGAGCGCTGCAGCTCCGCGCGTTCGCGCGCCTGGGCGGTGAGCGAACCGAGCCTGGCCAGCAGCTCGTCGCCGTCGTCCGTCGGGCGCTTGCGGGCCATGGCTCCCTCCGGAGAGGACGGTAGCCCCTTCGGGGCGAAACTCACCTTTTACGTTTATTGGATGATACCGACGGCTCGGTCATCCGGAGCGGTGAGCCGGGCGGCCGGCCGGGGAGCACACGCCGCAGCCCCTGACGCACCGGGGGTGCCGGGCGCCGCGGCGGCACCCGGCTTCCGCCCCGCCCTGCCTCGGGCCGTGACGTGGGGCGGGGCGGGGGCGATGCCGGGCGAGGTGAGGCGACGCCGGGCGGAGCGGGGAGACGCCGGGCGGCGCGGCGCGTGTGTCAGCCGCCGAGGGCCGTCATCACCACGTCCTTGGCCTCCTCCTGCACCCGGCGGAGGTGGTCGGGGCCCAGGAACGACTCGCCGTAGATCTTGTACACGTCCTCCGTGCCGGAGGGGCGGGCGGCGAACCAGGCGTTCTCGGTGGTCACCTTGATGCCGCCGATGGCCGCGCCGTTGCCGGGCGCCTCGGTGAGGACGCCGGTGACCGGCTCTCCGGCGAGCGTGTCCGCGCTGACCTGCGCGGGCGAGAGCCTGGCGAGCAGCGCCTTCTCCTCGCGGGTCGCGGGGGCGTCGATCCGGGCGTAGGCGGGCTCGCCGAAGCGGGCCGTCAGGGCCGCGTAGTGCTCCGAGGGGGTCTTCCCGGTGACGGCGGTGATCTCGGAGGCGAGCAGCGCCAGGATGATGCCGTCCTTGTCGGTGGTCCACACCGAGCCGTCGCGGCGCAGGAAGGAAGCGCCGGCCGACTCCTCCCCGCCGAAGCCGAGCGATCCGTCGAGGAGGCCGTCCACGAACCACTTGAAGCCGACGGGCACCTCGACGAGCCGGCGCCCGAGGTCGGCGGCCACCCGGTCGATCATGGAGGAGGACACCAGGGTCTTGCCGATCCCGGTGTGCTCGGGCCACTGCTCGCGGTGGGTGTAGAGGTAGGCGATGGCGGCGGCCAGGTAGTGGTTGGGGTTCATCAGGCCCGCGTCCGGGGTGACGATGCCGTGCCGGTCGGCGTCGGCGTCGTTGCCGGTGGCGATGTGGAAACGGTCCCGCTGGTCGATGAGCGAGGCCATCGCGTACGGCGACGAGCAGTCCATGCGGATCTTGCCGTCCCAGTCCAGCGTCATGAACCGCCAGGTGGGGTCGGTGAGCGGGTTGACCACGGTCAGGTCGAGCCGGTGCTCCTCGGCGATGCGGCCCCAGTAGGCGACGGAGGCCCCGCCGAGCGGGTCGGCCCCGATGCGGACGCCCGCGGCGCGGATCGCGTCCAGGTCCAGGACGGCCGGCAGGTCGGCGACGTACGCGCCGAGGAAGTCGTGGCGGCCCGTGCCGGGGGCGGCGAGCGCCCGGCGCCAGGGCAGGCGGCGTACGTCCTTCAGGCCGGCCGCGATGATCTCGTTGGCGCGGTCCTGGATCCAGGAGGTCGCCTCCGAGCCGGCCGGGCCGCCGCTGGGCGGGTTGTACTTGAAGCCGCCGTCACCCGGCGGGTTGTGCGAGGGGGTGACGACCACGCCGTCCGCGAGGCCGCTCGTGCGGCCCCGGTTGTGGGTGAGGACGGCGTGCGAGACGGCCGGGGTGGGCGTGTAGCCGTCGGCGGCGTCGATGAGCACCGTCACGTCGTTGGCGGCGAACACCTCGAGGGCGGTGACCCGGGCGGGCTCGGACAGGGCGTGGCTGTCGGCGCCCAGGAAGAGGGGGCCGTCGGTGCCCCGCGCGGTGCGGTACTCGCAGATGGCCTGGCTCGTCGCGGCGATGTGGTCCTCGTTGAACGCCGTGTTCAGGGAGGAGCCGCGGTGCCCCGACGTGCCGAAGGCCACCCGCTGCACCGGGTCGGCGGGGTCGGGGTGCAGCGCGTAGTACGCGGTGACCAGCCGGGCCACGTCGACGAGGTCCTCGGGGCCGGCCGGCCGGCCCGCTCGTTCGTGCTGCATGGTCCGTTCCTCCGCTGGGGTCGATCCGTCACTCCCGCCCCATCTTTCCTCGTCGGGGGGCCGGTCCGCGAGGGGGCCCGGCGCGCGGCGGCGGGCCGCGGGGCGGTCAGTGTCCCGAACCGTGCCGGCCGCCGAGCTGGTCACGGTGGCGGGGGTCGCCCAGGTGGGTGTCCACGTCGAAGACGGACGCCGCCCGCACCTCGTCCCTGGTCCGGGAGACCTGCACGATGCGCGCCCTGTGGTCGATGCCCATGACGGCGTCCGCCGGGAGCACCACGTCCTTGCCGAGGAACCAGACCCCGGTGCGCACGACCAGGAACTGCGGGCCGAGATCGGCCGAGTACTTGCTGACCTTGCCCACGTGGCCGTCCGTGGCGTCCACCTGGTAGCCGGTCAGGTCGTCGTCGGGTGTGTGTCCGGCGGTCGGGACGCTGTGCCCTCGGTACTCGTTCACGGGGTCCTCCCTGTCGTCGTGTCCTGGTTCCTGCGTGTGCCCGGTACGGCTCGCGGCAGACGTCCGGGTCTCTGCCCGGTACGGCTCGCCGCGGACGTCCGCGTGTCTGCCCGGTACGGCTCGCGGCGGACGTCCGGGAAACCGGTTCCGGCGTCCCCGCGCGCGGCAGGCCCCCAAGAGGGTTCCTCCCGGCCGCCGTTCGCGCGGGGCACGGCCCGGAGGCCGGGTCAGATGTCGGAGTCGATGCCCGTGACCGCCGCCGGGCCCAGCGGGGCGTCGCCCTCGTCCAGGCCGGACTCGCGCAGCGCCGACTGCGCGAGCCGCCGCGCGCTCTCCTCGGCGTGCGGCGCGCTGTCCGCCTCCACGGTCAGCCGGATGGTGAACGTGTCGTCGTCGTTCAGGGAGAGGGCGTCGAGGTCCTCGCTGTTCCCCATCTGCGTGCGGTGCGGGTCGGCGGGCCTGAGGGAACGGCCGATCCGGGCCCGGGTGTCCGCGTCGATGCCGGTGGTGAAGGTGCCGGGGACACTGATCACGTAGGTCGTCATGACGATCCTTTCCTGGGTTTCCTCCCCGCCTACCCCGAGTTCCGCCCGGCCATCGGAACGCCGCCACGCCTCCCCCTGCCGGCGGAGCGTTCCGGGAACGGAGGCGGGGGCGGTGCGGGGCGGTGCGGAGGGGTACGGGGCCGCTCCTCCGCGTCGCGGCCGGTCCGCCCGGCGGGCTCCGCCGCGCGGCACGGCCGCCGGACCTTCCCTTCCCCCTCCCCCGCCGCACACGTCGGCGGGCCCGCCCTCCGGGTCACGGGGGCGGGCCCGGCCACGGACGCCGTCAGTGTCTGCGGCCGCGCGCCGACCAGCCGGCGCCGATGCCGCCGACGTGGAGGGCGAGCAGGGTCAGGCCGAGCAGCATGATGTTGGTGGAGGTGAAGGTGTCGTTGGTGGAGATCTCCGCCGCGTTGATCAGAAAGGCGATGAAGAACGCCACGGCCGCGATGATGGCGAGCACGGGGTCCGTCCCTTCGGGTGGTGGGAGCCGGTGGCGGCCCGGTCGGGTCCGTCGTGGTGCGGATGCCCCGGACCGGGCCGTGGACACGGCCCAACTCGCGGAAGTCGTACGGGTGTCTGAGTAGCCGTACTCAGGCGCGGTGGCCGCGCCGCCACGAGACTGGGCTCACCCACCCGACCCCGACCGGAAAGGGCCCGCCGTGCTGACCCGTGCCGCCTCCGTCCTGGTGCCCTTGTTCGGACGCCTCACCGTGACCAGTGAACTGCGGATGCGCCTGTCCGCGGGGACCATCTTCGCCGCCAACCACGACTCCCTGGCCGATCCCGCGGTCGTGCTGGCCGCGCTGCGCGGGCTCGGTGTGGAGCCCGTGGTGATGGCGACCGCGGGACTCTGGCGGGTGCCGGTGCTCGGCCGGGCGCTGGCCCGCGAGGGGCACATCCCCGTCCACCGGCGCTCCGCGCGCGCCGCGCACGCCCTCGACGCGGCCGCCGAGGCGCTCGCCGGCGGGCGGCACGTCCTGCTCTACGGCGAGGGCGGGCTCCCGGACCGCAGGGACGCGGCGCCCGGGCCGCCGGAGGCCTTCCGCACCGGACTCGCGCGCCTCGCGCAGGTCTCCGGCGCCCTGGTGGTGCCGGTGGGCCACGTCGGCGCCCGGCGGATCTCCTCGGGTTCGACGGCCAAGCAGATGGCGGGCGCCCTCACGGCACCGCTTCGCCGCCCGCACTGCCACGTCCACGTCGGCGCCCCGATGCGGCTCCCCGCGGAGTCCCGCACCGGCACGGCGGCCGCCCGCAGCGCCGTCACGGTCGCCTGGCGCACGGCGGCCCGGGCGGTGGGCGAACGTCACCTGGAGCTGGACCTGGTGTAGGGGGCGGCCCGGCCCGACGCGCGGGACCTGCGGGACAGGCGGCAGCGGGGCCGCCGAGCAGGGGGCAGCACGACTGCCGGTCAGGGAGCCGCAGGGCGGCCGCACCGGGAGCCGCCGGACAGGGTGTCGCGCAGGACAAGCCCGACCGGGAGCAGCAGGAGAGCCGGGCAGGCAGGCGGCAGCGCCGCGGACAGGGCCCGCCCGACAGCGGGCGGCGCGCCCCGGGCAGTCGGCCTCAGTCCTCCCCCGGCCGGCAGCGCTGCCGGACCGGCGACAGCAGGACAGCCGGACCGGGAGCAGCAGGACAGGCGGCAGCGCCGCGGACAGGGCCCGCCCTGCACCCGGCAGCGGGCGGCACGCTCCGGACGGCCGGTCTCAGCCCTCCCCCGGGCCCCCGGCCGACGGCAGCGCCGACGGGCCGGTGCCCGGCGGCGGTGCCGTGCTCTCGCGCAGGACCAGCCGGGTCGGCACGAGGGTCGTGCCGCGCTGGGGGCCGTCGCGGCGCATCTTGCGCAGGACGGCCTGGACGCAGAGCCGGCCGACCTCGGCGAAGTCCTGGTGGAGGGTGGTCAGCGGGGGCAGGAAGGAGGCGGCCTCGGGGATGTCGTCGAAGCCGATCACGCTGACGTCCTCGGGGACGCGCCGGCCGCGCTCGTGCAGGGCACGCAGCAGACCGAGGGCCATCTGGTCGTTGGCGGCGAAGACGGCGGTGCACTCCTCGCGGGCGGCGAGTTCGAGGCCGGCGTGGTATCCGGACTCCGCCGACCAGTCGCCGCGGACGAGGGGCGGGACGGGGCGGGACGCGTCGGTGAGGGCTCCGCGCCAGGCGTCGGCCCGGCGCTGGGCGGCGAAGGAGTCCGCGGGCCCCGCCAGGTGCCACACCGTCGGATGGCCGAGGTCCAGGAGGTGTCGGACGGCGGTACGGGTGCCGCCCCACTGGTCGGTGTCGACGACGGTGTAGTGGCTGCCGGCGTCGGAGTCGACGACCACGACCTGGACGTGCGGCGGCAGCGTGACGACGGCCGCGTCCAGGAGATGGACCTCCATGATGACGATGACCGCGTCGACGGCGAGCTCCTCCAGGCGGGAGAACGCGCCGCGCACCTCGTCCTGGGTGGGCACGGCGACCGGCAGCAGCGTCACCGCGTAGCCCTCGGCGGCGGCGGAGGTGGCGATGGCGTCCAGGGTGCGCATGTTGCCGGTCGTGGACAGCGTGAAGGTGATGACGCCTATGGTGCGGAACTCGCCGCGCTTGAGGGCGCGGGCCGCGCTGTTGGGCCGGTAACCGAGTTCCTTCATGGCGGCGAGCACCTGCTGCCGGGTCTCCTCGTTCACCCCGGCGTAACCGTTGGACACCCGGGAGACCGTCTGGGAGGACACGCCCGCCAGGCGTGCCACGTCCGCCATCGAGGCGGTGGCCCGGCCGCGGCCACGACCGCGTCGCACCACGGCGTCCTGCTCCCGGGCGCCCCCTGCCAGGCCCACGGCCGCCCCGGCTTCACCCGCCGGGGCCCTTTCGGCCATCTCCACGCTGCCCCCTCTTCCTCTCGCCGCGGCTTCCGGGTCCCGCAGACGACCCTTGACCATGGTTATCGGGGCAGTGTAGACATGCCGCCATCAGATGTTTACGTAAACATAACAGCCCACCGGCTCTTCCGGATGGCTGATGTTTGCGTAAACATCGTGGCGATACGGACGGCACATCCGTACGGCACCGCCTGTTCCAGGACTGGATGAGCGAGGAACGACATGACGACGCTGCAACCGCCGGTGGCCGCCGAGCCGCGGCCGGCGCCCCCTCCGGCGAAACGGGACCGCCGCTCGTGGACGGGCTGGGGTTTCATCGGTCCCTTCGTGGCCGTGTTCGCCCTGGTCTTCCTGGCGCCGATCGTGTATTCGATCTACCTCAGCCTCTTCCGGGACCAGCTCATCGGCGGCAACCAGTTCGTCGGCTTCGACAACTACACGCAGGCGCTGCAGGACGACCAGTTCTGGGACTCGCTCGTGCGGGTGGCGCTGTTCCTGGTCATCCAGGTGCCGATCATGCTGGGCATCGCCCTGCTGGTGGCCCTGGCGCTGGACAGCGGCCGGCTCTACGGCAAGAGCTTCTTCCGCATCACGATCTTCCTGCCGTACGCGGTGCCCGCCGTGGTCGCCACCCTCATGTGGGGCTTCATGTACGGCACGAAGTACGGCCTGGTCGGTGACATCAACGGGGCGTTCGACGTCTCGCTGCCCGACCCGCTCTCCCCCGACCTGGTGCTGGCCTCCATCGGCAACATCGTCACCTGGGAGTTCGTCGGCTACAACATGCTGATCTTCTACTCGGCGCTGCGCGTCATCCCGAACTCGCTGTACGAGGCGGCGGAGATCGACGGTGCCGGACAGTTCCGCGTGATCACCGCGATCAAGCTGCCCGCGATCCGGGGCGCCCTGGTCATCGCGACGATCTTCTCCATCATCGGCAGCTTCCAGCTGTTCAACGAGCCGAACATCCTGCGGCCGCTGGCCCGCAACGCCATCACCACCGACTACACGCCGAACTTCTACACGTACTCGCTGTCCTTCAACGGCCAGCAGCACAACTACTCCGCGACGGTGGCCATCATCATGGGCCTGATCACGATGGTGATCGCCTACGTCGTGCAGCTGCGCGGCATGCGCAAGGGAGCGTGACCCGATGAGCAGCCCTCTCACCACCGCCTCCCCGGACGCACCCGTCAAGACCTCCGGTCCCGGCCGTAACACGCCCCGCCTGCGCAAGCCGCGCCGGCACTCCCCCGACAAGCCCAAGCGCAGCGTGCTGCTGACGGTGCTGACCTCGCTGATCGTCGTCTACACCGTCGTGCCGCTGATCTGGCTGGCCATCAACGCCACCAAGACGCAGGCGGGTCTGGCCGACTCGTCCGGGATGTGGTTCGCCGACGACTTCGCGCTGTGGGACAACATCCGCGACACGTTCACCTACCACGACGGCGTGTTCGGGCGCTGGCTGCTGAACACCCTGATGTACGTGGTGCTGGGCGCAGGCGGGGCCACCCTCCTCGCGGTCCTCGGCGGCTACGCGCTGGCGAAGTTCGACTTCCCCGGCAAGCGCGGCATCTTCGCCACGGTCATCGGCGCGGTGGCGGTCCCCGGCACGGCCCTCGCGGTCCCCACCTTCCTGATGTTCAGCAAGATGGGCCTGACCGACACCCCGTGGGCGGTGATCATCCCCTCGCTGGTCTCGCCGTTCGGCCTGTACCTGATGTGGGTGTTCGCCACCGAGGCCATCCCCACCGAACTCCTCGAGGCGGCCCGCATCGACGGGGCCGGCGAGGCGCGGACCTTCTTCACCGTCGCCCTGCCGCTGCTCGCCCCCGGCATCGTGACCGTGCTGCTGTTCACCACGGTCGCCACCTGGAACAACTACTTCCTGCCGCTGATCATGCTCAAGGACGCGGACTGGTACCCGCTGACGCTCGGTCTGAGCGCCTGGAACTCCCAGGCGGAGACCGTCGGCGGCGAGGTCATCTTCAACCTGGTGATCACCGGTTCGCTGCTCACCATCCTGCCGCTCATCGCCGCGTTCCTGCTGCTCCAGAAGTACTGGCAGTCGGGTCTCGCCGCGGGCAGCGTCAAGGAGTGACCCGGCGGCTCCCCGGCCGCCCCCCAAGCCCCACATCACGCACCACCACCCTCACCCTCACCCCGTCCCACCCACGAAGAAGTGGAAGCACCCTCATGCGCAGAAACACCAGCCGCCTGCTGCGCGGCATCGCCCTCCTGTCGGCCGTGGCCATGGGCGCCACCGCCTGCGGCGGCTCGGACGACGACTCCGCCGAGAAGGCGGTCTCCGCCTCGGACGTGCAGGCGGCCCTGAAGAAGGGCGGCACCGTGACGGTGTGGTCCTGGGAGCCCACGCTGAAGACGGTCGCCGCCGACTTCGAGAAGAAGTACCCGAAGGTCAAGATCAACCTCGTCAGCGAGCGGTCGGGCGACAAGCACTACACCGCGCTGTCGAACGCGATCTCGGCCGAGAAGGGCGTCCCGGACGTCGCGCAGGTCGAGTACTTCGCGGTGAACCAGTACGCCCTCGGCAAGGGCCTCACCGACCTGGCCCCCTTCGGCGCCGACAAGCTGGCGTCCAAGTACACGCCCGGCCCGTGGAACGCCGTGAGCGAGGACAAGGCGGTCTACGGCCTGCCGATGGACTCCGGCCCGATGGCGATGTTCTACAACAAGAAGATCTTCGACAAGTACAAGATCGCCGTCCCGACCACCTGGGACGAGTACGTCGACGCCGCGCGCAAGCTGCACAAGGCCGACCCCAAGGTCTTCATCGCCAACGACACCGGCGACGCCGGCTTCACCACCAGCATGCTGTGGCAGGCCGGTTCGCGTCCGTACAAGGTCGACGGCACCAACGTGAAGATCGACTTCAGCGACGCGAAGGCCGCGAAGTACGCGGAGACCTGGCAGAAGCTCATCGACGAGAAGCTCCTCGCCCCAGTGACCGGCTGGACCGACGACTGGTACAAGGGCCTGGGCGACGGCAGCATCGCCACCCTGACCACCGGCGCCTGGATGCCCGCCAACTTCGTCACCGGCGTGCCGAACGCGGCCGGCCAGTGGCGCGCGGCCCCGATGCCGGCCTGGACCAAGGGCGACAAGGCCAGCGCGGAGAACGGCGGCAGCTCGCTGACCCTGCCCTCGCTCGGCAAGAACAAGGAACTCGCCTACGCCTTCGTGGAGTACGCGAACTCCGGTGACGGCGTCCAGACCCGCGTCAAGCAGGGTGCCTTCCCCGCCACCAAGGCGGAGCTGGAGTCCCCCGCGTTCCAGAGCACCAAGTTCGACTACCTCGGCGGCCAGGAGGCGAACAAGATCTTCGCCGAGTCCGCCGCGAACGTCGCCAGCGACTGGTCGTACCTGCCGTTCCAGCAGTACGCCCACTCGATCTTCAACGACACGGTCGGCAAGGCCTACGTCTCGAACACCAAGCTCGTGGACGGTCTGAAGGCCTGGCAGGACGCCTCGGTGAAGTACGCCGAGGAGCAGGGCTTCACCGTCGAGAAGTAGGACAGCACCGGACGAAGGGCGGCGCGGACGCGTTCCGCGCCGCCCCCGTGCACCACACCCCGGAAGGACCGCCATGATCTCCACCCTCCACTCCCGCCGCCGCGGAGCGGACGGTGACCCCGCCCCCCGACTGGCCTACGGCGCCGACTACAACCCCGAGCAGTGGCCACGGGACGTGTGGGAGGAGGACGTCCGGCTGATGCGCGAGGCCGGCGTCACCGTGGTGTCCGTGGCGATCTTCTCCTGGGCCCGGATCCAGCCCACCCACGACACCTGGGACTTCGCCTGGCTCGACGAGGTCATGGACCTCCTGCACGCCCATGACATCGGTGTCGACCTGGCCACCGCGACCGCCTCCCCGCCGCCGTGGCTGACCACCGCCCACCCGGAGATCCTGCCGGTGACGGCGGACGGCGCGACGGTGTGGCCGGGCGCCCGCCAGCACTGGCGTCCCACCTCCCCCGTCTTCCGCGAGCACGCCCTGCGGCTGGTGCGGAAGCTGGCGGACCGCTACAAGGACCACCCCGCGCTGGTGGCCTGGCACATCTCCAACGAGCTGGGCTGCCACAACGTCTACGACTACTCCGACGACGCGGCCCGCGCCTTCCGCGGCTGGCTGCGCGCCCGCTACGGCACGCTGGAGGCCCTCAACCACGCGTGGGGCACGGCGTTCTGGTCGCAGCGCTACAGCGACTGGGAGCAGATCCTGCCGCCGCGGCTGGCCGCCTCGCACCCCAACCCGACGCAGCAGCTGGACTTCAAGCGCTTCTCCTCGGACGCGCTGAAGGACTACCTGCGCGCCGAGCGGGAGATCCTGCGCGAGATCACCCCCGACGTGCCGGCCACCACGAACTTCATGGTGATGGGCAACACCAAGGGCATGGACTACGCGGACTGGGCCGACGAGATCGACTTCGTCTCCAACGACCACTACGTCCACCCCGGCCCGCAGGACCGCGACGAGCTGTCCTTCTCCGCGAACCTGACGAGCGGCATCGCCGCCGGGCGGCCCTGGTTCCTGATGGAGCACTCCACCAGTGCCGTGAACTGGCAGCCGGTCAACGTGGCCAAGCGGCCCGGCGAGCTCGCCCGCGACGCGCTGCTGCACGTGGCGCACGGCGCGGACGCGGTCTGCTACTTCCAGTGGCGGCAGTCGGCGGCCGGCGCCGAGAAGTACCACTCGGCGATGGTCCCGCACGCCGGCGCCGACAGCGACCTGTTCCGCGCGGTGACCGCGCTCGGCGCCACCCTGAAGACCCTCGCGCCGGTCGCCGGGACCGAGCGGGAGGCCGCCCGGGTCGGCATCCTGTACGACTGGCAGTCGTGGTGGGCCAGCGAGCAGGACTCGCACCCCACCGCCCTGCTCGACTACCGGCAGGAGGCGCTCGACTGGTACTCGGCGCTGCTCGCCCTCGGCGTCCGCGCCGACCTCGTCACCACCCGCTCCGACCTCTCCCGCCACGAGGTGCTGATCGCCCCGGTGCTGCACGTGGTCCCCGCCGAGCTGGCCAAGGAGCTGACCCGGTACGCCGAGCGGGGCGGTCACCTGATCACCACGTACTTCTCCGGTGTCGTCGACGAGAACGACCACGTCTGGCTGGGCGGCTACCCCGGCGCCCTGCGCGAGCTGCTCGGCATCCGCGTGGAGGAGTTCGGGCCGCTGCTGGCCGGCGAGAGCGTCGAGCTGGACGACGGGACCACGGGCACCCTGTGGACCGACCGGATCAGCGTCGCCGACGCCGACACGCAGGTCCTGGCCGGCTACCGCACCGGCGCGCAGGCCGGACGGCCCGCCGTCACCCGCCGCGCCACCGGCGAGGGCTCGGCCGCCTACGTCTCCACCCGCCTCGGCGTCGACGGCCTGACGGCGCTGCTGCCGCGGCTGCTGGAGCCGGCCGGGGTCGTCAGCGAGCTTCCGGCGGAGGCCCGCGGCCGGGTCGAACTGACCGTCCGGCGCGGGGACGCGGAACGCTTCCTGTTCCTGGTCAACCGCACCGACGACACGGTGCCCGTGCCCGGGCTGGACGGGGATGTCCTGGTCGGCACGGGCGGCACCGGCGGCGCCCTGGTCCTCGGGCCGCGCGAGGTCGCCGTACTGCGCCGGCCCGTCGGCTGAGACGGGCGCCCCACCCCCGCACGACTCCTCGGCGCGGCACGTACGCGTGCCGCGCCGAGGGCCATGCCCTCCCGCCCCTCCGGCGGGAGGGACCCATGCAGCGACCGCACCGCAGTTGGGAGAACAGATGGCACGCCGTACGCGCAACAGACGGACCCTCGGGGCCGCCGCACTGACCGCCCTGGCCACGGGGGCCGCCCTGCTCGCCGTTCCGGCGCGGGCCGAGGCCGCCGCGGCCGTCACCGTGACGCCGGACCCGTCGTACCGGCAGGAGAAGTTCGAGGGGTGGGGCACCAGCCTCGTCTGGTTCGCCAACGCGACCGGCGACTACCCGGCGGAGATACGCGAGAAGCTCGCGAGGCTCCTCTTCGACGACGACGGGCTGGCGCTCAACATCGCCCGGTACAACATCGGCGGCGGCAACGCCCCTGACGTCCGGGACTACCTGCGGGCCGGCGGCGCCGTCGAGGGCTGGTGGAAGGCGCCCGCGGGGACCACGCGCACGGACACCGACTGGTGGAGCGCAGACGACCCGGCCGACTGGAACGAGGACGCCGACGCCACCCAGCGCTGGTGGGTGGACCGGATCAAGAACGACGTGGACCACTGGGAGACGTTCAGCAACTCCCCGCCGTGGTTCATGACCGTCAGCGGCTACGTCTCCGGCGGGTTCGACGCCGGCGCCGAGCAGCTCAGGCCGGACGCGGTCGACGACTTCGCCGCCTACCTCGCGGGCGCGACGAAGCGGCTGGAGAAGGCCGAGGGCATCAAGGTCGACACGGTCGACCCGTTCAACGAGCCGAACACCAACTACTGGGGCACCCGTCTCGGCGCGGACGGCCGGCCGGTCGGCGGCCGTCAGGAGGGCGCGCACATCGGCCCCGCGGTCCAGCAGCAGGTCCTCGCCGCCCTGGCGCCGGCGCTGAGGAAGGCCAAGGTCAAGGCCGGCATCTCGGCGATGGACGAGACCAACCCGGGCCTGTTCGCCACGAACTGGAACTCCTACTCGCAGGCCTCCCGCGACCTCGTCGACCGGATGAACGTCCACACCTACGGCACCGGGCAGCGCACCACCGTGCGGGACCTGGCCAAGGCGGCGGACAAGCCGCTGTGGATGAGCGAGGTCGAGGGCGACTGGGGCGACGGCCAGAGCTTCACCGACATGCGCCCCGGTCTCGGGCTCGCCCAGCAGATCGTGAACGACCTGCGCGAACTGGAGCCCAAGGCCTGGGTGTTCTGGCAGCCGGTCGAGGACCTCGACAACATGAGGCCGGGCGGTGAGTCCGCGAAGGGCGGCAACTGGGGCAGCATCCAGCTCCCGTTCAGCTGCACCTCGAAGGACACGCTGGAGTCCTGCCCGATCCGCACCAACACCAAGTTCGACACCGCGCGCAACTTCACGCACTTCATCAAGCCCGGCGACCGGCTGATCAAGGTGGACGACACCTCCAGCGCAGCCGCCGTCACCGCGGACGGCAAGGGCGCCTCGCTCGTCCACGTCAACAGCACGGCCGAGGCCCGCACGGTCACCGTCGACCTGTCGAAGTTCCGCAAGGTCGGCGAGGACGCCACCGTCACGCCGGTGGTCACCAGCGCCGACGGCAAGCTGCGGCCGCAGGCGCCGATCGCGGTCACGGACGGCCGGGCCACCTTCACCGTGCCCGCGCAGTCGGTGACCTCCTTCGCCGTCGAGGGCGTCTCCGGCGTCGCCAAGGACGCCCCGCTGATCCGCAAGGGCCGCACCTACACGCTCACCGGTGTGCAGAGCGGCAAGGCGGTCACCGTCGCCGCGAACGGCACCGGTCTGGTCCTCGGCACCGGCGACGGCACCGTCGCCCAGCAGTGGCGGCTCGACGCCCGGTACGGCGAGACCGGCGCCCGCCAGCGCTACGTGTTCGCCGACCCGGCCGAGGGCAAGCGGCTCGCGGTCCGCGACGACGTGCCCGTGGTGGAGCCCGACACCGGGGAGCGCGACCCCGCCACCGAGTGGGTCATGTCGACCACCGGTGACGGCACCTGGACCCTGGTGAACCCCGCCACCGGCCGGGTCCTGGAGGTCGGCGGCCAGGCGACCCACGAGGGCGCCGCCGTCACGACCTGGCCGCCCAACTCCGGCTCCAACCAGCGCTGGAGGGTGACGGACGTGACCGACGCGCCGTAACCGGCCGTACCCGGGACCGGTCCGGCGGATCATGCCCCGGGCGCGGGGTCCGGCAACGGGGTCCGGCACGTCGTCCCCCGGCGGAGGGCGAGCCGGACGCACCGGACCCCCCTCGCCCCGGCTGCGGGGCGACGCCGGTCTCCTCCGAGGTGACCGGCCGGACGGACCCCGGCCCGACGGGCCGCGCCCGCACTGTGTCGTCGGCGGTGCGGGCGCGGCCCGTCGGGTGTGCCGGGTGCGGGGCGCCGCAAGCGCTACGCCCCGTGCCTGCCGGCGCGCTCGGCCGCCCGCCACAGCTCCGGCAGCTCCCGTTCCCGGTCGGCGGCCCCGGCCTGCTCCCGGCCGTACAGCAGTCCCCAGGTGAATCCGGGTTCACCGGCCCGGTGGGCGGCCACGGCCTGGCGGCGCAGGGTCTCGCGGGCCACGACGCTGTCGTGGTGGTCGCCGAGCGCCTGCTGCACGGCCTTGACGCGCTTGCCGAGGCGTTTCGCGGTGCCGCCCAGGGCCGGCCGGGCCGCCTCGGCCGCGTACCGGACCCGCTTGGCCGCCTTGCGGGCCTGGTGGAGGGCGGAGTCGCGCTCCGGACCCGCGGGCGTGCGCAGGGCGCGCTCGACGCGGCGGGCGAGGCGGTCGTGCTCCTTGCCGAGCGCCCCGGGCAGGGCCCTGGCCGGCTTGCGGGCGGCCTTCGGGCGCAGCGGCGGGTGGCCGGCCAGCCGGTCCAGTGCCTCCAGGAGGGCCGTGTAGCGGGGCGAGGACAGCGCCGCGAGGGTGCGGTCGCGGGCCTCGGCCGAGCGGGCGACGTCCCAGGCCTGGAGGCGGGCGGAGACGGGGCCGAGGACCAGTTCGCCGGGGAGCGCGTCGACGCCGCCGCGCAGCCGTTCCAGCAGTACCTCCTGGTCGCGTTCGGCGCCCAGTTCACCGCCGAGCCACTTCAGTTCGGCGCGCAGCGGCTCCGTGACCGCGCGGTCGAGGAGCGGCCGGTAGGAGCGCAGGCCGCTGCGCAGCCGGCGGCAGGCGACGCGCATCCGGTGCACCGAGTCCGGCAGGCCGCGCCGTACGGCCGGGTCGAGGTCGACGATCGCGCGGACCTGCCGCGTGAGGTAGGCGAGCACGTGCTCGCCGGCGGTGCCGGGGGTGCCGGAGGGCGGCCGCGGGGCGGGCGGCGCGCCGGGCACGGTGTCGTTCAGGGCGCGGACCGCCTTGGACGGGGAGTCGGAGCGGGTGAAGCCCTCCTTGCGGAGCGCCTTCTCGACCCGCTTCAGGACGGTGGCGGCGGGTTCCTCGGCGACCGCCTCGACCTCCAGCTCCGTCCAGGACGTGCGGCCGCGGTCGCCGCGCAGCGAGTCGGCGCGGACCCGGTCGAGCGTCAGCTCGGCGAGGAGGCCGCCGTCGGCGTCGAGCAGTTCGCGCACGGTCCGGTCGGTGCGCAGGCGCAGCACCGGTTCGAGGCGGGCGCCGCGGGTCCGGGAGAGCACCAGGTCGCGCAGGCCCTCGGGGATGTCGTCCGGGTTGCCGTGGTCGTTCGTCCCGAGGGGGGCGCGGATCTCCTCGCGGGTGTCGCCGTCCAGCGGCAGCTTCAGGTGCCAGCCGGCGTCGGGGCCGCCCGTACGGCGGCGCAGCGTCGCGGAGGCACGCAGCAGGCGCAGGTCGGCGGTGTCGTAGTACACCGCGTCCAGGTCGCGGGTGCCCCCGTCGACGAGCGACCAGCCGGTGCCCGCGCCGGTCAGTGCGGACAGGGTCGGCAGGTCGCCCGGTGCCGGCACCTCGTACTTTCGTTCGGTCTCCCGCGTCGACTCGGTCATGCCTACCCGGTTGACACGATCCGCGGGCTCAAACCTCCCGCGGCCCCGCGGACACGGGGGCCCGCGGGCCGACGGGGGCCCGCGGGTGGCCGGGGATCCGCGGGCCGGCCGTGTGCCGGGAGGGCACCGTGGCCGGGACGCGCTCCAGCACGCCGCCCGCGAAGACGTCGTAGAGGGGCAGCGTCTCCAGGTGGACGTAGCCGATGTGGCAGTCGCAGACGGCCAGCGGGCAGGGGCGGGGGCGCAGGGCGGCCCGGTAGGAGCCGTCGTAGAGGTTGCCGAGGGGGGCGGGGACGAAGTGGCAGCGGCGGACCGTGCCCTCGCCGTCGACGGAGACCACGGAGTCGCCGGTGCGGCAGGGCAGGCCGGCGCTGGTGTGCGGGTGGCGGCTGTACGGGAACAGCGGGTCGAGGTCCGTCCACCGGGCGGCGTCGGCGTCGGTGTAGGTGTGGCCCTCCGCGGCGTTGATCCACAGGTAGACGTGGGCGGGGAGGTCGGCGCGCAGGCGGCGGGCCGCTTCGAGGTGGTCGGGCAGGCCGACGACGCCGACGCTGAAGCGGATGCCGCGCGCGGCGAGGTCGCGGCACTTGGCGAGGAAGCGGTCGTAGGGGGTCTGGCCCGGGTGGTAGGTGCACCACAGGGCGAGGGTGTCGGGGTCCGCGTCGGCGAGCCAGTCGGTGCGGCAGCTGAGGTTGGTCTGGACGGCGACCCGGCGGACGTGCGGGAGCCGGGACAGGCCGGCGAGGGTGCGCCGGTACCAGGAACGGACCAGGGCCTCGCCCCAGGGGGTGAACAGCAGGGAGAGGCGGTCCCCGGTCTGCCCCTCGGCCCACTCGGCGAAGCGTTCCAGGGCGGCGCGGTCGGCGCGCAGTTGCGCTCCGGTGTCGCGCCGCTTGGCGAACGGGCAGTAGGGGCAGTCGTAGTCGCAGGAGGCCAGGGGGCCGCGGTAGAGGAGTGTCAGGTCCACGGTGGCTGCTCACTTCCTCTCGTAGGCGGCCATGGCGGCCCGCACGGCCGGGGAGAACAGGGCCGGGCCGATCGCGTCGGAGTGGGCGAGGCCCTCCGGGGTGAGCCTGAGGACGGCCGGGTCGCCGGTCAGCCAGCCCCGGTCGGCGAGGCGTTCGAGGTCGGGGCCGAAGTCGTCGGCGGGGGCGGCTGCGAAGCGGGCCCGGTAGTCGTCGGTGCGCAGGCCGTCGGCCTGGAGGAGGGACTGCAGGAGGTGGCGGCGGCGCGCCTCGTGGCCGTCCATGACGTGGCCCACCTCGGCATGGGCGAAGTCGGTGGCGCGGACGTAGTCGTCGATGATCGCGCGGACCTCGTGCATGCCGACGGCGTAGTCGAAGGAGTAGTGCAGGCGGGCCGTGTAGGAGCGGGCGCCGCAGCCGAGTCCGATCATGCCGTCGGTCTGGCAGGCGTGGTCGTCCGGTCCCTGGGAGGGGGCGTCGGCGCGGCGGAACATGCGCATGGACCGCTGGGTGTAGCCGTGGGCGAGGAGGTGGTCGCGGCCGGCCCGGTACAGGCGCAGCCGCTGCTCGTCCCATTCCGGGTCGGGGCCGCCGCCGCGGCGGTCGAGGCCGGTGAGGGGGCGGACGTAGAGGGGGTAGAGGTACAGCTCCTCGGGGCGCCAGGCCAGGGCCGCGTCGAGGGAGCGGCGCCAGGTGTCCTCGGTCTGCCCGTCGATGCCGTAGATGAGGTCGATGTTGAGGACCGGTACGCGCGCGTCGCGGATCCGGCCGAGGGCGGCCTCGACGTCGGCGCGGCGCTGCGGGCGTACGGCGGCGCGGGCCTCGGCCTCGACGAAGCTCTGCACGCCGAGGCTGATCCGGGTGGCGCCGCGGCCGGCCAGGACGGCGAGCCGGTCGGCGGTGGCCGTGGCGGGCGAGGCCTCGACGGACAGGGGGACGGCGCGCAGGTCGGCGCCCATGCGGTGCTCGGCGATGTCGCAGAGGCGGTCCAGCTCGGCCGCGGTGAGGAAGGTGGGGGTGCCGCCGCCGAAGGCCGCGGTGGCGAAGCGCACCTCGTCGCCGTCCCCGAGCGCCTGCCGTACGGCGTCCGCCTGGCGTTCGAGCGCGTCGAGGTAGGCGCCGGTCAGACCGTCGGGGGCGCCGACGCGGGTGAAGAGGTTGCAGAAGCCGCAGCGGACCTCGCAGAACGGGATGTGCAGGTAGAGGGAGAGGGCGTCCTTGGGTTCGGCCGCCCACAGGGCGCCGAGCGCGGGGCGGTCGGGGAGGGCGCGGTAGGCCGTCTTGTGCGGGTAGGCGTAGACGTAGTGCTGGTAGGGGCTGGTGCGGGTGGTCGGCTCGGCGGTCGTCGGCTCGGCGGTGGCCTGCTCTGCGGTCGTCGGCTCGGCGGTGGTCTGCTCGGCGGTCGTCATCCGGTGGCCTCCGTCGGACGGGGTGCGGGGTCGAGGAAGAAGTGGGCGTAGGGCACGGTCCACACGGACTCGTGGCCCAGGCGGTGGCCGGTGTAGCCGTCGTCGCCGTAGGCGGTGCCGTGGTCGGAGCAGACGATCGCGAAGCAGCGGCGCCGGCTGCTCGCCGCCGCGAACAGCCGGCCGATGTGCCGGTCGACGTACTCCAGCGCGGCGGCGTGCGACGCGCGGGTGTCACCGGCCTCGCGGGTCGCGCCGGGCAGGTGGAACCAGTTCGGCTGGTGCAGCGCGGAGACGTTGACGAACAGGAACAGCCGCTGTTCGTGCGGGAGTTCGCGTACGACGCGCTCGGCGCGGGCCACCTGGTTCTCGAAGGAGCGGGGCGAGGTGACGCCGAACTCCGGTTCCCAGTGGGACTCGTGGAAGAGGCCGGGCAGCACCGAGCCCAGCGGACCCCGCTTGTTGAAGAATCCCACTCCTCCGACGCACACGGTGCGGTAGCCCGCCTCCGCCAGGCCGGACACGAGGTCGGGGGTGTCGAAGACGAAGGTCTTGTCGGCGGTGGTCTCGCTGCCCGCGAAGCTCGCCGCGAACAGGCGCGGGTGCGGTCCGGGAGCGGCCGGGGTGGGCAGGAAGCCGGCGAAGATCGCCTGGTGGGAGGCGTAGGTGAAGCTGCCGGGGGCGTGCCGCTCCTCCCAGCGGCCGCCGGGGAGGTGGCGGGCCAGGTGGGGCAGGCGGCCTGCGGCGGCCAGCTCGGCGGCGACGTCGTGGCGCAGGGTGTCGAGGGTGACGAGGAGGAGGTCGTGGCTGCCCACCACCTGGTTCATGTCCGGCTGGTGCACAGCCTGCCGGTGCACAGCCTGCTGGTCCGCGTCCGGCTCGTGCACGGTTTCCCTGTCGGTGTCCGGCCGGTTCGGGCCGGCACCCGGCTGGTTCTGGACGGTGTCGGGCCGGTTCGGGTCCGGCCGGTTCGGGTCCGGTTCACGCATGGGGTGTTCCTGTTCTGTGGCGGGCGGGCGCGCCGCTCAGGGCCGCGGCCACCTGGGTGGCGTAGGTGTCGAGGCCCTCCGCGCCGCTGCCGGGGAGGCCGGTGAGCCGGGGCAGCAGGTCGCCGAAGGCGTTCACCTCGCCGACGGCGGCTCTGCGCCAGTCGACGGCCGGCAGCAGGTCGACGCCCACGCAGAGGGTGCGGGGGAAGCAGGCGGCGGCCCGTTCGCACACGCCGAGCAGGTCGGACCAGCGGGCGCCCGCCGCCGTCACGGCCCGCCGGGCCGCCTCGAGGTCGCCGCGGCTGCCGCCGAGGTGGAGGTTGGTGAGGGGCGAGCGGCTGGTGCGCACCACCGCGTGGGTGGCGCGGCCGGCCACGACGACGACCCGCAGATCGGCGGCGCGGCCCCGCTGGGAGGCCTTCGGGAACCAGCGTTCCAGGTGCAGGCCGTCGGGGGCGAGCGCGTCGACGACGGCCGCGATCTCCCGCTCGTCCTGGTAGCGGCGGACCCGCAGAGAGTTGAACAGGCGCCCGTCGGAGGTGAGTTCCACCGAGGTGGTGGCCCTGATCCGGCCCGGTCCGCCCGTCTCCACGGCCAGCACGCCCGACGCGGACGAGCCGTGCGCGGGTTTGACGAACAGCCGCGGCATCCGGTGCTCCCGCATCAGCGCCCGTACGTCGTCCCAGCCGCGCACCGGGGCGGCCGCGGGGCCCGAGGTGGGCGAGGCCGGGACCGGCACGCCGGCGGCGGCGAGGACGGCGTGGCAGCGCCGTTTGTCGAACAGCACGGGGAGGTCGTCGGGGTCGTCGAGGCGGATGCCGCCGCGCAGGCCGGCGAGGGCGGCGGTGAAGCCGGCGTACCAGCGGGCCGAGCCCTCGACGCGGGTGGGGTCGGCGGTGCCGCGCAGCAGCCGGTCGACGTCCGCGTTCTCGCCCGGCGAGTCGATCCGGACGATCTCCTCGGGTCCGAACTCGGCCCCGCCGGCGCGCAGGACCTCCGCCCAGGCGACGACGCGCGGGGCGGGGAGGCCGGCCGCCCGCACGGCGTCCGCGAAGAGGGCGACCCGGCGGTTCTCGGGGTTGCCGACGACCGCGAAGCGGGGCCGCCGGTGGGGGGCCGGCCGCTGCATGACGTCCTCTCCTGGGATGTTCGGGGGCCTGCGCGGTGCGGGGGTTTCCGGGAGCGTGCCGAGGGGGGTGCTCGGGGACGCGCCGAGGGGGGTGTTCAGGGGCTGTTCACTCCCCCACGGCCACGTACCGCCACACCGTGCCGTCGTCGTCGTGGTCCTCGTCGGCGTCGTCGCGGTCGAGGTCCACCTCGACGCCCTCGGTCTCGACGGTCCGGCGGATCCGGTCCGTCAGGGCCTCGCTGAGGTAGTGGTGGTGGAGGTCGAGCTTCTTGAGGTGGGTGAGGGGCTGTCCGGCGAGGAGCGCGGCGCCGCCCTCGTCGGTGAGGACGCCCATGGACAGGTCCAGGACCTCCAGGCGGGCGACCACCGGCGCGGAGGCGACGGCCGCGGCGACGGCGTCCTGCATCTCGCTGTTGCGCAGGGCCAGGTGGCGCAGGCGCGGCAGGCGGGCGCCGGACAGGATCGGCTCCAGGTCGGCGGCCTCGCTGTCGCCGCCGTAGTCGGGGGTGCCCAGCCACAGGTCGAGGTGCTCCAGCGCGGGCAGGTCGCTGGCGCCGATGCCGCGCACGACCTCCGCGGGCAGGCCGCCGGACTCGATGGTGAGCCGGCGCAGGGAGTCGTGCCTCAGCGCCGGGAAGCGCAGGCCCGAGCCGCCGCGGATCCCGAACTCCTCCAGGTCGGGGTAGGCGGCGAGGAGGGGCGTCAGATCGGTCTGGTTGATCCAGGAGATCTCGCACTCCTCCATGACCATGTCCCCGACGAACAGGGCCCGCAGCGCGGGGAACCGCTCGCGGGCCGCCACCAGCGCCTCGACGACGGCGGTGGGATCGCTCTCGTACGCCTCCTGCCAGGCGCCGACGACCAGCGCGCGCACGCGGGTGGTGTCGACGGCGGCGCAGAAGCGGGCGAAGGCCTGCGTCCACTCCTCGTCGGCGTCGTACACGCCGCTGGTGACCCGCCAGGCGACGGCCTCCGCCTCGGGAAGGCCGTCGGTCGGCGCGTCGGGGCCCGGGAAGGTGTGGGCGGGCAGCCGGTACAGCGCGTCGAGGTGGTCACCGATGGTCATGCGGCTGCTCCTGGGGAGGAAGAAGGTGCGTTCCGTGGTGACCGCAGTTCTACCAACAGGCACTGACAGGACCGGTGGCGGGGCACGGTCCCGGGCGGGCACGGTCCCGGGCGGGCACGGTCCCGGGCGGGCACGGTCCCGGGCGTTGTCAGTGGGGGCGCCTACGGTCTGCGTCATGAGTCCGGCGCGTCCCGCGCCGGCGGGAGGGAGGGCCGTTCGTGTACCGGCAGGGAGACGTGCTGATCGTTCCGGTGGCGGAGGAGGCCGTGCCCGCGCACGTCGCCGCCGCGCCGAAGGAGCCGCGCGACCGGCGGGGCCGGCTGGTGCTGGCGCTGGGTGAGGTGACCGGGCACGCCCACGCGGTCGTCGGGCCGGGGGAACTGGTGCGGGAGCCGGGGCCGTTCGGCCCGCTGCTGCTGCATCTGCCGCAGGGCGGCCGGGTGGTGCACGAGGAACACGCGGTGATCCCGCTGCCCAAGGGGTGGTTCCGGGTGATCCGGCAGCGGGAGTACGTGCCGGGGTCCGTGCGGATCGTGGCGGACTGAGCGGGTGGGGACGCAGGTGACGGAGGAGCGGATGACCGGTACGGAGCCCCTGGAGACCGCGGACACCGCGGGCATCGTGGACATGGAGGGGACGGCGGACGGGCGGGGTGCGGCGGAAGCGGCGGCGGACACGCGGGACGCCGCGGACGCGCGGGACGCCGCCGAGGGCGTCGGCTTCTGGCGCGCGCGTGCGGCGGCGGCCGTGCCCGCCGATCGCGCGGCCGCCGAGGCCGGTGTCCGGCTGGCGTACCGGCGGGCGGGGCTCGTGGAGCCGGAGCGGGTGCTGTGGGCCGCCTCCCCGCGCGAGGCGGTCACCCTGATACGCGCGCTGCGGGACCGGGGCCCCAGCGTCCGTGAGGCGGTCCGCACGGCCCCCTGGGCACGCGAACGGGCCCGCGTGCACGGCGAGTTGGGGGCCGCGGGGTGGGCGGCGCACTGGGCGGCGACGGGCGGCCGCCTGTGGGAGGCCACGCAGGCCCTGGTCGAGCGGATCCGGCGGGGGGTGCTGGAGGAACTGGCGGACGGGACCGGCCCCGGCGGCCGGGCCGCGGAGACCGAGGTGCGGCTGCTCCTGCTGGACGCCGTGCTCGGACAGCACGACGCGCCGTGGCTCGCCGCGTTCCCCACCGACCGGGAGCCGCTCGACGGACTGGCCGCGGTGTGCCGCACGGCCGGCTGGTGGTGGCCGTTCGCCGGGGTCGCGGTGGTGTGCGAACGTCCGGTCGCGCTGCACCGGGACGAGGCGGGCCGCCTGGACCGCGGGGACGGCCCGGCGCTGGCGTACCCCGACGGCTTCGCCCTGTACGCCTGGCGCGGCATGCCGGTTCCCGCCGCGTTCCTCGACGAGCTGACGGCCCTGACGCCGGAGCGGATCCGGGCCGAGGAGAACGCCGAACTGCGCCGGGTGATGCTGGAGCACTACGGCTACGACCGCTACCTGACCGACTCCGGGGCGCGTCCGCTGCACCGGGACGCCACGGGCACCCTGTGGCGGATCGACCTCGACGGCGACGAGCCGGTGGTGATGGTGGAGGTCCTCAACTCCACGCCGGAGCCGGACGGCACCCGGCGCACCTACTGGCTGCGGGTTCCGCCGTCGACCCGGACGGCCCGTGCGGGGGTCGCCTGGACGTTCGGGCTGCAGCCGGAGGCCTACGCGCCGGTGCGCGAGACCTGACGCCACGGCCGGGACCGGGGCGACGGGCGGGTCCGCGGGCGGGTCCGCGGGCGTCGTCTTCTGAACACGGCGGTGACCGCGGCGAGTCGGCCGCGGTCACCGCTCGAAAAGTTTCCTGCTTCACAGGGCTTGCCGGACCAAAGACGTCATCAGTTAAATCAAGCCGTGAACTAAGCGGTCGTTCCGGCGGGTCGTCCACCCCGCCGAACCCGCACCCGCCCGCGCCCGTCCGTGACCACCCGCACCCGCCCGCTCGCGTCCACCCCCTCGCACCCACCCGTCCGTACCCACCCGCACTCACCCCGCAGGGAACCCGCATGAGACTCAGATCCCTGGGTGTCGCGCTCGCCGCCACGGCGGCGTTGCTCGCCCTCCCCACGAACCGGCCGGCCGCGGCGGCGGCCGACACCCCGCTCTCGCAAGGCCGGACGGCCACCGCGTCGTCGACCGAGAACGCCGGCACCGGCGCCGCCCTCGCCGTGGACGGGAACACCGGCACCCGGTGGTCCTCCGCCGCCACGGACGCGCAGTGGCTCCAGGTGGACCTGGGCGCCACCGCCACCGTCAGCAGGGTGGTCCTCCAGTGGGAGGCCGCCTACGGGAAGGACTACCGGCTCCAGATCTCCGCGGACGGCAGCACCTGGACCGACCTGAGGACGGTCACCGGCGGCGACGGCGGCACCGACGCCCACGACGTGTCCGGCCAGGGCCGCTACGTCCGGATGCAGGGCGTGCGCCGGGCCACCGCCTGGGGCTACTCCCTCTGGGAGTTCCAGGTCTACGGCACCTCCGGCGGCACCGCTCCCGGCACCTGCGACACCGCGAACGCGGCGCAGGGCGCGCCCGCCGCGGCCTCCTCGACGGAGAACGCCGGCACCCCCGCCTCCGCCGCGTTCGACGGCGACGACGGCACCCGCTGGTCCAGCCAGGCCTCCGACCCCCAGTGGCTGCGGGTCGACCTGGGCTCGGTGCGGGACCTGTGCGGGATCGACCTGAACTGGGAGGCCGCCTACGCGAAGGACTTCCAGATCCAGGCCTCCGCGGACGGACAGACCTGGAACACCCTGCGGAGCGTGACCGGCGCGACCGGCGGCAGGACGAGTTACGACGTCAGCGGCTCCGGCCGGTACGTGCGGATCAACGGCACCACCCGCGCCACGCCGTACGGCTACTCGCTGTGGGAGGTCGCCGTGCACACCGGCACCACCGGCACCCCCCCGATCCAGGGCGGCGGGGACCTGGGACCCAACGTCATCGTCGTGGACCCGAGCACCCCGAACCTCCAGCAGAGGTTCGACCAGGTCTTCGCCCAGCAGGAGTCGAACCAGTTCGGCTCCGCGCGCTACCAGTTCCTGCTGAAGCCCGGCACGTACAACGGCGTCAACGCCCAGATCGGCTTCTACACCTCGATCTCCGGGCTCGGGCTCAACCCCGACGACACCCAGATCAACGGTGACATCACCGTCGACGCGGGCTGGTTCAACGGCAACGCCACCCAGAACTTCTGGCGTTCGGCGGAGAACCTGGCCGTCCGCCCGGTCAACGGCACCGACCGGTGGGCGGTGGCGCAGGCGGCGCCGTTCCGCCGGATCCACGTCCAGGGCGGCCTCAACCTCGCTCCGAACGGCTACGGCTGGGCCTCCGGCGGCTACATCGCCGACTCGAAGATCGACGGCACCGTGGGGCCGTACTCCCAGCAGCAGTGGTACACCCGGGACAGTTCGGTCGGCGGCTGGACCAACGGCGTGTGGAACATGACGTTCACCGGCGTCCAGGGTGCCCCGGCGACGAATTTCGACACCGGCCCCTACACCACGCTGGACACCACCCCGGTCTCCCGCGAGAAGCCGTTCCTGTACCTCGACGGCGGCGACTACAAGGTGTTCGTGCCCGCCAAGCGCACCAACGCGCGCGGGGTGTCCTGGCCGGCCAACGCGGGCGGCACCTCGATCCCGCTGAGCCGGTTCTACGTCGTCAAGCCGGGCGCGACGGCCGCCACGATCAACGCCGCGCTCGCCCAGGGCCTGCACCTGCTGTTCACGCCCGGCGTCTACCACCTCGACCGCGCGATCGAGGTGAACCGCGCCGACACCGTCGTGCTGGGTCTCGGTCTGGCCACGCTCGTCCCCGACGGCGGTGTGGACGCGATGCACGTGGCCGACGTCGACGGCGTCCGGCTCGCCGGGTTCCTCATCGACGCGGGCGCGGTCCGCTCCGACGCGCTGCTGCGGATCGGCCCGGCCGGGTCGAACGCCGACCACGCGGCCAACCCCACCACCATGCAGGACGTGTTCGTCCGCATCGGCGGTGCCGGCCCCGGTCTGGCGACCGACTCGGTGGTGGTCAACAGCGACGACGTGGTCATCGACCACACCTGGATCTGGCGCGCCGACCACGGCGAGGGCGTCGGCTGGGAGACCAACCGCGCCGACTACGGCCTGCGGGTCAACGGCGACGACGTCCTGACCACGGGCCTGTTCGTGGAGCACTTCAACAAGTACGACGTGGTCTGGAACGGCGAACGCGGGCGGACGGTCTTCTTCCAGAACGAGAAGGCCTACGACGTCCCGAACGCGGCCGCCGTCACCCACGACGGCATCGTCGGCTACGCGGCCTACAAGGTGGCCGACACGGTGAACGAGCACGAGGCCTGGGGACTGGGCAGTTACTGCAACTTCACGTCCGACCCCTCGATCGTGCAGCACCACGGCTTCCAGGTCCCGGTGAGACCGGGGGTGCGGCTGCACAGCCTCCAGGTGATCTCCCTGGGCGGCAAGGGCCAGTACGCGCACGTGGTCAACGACACCGGGGCGCCGACCTCGGGCACGGACACCATCCCGTCGAAGATCACGCAGTTCCCGTGAAGCAGGGCGTGAGGGCCTGCCGGTGCGACGACCGCCGTCGCACCGGCAGGTCCGGTGTCCGGCAGGTCCGGTGTCCGGCAGGTCCGGTGTCCGGCAGGGGCTCGCCCGGATCAAGCCCTGGTCAGGCTGCGGTCAGGCCCGGGCCCCGCCCCGGTCAGGCCCCGGCGGAGCGGGCCACGACGTCCGCGACCTGCCGGTGGACGACCGCGCGCGCCTCGGCGGGCAGCGCGCCGAACTCCGTGCGCTCCAGGGCGTGCGACGCCTCGTCGGAGCCGGCCGCGCACGGGACGCCCTCGCTGAGCACCTCGTAGCCGTCGCGGGCGGCGACCCGCAGGAGCCGGCGGCCGTCGCCGTCGTCGTGGACGGCGGTCGCGACGACGAAGGGCGGCGGCCCGCCCGCGTCCGCGGGAACCTTGTGGTAGCCGCTCACGACCGGGTCGCGCCAGCGCAGTCCGAGCATGAGGTGGCGCTTGGCCACGGTCTCGGCGAGATCGGTCTCGTACACCCGGCCGGACTCGAGGACCGTGGCCCGCGCGTCCAGGACGAGGGCGGCGGGCAGCAGGCACCGCAGCGTGCTGCCGACGATGTTGCCGCCGACGGTGGCGGTCCTGCGCACGGCTCCGGTGCCGATGCCGGCGGCGGCCCCGCGCAGCGCCTCCGGCGCCTCGGCGCCGATGCGGTGCAGCACCACGGCCGCCCCCAGCGTCCCGCGCCCGACCACGTTGGCTTCGGGCAACTCCCTAAGAGACATGGCCAGTTCGGGGAAGCCGTCCCGCTGCCAGGTGGCCCACACGAGGGTGGCCCCGCCTATCGGCACGGCGCCCTCGGCGAGGCATTCCCGCGCTTCGGACACGGAGGTGGGGAGACGCAACAACACGGCGACCGACCTTCCTTCCCGGGGAAGTCGGCGGAGCGGAACGACGCCTCCGCCGGGTGATCACTGGCAGGGCGCATTCTGCCCACGCCCGCGGGGGCGCGTACAGGGCTCACCGCCCTGCCCCGTGCGCCCCTCATGTGGGGGAACGGCCGCCGGCCCCACCGGTGCGCGGGCGTACCCGGCCGGGGCCGGCGGGAGCAGTGCGGGGGCGGGCGGGAGCGGCGCCGGGACGAACGGGAGCGGTGGCGGGGCGGGCGGGAGCGGCGCCGGGGCGGTGCGCGCCGGCCTCCGCCGCCGGGCCAGCCACAGGACGGCGGCGGCGTACAGGGCGACTCCGGCCAGGTCGACGACGACGAGGTGCCAGGGCAGGTCGGCGGCGGTGTCGTCGCTCTCCAGGCCGTCGGCGACGGCGGCCGCGGCGGCGAACGCGAAGAGGTTGTTGACGGCGTGCAGGCCGATGGCGGCCTCCAGCCCGCCGGTACGCACGGTCAGCAGGCCCGCGACGGCCCCGAACACCACCAGGTCGGCGAAGCCCCAGGGGGTGCCCCAGCCGTGGGCGGCGGCGAACAGCACCGCCTGGGGCGCGACCGCGATCCAGGGCGAGCGGACGAACGCGCCGACCGCCTGGGTGAGCCAGCCGCGGAAGACGTACTCCTCGGCCGCCGCCTGGAAGGGCACCAGCAGGACCAGTACGGCCAGGGCCGGCCCGAAGACCTCCCAGCCGGCCCACCGTTGCGGCTCCCCGTCCTCCGCGGACAGCAGGAACATCGCCCCGCCGGTCACGGCGAGGACCGGCAGGGCCGCGAGCACGCACAGGCCCAGCCAGCGCCGGCGCAGTCCGCCCGTCACGGAGGAGACCGTGCCGGCCGGGCGGCGGCCGGTCCACCGGACCGCGAGGAGCACGAGGGGGATGGCGACGGCGAGCATCGCCAGGTCGACGGCGGTGGTCGTCACCGGCCCGAACTCCACGGTGCCGTCCGGGCCTTCGGGGTACCCGCGCGCATGCCCCACGGCGTCGACGAGGGCGTAGAGCAGCCCGGCCGTCAGGACGTACGCCACCGTCAGGAACAGGGTGCCGAGGACCGGCCGCCACCACCGGTGCCGGGCCGAGACGCGGGCCAGGCGGTGGTGGCCGAGGGGTTCGGCGGGGTGACCGGGCGGTGTGAGGGCGAACCGGCCCGACGGCGGACCGGCGGGCCGGCCCGGCTGCGGGAAGGCGGCGGGCCGGAGGGGGAGCGGGGTCGGCCCGGGGACGGGCGGGTTCGTCATGACGGCCATCCTCGTCGACCGCCCGCGCCCGGACATCGGCCCGGCGCAGGAACGGCGCCTCCATCGCAGGGTGGAGGGCGGCCTCGTGCCGGTGGCGGGTGCACCCGGCCGGGCCGCGGCCTACGCTCGTCGCGACATGGAGACGATACGCAACTGGCTGCTCCCCGCCCTGCTCGCGGCCGGGCAGCTCATCTGGTGGGCGACCGGCGCGGACCCGGCCGGCGCGGACGGGCCGGGGCCGGTCCGGCTCGCGGCCGCGCTGGCCGTCCTGGCCGTCGAGACCGCCGCGCTGGGCCACCGGCGGCAGGCACCGGTCCGGTGCCTGGCCTGGACGCTGGGCACGCTGGTGGCCGGCCAGGTGGCCTGGGAGGAGGGCTGCTTCGGGTTCGGCACGCTGGTCGCGCTGTACTCGGTCGCCGTCCGCCGCCCCGTGCCGGTGACCGTCCGCGCGGTCGCCGCGGCCGTCGGCGTCGAGTGGCTGCTGTCGTTCGCGCACCTCGGGTTCCGGCCGGCCCTCGCCTCGGAATGGGCGCTCGGCGCGCTGGTGTACCTGGTGTGCGCGGGGCTCGGCGAGGGCCGGCGCCAGTGGCTCGACGGGCGGTCGGCCGCCGCCCGCCGGCTGGCCGGCGCGGAGGAGGCCCGGCGCCGGGCGGCCGACACCGAACGGCGGCGGCTGGCACGCGAGTTGCACGACGTGAGCGCACACCACCTGACGTCCGTCGTCATCACCGCCGACGCCGCCCGCCGGCTGGGACCGGGCCGACCGGAACTGACGGCGGAGGCCCTGTCGTTCGCGCGGCGCACCGGCGCCGAGACCCTCACCTCGCTGCAACGGCTCGTCGGGCTGCTGTGGGACACCGAGGACGACGCGCGGTCCGGTCCGACGACCGCCCGGATCGAGGAACTCATCGCCGGTTTCGGCCGGTTGGGCCGGCCGATCGAGACCGACCTCCCCGCCGACCTGGCCGGTCCCGCGGCGGAGGCGGTCCACGGGATCGTCCGCGAGGCCCTCACCAACACCCTGCGTCACGCGCCGGGCGGTGCCGCGCGCGTCGCCGTCCGGCGCGGGGACGGCGTCCTGGAGCTGACCGTGGACAACGCCGCGCCGCGCGGCTCCACCCCGTCCGGGATCGGCGGCCTCGGGTCGGGGCGCGGGCTCACCGGGATGCGGGAGCGGGCGGCCGCCGTCGGCGGGGAGCTGACCGCCGGTCCCCGCCCGGACGGGGGCTGGCGGGTCCGGGCCACGCTGCCCGACGCCACCGGGCCCCGGAACCCGGACGAGGGGAGCGGGCGCCGGGACGTGCTGCGGGAGCAGCGGCTGGCCGATCCGGTCCTGGTGTTCTCGGCGGCGGTGCTGCCCCTGCTGTCCGTGCTGATCGCCGCGGAGGACTGGACGGGGACGAGCCTGCGGGGCGCCCTGCCGGGGCTGTCCGTCCTGGCGGTCCTGCTGACGGTCCACGCCGTGCCGCTGCTGTGGCGCCGGCGTGCCCCGTGGGCGGCCCTCCTCGGGGTGCTGGCCACGTCGTGGCTGTGGCCGGTGACGGTCGTCGTGGCCGACGTCCCGGTGCGGGTGTCGCGGTTCTTCGACGTGGGGGCCGTCGCGGAGCTGCTCGCCGTGTACGCGATGGGGGTCTACGGCCGCGGCGCCGCCCGGACCTGGCCGGCCTGGGGGATGTCGGCGGTGTCGCTCTCCGCGGTGGTGGTGGCGACGGCGGCGGCGGAGGGGAGGCTGACGGGGACGGCATCGGTACGGCTCACCGCCGTGCTGGTGTTCGTGCCGCTGGCCGTTCTGACGGCCGGGGTGTTCGCCGCCCTGTGGGGCGCCGGGCTGGCGGTGCGCCGCAGGCGCCTGCGGGTCCTGGCCCTGGACGACCACGCGCTCGCCACCTCGCTGTGGCACGCGGAGCGGGCGGCGGACGCGGAACGGCGGCGGCTGGCGGCGCGGCTGCGCGACGCCGTCCTGGAGCGCACGGCCGCGCTGGTCGAGCGGGCCCGGCAGGGGCAGCTGGACGAGGTGGCCGCGGAGGCCCGGGCGGCGCTGTCGGCGATGCGCGAACTCCTGCACGGCCTGGGCGGGTCCGAGGAACCCGGGCGGCACCGCTCCCCCGCGCCCGCTGCCGCGGACCTCGTCTCGCTGTGCCGGGACCTGTCCTCGTCCGGCCGCCGGGTGCGCGTGCGCGGCCTGCCGAAGGCCGCGCGGGACCTGCCGTCACCGGTGGCGCTGTCGGCGTACGGGATCGTGGAGACGGCGCTCGGCGCGGGTGACCAGGGTCCGGCGCGGGTGACGTTCAGGCGGCGCCGGGAGGTGCTGCGGGTCACCGTGTCGGGCGTGCCGCTGGCGGTGACCGGGCCGGTGGCCGGGCGGCTGCGGGCGCGGGTCCCCGCCGGGGCGGGGCGGATCGTGTGCGAAGAGCCCGGTATCGTAAGGGCGTTGCTGTCGGCCCGGCCCGGTCCGGAGCCCGTCCAGGAGGTGTCCCCGTCGTCACGCGTGTGATGGTCGTCGACGACCAGGCGGTGGTCCGTGCCGGATTCGCCGCCATCGTGGACGCCGAACCCGATCTGACCGTGGTCGCCGAGGCCGGTGACGGGGCGTCGGCGGTGGCGCTGGCCGCCGAGCGGCGGCCCGACCTGGTGCTGATGGACATCCGCATGCCCGGCATGGACGGCCTGACCGCGACCCGTCTCGTCACCTCGGTGCCGGACGGGCCGCGGGTGCTGGTGCTGACCACCTTCGACCTGGACGCCTACGTCTACGAGGCGTTGCGCGCGGGGGCGTCGGGGTTCCTGCTCAAGGACGCCATGCCCGAGGACCTGCTGTCCGCGATCCGCGTCGTCGCCGCCGGGGAGGGCATCCTCGCCCCGACCGTGACCCGCCGCCTGATCGGCACCTTCGCGCAGGGCGCCCCGCGGCCGCCCGCCGTCACCGGTGCGCTGTCCTCGCTCACGCCCCGGGAGAAGGAGGTCCTGCTGCACATCGCGGCGGGGCTGGCCAACGCCGAGATCGGCGCCGCGCTCGGGGTGACCACGGGCACGGTGAAGACCCACGTGAACGCCCTGCTGTCCAAGCTGGGGCTGCGCGACCGCGTGCAGGCCACGATCCTGGCGTACGAGAGCGGGCTGGTGCGGCCGCGCGGCACGGCCGACGCGTAGGGGTCCCGTTCGGGCCGGGCTCGCGGGCCCGGCCGCGCGGGCGGCCCCGGGGCACCCGGTCCGCGCCACCACCGGTCCGGGCCGGTGACGTCCCGCCCGCGCGGGGCACGGGAACCGCCCGGCGCGCGGGCCGGCCCGACGACCCGCCGGAGCACGACGAGACCCGCGGACGGTACGCGGCCGCCGGGGAGCGACCGGCCGCGGCCGCACGGCCGGGGCGGGACCGGCCCGCCCCGGCCGGCTCAGCCCACCTCGACGAGCAGGTCGCCGCCCTCCACCTGCTGGACGCGGTTGACGGCGAGGCGGCTGACCCGGCCGCCGCGCGGGGCGGTGATGGTGGCCTCCATCTTCATCGCCTCGATGGTGGCGACCGTGGCGCCGGCCTCCACCTCGTCGCCCTCGGCGACCGCCAGGGTCACCACGCCCGCGAACGGCGCCGCGACGTGGCCGGGCTTGGACCGGTCGGCCTTCTCGGTGACCGGGAGGTCGGAGGCGGCCGCCCGGTCGCGGACCTGGATGGGCCTGAGCTGGCCGTTGAGGGAGGACATCACGGTGCGCAGGCCGCGCTCGTCGGCCTCGCCCACCGCCTGCAGCTCGATCAGCAGCCGCACGCCGGGCTCGAGGTCGACGGCGTACTCCTTGCCCGGCCGCAGTCCGTAGAAGAAGTCCTTGCTGTCCAGGACGCTGGTGTCGCCGTAGGCCTGGCGGTGGGCGTCGAACTCGCGGGTGGGGCCGGGGAACAGCAGCCGGTTGAGGGTGGCGCGGCGGGACTTCTCCAGGCCCTCCCGGTCCTCGCCGGTCAGCTCCGTGACGGGCTTGGCCTCCGCGCGGCCCCGCAGGGCCTTGGTGCGGAACGGCTCGGGCCAGCCGCCGGGCGGGGTGCCCAGTTCGCCGCGCAGGAAGCCGATGACGGAGTCCGGGATGTCGTAGGAGTCGGGGTGGGACTCGAAGTCGGCCGGGGACACGCCGGCGCCGACGAGGTGCAGGGCGAGGTCGCCGACCACCTTGGACGACGGGGTGACCTTCACCAGGCGGCCCAGGATGCGGTCGGCGGCGGCGTACATCGCCTCGATGTCCTCGAAGCGGTCGCCGAGGCCGAGCGCGACGGCCTGGGTGCGCAGGTTGGACAGCTGCCCGCCGGGGATCTCGTGGTGGTAGACGCGGCCGGTGGGCGAGGCGAGGCCCGCCTCGAAGGGGGCGTAGATCCGGCGGACGCCCTCCCAGTACGGCTCGAGGTCGCCGACGGCCTGGAGGTCGAGGCCGGTGGGGCGGTCGGAGTGGTCGGTCGCGGCGACCAGCGCCGACAGCGACGGCTGGGAGGTGGTCCCGGCCATGGAGGCCACGGCGCCGTCGACGGCGTCCACGCCGGCCCGGATCGCGGCGAGGTAGGTGGCGAGCTGGCCGCCCGCGGTGTCGTGGGTGTGCAGGTGCACCGGCAGGCCGAACTCGCGGCGCAGCGCGGAGACGAGGGTGGCGGCGGCCGGGGCGCGCAGCAGGCCGGCCATGTCCTTGACGGCCAGGACGTGGGCGCCGGCCTCGACGATCTGCTCGGCCAGGCGCAGGTAGTAGTCGAGGGTGTAGAGGCGTTCGCCCGGGTCGGACAGGTCGGAGGTGTAGCAGAGGGCGACCTCGGCGACCGCGGTGCCCGTCTCGCGCACGGCGTCGATGGCGGGGCGCATCCGGCCGACGTCGTTGAGGGCGTCGAAGATGCGGAAGATGTCGATGCCGGTGGCGGCGGCCTCCTGCACGAAGGCGTCGGTGACCTCGGTCGGGTAGGGGGTGTAGCCGACGGTGTTGCGGCCGCGCAGCAGCATCTGGAGGCAGATGTTGGGGACGGCCTCGCGCAGGGCGGCCAGCCGCTCCCAGGGGTCCTCGGCGAGGAAGCGCAGGGCGACGTCGTAGGTGGCGCCGCCCCAGCACTCCAGCGAGAGCAGCCGGGGCAGGGTGTGGGCGACGGCCGGGGCGGCGGCGAGGAGGTCCTTGGTGCGCACGCGGGTCGCGAGCAGCGACTGGTGGGCGTCGCGGAAGGTGGTGTCGGTGACGCCGAGCGTCGGTGACTCGCGCAGTCTGCGGGCGAAGCCCTCGGGCCCGAGGTCGACGAGCAGCTGCCGGGAGCCGGCGGGCGGCTCGGCGTCGGGCAGCGGGGGCAGCTTGGTGACGGGGTCGATCAGGTCGGGCCGTTCGCCGTGCGGCTTGTTCACGGTGACGTCGGCGAGGTAGGTGAGCAGCTTGGTGCCGCGGTCGGCGGAGGAGCGGGCGGTGAGCAGGTGCGGGCGTTCCTCGATGAACGAGGTGGTGACCCGCCCCGCCCGGAAGTCGGGGTCGTCCAGGACGGCCTGGAGGAAGGGGATGTTGGTGGCCACGCCGCGGATGCGGAACTCGGCGACGGCGCGGCGGGCGCGGTTGATCGCGGTCGGGAAGTCCCGGCCCCGGCAGGTGAGTTTGACGAGCATCGAGTCGAAGTGGGCGCTGATGTCCGTACCGGCGTGGGTGGTTCCGCCGTCGAGGCGGATGCCGGACCCGCCCGGCGAGCGGTAGGCGCTGATGCGGCCGGTGTCGGGCCGGAAGCCGTTGGCGGGGTCCTCGGTGGTGATGCGGCACTGCAGGGCCGCGCCGCGCAGGGTGACCGTGTCCTGCGACAGGCCGAGGTCGGCCAGGGTCTCACCGGAGGCGATGCGCAGCTGGGCCTGGACGAGGTCGACGTCGGTGACCTCCTCGGTGACCGTGTGCTCGACCTGGATGCGGGGGTTCATCTCGATGAAGACGTGGTGGCCGTCGCGGTCGAGGAGGAACTCGACGGTGCCGGCGTTGCGGTAACCGATCTCGCGGGCGAAGCGGACGGCGTCGGCGCAGATCCGGTCCCGCAGCTCCGGTGCCAGGTTCGGGGCGGGCGCCAGTTCGATGACCTTCTGGTGGCGGCGCTGGACCGAGCAGTCGCGTTCGAAGAGGTGGATGACGCCGCCCTCGCCGTCCGCGAGGATCTGCACCTCGATGTGGCGGGGGTCGACGACGGCCTTCTCCAGGAAGACGGTGGGGTCGCCGAACGCGGACGCCGCCTCGCGGGACGCGGCCTCGACGGACTCGCGCAGCCGGTCGGGGTCCTCGACGCGCCGCATGCCGCGCCCTCCGCCGCCGGCGACCGCCTTGACGAAGACCGGGAAGCCGATGTCCTCGGCGGCGCGGAGCAGTTCGCCGATGTCGTCGGAGGGCTGCGAGGAGGCGAGGACGGGTACGCCGGCGGCCCTGGCGGCGGCGACCGCGCTGGCCTTGTTCCCGGTCAGTTCCAGGGTGCGGGCGTCGGGTCCGACGAAGGTGATGCCCGCCTCCTCGCAGGCGCGGGCCAGTTCGGGGTTCTCGGAGAGGAACCCGTAGCCGGGGTACACGGCGTCCGCGCCCGCCCGGCGCGCCGCGCCGACGATCTCCTCCACGGACAGGTACGCCCGCACGGGATGTCCCGGCTCGCCGATCTCGTAGGCCTCGTCGGCCTTCAGCCGGTGCAGCGAGTTGCGGTCCTCGTGCGGGAACACCGCGACGGTGCGCGCGCCCAGCTCGTAGCCGGCGCGGAACGCCCGGATCGCGATCTCGCCACGGTTGGCGACCAGCACCTTGCGGAACATCCTGGATCCCTTCAGCCTGCCGGTGACGGGACCATGGTGTCGGTGCCGTCACCGGAGTGCCATGTGAGCCGGGCCACTCACCCTCGCGTCTCCCCCGTTTCCGGGCGGGCGGTGTGGTCGGGATGGCCGGCGGTACGGCGGGCTTCCTTCATCTCCGCCTCGTGGAGGTGGTCCCTGCCCTCGGCCAGTTCGTCGACGGCGGCGCGCTCGAGCCGCTTGAACGCCTCGTAGTACGTGCGGTCGTAGGCCTCGACGATCTGGAAGGTCCAGTGGCCGGGGATGACGTTGCGGCCGAGGATCTCGGTGGAGACCTGCTCGGCCCATTCGTCGTGCCCGGCCCTGCGCAGGAGGGAGACCGCCTCGTCCAGCTGGAGGTCGGCGGTGCCGGTCAGCTGGTGGAATCCGTAGAGGTGGCCCCTGGCCCGCTCCGTCGTCTCCAGTGCTTTGGACAGTGCGCCCAGGGCCCGCACGGTGTCGTCGCTCATCCCTTCGGGGCGGCGGTGGTCGCGGTCGGGTCCGTCTCGGTGTGTGTGCATGGTCCTGCCTGTCCCCCGGACCGGACCGGTCATGCCCGGTGCGGTCCGGGTCGTCGGACGCCCGGCGTCGGTGCGGCGGGCCCGTCGCCGTCAGCCGGTGGCCAGTTTCCGCAGTCCGTCCGGGGTGCCGTTGAACCGGTCGTGGTCGCCGACGGTGGGTCCGGTGGAGGTGTACTGCCAGAAGGTGTGGTGGGCCCAGCCGGCCGGGAGGGTGCCCGGCGTGGCGGCGTACCGGGCGATCCACAGGGGGTTGGTGGCGGCGAAGCCGGCGTGGTTGCCGGTGCACTGGGTCCACCAGCTGGTGGCGGTGTAGATGACGGCGTCGCGGCCGGTGCGGGCCTTGTAGCGGGCGAGGAAGCTCGCGATCCAGGAGACCATCGAGGCGTGGGTCTTGCCGAAGCAGGCGTCGCCGTAGGGGTTCCACTCGATGTCGAGGACGCCGGGCAGGGTCGTGCCGTCGGGGCTCCAGCCGCCGCCGTGGTCGACGAAGTAGTCGGCCTGCGCGGCGCCGCCGGAGGTGTCGGGCGTCGCGAAGTGGTAGGCGCCGCGGAGCATGCCGACGGCGCGGGAACCGTTGTACTGCTGGGCGTGGTAGGGGTTGGTGTAGGAGGTTCCCTCGGTGGCCTTGACGTAGGCGAAGGTGACACCGGAGGCCCACAGCGTCGTCCAGGCGACGTCGCGCTGGTGGCTGGAGACGTCGACGCCCTCGGGCCGGGTCGCCGCGCGGGTGTCGGGGGAGCCGGTCCGGCCGTCGTGGAGGGCGACGCCCATGCCCATGCGGGCGGTCCCGCGGGCGGGGACGGGGGCGCCGGGCGGCTCCCCGCCGGGGGCCGGCGGGGATATGGACTGGTGCGTGGAGAGGAGTACGGACAGGGCGACCGGCAGACCGGTCGCGTACAGACGCAGGCGGCCGAACGCCGCTCTCAGGGGCCTTCGCATGCCTCCCATCTGATGCGGTGTCGCGGGCGCCCGCACCTTTTCGTCCCTCCGTCGGCCGTACCCCCGGGCGACGGGCCCCGGGGGGAGGCGCGGCGCGGGAGCTCCCGCGGGGGGCCGGCCGGATCAGTTCCGGTCGGCGTCCAGCAGCGTCTGCAGATGGAGCATGCAGGGGGTGCAGTGGCGGTCGGTGGTGTTCGTGGCCGTCGCGCCGGTGGCGGAGACATCGGTGCCGCACAGGCTCGTCCCGTGGTGCGGGACCACCACGTGCCACACATGCTCACCGCCACCCGACGCAAGGCCCACCTTCATCTCGTACACGGCTCGTCCCTTCTGTCGGGCGTACCTCCAGAAGACCGCGCGCCGCGTCCGGCGTCCCCCTGGGGCGGGCCGTTCGGGGGACGCCGTAGCCCGGCCGCACCACCCGGGTGGCCGGGCGGCGCGGGCCGTGGCACAGTGCCCGCACGCGGGCCGGGGCCGTGGGACGTCGGGCTCAGGTGTGGCGGTGGACGGTGAGGGAGGCCACCTCGAAGGACATCTCCGTCACCTCCGGGTCGGGCGGCGGGTGGTAACGGCCCGCGCACACCGAGAGGTTGACGATGAGGTAGGCGTGCCAGCGCGATCCGACGCCGCGCCGGTCGGCGAAGACCGTCGTGCCGTTCAGGGACCACACGACGTTGCGGGCGCCGAACTCGACGGCGAGGTCGATCCAGGCGCCGGGGGCGACCGCGTCGTCGCGGTGGTAGCGGTGGGCGGCCCGGACGTGGTTGGAGAGTTCCAGCAGGTCCGGGTTGTCGGGGTGGTACTCGAAGACGTCGATCTCCTGGTCGCCGTCGCGCCAGGTCCAGATGGCGGGCCAGGCCCCGGTCTCGGCGGGCAGCCGCACCCGGGCCTCGAGCCGGTCGCCGGTGCGGGCCATGAAGCCCTCGTCGCTGCCTTCCGTGGTGAGCAGTCCCGTGTCCCAGAGGCCGTCGTCGCGTCGGGTGGCCCGGAAGGTGCCGGTCCGCGAGTAGGCGGGATCGGCCACGAGGTAATCGAGTTTGTTGTCGTCGGGGTTGACGGGCCCCCCGTCGGGATAGGCCCACGAGTGGCCCGCGACCCACTGGTGGTCCGAGGCGAAATCGGCTCTGAAACAGACGTCGGTCACCGGCGTGCTCCTCGCCCTCGCGCGTTCTGTCACGGAGGATCTGCCCGGTGCGCCCGTACGCACACGGCGGGTGCCCGTGAACGACCCGGGCGGGGGACGCCGGCCCGCACGGATGCCCAAATCCCGTACTGGCATGCGGAGTCGGGCCGACGTCCCGCGACGGCACCGGTGACGGCGGGTGTCGGACCGCTCCCGCCACTCCCCTCGCTCCCGCCACTCCCCTCGCTCTCCTCGTTCCCCTCGCTCTCCTCGTTCCCCTCGTTCCCGCGGCGGGCGTTCACCGCCGGGCGGTGCCCGGGGGCGTCCGTCCGGCAGAGGACGGGCCGGCGCACCGCCGTCCGGACACGGTGCGCCGGCCCGCCGCGCGCCAGTCCGGCGCGCGTCAGTCCGGCGCGCGTCAGCCGGCCGTCGGCCCGCCGTTTGTCAGCCGGCCGCCAGCAGTGCCTCCAGCGCCGTCGCGGTCACCGGGTGGGCGGTGAGGAGCGCGGCCCCCGGCGGGGTGTCCGCGGCGGGGCCCTCCCAGGTGCCCTCGCAGCCGAGCAGCTCCGCCAGCGCGTCGCACGTCGCCGGATGCGCGGGGAGGAGGGCGGCGCCGCGGGCCGCGCCGGCCGGCCGGTCCGCCGGGACGGCCGCGGGCTCCTGCGGGGCGCGCCACGGCGGTGTCCAGGAGTCCAGTTCCGCCAGCCGGGCCGGGAAGACGCGGCCCGCCTCGCGGATCAGCAGCGGGGCCAGTTCCGCGCCGCCCGCCCGCAGGCTGGTGATCAGCGTCGGCAGCCAGGGCAGCAGCACCGGGTCCGGGAGCCGCGCGAAGGCGTTCGACACCGCCTCGACGACGAAGTCCGCCAGGTGCGGCACCGGTTCCAGGGCGTGCACGAACCCGCTGAGGTAGCGCGGGTAGGCGGGCACCACCAGGGGGTTGCCGAGCAGTTCGTCGCAGCGGGCCCGCAGGTCCGTGCGGGAGAGCGTGCCGAGGTGGGTCTGCGCCGCCCACAGCAGTGCCGTGCGGGACGGCTCCTCCGGACGGGACCGGGCGAGGGCCAGCTCCAGCTGCGTGCGGTCGCAGCCCAGGGAGAGGGCGAGGCCCTCCATGCCGAAGAGGAACCCCAGCATGGCCGCGACCTGCCGGACGGTGGCGTCCTCGTCGGTGAACGCCGTCGGCAGCAGCGTGCAGTAGTGCGCGTAGCCGGTCGTGACGAAGGACTCGATCCACGGCGGCAGGGCCGGCTCGGCGGTGCGGTAGTACGCCAGCAGGCGGCGCACGCGGCGCAGCACCTCGGGGGCGCCGTCCACGGTGCGCTCCGCCGCGAGGACCTCCAGGGCGCGGGTGCCCAGCTCGTCGGCGAGGCGGCGGCTGCGCAGGTGGAGGACGGCGTCCTCCACGGTCTCCAGGACCTGCGCCGCCGTCGCCTGCGGGGCGTACGCGGCGCGCCGCAGGCGCTGTTCCAGGACCTGCTCGATGCTGACGCCCTCGTAGCCCAGCTCGATGAGGGCGCGCTGGTGGGTGCCCAGGGCCAGGTCCCAGGACTCCTGGATGGCGCGCTCCCCCAGGCGCCGGTCGCCCATGATCGGCCGGGCGGCGCCCTGGGGCAGCAGCCGGCGCAGCATCCACAGCACGTCGGAGCAGCGCTCCAGTTCGGGCCGGCCGGCGATGTCCAGCAGGGCGCGCTGCACGCCGCGCTGCTGGAGTTTGAGGTTCAGCGGGGCGAGCCGGTCGTGGACGTCCCGGGCGAGGGGCGGCAGCGCGTCGTAGCCGACCTGGCCGATCCGGTCGCCGCCCATCATGATCTCGACGAGCCGGCCGACGTCGCGCCGCCCCGGTACGGCTTCCTTCTCGATGCAGGTGACGGCCGCGTCCTGGAAGTCGTACGGCGTCGGGCGGACCCGGTCGCGCATCCCGGCCAGCAGGATCGACGTCTCGAACACGGCGATGGCGTCGGCGGTGGAGGCGAGGTAGCCGTTGCGCCGCGCGGCCCGCACGATCTCCACCGACCAGCCGAGCAGTTCGGCCTCGTCGAGGGGGTCGAGGGCGGGCGGCCGCCGGAGGAACCCGGTGAGCCGGTCGGCCGGCGGGGCCGGGGAGGCGGGGAGCGCGGGCACGGCCGCCTTCCTCGGCCGGGTGCTCCTCTTCGTGCCGGCCTGTCCTTCCAGGCGGTACGGCCGCACGCCGGTCCGCTTGAGGTTCTTGGCCCATTCGGAGGCGGCGATGGACACCGATCCGGCGGCGAGGCCGAACTGCGCCTCGATCGCGGCGTGGCTGGAGGGGATGAGTCCGTGCCGCCACGTGGTGGGGGTGGGCGGGGTGATGGTGAAGCCGTCGCTGCCGTCGACGCCGAACTCCTCGACACGGCTGGCGGCGTGGAACGCGCCGCAGACGTAGAGGCAGTCGGCGGGGTCGGTGCCGGTGGCCGCGAGGTGCTCGCGCATCCGCGTCCACATGTACCGTTCGCGGTCCTCGTCGACCCGGACGCGGCGCCGGTCGCCGGGTGCCAGGCGCCGGAAGAGGCTGCCGATGAGCAGCATGACCTGCCGGTAGGTGTCGTGGTCGCTGTCGCCGAGCGGCAGTTCGACGTACTGGTGCCACCACTCCGACCAGTGCCGTACCCGGCCGTGGCGCAGCAGGTGCTGCTCCAGCTCGGCGAAGCGGGGCCGCAGGTCGCCGATCTCGACGCCGACCGCGTCGCCGTGCAGGACGCTCTCCTCGTCGGCGGGCGGCGCGTCGGGGTCGGGGTCCGCGGCGGGCGGGGTCTCCCACTGGAAGACGTGGTCCGAGGAGCGGTCGACGAGGACCAGCTCGACGCCGGGGGTGTCGAGGGCGTAGGCGATCGCCTGGTACTCGGCGGAGGCCTCGGTGACCGGGGCCACCACCGACAGCGGCGACCAGTCGGCGGGGAAGCCATCCACCTCGGTCGCGAACGCCTGGACCGCCACCGGGAGGCGGCAGTTGCGCAGCTCGGTGAGGAGGGGCGCCATGTCCTCGCACAGTTCCAGGTAGACCACCTTCGGCTGCTTCTCGCGCAGTCGGCGGGCCATGGCGAGCGCCGAGGCCGGGGAGTGGTGGCAGACCGGGAAGATCTCCAGCGGCTCGCGCACGGCGCGCTCGACGTCGTCGACGATGCCGCGGAGGATCCCCTCCAGGGCGCCGGGGCCGTCGGCGAACGCGGTCGCCGCGTCCTGGAGCTGGGTGCGCAGGGCACCGAACGTGCCCTCGGGCGGGGCGCTCACGACAGGGTCGCGATCGCGTCGCGGCCGCCCTCCAGGAACTCCGGCCAGGAGCCCCCCTCCTCCTTGCTGCGCGGCTCGACGACGCCGTGCAGGTACTTGTTGAGGATGGCGAGGTCCTCGGGGTCGCGGCGGGCGAGGGAGCCGACCAGGGAGGCGGCGAGGGTGCGCGCGGTCAGGGCGCGCTCGCCGAAGAAGTCGCCGTGCAGGACGGCGTCCTCCAGGACGCCGATCTGCTCGGCGGTGGACAGCGCGGACTCCAGCTTCTCGTCGTCGCCGGCCGCCGCGGCGGCGGAGGCGCGCAGGTCGGCGAAGCTCTGCAGCAGCACGTCCAGCAGGGTGGGCGGGACGTCGAGTTCGATCCGGTGGCGGCGCAGCAGTTCCTCGGTGCGGAAGCGGACGATCTCCGCCTCGCTCTTCTTGTTCGTCACGACGGGGATGCGGACGAAGTTGAAGCGGCGCTTGAGGGCCGAGGACAGGTCGTTGACGCCCCGGTCGCGGCTGTTGGCGGTGGCGATGACGGAGAAGCCCGGCTTGGCGAACACGATGCCGTCGCTGTCGAGTTCGGGGACCGAGATGTACTTCTCGGAGAGGATCGAGATCAGGGCGTCCTGGACGTCGCTGGTGGAGCGGGTGAGTTCCTCGAACCTGCCGATCGTGCCGGTCTCCATCGCGGTCATGATCGGCGAGGGGATCATCGACTCGCGGGACTGGCCCTTGGCGATGACCATGGACACGTTCCACGAGTACTTGATGTGGTCCTCGGTGGTGCCGGCGGTGCCCTGGACGACCTGGGTGGAGTTGCGGCAGACGGCGGCGGCCAGCAGCTCGGCCAGCCAGCTCTTGCCGGTGCCGGGGTCGCCGATGAGCAGCAGGCCGCGGTCGGAGGCGAGGGTGACGATGGCCCGCTCGACGATGCTGCGGTCGCCGAACCACTTCTGGGAGACGTCCCGGTCGAGGCCGTCCGCCCGCTCGGAGCCGAGGACGAACAGCCGGATCATCTTGGGCGACAGCCGCCAGGAGAACGGCTTGGGGTTGTCGTCCACCGACTCCAGCCAGTCCAGTTCCTCGGCGTACTTGATCTCGGCGGGGGCGCGCAACAGGTCGGACATCGACAGGCCTTTCTACGGAAGGGCGAGCAAGAGGAGAAGAAGGAGAAGAAGAAAGGGGAAGGCGGGAAGGCGGGAAGGCGGGAGAGGGAGAAGGGGAGAGAGGAAGGGAGAGGTCGGCGCGGCGGGCGTCTCAGGTGAGGAACGTCTTCAGCTCGTGCACGAGCTTGCGGATGTGACCGGAGAGCACCGGCGTGCCGAGGTCCTTGAAGCGTTCCCGGAACCAGGGGTTGACGCTGCCGCGGCCGGAGCTGGTCACCGAGCCGACGGGGATGAACTTGACCCCCGAGCGGTGCAGGGCGGCCATGCTGTCGTAGAGGGGCTCGCCGCGCCACTCGTAGAAGTCGGAGATCCACACCACGACGGTGTTGCGCGGCTCGGCGATCTTCGGCTGGGCCAGGGCCATGGCGACGGTGCCGTCGGTGCCGCCGCCCAGCTGGGTGCGCAGCAGCGTCTCGAAGGGGTCGTGCACCCAGGGGGTCAGGTCGAGTGCCTGGGTGTCGTACGCGATGAGGTGGACGTCGACCTTCGGCAGCCCGGCGAAGATCGAGGCCAGGATGGTGCAGTTGACCATGGAGTCGACCATCGAGCCGGACTGGTCCACCACGACGACGAGCCGCTGCGGTGTGGTCCTGCGGGCGGTGTGCCGGTAGTAGAGGCGGTCGACGTAGAGCCGCTCCTCCTCGGGGCTGTAGTTGGTGAGGTTCTTCCAGACGGTGCGGTCGAGGTCGAGGTTGCGGAACACCCGCTTCGGCGGGACGGACCGGTCGAGGGCGCCGACCGTGGTCTTCTCCACCTGGGTGCGCAGCACTTCGGCGACCTCGTCGACGAACCGGCGGATCAGCGCCTTGGCGTTGGCGAGGGCGACCCCGGAGAGGTTGTTCTTGTCCCGCAGCAGTTGTTCGATCAGCGACATGCTCGGGGTGAGCCGGGCGGCGAGCGCGGGATCGGCGAGCACCTCGCGCAGGTGCATCCGCTTGACCAGGTCGCCTTCGAGGGCGCCGAGTTCGGGTCCGATCTGCGGGATCAGCCGGCTGAGGTCGGGGGTCCGGCCGTTGCCGCCCGAGCCGGTCGGGCCGGCGCCGCGGCCGCCGCCGGCCCGTCCGCCGCGCAGGTCGCCGGGCGAGCAGCCGAGCGCCCGCTCCAGCCAGCCGGCGTCGGACTGCCAGCGTGCGAGCTGCCCCGCGCTGACGGCTCCGGTGCCGGTGGCGAAGACGTTGAGCAGCACCTTGGAGACGAGGGCCGCGCGCCGCACCTCGGCCGGGCGGTCACGGGTGTCGTCGGCACCGGGGCCGGCGGCCGGGTCGGCATCGGGTTCGGGGTCGGGGTCGGGTTCGGGGACCATCAGGCCGTCGAACTCGGCGGCCAGCTCCGGGTGGCGCTGCACGACGGAGTCGACGGAGGCTCCCGGGTCCAGCAGCGCGGGCGGCAGGCCGATGTCCTCGACGACGGCGAGGCTCGCGGACTCCAGTGCGGCCTGCTCCTCCGGGTCGAAGAGGCGGGCCAGGAGACGCCAGTAGAGGACCTGCCGGCGGTTGTCGTGGCCGGCGTGGTCGGCGTGGGGGGTGGTCGCGGTCTCGGCCGTGTGCCGGACGCCGCTCTCGGTCTCGGTCCCGGTCATTTGCGCAGCAGCCTTCCCGCCCGCTCCCGCAGGACGGTCACGGCGTCCGTGGCGGCCTTCTCGGCCCTGGCGCCGGTCTTGTCGGTGGTGCCGCCCGCCCAGGCGCCCGCCTGGAGGGCGGTGGTCCTCCTGCGCACCGTGGTCTCCACGGCGAGCGGCTGGAGGTGGAACGCGCCGTCGTCCCAGCGCAGCAGGCCGATGCAGGCGCTGGAGGCGGCCACCGCCGCGGGGGTGAGGGGGCCGGCGGCGGGGATGCGGTCGGTGTCCACGGCGAGGGTGTGTCCGGCGAAAGCGAAGGAGATCGTGGAGTCGCCGTCCTGCCGGGCTTCGTAGCCCTCCAGGAACACCGGTTCGGCCAGGCGCGCGGGGTGGCGGTCCAGCGGTGCGGTGGGCGGTGCCGTGGCGGCCGGGAGGGCGACGCGGGCGGCGGCGAAGGCGTCGGCGGGTTCACCCGGGTGGGCCCGGTCGTCGTCCCAGATCAGGTCGCCGTCCTCGGTGAGGGGCATGTCGGTGAGCTGCATGGACCGGCCTTCGCCGAGGGCGGTGAGCAGCGCCAGGTGGGGCCGCAGGAGCTGCCAGACGCCCGCCGCGACGACGGTGTCCGGCTTGGGCACGGAGACGCTCGCGCGCACCAGGCGGGCCGCCCCGCCGTCCGCCGGTTCGAACACCGCGTGGACCTGCGCCTGGGCGGCCGTCGCGTGTTCGTGCAGGTCGACGCCGAGGGGGAGCAGACGGCCGGTGGCGGGGGCGGTCGGCGCGGGCTCGGCGGCGCCGGGCCGGGTCAGCAGCAGGGCGCGCGCCCACAGGTCGCCCCAGCGGCGGGCGGGGAAGCGGTCCAGGGCGACGCCGGGGCAGGAGGCGGCGAGTTCGGCGGCGAAGCCGTCGAGCAGGGTGGCCAGTCGGCGCAGGGCGGGATCGGGCAGCATCGCCGAGACGATCTGCGCGGACGATCCGACGAGTTCGTGGTCGATGCCCTGCCAGCCGGCGCGGGCGAGGTCGGCGAGCCAGGTCCGGGCGGCCAGCAGCAGGTTGACGGTCTGCCGCGGCGCCGGAACGGGTGCCGCGGCCTCGCCGCGGGTGCGGCCGGTGCTCTCGTCGGCGCGGGCCGTCAGGGCGTCGTGGACGGCCCCCAGGAGGGCGGTGCGGGCGGCGGCGAGGGCGACGAGGTGGTCCTCGCCCGCGGCTCCCGCCGCCGCCTTCTCGACGGCTTCCGCGACCCGGGCGGCCAGCGGTGATCCGGCCACGGCGCGGGCGAGTTCCGTCAGGTCGGCGACGCGGGCGGGCTGCGGGCGGAGCAGGCCCGCGACGAGGGCCCGGTCGAGGGCGTCGACCGCCGCCAGCGCCTCGTCGAGTCCGTCGACGGGGGCGGTCAGCGGGTCCGCGAGCCCCGCTTCCGCTTCCGTGCCGGGCGCGGAAGCGAGGGCGGGCGCGGGCGTTCCGGGGGCGTCAGCCGTCCGGGTCGGCGGGAACCACTGCATCTCGGGCGACGGGACCGTGGTGGGCGCGAGTTCGAGGTAGGCGAGGTGCCGCAGGAAGCGGCTGAAGACGGAGGCCGCCGAGGCCTTGCCGTCGGCCGGGGCGGGCCGGGCGGCGGTCATGGCGTCGGTGATGCCGGGGACCGTGGCCTCCCCGCCGGCCGGCTCGACGCGCAGGTAGCGGGCGACGCGCTCGGCGCCGTACTGCAGGCCGGCCTCGGTGATCAGGGCGCGGATGTGGTTGCAGTACGAGCCGCGCGCGCCGCCGCAGGGGCGGTTGTTGTTGGTGCTGCACGCGAACGCGTACGTCCCGGCGGCCACCGACGAGACGTACACGCGCTCGATGTCCGAGCCGCTGGAGACGACGCCCTGGAGGCGTCCGTCGGCCAGTTCGACGAAGGGGACCTTGGCGAGTTTGCGGGGCCGCGCGGGCGGCACCACACGGGCCGTGCTCGACTTCTCCCAGTCCGACAACGCACCATCTCCTTTGCAGCACGAAGCCCGGGCACGCCGGGTCGGCGCGGCACAGGGGGGCTGTCGCACCGGAGTCGGCGCGACAAGGACGAAGCTACCGGTGACCACTGACAACGGCCCTCGATCACCCGTGCGGAGCGGTTCCGGCACCCACCGCCCGCCGCCGGACCGGCGGATGCCCGGCCGACGCGGCGTCAGACGCCCGCGACCGAAGCGGAGTCGGATCCGGGGCCGGCGCGAAGTCGGGTCCGCTTCGGTCGCGGCAGGGGACGCGGGCGGACCGGCCACGGTCACCGCGCACGGGTCGGCGCGGAGTCGGATCCGGGGCCGGCGCGAAGTCGGATCCGCTTCGGTCGCGGCAGGGGACGCGGGCGGACCGGCCACGGTCACCGCGCACGGGTCGGCGCGGGCGCGGGCGTGATCACCCCGCGCGGGTCACCCCGCGCGGGTCATCCGTCGACGCGGTCGGCCCTCTCGTCCCTCTCCCCCGCCGGGCACTCGGAGCGGATCCGGGCGACGGCAGCCGCCACCTGCTCCCGGACGGCCTCCGGCGGCGGGTCCCCCTCCACGGCGCCGACGAGGTCGCGGGCGAGGTGGTGCAGCTTGGTGTTGGTGTGCTGGGAGGCGTCGACCAGCACCCGCCAGGCGTCCTGCGCGCTCAGGGCGAACGAGGCCATGAGGATGCCGCGGGCGAGGTCGATCACCGGACGGGTCCGCATGGCCCGCCGCAGCTGGACGACCTCGACGCGCAGGTTGCGTTCGCCGTCGGGGTCCTGCGGCGGTCCGGGGGCGAGCACGTCGTCCGCGGAGCGGGGACCGACGCCGGTGCCGGTGCCGGTCTCGGCGTCGGTACCGCTGTCGATGTCGGTCTCGGCTTCGGCGTCGGCGTCGGCGAACAGCCGTGCCGTGCCGGTCAGTTCGAGGAGCCGCTCCACCTCGGGGGCGGCCGAGCGCACGACGACCCTCTTGCCCTGCCGCAGGCCCCGCTCGCGCAGTTCCAGCAGGACGTTCAGGGCGGCGCAGTCGCAGAACACGACGGCACCGAGGTCCAGGTCCACGGCGGCGGCCGCGGCGGCCAGTGCCGCCCGCAGGGCGTGCTCGAGCTGCTCGGTGGCGTCCAGGTCCAGCTCACCGCGGATCTCCACGGCCACCCGGTCACCGCGCGCGTGCAGGGACACCCAGGGCACCGGCCGGGTGTGCGGCGCACCGCTCCCCCCGGCCCCCGGGCCGTCATCTCCCGCGTCGCGGCCCGCGCCGTACGCAAGCTCTGCCATGACCGCCTCCCCGGTCACCGTCCTCACCTTCCCAGCCTCACTCCGCTACCCGCGATGCGTCAATCGATACAGGAAGTTCAGTTCCGGTTTTCGTGTACATGAATCCCCGGTCGTACGATTGCGGCATGGGAGGACTGCCCGAACCGCACACCGGCTGGACGTTCCTGACGAACCACGCCCGCGTGCTGGCGGTCATCGCGGACGACCGGACGACCCGGATCCGCGACATCGCCGCGCGCTGCCGACTGACCGAACGCGCCGTCCAGAAGATCATCACCGACCTGGAGCGGGACGGTTACCTGTCCCACACCCGGGAGGGGCGCGGCAACACCTACCGGATCGAACCGGGCAAGGTGCTGCGCCATCCGGCCGAGGCGGGGCTGACGGTGGCGGCCCTGCTCTCCCTGCTCGCCCGGGACGAGGCGGCCCCCGCCCGCGCCCCCGGACCGGACCCCGGCGGCGCGTGACCGGACGGGGCCGCCACGGCCACGGCCACGGCCACAGCCGCAGCCACGCCTACCAGTCACCGGCCTCCGGCCTCCGGTCACCCTCGGACAGCCGGACCGGAGAATCCGAGCCGGACGGCCTAGCGGAGTGGCCAACTCGGCCGGAGTGAAACGCCGTTGTGGTGAAGAGAGACCAAGGTCACGAATACGTATCGGACATTTAACCCTTGAATCTTCACACCAGCCACACAAGTTGGCTAGGTTGACGCAAGGCCGCACGACCGACTCCGGCGAACCCCGCCGGCCGCGCGGCCTCCGCCGAGTCCGGGGCACCACGTGCCGCGGCCGGAGCCGGGACCCCTCGTCCCCGGAGCGGGACGCCCGACCGCCCTGCGGGACGGCGTGCGCGGGAGCACCTTGCCGCAAGGAGCGTTCCCGGACCCACCGCCCGACCCGGCCGGCGGAGCACGGAAGGAGTACGTCTTCCATGGCGACGGATCGCACCGCGCTCCCGACGGGCACAGGTTCCGCACGTGTCGAGGACGCCGGCGTGCCGAGCCGCGCGGAGGTCCAGCAGCGGGTCAGCGCCCTGTACGACCGGGCCGAGACCGACACCGGGACCTTCAACGCCACCCGCGCCAGGTCGGGCGGAGGCGGCCGCCGGACCGTCACCTCCGTCGCCAACAGCGGGCGGCCCGCGTCCGATCCCTCGCTGGAGGCCGTGACCCGCCAGTGGTTCGACATGGCGCGCAGCCGGATCGGACCGACCACCGCCGCCACCCTGCCCACCGACCGCCTGCCGGACCGGCGGGCGGGCCTCCCCCGCCCGCGGAGCGCACCGGAACCGCAGTCCGGCGGCGGCGCGCGGGAGTCGGAGGCGGGTGGCCGGCTCGAACTGGAGGCGGGCGGGCGGACCCCGGCCGCGCTGCCGGCGGCCCCCGCCGCCCCGTCGCCCAGGGCACTGCCGCCCGTTCCGGCGGATTCCGCGCCCGCGCCCGCCCCCGCCCCGGCCGCCCCGCGGGCGACCCTGCGCAGCGGCAAGGAGGCCGTCCGGCAGAAGCTCGCCGTCGCCCGTGAGGTGCTCGCCCGCGAGGTGCGGGCCCGCGCCGTCCCGCAGTCGGTGCCGCCGCTCCCCGCGACCGCGTCGCGGCCGGTCGAGCAGACCTGGGACACCGGGCAGTGGCAGACCTACCGGCCGGGGACGGACACCTGGGCGGGACAGTCGGCCGGCACCGCGGCCGACGCCCTCACGACGACCGGCCGGAACGCCGTCGTCCACACCAGCGCCGAGACCGGCCCGCCCGTGCCCGCCGCGCAGCCCGGCCCGCCCGCGTCCGGCTTCCCCACCCCCGCCTCGGGTTTCGCCGTACCCCAGCCGCCGCTGGCGGCGCCCGCCCAGGCCTTCCCGGAACCCGAGACGGGCCTCCTGGCGGCCAGTTACGGCGACCTCCTGGCTCCCGCGCCCGAACACACCGCCCCGGGCGTCCCGGCCGTCCCGATCACCCCGGCCGTCCCGGCCCAGCCGCTCCAGGCCACGCTTCCGGCACCGGAACCGGCCTTCACCGGCGCCGGGTTCCCCCTCCCCGCTCCCGGCATCGGCCTCCCGCTGCCCGAGTTCACCCTCCCGACCGCGCCGGTGGCCGCGCCCGCCCCGCCCCTGCTCGACGCCACCGCCCACACGACCGGGACCGGCTACCTCGGCAAGGCGGACAAGGCCCTCGCCTTCGCCCGTGCCCAGATCGGCAGACCGTGCGTGACGGGCGCCACGGGGCCGGAGTCGTACGACTGCTCCAGTCTCACCCAGGCCGCCTGGCGGGCCGCGGGGGTGACGCTGCCGCGCACGGCCCTCGACCAGGCGCGGGCCTTCACCCGGGTCGCCCTGGACGACCTGTGCCCCGGCGACCTGGTCTTCTTCCACGACGATCTGAGCCACACCGGTCTGTGCACGGGCGGCGGCATGATGATCCACGCCCCGGGGCCCGGTGCGGCCATCCGCGAGGACTCGGTGCACGCCCTCGGCGCGGGCGCCCTGCGCGGAGCGGTGCGACCCGCCTGAGCCCGCCCGTCCCGGTCACCCGGTGTGACGAGAATCGCTCACCGCGCGCCCGAGCCCGCCCGCATCTGCTGCCGGCGCGCGTTGTTGTAGACGCGCAGCAGGTGCTTCGAGACCGCGCACGGCACGGCGTCGTAGTGACACTGCCGACAGGTGCGGGCGTGCTCCTCGTAGGTGGCAAGGGCTTGCTGCAGGGCGTCCTGGGGCGAGGTCATCGGGGGTCCTCCGAAGGGAACGACGGTCGCGGGGCCCCACCTACCGGCCAGTAGCCCCCTCTCAGAAAGAAGAGTGGATCATGTTACTGACGGTAGCGGAAACTCGGATTCCGCCTGCTTGCGGAAACCGGCCACGGCCCGGTCCGGACCGCCCCTACACTGGGGCGCCGTCAGGGCCGCGCGGGTGCGGGGCCCGCCCACCACGACGGGAGGCCGACGTGACCGGCGAGGACGGCAGGCGGCGCGCGGCGGCGGTGTTCGACGCGCTCGGGTCCGGGTACGAGAAGGCCTTCGCCCGCTCCGAGGGGCACCATCGATCGCTGCGGTGGCTGCTCGGGCGCCTCGCGCCGGGCAGCCGGGTGCTGGACGTGGGCAGCGGGACCGGCCGGCCGACGGCCGAGACCCTGGTGGAGGCCGGGCACGACGTGCTGGGCGTCGACGTCTCCCCCGTCATGGTCGGCCTCGCCGCCCGGCAGGTCCCCCGGGCGACGTTCCGGTGCGTCGACGTACGGGAACTGCCCCTGGAAGATGGCTCGTTCCACGCGGTCTGCGTCTACTTCTCCCTGCTCCAGATGGACCGCGCCGAGCAGAGCGCCCTGGTCGCCCGGCTGGCACGGGCCCTGGTTCCGGGCGGCAGCCTCGTCCTCGCCACGGTGCCGCTGGACGTGGAGGGCGTGGAGGCGGTGTTCATGGGGCAGCCGGTGCGGGTCACCAGCTTCGCCCGCGACGACCTCGTCGAGATGGTGCGGGGCGCGGGGCTGACGGTGCTGGCCGAGGAGAACCTGCTGTTCACCCCCGACCACCCCGAGGCCGTGCCCGAGCCGCACGTCTTCCTGCACTGCGCACGGGCGTAGCCGCACCGCCCCGGCTCCCGCCCGCCGCCGCCCGGCCGTCCGGCCGTCCCGTCGGCCTCGGCCGCCCGGCCGGGCCCGCCCCCGTCCCCGCGCCGCCTCAGCGGTCCAGCCGGCCCGCCACCCCCAGCACGACGGCCGCCGCCCCCGTCCCGAGGAGCGCGCCGGCCACGACGTCGCCCGGGTAGTGCACCCCGGTGTGGACGCGCGAGTAGCCCACCGCGCAGGCGAGCAGGCCCAGCGGGACGGCGGCGACCGGGAACGCCTGGCCGACGGCGGCCGCGAAGGCGACGGCCGACGCGGTGTGCCCGGACGGGAACGAGGCGGAGTCCGGCATCGGCACGTGCCGCCCGGGGAACGGCGAGTCGACGGCGCGGTGCGGACGCGGACGGCGGACGAGACGCTTGCCGAGCAGGTTGGCGCTCGCCGAGGCGACCCCGACGGCCGCCACGCCCAGGGCGGCGGCGCGCCGGGCCCGGCCGCCGCTCAGCGCGAGCCCGCCGGCGATCACGAAGGACAGTTTGGAGTGGTCCGACGCGGCCGACAGCCGGCGCAGCGCGGTGTCCAGGGTGGGTGTCCTGGTCACGGTGACGGTCTCGTAGAGGGCCTGGTCGAGGGTGGCGAGGTCGTGCACCAGGTGTGGTGCGCGGCTGCGCGGCTCGGTTCGGCGGTCAGACATCGGGCGTCTCCTGGATCGTGCGGGTGTCGGTGCGGCCGAGTGCGAGTGCGACGATGCGCCGCCAGTCGACGGCGGGGGGCGCGTAGGGGGCGCCCGGACGGTGGCGGGGCACCCGGACCCGGAGCGCGCCGGGCCGCAGCGTGCACACGACCGGGACGGGCAGGCCGAGCGCCTCGCCGTCGACGGCCACCGGGATGTACTCCCCGGGCGCCTCCACGGTGACCCGGCGGGACGTCACGGACGTGATGCCGCTGGCGCGTTCGCCGAGCAGGACCAGTTCGGCGGCCTGCCCCGGTCCCTCCACGTGGACGCCGACGACGCCGAGCCGTCCGGTGTCCAGGCGGGGGCGGCGGCCCCCGCCGAGCGGGTCGGCGCGGGCGTAGGGGTTGTTGCTGACGAGGAGTGCCTGCGGGGCGTGCAGCCGGGTGTCGTCGGTGTGCACGTCGAGGGCGGCGCCGGCCTCGCCCGCGAGCAGGTCGGGCAGGTGCTCCAGGAAGGTGGCGGCCTTGGCCTCGCGGTACTCCGGGCTCTGCACGATCTCCGCGTACGCCCCGAACGACACGGTGTTGACGAACGGCCGGCCGTTGACGTCGCCGAGGTCGACGCGGAGTTCCACGCCGTCGGTCAGGGCGTCGAGGCCGCGCGCGGGGTCGGCGCGGTCCAGGCCCAGGTCCATGGCGAAGTGGTTGCGGGTGCCGGCGGCGATGACCAGGAAGGGCAGTCCGTGGTCGGCGGCCACGGCCGCGACGAGCGCCTGGGTGCCGTCGCCGCCCGCGACCCCGAGCAGGTCGGCGCCGTCGGCCACGGCCTGCCGGGCCACCAGCGCGGGGTCGGGGTAGACGTCCGGGCCGAGCACGATCACCCGGGCACCCAGTGCCTCGGCCCGCTTGACCAGGTCGAACCGCTCGACCTTGCCGCCGCCCGAGCGGACGTTCATCAGCAGCACCGGGCGCTTCGGGGGCGGGACCTTACGGGTGTGCATGCCGCGCGGGCGGCGCAGGTTGCGCAGCGCGGAGCGGGCCGAGGCGAGGGCCGCCGTCCACAGGGCGAGCGCGCCGACGGCCACGATCCACAGCCCGGACGCGGCGTACAGCACCAGCACGCCCGCGGGCGCCGCCACGGCCAGCGACGCGCCCACCAGCCGGGCCCCGCCGCGGTGCGCGAGCATCCACCAGACGCCGGCCCCGGCGAGCGCGAGCCCGGCGAACCCGGTGAGCAGGATCAGCCAGCCGCCGGAGTCGAAACCCGAGAGGACCACGGCGACGCAGCCGGCGAGCAGCAGCAGGGCCAGTCGCGCCCAGCCGCGGGCGCGGCCGATCCCCCCGTGCGGCCGGGTCGTGTCCGTCGTCCCCTTCGTGCCCGTCTCCTTCACCCTGCGCCCACCATGCTCCGAGTTCCCCCTGTCCACGTGGCCCGGGCCATCGTGCCGCCGTCCGCTCCGGATGTCCGCACCCGGGCACCGGACCCGTCTCCCGCGTCCCCCGTGGGGGCGGCGGGGCGGCTCGGCGTCCCGGGCGTGCCCTCGGTCAATTGTCCATGCCGCAGCAGCCGCTCGCGCCGGGGACCCCGGACGCGGTGTCGAGACGGCAGAAGCAGGACGCCTCGACGGGCACGTCCGTCAGCGCGTCCGCGAACTTCAGCTGCTGGGCCACGATCCGCGCCTCGCCGTCCTTGCCCAGCCGGACGAGGCATTCGTGCAGTCCGTGCAGGGACCAGATGTTGCCCGGGTGCTGGGAGGGCCGGGGCAGCGAGTCGTCGAGGCCCAGGTCGGCCCGGTAGACCGCCTCCGCCTCGGCGATCCGGCCCTGTTCGAGCAGCAGGGCTCCGTAGGCGTGCCGGGTGGGCTGCATCCAGCCCCAGGGCTCGTCGTAGGGGAGGCCGTCGTCGAGTTCGATCGAGCGTTCCAGGGCGGCGAAGGCGGCCTCGTACCGGCCCTTGCGGTACTCGAGTTCGCCGTCGAGCATGGCGTCGGCGACGGCGAGGATGTCGGCGCAGGTGTTGTTGAACAGCATGCGCGTCCGCGGGACCCGGGCGGCGGCCTCCCGGAACCGGGTGCGCTCCGCCTCCGCCTCCGGGATCCGGCCGGTCGCCGAGAGGGCGACGCCGCGGGCGTAGTGCCGCATCGCGGTCGTCATGCTGTACAGCCGCGGGTCGGCGGGCTCCGGCAGGGCCAGGACGTCGGCCCAGCGGCCGAAGCGGATCAGCACGTGGACCCGCATCGCGAGGAACGCCTCCAGCCAGTCCGCCATGGGCGGGCTCTCCACCCGCAGCAGTTCCTCCGGCAGGCACTCCTCCAGCCGGGCGGCGGCCTCCAGGGCGGTCTCCGACCGGCCGAGGAACATCGCGCCGTAGATCCGGAAGTGGTGGTTGTGGGCGCGGTAGAGGGTGTAGAAGTTCATCGCCCCGGCCCGGGCCGCGTACTTCTCGTCGGCGGCGATCGCCCGGGTGTTGTCCGCCACCACCGCGCGGTAGTTCCCGCACAGCACCTCCAGGTGCGAGGGCATGTGCTGGAGGTGGCCGGCGTCGGGCACGAGGTCGCGCAGCCGGTCGGCGGCGGGCAGCGCCCGCTCGGGGGCCGGGGACATCTCCATGAGGTGGAGGTGGAAGTGCAGTACGCCGGGGTGGCGGGCCCCGGCCTCCGTGGCGAGCGCGGCGTCGAGCACGGCCCGCGCCTCACGGGTGCGCGCGCCCTCGGCGGGCTCGCCCGTGCGCAGGTCCCACAGCCGCCAGGGGGTGAGGTTCATCAGCGCGTCGGCGTACAGGGCGGCCACGTCGAGGTCGTCGGGCGCGAGGGCGTGGACGGCGGCCATGGCGTCGGCGTAGGGCGCGTTCCACACCGAGCAGTCGGCGGCGGGCCGGTCGCGGGGGTAGCGGGCGCGGAGGGCGCCGATCAGGGCGCGTTCGACGGGGGTGGCGTGCCCGGCCCTGTCGTGGGCGCGTTCCACGGCGGCGTGGGTGCGCGCCACGGTCCGCGCCAGGTCCCGGTCGTCGAAGAACTCCCAGGGCTTGTTGTAGTTGGGACCGAGCGCGTAGGCGATGCCCCAGTGGGCCATCGCGCAGTCCGGGTCGGCGCGGGCCGCGGTCTCGAAGCAGGCGACGGCCTCCTCGTGGTGGAAGGCGTACGACCAGACCAGGCCGCGGTCGAACCAGCGCTGGGCCTCGGCGGAGGAGGTGGTGACCGTGCGGTGGTGGTCGCCGAGGTCGTAGTACTCCGGGTCGGTGTCCGTGGTGGTGTCCCTGGTCGTGTCCCTGGTGCTGTCTGCGTCCCGCATGGGGCTCCCCTCGTCGCGCGGCCGCCCCGCCGGTCCGGGGCCGGCGCCGCCCGGAGCGACCCGTGCGGTCACTCCGAGCGACATATACCGTGCGGCCCGGTGGCGGGGCGGTCTCTCGCGGCGGGAGCACCCGTTCGTGCCCGTGCGCGGCGGTTGTCCGGCGGAACCTCAGGACGAGCGTCCGGCGGAGCGGCGCAGGAGGACGAACCCGCCGATCAGCAGCAGCGCGCCCGCGGCGGCCGGCCACAGGCCGGTGCCGGTCTCGGCCAGACTGCCCTGGGCCTGCGGTGCGGGGACGGGGGGCGGGGAGTCGCCCGTGTCCGCGGTGACGGGGCTCTGCTCGGGGGCCGTCGCGGGGGCCCCGACCTCGCCCTTGGCACCGGCGTCCGGGGCGGGGGCCTGCGCCGCGGGTCCGGTCGACTTGGCGGTCGGCTTCGTGTCGATGCGGGGCTCCGCGGTGCGGGGGGTGTCACCGGAGCCGGCGCCGCCCTCGGCGGGCTCGGTCCCGGGCTCCGCCGTGTTCCGGGCGGGGGGCTGCTGCTGACCTGCGCCCTGGTCCTGACCGCCCTGGTCCTGACCGCCCTGGTCCTGACCGCCCTGGTCCTGACCGCCCTGGTCAGCGCCACCGGCGTTGTCTCCGCCGCCGTTGTCGGCCCCGCCGTTGTCACCGCCGGCGTTGTCACCGCCGTTGCCGCCGCCCGTGCCGGCGCCGCAGGTGCGGCCCTCGTTGATGCAGGCGACCATCTCGTTCATCAGGTCCTCGTCGAAGACGTTGATGAAGTCGCCGTGGTCGGTGACCGGCTTGTGCAGCTGCTCGGGGAAGGAGTCCACCGCGAACAGCGGGGTCGTGCGGCCGCCGTCCTGGAGGCTCGGCGCGTCGACGTCGTAGACGATGCGCTGCACCAGCTGCGGGACGGCCTTGAAGCCCGCCGGGCAGCTTCCGTCCGCCGCCGCGAACGCCACGTGGGTGCGGTGGTTGGCGCTGTCGATGTTGTTGCCGTCCCAGCAGCTCTGGAAGCGGAAGGTGCGCACGACGTCGCTGCCGTTCGGGCAGACCGGGTACTTGTCCTTCAACTGCCGGTCCTCGAAACCGGTGCAGCTCCACGAGGCGTTGGCGTTGGCCGTGCCGTTGACGAAGGCCTTGGCGTCGCCGGTGATGATGCGCAGCAGCCGGGGCATGGCCGTGACGGTGGAGCGCGGGTTGCCCACGAAGGTCATGGTGACCTCCTTGGGCGTGACGATCTCGCCCGCGTTGCCCTCGACGCCGCCGCCGGGGGACTGGGCGTCCTTCTCCTGGGCGCCGTTCTGCAGTCGCAGCACGGGCCAGAAGTACGACGACTTGTCGCCCTGGTCGACGCAGGTGGTCTCGGCATCGGCGAGGTCGCCGTCCGAGGCGAAGGCGTCGTTGGCCTGGTTGCCCACGTAGTCGTGGAAGTGGTGGGCGCCGTTGGTGACACCGGGCGCGACGATCACGTTGTCGGAGTTGAAGACGCCGTTGGCGTTGACACCGCAGCTGGTGGCGAAGGTGCCCCGGGAGGGGCCGGTGCCGGGGGCGACCGCCTGCCCGGAGGGCTGCACGGACGTGATGTCGGCGAAGTCGGCGGCCACGGGGCCGTTGCCCGCCTGCCCGCCGTTGCCCCCGCCGCCCTGGCCGCCCTGCTGCCCGCCGTTGTCCTGCTGCTGCCCGTCGCCGCCCTGCTGCCCGTCTCCCTGATCCTGGCCGTTTCCTTGGTCCTGGCCGTCCCCGCCGTTGCCCCCGGCTTCCTCGGCCGCCTTGTCGTCGGCGGTGCGCAGCGTGCAGGCGGCGAGGTCGGCGAGGCCCTCCGGGCGGTCGCCCACGCGGTCGATGGCGATCCCGATGCGCTCGATCGTCGCGGCGCGCTTCTCCTTCAGCGGGTTCATCACCGCGTTGTCGGCGAAGCCGGAGTCGTCGCGCACGGCCTGTGCGGATTCCTGGAGTTGACGGTAGGCCGCGGCTGTCTGCTGGTCCAGCAGGGCGAGTTCGCGGTCGACCTCCTCGCCCGCCGCGTCCGGTACCGAGGTCAGCCGGCTGCCCACGTCCGGGCAGTCGACGGTGACGGAACCGGACGTCCAGGGCCCTTGGCCGCCCTCGGTGGCGGAGGCGTAGACGTTCGCGGCCATCAGCCCTCCGCCGCCGAGCATCAGCGCGACCGCGGCGAACGTCGCTCGTCGTCCGCCCGTCGGGCGCCTGCGCCTGTTGTGTCCCACGAAGTGCTCCAAAAAAAACGTCGTCGGCGGCAAGGACATGAAATCCCCGCGGCTCTATACGCGGCCGGGCCCAGGAGTGTTCAACCGCCCCGGAGATTCATGGGAGTTTCTCAGATATCCACACCGATCCGGGCTTCGGCCCTGGACGGGGAGCCCTTCGCCGCAGCCGGTGCGGCCGGGGTGACGGCCTTCCGGGCGGCCGGCCCACCGGCACCGGTCCGGTCGACGGCCTCCCACGCGGCCGGCCCACCGGCACCGGTCGGCAGGGCCGACGCGGTTCGGCCCGCAGGACGGCGCCGGGCGAGGCGCCGGGCGGGCGTCGACGCGCGGAACCGAGCGGGCGGCAGCGTGCGGAACCGAGCGGGCAGCCGTCGGCCGTGGAGCAGCCCGAGGACGATCGCGGCGGCCACCGCTATCAGGTGCTCGCGTCCCGCGAGGTTGGGCTTGGCCACCGACTCCCACACCATCGAGCCGCCGGTGAGGGTGAAGACGACGGGGGCCCGCCGCACGACGGAGATGTAGGTGAACAGGCCCACGACCGCGGCCGACGGGCCCGTGTCGAGCACCTGCCCGGCCTCCGGCGGCAGGCCGAACCCCCACCGGTCCGGACCCGCCATGATCATCACCCGGGCGGTGAGGGTGCCGGCCAGCGTGGTCGCGTAGGCGACGGCCAGCGTGCGGGCCCGGCCGATGCTGTTCTCGGCCAGCGCGAAGGCGAGGAACAGCTGGGTGATGCCGGCCCAGACCGGCAGGTCGAGCGCGGGGACGTACAGCGAGACCGGGGTGCGCAGGAGGGTCAGCCACAGCGGGAGGTCGCCCTGGACCCCGCCCACGGCGCGCACGACGTCGGCTCCGGCGGGCCGCTGGGCGAGGGCGTGGAAGAAGATGACGCCCCCGACGGCCACACCGGCGAGCAGCAGCCCGGCGGGTCCGCGCCGCAGCAGTCGCCGTACCGGGTCGACGACGACGGCGTGCGCCTCGGCGCGCAGCGTGCGCAGGACGAACGCGCCCGCGCCGGTGACCCGGGCCGCCGCGCCGGGCCGCTCGCCCGACGCGCCGCCGCGCACAGGCCGGCCCTCACCGGCGCCGTGCCGCCGTCGCTGTGCTGGACGCACGATCCCCAAGGTCTCCCCCACCGCTCGCCGCGCGCGGGGAGCGAGCGGCCGGATCCGGCACCCGGCGCGCGGTGCCGGCCCGGGGGCGGACCCGCGCGCCGGGTCGTACGCCCATGTAGACGCAGGGAAGGCCTTCGGGGATCACTCCCGGGCGTGATCAGGCAGAACACCGCGCGGGACCCGGCCAGAAACCGTCCGGAACGTGCCGTACGCCTACGCCTCACGCCTCATGGCCTACGCCGGGACGGTCGCGCTCCGGACGCCGGTCAGCTCCACAGCTCCTCGCTGCCGCACAGTCGTGCCCCCATGTTGCGTTCCATCATCCGCAGCGCCGCGTCCGCGAGGTCGGCGTGGATGTGGGCGACCGCGTCCCGCGGGACGGTCACCTGGAGGTGGCGGATGTGGGCGTCCAGCGCGGAGTACAGGACGCACTGCTCGGTGACCTGGCCGCACAGGACGAGATGGTCGATGCCCTGCTGGTCGAGCAGGTAGGCCAGCGGGGTGTCGAAGAAGATCGAATGCCGGGCCTTGACCACGAAGAGGGAGTCGTCGTCGGGAACCAGCGGTTCGACGAGGTCGGCGCGCGGCCCGGAGAGCGCCGTGTCGAGGAGTTCGCCGTGGTGGGACCGCCACTCGCCGAAGTTGTCGTTGACGTAGACGACCGGGATCCCCGCACCGCGCGCCCGTTCCAGCAACCCGGCCGCCGCCGGGACCACCTCGCGGGCCGACGGCAGGAGCAGGTCGGCGTCGGGGTGGTCGTAGGTGTTGATCATGTCGATGACGATCAGTGCGGTGTTGCCCATGCGCGCACGGGTTCCCCTCCGGGAGCGAATACCACGGACCGCCCTCCGACCGGACGGCCCGGTTCGGCGTCGCCGGTGGGAGGGGGTCCCGGCCGGATCGGAGACGGGGGAAGTCGGCGCCGGCCGGGAACGGCCGGGGTCCCTCCGGGGAGCCGGCCGCTTCCCCACCGTAGGACGGTCGCGCCGGGTCCGCGCGCCGGGCGGGCGGAGCGGGTGACCGGCGGCGGACAGGCCGGTGGGCCCGGGTTCCGGTCGGTGCCGGAACCCGGGCCCGCCGGGCCGCCGCGGGGCCCTCAGCCCTGGCGGGCCTGGAAACGGGGCTCCTTCTCGTCGATGACGAAGGTGACCCCCTTCCGGCGCACGACCTGCGCTCCGGGCCCGGACTTCAGGGAACGCGGGGAGCCGCGCACCTTCATGGCCGCCTCCTCCCGTGCCGCGCCCCGGTGCTCCTCGGCCGGCCCTTCCCGGTCAGCGCTCCTCGCGGAACGTGACGTGCCGTCCGGCGACGGCGTCGTACTTGCGCAGGACCAGCCGGTCGGCGTCGTTGCGGCGGTTCTTGCGGGTGACGTAGGTCGTGCCGGTACCGGCCGTGGACCTCAGGGTGACGACGGGGCGCGCCGTACTGCGTGCCATGGGGACCTCCTTCCACCGGCATCGCCCTCATTGAGCGGTGCATGCCAGTCGCATGGTGCAACAGCCGAGGGGACCGGGTCATTCCCGCCCGGAACGGGACGTGACCGGCCGGCCGGCGGCGCGGACGGCACCCCCGGCGGACCACCGCCCGCGGCGGCGCCGGCCTGCCCCTCCGGTGGCTCCCCCGCCTCGGTTACAGTGCCCCGCCGGTATCGAACAAGGAACCGGTTTCGAGCGGAGGAGAGACAGCGGTGCGCTTCGGGGTGGGGAACGGATGGCGGGGCCTGGCGGCGGCGGTCCTGCTGACGGGGCTGGCGGCGGGGTGCGGGGAGTCGGGCGACGGCCCGGACGCGTCCGGCGCGAAGGCGAAGGCGAAGGCGTCGGCCGGCGCCGAGGTCGCGGCGCGGGGGGAGAGCGTCGGCGCCGCGGGCTCGGCCTGCGAGCTGCCCGTCACGTTCGACATCGCCGAGTTCTGGGAGGCCGAGGCCATCGACGCGGCCTCCCGGCAGGGCGAGACCGGCAACGAGATCGTCGACGACCTCTCCGACGCGTTCCTGCACCAGGGCCGGGTCACCATGGCCTGCGAGGTCGACGCCAAGCCGGCCGGCAAGCTCGGCTTCCTCCGGGTGTGGACGGGCAGGCCCGGTGACGCCGACGCCCGCGCCGTGCTGGAGGGCTTCGTCACCGCCGAGGAGGGGGCGGACGGGGCCGAGTACCGCTCGTTCAGGACCGGTTCGCTCGCCGGCACGGAGGTGGAGTACACCACGACGAGCGAACTGCTGGAGGAGACGAAGAAGGAGCGCGCCCTGGCCGTGAGCACGCCCGACGGTCCGGTCGTCGTCCATCTCGGGGGCATGGACACCGAGGAGCACGAGGCGATGCTGCCGGCGTACGAACTGGCCAAGAGGACGCTCCGGCTGACCGCCTGACGGCCTGACCGCGTCGGCGTCGGGGCGGGAGCCCGGGCGGGGGCCGGGGCCGGGCCCCGCCCGCCCTGTCTCGCGCGTCCCGTCTCCCGTCCCCCGCGCCCCGTCTTCCAGGTCCCGCCGTCCCGTCCCCGGGTGCCGTCAGGGCTGCCGGTCGGCGAGCAGTTCGCGCATCCGGGCGGCGGCCCGCACGGCGGCGTCGGCGCAGCAGTTGTTGAACAGCACGTGCACCTTCTCGGCCCGGTCGGCGAGCGCGTGCACCCTGGGCAGCCATTCGCGCAGTTCGTCGTCGGTGTACTCGTGCCGGAAGCGGTCCTCCTTGCTGCCGGTCCCCCAGGCGCGGCTGCGACCGTGGAACCGCACGACCGCCAGCCGTTCGCAGGTCACGGGCGTGACCGGCGGGATCGCGGACGGCAGCGACGGCTCCATGTCGACGGCGACGGCGGAGAAGCCGTACGACCGCAGCCATTCCTCCGTGGCGGGCCGCTGCCGCTCGTGCCACCAGTCGGGGTGCCGGAACTCCACGCAGACCGGCCACCCGGCGGTGCGTTCTCGGCACTCGTCGAGGACGGCTCGCGCGCGTGGGCCGGGCCTCAGCCACGGCGGGAACTGGAACAGGACCGCGCCCAGCCGCCCCGCCTCGCGCAGCGGCCGGATGCCGTCCGAGAAGCGCCGCCACACCTCGTCGAGCGCCTTCGGTGAGCGGACGTCGTCGGGCAGCCCCGGCGGCAGCACCGCGGACCGGGTGGGGTGGCCGGTGAGCAGGGAGAAGGCCTTCACGTCGAACACGAACCCGTCCGGCGTGCGCTGCGCCCACAGCCCGCTGGTGCGTTCGGAGGGCAGGGCGTAGTACGTGGAGTCGGCCTCGACCACGGAGAAGTGTTCGGCGTAGTGCCGCAGCCGGCCCTCCGCGTCCCGCCGCCCCGACGGGTACCAGCCGCTGCCGAGGAGCGCCCGGTCCGTCCACGAGCAGGAGCCGATCAGTATCTCGCCCATGGCGGCCGGTTACCCCGGACGGGCGGGGTCAGCCACCGGTGCCCCGGATCCGTCCGCGAGGTGACCGTCCGTCCCCGTGGGACGCCGGTCGGCCCACGGCGGTGGCGGTCCCGCGGGCAGCGGCGGCGGCAGCGGCCCGGCGGTGACCCCGGGGGCGGCCCGGACGCCACCCCGACGGCGGCCCCGACGGCGGCCCCGACAGGCGGACCGCCGGGACGAACCACCGCGACGACCGGCGGGGTCCGCGCCGCGCCGCGCGGACCGGAGGCGCAGCGCCGCGCGGCCGTGTCCCGGCGCGCCGCGCGGATGCACACCCGCCCCCGTGAGGCGCATTCTTGCTGTGTCGCCCTCCGGGCGGCGCACGGACGAGGTGGGTCGATGACTGGGAGCGCCGGGGACCGGCGGAAGCCGCCCGCTCCGCCGGCCGCGCTGCTGGCCGGGGCCGTGGCCGACGGGCTGCGGACCGCGGGCGGCCGGGCCGGGGGCCTGTACCTGTGCTCCGGCACGCCCGGGCTCCTGCGGCTCGCCGTCCTCTCCGGTCTGCCGGGTCCCCTGTTCCGTCCCTGGGACCGGGTGACCGTGGACCGCCCGTTCCCGGTGGCCGACGCCTACCGGCTGGGCTTCCCGGTGGTCCTCGCCAACGCCACGGAGGCCATGCGCCGCTATCCGCAGTTCGCGGCCGGGCTGCCGTTCCAGTTCGGGACGCTCAACGTGCCCGTCGGCGCGGCGGGCCGGACCTTCGGGGTGATGACCGTCCTGCGGCCGGCCGCCGACGACGCCGCGGCGGTCCTGGCCGAGAGCGACCGTCTGCAGCGCGTCGCCGAGTACCTCGGCGTCGCCCTGCTGCGGAGGGAGGCGGCGGGCGGCGGCGTCACCTGGGACGAGGATCCGCTGTGCGTGCGCCCGCCGGCCGTGGGCCGGGCGCCCGGCCGGTTCGGCCACCTGACCTGGGACCCGGCGACGGACGCCGTCACCGCCGACGGCCCCGTACGGACCCTGCTGTCCCTGCCCCCGGACCGGGAACCGGGCACGCTGGCCGCCCTGACCCGGTCCGTCGACCCGGCCGACGCCCACCGGCTGCCCGCCCTGCTGCGGGAGACCGCCCACGGCCGGCCCCCGCCGCAGCCCGTCCAGGTCCGCCTCGCCGACGGCGGCCTGCGCCTGCTGGAGCTGTGGCCCTCCGTCCCGGCGGCGCCCGCCTCCGGCCCGCGTCCCGTCGCCGGGGTCCTCTTCGACCCGGGTCCGGGTGCCCTGGCCGACGGCGCCGCCGACCTGCTGCCCGAGGGCGTCTTCTGCCTCGACCGGCTCGGGCTGGTCGTCTACGCCAATCCCCGTGCCGCGCACCTCCTGGGCGTCCCCCGGGACCGGCTGGTCGGCCGGTCCCTCTGGGACGCCGTGCCGTGGCTGGACCAGCCCGTGTGCGAGGAGCACCTGCGCGGCGCCCTGCTGTGCCCGGAACCGGTGCACTTCCACGTCCGCCGGCCCGACTCCGGGGAGCCCCGCCCGTACGACGCCGGCGGCCGGGACGGCCGGCCGGGGCGTGACCGGCCCGCGGCCCCGCGCCCGTACGAGGGCGACTGGCTGAGTCTGGCGGTCTACCCCGGCCTCGACGTCCTCACCTGCACCGCCGTCCCGGCGAACCGGGTGCCCCCCGCCCCGGCGGCCGGGGCCGGCGCGCCGACGACCGCCGGGCCGGTCCCGGAGCCTCCCGCCGACCCGGAGACCGGCACGCCCGCGCCGGATCTCACCGCCTCGACCGCCCCGCCGTACCGGCCCATCGCGCTGGCCATCGCCCTGACGGAGGCGGTGACCGCCCGCCAGGTGTCGGCGGTGGTCATGCAGGAGCTGCTGCCCGCGTTCGGGGGCCGCCGGATCGCCATCTACCTGTTGCAGGAGAGGCACCTGTACCTGGCGTGGGAGAGCGGCTTCCCCGAAGGTTTCCTGGCGCCGTTCGAGGGCGTGGCGCTGGACGCACGGCTGCCGGGCGTGGAGACGCTCACCACCGGCCGGCCCCTCTTCTTCGACTCGATGGAGCAGATCGCCGAGGCCTACCCCGGCATCCCGATGGACGCGGCGGAGGGCGCCCGCGCCTTCCTCCCGCTGATCGCCTCCGGCCGCGCGGTCGGCTCGTGCATCCTCGGCTTCGACCGCCCGCGCAGTTTCAGTTCCGAGGAGCGCACGGTCCTGACCGCTCTGGCCGGGCTGATCGCCCACGCGATGGAGAAGGCCCAGCGCTACGACACCGAGGCGGCCCTGGCCCGCGGGCTCCAGCAGGCCCTGCTCCCGAGGCGGCTGTCGCAGCACGCGGGCGTGGAGACCGCGGGACGCTATCTGGCGGGCACCGAGGGCATGGAGGTGGGCGGCGACTGGTACGACGTCGTGGAGGCCGGGGACGGCCTGGCGCTGGTCATCGGAGACGTCCAGGGACACGGGGTGCAGGCCGCCGCGACCATGGGGCAACTGCGCAGCGCGGTGCGGGCCTTCGCGCTGAGCGACCGGCCGCCCGAGGAGGTCATGGGGGGCACGAACCGCCTGCTGATCGACCTCGACCCCGGCCAGTTCGCCAGCTGCTGCTACGTCCGTCTGGACCCGGCCACCGGCCTGGCCCGGGTGGCCAACGCCGGGCACCTCCCGCCGCTGCTGCGTCACCCGGACGGACGGACGCGCGTCGTGGACCTGCCGGAGGGGATGGTGCTCGGCGTCGACGCCCGCGCCCGGTACGCGGTGGCGGAGCTGCGTCTGGAGCCGGGCGCCGTGCTGGCGCTGTACACGGACGGGCTGGTCGAGCGGCCGGGGCACGACATCGACGACGGCATCGGCGCCCTGCGGGCGGCGCTGGCCGAAGCGGGCGCCCTGCGGGGGCGTTCCCTCGCGGACATGGCCGACCGGCTCACCGCGACCGCCCGCCAGGCGTCCGACCGGCCCGACGACATAGCCCTGCTGCTCGCGACCCGCAGCGCCCCGCCGGCGTAGGGTCGCCGAGCCGCGGACACCGCTCCCGTCCGGGACCGGCCGTGCCGGCGGCCCGACGCGTCACAGGGTCACCGCACCACCGGGCGACCGGACGCCGACCACTCGGCAGACCCCCACTCCGGCGCCGGCCAAGCCACCATCACCCGCAGCCGGCCCGCCCCAACCCCCGCCCCGCTCCCGCCCCGAGCAGGGGCCCGGCCTCCGCAACCGCCCCGCCCCACCGCGGGACCCGGCAGACCGCCGACGGCCACCCGAACCGGTGGACCACCGGACCGCAGGACCACCGGACGCCGACCACCCGCCGGACCCCCACTCCGGCGCCGGCCAAGCCACCATCACCCGCGGCCGGCCCGCCCCAACCCCCGCCCCGCTCCCGCCCCGAGCAGGGGCCCGGCCTCCGCAACCGCCCCGCCCGGCCACGGGACCGGCGGGCCGTCGGCGGCCGCCCGGACCGGCCCGCCCCACCCGTGCCGGCGGCGCCGTGGGGGCAGCCGCGGTCCGTCACCCCGCGTAGTGCCCCTCGCCTGACGGGGCCGGGCAGTGTAGACATGGCACATGGTCCGACTCCTGGGGCGATCGGGTGCCCGGCCGGCCCGTCGCCCCCGGGCCCCGCTGGTGCGGCGCACGCCCGAGACCTCTCTCGGCAGGCGCAGTCTCGCCGCGCAGGTGTTCGTCCTGCAGGTGGTCGTCGTCCTGTTGCTGGTCGTCGCCGCGGTCGTCGCCCTGGTGCTCCAGGCGCGGCGCGACACCACCGAGGAGGCCCGCAACCGCTCGCTCGCCGTCGCGCAGACCTTCGCGAACTCGCCCGGCATCCTGGCGGCGCTGCGCAGCCCCGACCCGACGGCCGTGCTCCAGCCGCGGGCGGAGGCCGTGCGGAAGGCGTCGGAGGTCGACTTCGTCGTCGTCATGGACCCGGACGGCATCCGCTACACCCACCCCAAGCCGGACCGCATCGGCAAGAAGTTCGTCGGCACGCTGGCCCCGGCGCAGGCCGGCGGGACGGTGGTCGAGCAGATCGACGGGACGATCGGGCGGCTGGTGCAGGCCGTGGTGCCGGTGAAGGCGGCCGACGGCCGGGTCGTGGGGCTGGTGTCGGCCGGCATCACCACCGCCCGCGTCGGCGGGAACGCGAACCGCCAGCTGCCGCTGGTGCTGTCGACGGCCGCGGTGGCGCTGGCCCTGGCCACCGGCGGCACGGCCCTGGTCAGCCGCCGCCTGCTGCGGCAGACGCACGGTCTGGGCCCGCGCGAGATGACCCGCATGTACGAGCACCACGACGCGGTCCTGCACTCCGTGCGCGAAGGGGTGATCATCGTCGACGGCGAGGGCGGTCTGCTCCTCGCCAACGACGAGGCGCACCGGCTGCTGGACCTGCCGCCGGACGCCGAGCTGCGCAAGGTGGTCGACCTGGGCCTGGACGCCGACACCGCCGAGCTGCTCGCCTCGGGCCGGATGGCGACCGACGAGGTGCACCTGGTCGGGGAGCGGCTGCTGGCGATCAACCAGCGGCCCACCGACCTCGCGGGCGGCCCGGCCGGCAGCGTCGCCACGCTGCGCGACTCGACGGAGCTGCGCGCCCTGTCGGGCCGGGCGGACGCGGCGCGCGAGCGCCTGGACATGCTGTACGCGGCCGGGGTGGGCATCGGGACGAGCCTGGACGTGACGCGGACCGCGGAGGAGCTGGCGGAGCTGGCCGTGCCCCGGTTCGCGGACTTCGCGTGCGTCGACCTCTTCGACGCCGTGCTGGAGGGCGAGGAGCCGGAGCCGCGGGGCGCCCTGCGGCGCACGGCGATGCGCGCGGTCCGCGAGGGCGCGCCGCTGTACCCGGTCGGCGGGCGGATCCGGTTCGTGAAGTCGTCCCCGCAGGCCCGCAGCCTGGCGGAGGGCCGGCCCGTGCTGGAGACCAGGCTCGCCGAGTCGCCGGGCTGGCGGGCGCAGGACATGGAACGGACCGAGCAGGTGGTGGGGTTCGGCATCCATTCGCTGATCACCGTGCCCGTGCGGGCCGGGGCCCTGCTGCTGGGGGTGGTCAGTTTCTGGCGTTCGGAGCGGCCGCAGCCCTTCGACCCGGAGGAGGTCGCCCTCGCGGAGGAGCTGGTGGCGCGGGCCGCGGTGTCCATCGACAACGCGCGCCGCTTCACCCGCGAGCACGGCATGGCCGTCACCCTCCAGCGCAGTCTGCTGCCGCGCACCCTGCCCGAGCAGGGGGCCCTGGACATCGCCTACCGCTACCTGCCCGCGCAGGCGGGTGTCGGCGGCGACTGGTTCGACGTGCTGCCGCTGTCGGGGGGCCGCGTCGCGCTGGTCGTCGGGGACGTCGTCGGGCACGGGCTGCACGCGGCGGCCACCATGGGGCGGCTGCGCACCGCCGTGCACAACTTCTCCGCCCTGGACCTGCCGCCGGAGGAGCTCCTCGGGCTCCTCGACGAGCTGGTCGCGCGCATCGACCAGGACGAGACGGCCGACGGCACCACCGCGCCCGTGGCGGGGGCGACGTGCCTGTACGCGATCTACGACCCGGTGTCGCGGTGCTGCGCCGTCGCCCGCGCCGGCCATCCGCCGCCCGCGCTGGTCCGCCCCGACGGACGGGTGGAGTTCCTCGACGTCCCGGCGGGTCCGCCGCTGGGGCTCGGCGGGCTGCCCTTCGAGACGGCCGAGGTGGAGCTGGCGGAGGGCAGCCGGCTGGTGCTGTACACCGACGGGCTGGTGGAGGACCGCAAGCAGGACATCGACACCGGCCTGGAGCGGCTGCGCGCCGCGCTCGGGGACGGCGACGGCTCGCCCGAGGACACCTGCCGGGTCGTCCTGGAGTCGCTGCTGCCGGCCCGCCCGAACGACGACATCGCGCTGATCGTGGCCCGCACCCGGGCGCTCGGCGCGGACCGGGTCGCCGAGTGGGCGGTGCCGGTGGACCCGGCGGCCGTCGGCAAGGTGCGGGCGGCGGTGGCCCGGCAGCTGGCCCGCTGGGAACTGGAGGAGCTGTCGTTCACGACGGAACTGATCCTCAGCGAGCTGGTCACCAACGCGATCCGGTACGGCAGCCCGCCCGTCCGGGTGCGTCTGCTGCGCGACCGCACGCTGATCTGCGAGGTCTCCGACAGCAGCAACACCTCGCCGCACCTGAGGTACGCGGCCATGACGGACGAGGGCGGGCGCGGGCTGTTCCTGGTCGCCCAGCTCACGGACCGCTGGGGGACCCGCTACACGCCGACCGGGAAGGTGATCTGGGCGGAGCAGCCGCTGCCCTGAACGGGCCGGTCCCGCGCCGGCCGTCCTGACCGACCGGCCCGAACCGGGCTGCGCCTGCGCGGACCGGCCGCCCCCGCGCCCGGCCTGCGCAGGCCGGGCGCGGGGGCGGCGGCGTCCTCGGCGGGGTGCCGTGCGGCCGTCCGCTGCTCATCAATGTCGCTTATGAGTTCATAGAGCGGACCCGCGTACCGGGTTAGGTTCGCCTCAGTTTAGGCTTCCCCCGAGTCGATCTGTCACCGCTCGAAGGGAACCTGATCATGCCCCGCCCCCTGCGGGTAGCCATCGTCGGAGCCGGCCCCGCCGGGATCTACGCCGCCGACGCGCTGCTCAAGTCGGATGTGGCCACCGAGCCCGGTGTCTCCATCGACCTCTTCGAGCGCATGCCTGCCCCGTTCGGTCTGATCCGGTACGGCGTGGCCCCCGACCACCCCCGGATCAAGGGCATCATCACCGCCCTGCACCAGGTCCTCGACAAGCCGCAGATACGTCTCTTCGGCAACGTCGACTACCCGGCCGACCTGAACCTGGACGACCTGCGCGCCTTCTACGACGCCGTGATCTTCTCGACCGGCGCCATGGCCGACCGCGAGATGTCGGTCCCGGGCATCGGCCTCGACGGCTCCTACGGCGCCGCCGACTTCGTGTCCTGGTACGACGGCCACCCGGACGTGCCGCGCACCTGGCCGCTGGAGGCGGAGAAGGTCGCCGTCCTCGGTGTCGGCAACGTCGCCCTGGACGTGGCCCGCGTCCTCGCCAAGACGGCGGACGAACTGCTGCCCACCGAGATCCCGCCGAACGTCTACGAGGGCCTGAAGGCCAACAAGGCGCTCGAGGTCCACGTCTTCGGCCGCCGCGGCCCGGCGCAGGCGAAGTTCTCCCCGATGGAGCTGCGGGAGCTGGACCACTCCCCCAGCATCGAGGTGATCGTCGACCCCGAGGACATCGACTACGACGAGGGTTCGATCGCCACCCGGCGCGGCAACAAGCAGGCCGACATGGTCGCCAAGACGCTGGAGAACTGGGCGATCCGCGACACCGGCGACCGTCCGCACAAGCTGTTCCTGCACTTCTTCGAGTCGCCCGTGGAGATCCTCGGCGAGGACGGCAGGGTCGTGGGGCTGCGCACCGAGCGCACCGCCCTCGACGGCACCGGCAACGTCAAGGGCACCGGCGAGTTCAAGGACTGGGACGTCACGGCGGTCTACCGCGCCGTCGGCTACCTGTCGGAGAAGCTGCCGAAGCTGCCCTGGGACCTCGAGTCGGGCACGGTCCCGGACGAGGGCGGCCGGGTCATCGAGGAGAGCGGCGCACATCTGCAGTCGACGTACGTCACCGGCTGGATCAGGCGCGGCCCGGTCGGCCTGATCGGCCACACCAAGGGCGACGCCAACGAGACGGTGTCGAACCTGCTGGACGACTTCGCCCACGGCCGTCTGCACACGCCGTCCTCCCCCGCTCCCGAGGCGGTGGACGCGTTCCTCGCCGAGCGCGACGTCCGCTACACCACCTGGGAGGGCTGGTACAAGCTGGACGCGGCGGAGAAGGCGCTGGGCGAGCCGCAGGGCCGCGAGCGCGTCAAGATCGTCGAGCGCGAGGACATGCTCCGCGAGAGCGGCGCCTGACCGGCCGCGGAAGCGGCGCGCGACCGCTGGTGGGAAGGGCCCGGGACCGCCGTCCGCGGGCCCTTCCGCCGTCCGCGGGCGCACCTCGGGCGCGCCGCGGGGCCCGGGTGGAGTCCCGGCCCCCGCGGGCCCGCGCCGGGCGCTCAGTCCTCCCTCTTCCGCCGGATGGCGGTGGCCCCCGGGATCATCCCGTCGTCCACCGCCCGGTCGACCGCTTCGTGCACCTCCCGGTACACCAGGTCGGGGTTCTCCGCGGGCCGGTCCGGCAGGCCCGCCTCCTGCCGGTCCAGGGCGGTGCGCCGCGCGAGTTCCTCCTCGTCGGGCCGCAGGGGCAGGCCCTTGCCGTGGCCGGAGTACGGATCGCCCTCGACGGCGCGGTTGGATTTGTGATGCGTCATACCGTCTCGCCCTCCTTCTCCTCCGCCCGTCCGCGCGGCCGCTGAGCACGGTGCGCCGGAGGGGGTCGTCCCGCGCATCGGCGACGGGCAGGCCGCCGGACGGACCACCACCCGGCGACGGCATCGACAGGAGCGGCTCCCGGTGCGGCGACGGGTCCCTTCAACCGAAGCGCGGCGCCGGATGCGCCGCAAGTGGAGGTGAAGGTTCCGCCACCGGCCTCCGTCACCCCCACGGCCTCCGCCCCCTCCCTGGCCTCCGCGGCCCCCGTCACCTCCCTGGCGTCCGCGGCCTCTGTCACCTCCATGGCGTCCGCGGCCCCCGTGACTTCCGCGGCCTCCGCGGCCTCCGCGGCCAGAACACCCGGAGCGTCGGCGCGCCCGTCCGTGCCCCGGTGTGACCTCCCCGTGCGCCCGTCCCGCGGGCTCGGCGGGAATGGCGTCGTGAGGTCACGGGCATGCTGTGGACGAGGTCACCTCCGGTGGGCCGTACCGGAACCGGAACGCAGTGCCCTTCCCTTCTCTCCCCCGCCCGCCCGCTCGCTCGAAGGAATCCGGTCTTGGCTCAAACGTTCCCCGAGGCGCCGTCAGCCCGCCGTCCCGGCCGCTCCTGGACCATTCGCGTGGTCGGGCACCGGGACCGCACCGCGTCGGTCACCTGTTCCTCCGCGTGCGCGATGCCGTCGCGCTCGCGCGATCTCGCGGCCCTGCGCCGCTTCGCCGAGGCCCATGCCGCCGCGCACGCCAGGGCGGCGTCGGTGCGGTACGACGCCGCCTGCGGGTGCCGGCGCGAGCAGTGCGCCCTGCACGAGGGCACGCGGGTCGCCTGCGCGGGCGCGGTCCTGCTGGTGCTGCGGCACGACCCGGCCGTGGGCCAGGTGTGGACGCTCAGCGAAGTCTGCTCCGCATGCGCCGCGTTGATGCCGCACACCCGGATCATCGGCCGGGCGACGCCGCCACCGGCCCACGCCGCCGGTCCGGTCCCGGCCGACGTCCGCCCGGCCGGCATCGGTGCGGGGGAGATCGGCGCGGGGGACGTCCGCCCGCCGTCCGCCGCGGCCGTGGCACCGCCGCGGCGGGTTCCCGGCGGCTTCAGCGCGCCCGGCGCGAATCCGGGCGGTGCGGAACGGTTCGTGGACCGGCGGCGCGGTGCCGGCCGCCGCCGGGGACGGACGGGCGGCGCGTAGGCCCGCTCCGTGGCGCGGGGCCGGGCCCGGGGGCGCGGGTGCGCCTCGCGGTGCGGTCCGCCGGCCGGTTCAGCCGCCGTACTCCGGACCCCGCTGGGATCTGAACTGCCGCGGGAGGCGCATCGGCAGGGTGCCCAGGGCGCGGTCCTCGGGCGGGGGCGGGGCGGTGGGGACGGCCGGGTGCGCCGGCTCCGGGGTGGGCAGGCCCGCCATCAGGCCGGCGATGTGGGCACCGCTGCGCCGGCCTTCGAGGTGCAGGCGGCCGACGTTGGCGCGGTCGTCGGCGAGCAGGGTGAGGACGGCGGTGGGGCCGGCCGCGTACGTGGCGACGTACCCCCCGGCCCCGCGCACGAGGAGTTCGCGGAACTCGCCCCGCGCCGTGAGGTCCACCAGGCGGTGTCCGACACCGAGGGCGGCCGCGGTGAGCGCCGCGAGGCCCTCCGCCTGGACGCCGGGCATGTCCTGGGCGAGGACGAAGCCGTCGACGCTGGCCGCCAGCGCCCCCGTCAGCTGGGGCATGCGGGTGCGCAGCCGGTGCAGTTCGTTCAGGACCTCGGCCTCGACGGCCATCACCAGTCTCCTTTCGGCGCGAGTCGACGGCGCGGCGGTCACCGGTCCGGCGGAGTCCGGCGGAGTCCGGCAGCGGGCGGCCACCGAGGGCGTGATCCCGAGATTACGGAAAGTGGCGGCCCCGGGTGGGCGCTTCGGCATTTTCCTCCGGAACATGCCGCCCGGTTCCGGGGAAGGGCCCACCGGACTCCGCGGGAGGACTGTTTCCGGGGAAGGATCCGCGGGCTCCGCGGGAGGGCTGTTCCGGACGCGGGGACGGGGCCCGCCCCGACGCGGATGGTGGGCGGGCCCCGTCCGCCGGGTCGATGGTCGGCGGCCGCCGGACACCCCGTGTGCGGGCCGGGCCGGCGGCGACCGCCGCGCCGGCATCCGGGGAGGAGCCCGCCACCGGCGCGGTCCGTCCTGTGAGACCGGGTGACACCGGTACGTTTCTCCTGCGTACGGTCGGCCGGATGCCGCCGCCCGCCCTCCCCGGGACCGCACGGTGCGGGGCCGCACCGCGCGGGACCGCCGCCCGGGCGCCCCGCCCCACGCATGGCGCGGGGCCCGGACGGAAAGGCGCATCACGACCTGTTCCGCACCGACCCCGCTTGATCACCCGCCCGCCGCGACGGCGATACTGGCACCGCCCCGCCGTCCCCCGCTCCTCACGAAGGGACTCATGCTCACCTCTCCGACCGTCCCGGCCCCGACGCCCTCCACGGTGTGGCTGACCCGCGGCCGCCACACCGGGCCGACCGCGCCGGACGTCCTGCGCAAGAACCTCCGGTCGCTCAAGGACGCCGGCACGCTCCAGGACTTCCTGGAGGTCCCCGACGCCGGCACCGCCGAGGGCGGACTGGTCTTCGAAGCCCGCTGGCAGGTGTCCGGGGACATCACCGTACGGGCCCGGCTGACGCTCGGCGAGTGGTCCGGGCAGGGCCAGGAATGGACGCTGGTCGCGGAGGCGGAGCGGCCGTGGGACCTGCGCTGGCCGTCGCCGGCCGCCATGTTCTGGCCGTGGGACGAGGACGCCCTCTGGGGCCAGGAGACGGTCACCGGCGGCCGCTACCTCGACGTCAGCGCGCTCCCGGCCGACGACAAGGAACTGCGGCGGGTGCTGCGCGGCGCCCAGCGGGACACCTGGACCATCGACGTGCTGGTGCACGAGGCCATGACCCCCGACGAGCGGGGCCGCCGCTCCCTGGTCCCGCTGCTGCCGCCCGGACTGCACCACCGGGTCGTGGAGCACCGTGCGGCGCCGCACCAGTTGCGGACCGCGAACTGGGCGCTGCGCGAGTCCGGCGTGGAGCTGCCCCGCGGCGGCGCGCTGGTGCTGCCGGGGTCACCGGCCCCGGCCGGGTACGAGGCCGCCGACTTCACGGTACGCAGCGTCTTCCTGGACGGCACGCGCCCCGGCGAGCTGCTGGACGCGGTGACCCGGTTCGCCGCCCTGCCCCAGCCGCTGCCGGCCGGCGGCGAGGCCGCGCTGACCGCGCTGCGGGACGAGTGGCGGCTGCTGACGCTGGAGGAGGAGCTGGCCCGCGAGCGCAGCCTCGTGGTCAGGTACCGGGAGGCGCTGGAGGCGATGACGCAGTCCCGTGACCTGTACCGGGAGGCCGCCGAACAGGCGCACGAGGCGCTGGCGGCGTACCGGGAGGCGGCCGGGCCGGGTGAGCCTCCGCAGCCGGCCGCCCGGTCGGCCGGCTCGCCGTTCCAGCAGCTGGGCCGGACCCTGGAACGGCTCCGGGAGACGGCGAAAGGCCTGCGCCCGGCCGCCGCCGAGAGCCCGCGGGAGCGGGGGCCGGCCGACGGCGGGGCCGGGTAGCCGGGGCGGGCCCGCCCGGCCCGGCCACCCGGCCCGGCCCGGCCCGCGGCCGTTTCCCGCCCTTCGGACGTGTCGGGCGCCGTCCGCTGGATACGCGGTCCCCACGGCACGACGGGTCTTTCCGAAGGGGTCCACGACATGGGCAGCGAGCAGCATCCCGAGCACGACGCCGGCGCACCGCCCCCGCACCGTTCCGAGACGGCCCTGCGGGTCAACGGCACGCCGCACACCCTGGTCGTGGACCACCGGCGCGTCCTGCTGGACCTCCTGCGGGAGGACCTGGACCTCACCGGTGCCAAGAAGGGCTGCGACCACGGCCAGTGCGGCGCCTGCACGGTCCTGGTCGACGGACGGCGGGTGAACAGCTGCCTGCTGCTCGCGGTGGCCGCCGACGGCTGCGACGTGACGACCGTCGAGGGGCTGTCGGGTGACGGCGGGGAGCCGCACCCGCTCCAGCGGGCCTTCCTGGAGCGCGACGCCTTCCAGTGCGGCTACTGCACTCCGGGGCAGCTCTGCTCCGCGGTCGGCGCCCTCGCGGAGGCCGAGGCCGGCCACCCCTCGCACGTCACCGGCGCGCGGGCGGTCCGCGGGCCGGTGCCGCTCGACCGGGACGAGATCCGCGAGCGGCTCAGCGGCAACCTGTGCCGCTGCGGTGCGTATCCCCGCATCGCCGACGCGGTCGAGGACGTGATCCGGTGAAGCCCTTCGCCTACGTACGGGCCCGCAGCCTCGCCGAGGCCGCCGACGCCTACGCCTCCCACCCCGGCGCCCGCTACCTGGGCGGCGGCACCAACCTCGTCGACCTGATGAAGCTCGGCGTGGAGCGGCCCACCGCCCTCGTCGACGTCACCCGTCTGCCCCTGGGCGGGGTGACGGAGCTGCCGGACGGTTCGCTGCGGGTCGGCGCGCCGGTGCGCAACAGCGACCTGGCCGCGCACCCGCTGGTCCGCGAGCGCTACCCCGTGCTGTCGCAGGCGCTGCTCGCCGGTGCCTCCGGTCAGCTGCGCAACGCCGCGACGACCGGCGGGAACCTGCTCCAGCGCACCCGCTGCCCGTACTTCCAGGACGTGTCCAAGCCCTGCAACAAGCGGGAGCCGGGCAGTGGCTGCGGCGCCCTGGCCGGCGTGCACCGCGATCACGCGGTCCTCGGCCACTCCGAGCACTGCGTCGCCACCCACCCCTCGGACCTGGCGGTCGCCCTGGCCGCGCTGGACGCCGAGGTCGAGCTGTACGGCCTCGCGGGCGTACGGCGGGTGCCCGCGGCGGAGTTCCACCGGCTGCCCGGGGACCACCCCGAGCGGGACTCCGTGGTGGAGCCGGGCGAGCTGGTGACCGCGGTCCTGCTGCCGGCCGCCACGGCCGGGGTGCCCTCCGCGTACCGCAAGGCGCGCGACCGGGCGTCGTACGCCTTCGCGCTGGCCTCCGTCGCGGTGGTCCTGAAGGTGTCGGACGGCGTGGTCGCGCACGCGGGGATCGCGTTCGGAGGGCTGGCGCACCGGCCCTGGCGGGCCCGGCGGGCCGAGGAGGCGCTCGTGGGGGCGGCTCCGACCCGGGCGGCGTGCGAGCGCGCCGTCGGCCTCGAACTGGAACGGGCCCGGCCGCTGCCAGGCAACGCCTACAAGGTGCCCCTGGCCCGGAACCTCGCCGTCGACGTCCTCGGCCGGCTCGCGCACGACGGCCCGGCACCGTACGGGGAGGACGCGTGAGGCCGCCCGCGACGGGCGCCCCGGCCGAGCGCCTCGAAGGCCGCGAGAAGGTCACCGGCACCGCCCGCTACGCCGCCGAGTTCTCCGCCCCCGGGCGGCTGTTCGCCCGTCCGGTGCCCGCCGGGGTCGCCCGCGGCCGGGTGACGGGGGTGGACGCCTCGGCCGCGCTCGCCCTGCCCGGCGTCGTGTCCGTGCTCACCCACGAGAACGCGCCGCGGCTCGCCGAGCCGGACGATCCGACCCTCGCCGTGCTCCAGGACGCGCGGGTGCCGCACCGGGGCTGGTTCGTCGCCCTGGTGGTGGCGGACAGCCCGGAGGCCGCGCGGGCCGGCGCCGCCGCCGTGCGCGTCGACTGCGCGGCGGAGCCGCACGACGTCACGCTGTCCGGGACGCACCCGGACGCCTACGAGCCCGAGGAGGCCAACGGCGGGCACCCGGCGGTCCGCGAACGCGGCCGCCCGGCGGAGGCGTTCGCGGCCGCGGCCGTCCGGGTCGACGTCGGCTACCGGGTGCCGCCGCTGCACAACCACCCCATGGAACCGCACGCCGGCACCGCGCACTGGGACGGGGAGCACCTCAGGGTGCACACCTCCAGCCAGGGCACCACGACCGTACGGGACGTCCTCGCCGGGCTGTTCGGGCTGGACGGGGAGCGGATCACCGTCACCGCCGAGCACGTCGGCGGCGGCTTCGGCTCCAAGGGCACGCCCCGGCCGGACGTGGTGCTCGCGGTGATGGCCGCCCTGCGGCACCCCGGGCGGCCGGTCACGGTCGCCCTGCCGCGCCGCTTCCTGCCCTCGGTGGTCGGGCACCGGGCACCCACCCTGCACCGGCTGCGCCTCGGCGCGGACGCCGACGGCCGGCTGACCTGCCTGGACCACGAGGTCACCACGCACACCTCCCGCGTGAAGGAGTTCGTGGAGCAGGCGGCGGTGCCGGGCCGTGTCATGTACGCCGCCCCGCACAGCCGTACGGCGCACCGCGTGGTCCCCCTCGACGTGCCGAGCCCCTCCTGGATGCGGGCGCCCGGGGAGGCGCCGGGGATGTACGCGCTGGAGTCGGCCGTGGACGAACTCGCCGCGGAACTGGGCATGGACCCGATCGAGCTGCGGGTGCGCAACGAGCCGGAGACGGAACCGGACAGCGGACGGCCGTTCAGCAGCCGTCACCTCGTCGAGTGCCTGCGTGAGGGGGCGCGCAGGTTCGGGTGGGAGCGGCGCGACCCGCGGCCGCGGTCCGGCCGGCGGGGTCCGCTGCTGGTCGGGACGGGCGTGGCCGCGGCCACCTACCCGGTGCTGGTGTCGCCGTCGGCCGCGGCGGCCCGCGCCCTGCCCGACGGGAGCTTCCTCGTCGAGGTCAACGCCACGGACATCGGCACCGGGGCCCGTACCGTCCTCGCGCAGATCGCGGCGGACGCCCTCGACGTGCCCCTGGAGCGGGTCCGGGTCCGGCTCGGCAGCAGCGACCTGCCGTCCGCCCCGCTGGCCGGCGGCTCCTCCGGCACGGCCTCCTGGGGCGGGCCGGTCCACGAGGCGTGCGTGCGGCTCGCGCGGCGGCTGGCCGCCTTCCCGGGACCCGTGTCCGAGCACGGCCTGGTCGAGCACGCCGACACCGCCGGTACCGCCGACGCGGACACCGGGTACGCCCGGCACGCGTTCGGGGCGCACTTCGCGGAGGTCGCCGTGGACACGGTGACCGGTGAGGTACGGGTGCGCCGGCTGCTCGGGGTGTACGCGGCGGGGCGCATCCTCAACGCCCGTACCGCCCGCTCGCAGTTCGTCGGCGGCATGATCATGGGTCTGGGCATGGCGCTGACCGAGGGCAGCACGGTGGACGCCGCGTTCGGCGACTTCGCGGAGTCCGACCTGGCGTCGTACCACGTGCCCGCGCACGCGGACGTGCCGGACGTCGAGGCGCACTGGGTCGAGGAGGACGACCCCCATCTCAACCCTATGGGCAGCAAGGGCATCGGGGAGATCGGCATCGTCGGCACGGCCGCCGCGGTGGGCAACGCGGTCCACCACGCCACCGGGGTCCGTTTCCGCGAACTCCCCCTCACCCCGGACCGGGTGCTCACCGCGCTGCCGGAGCCCGGCCGCTGAACCGGCGCCCGTCCCGCCCCGTACGTCCGCGGGGCGGGACGGGCGGCCTGGCCGGGTCGGGCCGGTCCCGGGCGGGCGGTGCCGCGCCAGCGCGGCCGGGTACCGGGGTGCGGGCCGTCCGGTGGCCGCCCCGGAGCCGGACGAGGAGGGCCACGGCCGCGGCGACCGTGTGAGCGCGCCGCGGCCGTCCGGGGCGGGCGCGCCGCCGTGGCGAACGACACCCGCCCGGCGTGGTTTCCCTTCCCCGGACGGGGCATTCGGCATCTGACAACGGGGAAATCGACAGTCGGGGAACCACCGGACACCGCGCGGCGGACCGCGCACAGGGAGGGCCCGTGGATGCGACCACCACGCTCGTCGCCGTCGCCGCGGTAGTGGCGGTGGCGCTGTTCGCCGTGGCCGCCACCGTCATGGTGCGGCTGGTCCGGGCCCGGCGCGGCCTGCGGCAGGCGGGCCTGCCGACCGGACCGCGCTGGGTGTTCTGGGGCGCTGTCGCCTACTTCGTCCTCCCGGCCGACCTGCTGCCCGACCCGGTCTACCTCGACGACATCGGCGTCCTGCTCCTCGCCCTGCGCTCGCTGCGCCGCTCCCCCGACCACGCGGACCTCACCGACTGACCGCTCGGGAAGACGTTTTCACCCCGCACGAGGCTCATCGCCCCTGCTCAGCTCCCTGTGCCCGGCCCGACCCGGCGATGATCACGGAGAGTGAGGAAACCAACCATCCGTTCGATTCGTATAAGTGACTGAAGGTGGCACCACAGCAGCGGGCCCGAGTGACGTCGCACGGCGGCACCGCTTGATCGACGCAGTACCGACGAGGGAGAGACGATGCAACCGTTCGCGCTCAACTACGCACGCCCGGCGGCGGAGTTGGAGTTCACCGCTCCGTACGCCTATGACCAAGGAATGCAGTTGAACGTGCTCCTCGACGGCCGGATCGCCGCCCGCGACCACGCCCTGCTGAGAGAGCTCGGGACGACGACCTCCACAGCCGGCTCCAAGACGCACTTCGACGACTGAGCGCGGCGGCCGAGATGACCGTGCTCATCCTCACCACCGAAGAGGACGTCACGGCGGACATGGTGGTCGTGCACCTGAACGCCGCCGGCGTTCCCGTCGTACGGCTCGATCCCGCCGACCTGACCGGTTCCGTCGCGCTCTCCGGGGAGTACGTGCACGGTGTCTTCCGGGGCCATCTGTCGTCCGCGGGACGGCTGGTGGGCATCGACTCGCTGCGCTCGGTGTGGGTCCGCCGGCCCGGCGCGGCGGCGGCCCGCGCCCCCGAGCCGTCCGCGTGGCTCACCGAGGAGGCCTCGCAGGCGCTGTACGGGATGCTGCGCGGCGGCGCGGCGCGCTGGATGAACCATCCGGACGCGTCCCGGCGGGCCCGGCACAAGCCGTGGCAGCTGCGGCTGGCCCAGCGCAGCGGGCTGCCCGTGCCGGCCACGCTCATCACGACGTTCCCGCAGGCGGCGCGGGACTTCGCCGAGCGGTACCCCGACCTGGTGGTCAAACCGGTGTCCGGGGCCCATCCGCAGGACCCGCCCCGGGCGGTGCCCACCACCCGGGTCCCGCCCGGCACCGACTTCGCCGCCGTCGCCTACGGCCCGACACTGCTGCAACGGCGGGTCGCCAAGCGGGCCGACATCCGGCTGACGGCGGTGGGCGACCGGCTGCTGGCCGCCCGCAAGGCGGCCTGCGCCGACGGCGACCCGGAGGTGGTGGACGTGCGCTTCGCGCCGTCCACCGCGCCGTGGCGCCCGGTCGACGTCCCGCCGCGCCTGGCCGAGGCCGTGCGGACGTATCTGCGCGAGGCGGAACTGGCCTACGGCGCCTTCGACTTCGCGGAGGACGCGGACGGCACGTGGTGGTTCCTGGAGTGCAACCAGGCGGGTCAGTTCGGCTTCGTCGAGGTCGAGACCGGCCAGCCGATCGCCCGTACCATCGCGGGGTGGCTGGCCGGGACTCCCCCGCGAGGGCCGGCCCGGCACGCGGACCGCTGTGGTTCGGCGGTGCCGTGAGCCGGGCCGGGGGGCCTCAGACCGCCAGGGACAGGCCGCTCTCCTCGTCCCGCTCACCGTCCCTCGCCGTCCCGTCCTGCACCAGGTCCTTCTCCTGCTTCGGCAGCCGGGCCGCCGGCGGGTGCACCTCGGCGGCGAGCAGGGCGTCCGCGGCGGCGACCGCCTCACGGACGTCGGACGTGGCCATGAGGACGCACAGCGTGTAGGTGACGTCCTCCAACTCGCGGGCCGTCTGCGGCGTCTCGCGCTCCGCCTGAGCGATCCTCAGCGTCGCGTAGCGGGTGAGCAGCGTCCTGACGGTCTTCGGGTCCGGAACGATCACGAGCGCCCCTTTCTCCAGGTGTGGTGGGCTCCGTGTGCCCGGACCCGGGCGATTCATGCACGGGTGGGGCGCGCGTCACCCTCCGGGGGCACGGTTTTCGCCACTTGGCTCAGGAGGCCGCACCCGTACCCGTACCCGCACCCGCGTCACGGGGCACGGGGCACGGGGCACGGGTGCGGGCTCCGAGACCCGGGGCTCTGTCGTCACGATCCCGGATCCCGGATCCCGGATCCCGGATCCCGTCGTCACGATCCCGTGCCACCCCGGAGGGCGGCCCCGTCGCGTCAGGCCACCTGCCCGCTGTGCAGGGCCGCGTAGGCGCCGCCCCGGCGCAGGAGTTCCTCGTGCGTGCCGGTCTCCAGGATCCGCCCCTCCCCCATGACCACGATCCGGTCGGCGCCGCGCACCGTGGACAGGCGGTGCGCCACCACGAAGGTGGTGCGTCCGTGCAGCAGCCGGGCGAGCGCCTGTTGGACCAGGGCCTCCGAGCGGGTGTCGAGCGCGGACGTGGCCTCGTCCAGGATGAGCACCTTGGGGTCCCGGATCAGCGCGCGGGCGATCGCCAGCCGCTGCTTCTGTCCTCCCGACAGGCGTGCCCCCCGCTCACCGACGAGGGTGTCGAGTCCCTGGGGCAACCGGTCGACGAACTCGAGGGCGTTGGCGGCGCGCAGGGCGGCGCGGACCGCTTCCTCGTCGGCCTCGTCCTCCATGCCGTAGGCGACGTTCTCGCGGACGGTGCCGTCGAAGAGGATCGACTCCTGCGGGACCACGGAGACGAACCGCCGGTAGGTGCGAAGGTCGAGGGTGTTCATGTCGGTGCCGTCCAGCAGGAGCCGGCCCGAGGTCGGCCGGATGAAGCCGATGACGAGGTTGAGGACGGTCGACTTGCCCGCGCCGGAGGCGCCGACCAGCGCGACGGTCTCGCCCGGCGCCACGGACAGGGTGAAGTCGCGCACCGAGGGTCGGCCGCCCTCGTAGGCGTGTCCGACGTCCTCGAAGTCCACCGCGCCGTGCAGCGCGGTCAGTTCGGCCTTGCCCTCGTTGTCCTCCAGTTCGGGCGCCTGGAGGACCTCGCCGACCGAACGGACCGACTCCAGGCCCTTGGTGATGACCGGCGCCAGACCGGTCAGCGTGGTCGTGGAGTTGGTCAGGGTGGTGAGGAAGGCGCTGAGCATGACGACGTCACCGGGGGTGACGCCCCAGACCTCGTAGTACGACACGAGGGCCGCGCCCGTCAGGACCAGTACGCCGACCACGTTGAGGACGACCCAGGAGATCGAGCCGAAGCGGCCGTTGACCAGGTCGAGGCGCATCCCGGAGGTGAGCAGGCGGCGCAGGGTGCCGTCCATGCGGGTGATCGCCTTGCCCTCCAGGCCGTGGGCGCGGGTGACCGGTATCAGCCGGGTCATCTCGGTGACGCGTGAGGAGAGGGCCTCCACCTCGTGGCGGAAGTGCTCGTTGTGGGTGCGCAGCCGGGAGCGCAGGCGGGCCACGACGAACGCGGCGACGGGCACCACGATCAGGAAGACGGGCACGAACTCGGGGGTGCGGACGGCGATGATGACGAGGCCGCCGGTGAGCACGGTGATCGCGCCGAGCCCGTTCTCCGCCGTCTGCTGCACCATCTGCTCGACGGCCTCGACGTCCCGGACGACCTTGGCCTGGAGCACTCCGGCGCTGACCCGTGAGTGGTAGCCGATGGACAACTGCTGCATGCGGGTGCACAGCGCGGAGCGCAGGGTGGTGCCCATGCGGCGGACGCTGCCGTACAGGAGGCGGACGTAGAGCAGGTGGAGCGGGTAGTTGACGATCAGGATGAAGAGGATGACGCCGGTGCTGGTCCACAGGCGGCCGATGGGCTGGTGCTCGACGACGGTGTCGATGATGGACGCGGTGACGAGCGGCAGCAGCCAGATGGGGCTGTGTTTGACGGTGAAGACGACGACCGCGCCGGCCAGCCGGTGCCGGTCGGCGCGGAAGAGGTAGGCGAGCGTGCGGATCGGGTGCTCGTCGCGGTAGCGGTGGTCGAGGGGTCTGTCGAGCGACGACGCCATCGGCGGTGGTCCTCCCCGGGTACGGGATGCGGATGCGGGAATCGGGTGGGGTGTGCGGGTCCCGAGCGTAGGGCAAGCGCTTTCTATCCCGGTCGACGGGATCGCATCCGGCGACGTGGCCCGGGGGTGCGTCCCTGCGGTCCGCCCCCAGGGCACATACCGGGGGCACGTCCCGGCGGCCCGTCCCGGAGTGTGCCCCGACGGCCCGTCCCGGGGCGTGCCCCCCGTTCCCGCCTCTCCGTGGCGCGCCCGGTCGGGCCGCGGCGGCGTGCCGGGTCAGGCCGCCGTGGCGCGCCCGGTCAGGCCGCGTCCAGCTCCGCCAGTTCCTCCGCCGTGAGGACCAGCTCGGCCGCCGCGGCCGAGTCGCGGATCGTCTCCGGGCGGCTGGCGCCCGGAATGGGCACCACCACCGGCGACTTGGCGAGCATCCAGGCCAGGCACACCCGCTGCGGGCTCACCCCGTGCCGCTCGGCGATCCGGGCGAACGGCGCGTGGGCGGAACCGAGTTCACCGGCGCGGGAGATGCCGCCCAGCGGGCTCCAGGGCAGGAAGGCGATGCCCAGTTCGTCGCACAGGCGCAGTTCGGGCTCGCTGGAGCGGAAGGCCGGCGAGAACTGGTTCTGCACGGAGACCAGCCGGCCGCCCAGGATGTCGTTCGCCAGCGTGATCCGGTCGGGGTCGGCGTTGGAGATGCCGGCCGCGAGGATCTTTCCCTCGTCGAGCAGTTCGCGCACCGCGCCGACCGAGTCCGCGTACGGGACGCGCGGGTCGGGCCGGTGGAACTGGTAGAGGCCGATCGCCTCCACGCCGAGCCGGCGCAGCGAGGCCTCGCAGGCCTCCTTGAGGTGCCGGGGGCTGCCGTCGAGGGTCCAGCCGCCGTCGCCGGGGCGCAGGTGGCCGCCCTTCGTGGCGACCAGGACGTCGGCGCCCCGGTCGTGCGAGGCGAGGGCCTTGGCGACGAGGGTCTCGTTGTGGCCGACCTCGTCGGCGTGCAGGTGGTAGGCGTCCGCGGTGTCGATCAGGGTGACGCCGGCGTCCAGCGCGGCGTGCACGGTGGCGAGGGAGCGCGCCTCGTCGGGGCGGCCCTCGATCGACATGGGCATGGCTCCCAGCCCGATCGCGCTGACCTCGACGTCACCGATGCGGCGGGTGTGCATGGCTCGTGACCTCTCTCGACGGTGGGGCGTGACGAAGTCCGGTGCACCGGAAGGTGAGCGCGGTGCACCGGACGCGTTCCAGCCTGGCCCCGGCGGGCCTCGGAGGTCCAATGGAAGAAAGCGAACGCATTCAGCAGCGGGGCCGCTGAATGCGGGCCCGGTTCAGGACTTCGACGTCAGGTACTCCTCCACCCCCGGCGCCCGGTGCGCGTCCTCGACGCCCACCACGCCGCCGGCCGCCTTCGCGTCCGGCTTCAGTACGTACGTCGACAGCGCGGCGGGCCGGTCGACGGCGGTGAAGTCCTGCGGGCTGCCGAGGCCGGTGTCGACGTTCTTCTGCGAACGGTGCGCCTTCACGACGTCCTCGCGGGCGAGACTTCCGCCCTCGCAGGCCTTCTTCAGGTCGGCGCCGAGGAGCTGGGCCGCGTTGTAGCCGGAGAGCGCCCCGGAGTCGACCGGGGAGGCCGGGTACTTCGCGGTGTAGGCGGTGGCCATCTTCTTGACGCCGGGGATGTCGGAACTGACGGCCGGGGCGCCGCTGACGATGCTCAGCATGGCCGTCAGGGCCGGCGCGGCGGGGGTCTTCATCAGCTGCGGGGCGAAGCCCGGCGCGCTGCTGACGACGGGGACGCGCAGGCCGCGGGAGGCGGCGACACCGACCAGGGAGGCCGTCTGGGCGGGCCCGGCGCTGATCAGGATCGCCTTCACGCCCTCCTTCTTCAGCGCCGTCACCTGGGCGGAGAGGTCGGTGTCCGTCGCCTTGATCTTCTGGCCCGCGATCTTCAGCCCGGCCTTGCGGGCCGCCCAGATGGAACCCTGGAGCGCGTTGGAGCCGTAGTCGCCCTCGAAGTAGACGTGCCCGATCGTGTCGCCCTCGGCCAGGCCCTTGGTGCGGGTGAGGAAGTCGACCGCGGCGATCATGTCGAGGTCGTACGTGGTGGCCATGACCTGGACGGAGTCCTTGCCGAGCAGGGAGGCGGCCCAGGCCTGGGGGTAGGTGAGCAGGTGGTCGCGCTCGATGTCGTCGAGGAGGGCCGCGACCACCGGGGAGCCGATGACCTGGGGCAGGGCGACGACGTCCGGGGAGATGTCGGCGTAGGCGGTGACGGCCTTCTGGACGTCGTAGCCGTGGTCCTTGACGACGATCTCGACCTTGCGGCCGCAGATGCCGCCCTTGGCGTTGGTCTCGTCGGCCCACATCTGCTGGGCCTGCACGATGGACTTGCCGAGGGTGGCGTAGGGGCCGGTGAGGTCGGTGAGGGCGCCCAGTCTGATGGCCTTGTCGGTCACTCCGGGGCCGGCCTTGACGCCGTCGGCGCCGTCGGAGGTGGTGCCGCCGTCCGCTTTGGAGCTACAGCCGGTGGCCGCGATCAGCAGGGCAGCCAGTGCCGCGGTGAGGGCGGTGCCGCGGGTGCGGTGCTTGGGGTTCACGGGGTGTGCTCCTTGGCTCGTGCCGGTGTGGCGGGTGAGGCGGGTGTGGCGTCGGTGGTGGTCGGCGGGGGTGCGGAGGGCGTCCGGTCGGGTGAGCGGGCGGACCGCAGGCGGGCGCGTGCGCGACGGGTCAGGCCGTGCAGGCCGTCGGGGGCGTACAGGAGGATGACGACGATCGCGGCGCCGTAGAGGTAGCGGGCGGCCTCGGTGGGGCCGACGGCGCCCTCGCCGCCGGTGCCGGGGGCGGCGACCAGCGGGAGCTGGTCGGCGTACCGGGTCATCAGCAGGGGCAGCGCGGTGACGAAGAAGGCTCCCGCGGTGGCTCCGGCGACGGAACCGAGACCACCGATGACGATCATGGCGAGGTAGTCGACGGAGAGGGCCAGGCCGAAGTAGTCGGGCACCACCCGGCGGAAGGAGAGGGCCAGCAGGACCCCGGCCAGGCCGGCGTACATCGACGACACGACGAAGGCGGCCGAGCGGTAGCGGGCGACGTTCACGCCCATGACGGCCGCCGCGGTCTCGCTGTCGCGGACGGCCGCGAGGGCCCGGCCGGGGCGGCCGCGCAGCAGTCCGCGCGCGGTGAACCAGGTGAGGGCGAACAGGGCGAGGCCGAGGTACCAGAGGCGTTCCTCGGCACCGAACGGCACACCCAGCACCGTGAGTTCGGGGTCGTCGGCGGTGAAGCCGAAGCCGCCGAGGGTGAGCGGGGGCACCGAGCGGCCGTTGAAGCCGCCGGTGACGGAGTCGGCGGTGAGCAGCAGGTGGTGGCCGAGGAAGACCAGCGCGAGGGTGGCGATGCCCAGGTAGATGCCGCGCACCCGCCCGGCGACGGGGCTGAACAGGCCGCCCGCCGCCCCGGCCAGCAGCACGGCGAGGACGGCGGCGAGCGCCGGGGGCAGGGCCGGGCCGGGGTCGCCGGCCAGCCAGGTGTAGCCGTAGGCCCCCACGGCGAGGAAGAAGGCGTGGCCGAGGGAGAGTTGGCCGGCGGTGCCGCTGAGCAGGCCGAGGCCGACGGCGCCGATGGCGGCGGCCAGCGAGAACAGGCCGATGCGCAGCCAGAAGGCGTCGAGGTAGAAGGGCAGGGCGCACAGCACGAGGGCGGGCAGCAGCAGCCTGGCCCACTTCGGGACGAGTTCAGACACGGACCGCTCCCTTCGCGCCGAACAGACCGGTGGGCCGCACCAGCAGGACGACCACCATCACGGCGTAGGGGGCGACGTCGCCGAACCCCTCGCCGAGGACGTGCAGTTCGGACTGGTAGCCGGCCACGAGGGCCTCGGTCAGGCCGATCAGCAGACTGCCCGCGAGGGCGCCGGGCGGTGAGGCCATGCCGCCGAGGATGGCCGCGGGGAAGGCCTTGAGGGCGATCTGGCCGGTGGTGCGCTCCAGGCCCGGCGCCGGGAAGGCGGCGAGGAACACGGCGGCGAGCGCGGCGAGCGCGCCGGCCAGGCACCAGGCGAGCATGCGGACCCGGCTCAGCCGTACGCCCATCAGGGCGGCGGCCTCGACGTCCTCGGCCGCCGCGCGCAGGGACAGGCCCCAGGGCGTGTACCGGAAGAGGGCGAAGACGGCGGCGATGACGACGGCGGAGACGGCGATGGCGGCGAGCCGGCTGTCGGCGACGGTCACCGGGCCGAGGCCGGTCACCGCGTCGCCCCACGGGTCGCCGAGGGTGAGGAGGTCGCCGCCGATGCGCCGGGCCAGGTCGGTCACCAGCACGATGTCCACGCCGATGGTGACGATGGTCTGCACGTGGGCGGCCTTGGGGTCCGGGTCGCCGCGTTGCAGCAGCAGCCGGTCGACGGCGCCGGCCACGGCCGCGGTCGCCAGGACGGCCACCGCGAGGGCCCCGGCGAAGCCGAGGTCGTCGTGGAGGACGGCGACGAGGTAGCCGCCGAGCAGGAGCAGCGAGCCGTGGGCGAAGTTGAGGACGCCGGAGGCCTTGAAGATGACCACGAAGCCGAGGGCGACGAGGGCGTAGACGGCGCCGAGGGCGAGTCCGTTGAGGAGGGTGTCGAGGAGGGTGGTCACTGAGCGTTCTCCCCGGGGGGTTCGGTCACGGCGGTCTCTTCATGGGGCTCGGTCGCGTCGGCCGCGTTTGTCGTGTGGGTCGTGTCGGTCGTGTCGGTCTCGTCGGGGGCGCCGGTCTCGTCGGGGGCGCCGGTGCCCAGGTAGGCGCGCAGCACCTCGGGGTGGCGGCGGATCTCCTCGGGGGTGCCGTGGGCGAGCCGGCGGCCGAAGTCGAGGACGGTGACCTCGTCGGCGAGGCGCATGACCAGGCCCATGTCGTGCTCCACGAGGACGACGGACAGGCCGAGCCGTTCCCGGACCGTGCGGACGACGTCGGCCGTGGCGGCGCGTTCGGCGCCGTTCATCCCGGCCACCGGTTCGTCGAGGAGCAGCACGCGTGGCTCCAGGCAGAGCGCGCGGGCGAGTTCGACGCGTTTGCGGTCGCCGTACGACAGCAGGGCCACCGGGGTGTCGACGTGGGCGGCGAGGCCGGTGAGTTCGGCGATCTCGTGGACCCGGTCCAGGTGGGCCCGCTGTTCGCGCACGGCGCTCGGCAGGCGCAGGGCGCTGGCGGCGAAGCCGGCGCGGGACAGGGCGTGACGGCCGAGCATGAGGTTGTCGGCGACCGTGCCCTCGGTCGTGACGATGTTCTGGAAGGTGCGGGCCACGCCGAGCGCGGCGATCCGGTGCGGGGCGAGGCCCGTCAGATCGGTGTCGCCGAGCAGGACCTGGCCGGCTGCCGGGCGGCACAGGCCCGACAGGACGTTGAAGCAGGTGGACTTGCCCGCGCCGTTGGGTCCGATCAGGGCGTGCACCGAGCCCGGGGCCACGGTGAAGGAGACCGTGTCGAGGGCGGTGAGGCCGGCGAAGCGGACGGTGACGTCACGGACGTGGAGCGCGGGCGGTGCGGCCGGGGCGCCGGCGGTGGCGCGGGCGGCCGTACGGCCGGTGGTGCGGAGGTTCACGCGGCCCCCTGCTCGCCGGCCGGTTCGTCGGCGCTCTCGCCGAGGTAGAGGCGGCGTACGGCGTCCGTGCGGGCGAGTTCGTCGGCGGGGCCGGAGAGCCGGATCTCGCCCACCTCGAGGACGTGTGCGTGGTCGGCGAGGGACAGGGCCATGCCGGCGTTCTGCTCGACCAGCAGCACGGCGGTGCCCTGCTCGTTGATCTCGCGGACGACCTCGGAGATGCGGAACACCATCCGCGGGGCGAGGCCGAGGGACGGCTCGTCGAGCAGGAGCAGGCGGGGGGCGGCCATCAGGGCGCGGCCGATGGCGAGCATCTGCTGCTCGCCCCCGGACAGCAGGCCGGCCGCCTGCCGGCTGCGTTCGGCGAGGACGGGGAAGAGGCCGTACACGCGGTCGCGGGACTCCTGGACCAGCGCGGGAGCGCGCCGGCCGAGCCCGAGGCCGCCGGCGCGCAGGTTCTCCTCGACGGTGAGGCCGGCGAAGACCCGTCTGCCCTCGGGGACCTGGACGACTCCGGCCCGGACCGCGGCGACCGGGTCGCGTCCGTCGAGTTCCGTGTCGCCGTAGCGGACGCGGCCCGCGGTGACGGTGCCGCGGTGCAGGCGCAGGGTGCCCGAGACGGCCCTCAGCAGCGTGGTCTTGCCGGCGCCGTTCGCGCCGAGCAGCGCGACGACCGCGCCGTGCGGAACGGTCAGGGACACGGAACGCAGGGCTGACAGGGCCCGCCCGTACATGACGTCGAGCCCCTCGACGTGCAGCGCGGGCGGATCCTGCGGTGGTGCTTCGGGCATCGCGGCTCCTCGGGTCCGTGCCGGCCGGTCACGGCACTTCGGGGGACGGGGGCGCTCACCACAACACGGGGCCGAGGCGCCGGTACAGGCACGGGGACGGGGTCGCTGCGCGGGCCCAGTGCGGGGGGCGGGGGCTTGTGCGGGTGCCCAGGCGGGGAACGCGCGCCGTCGCGGCGGCGGGCGGGGGCGCGCGGGCACGGGCACGGGCGCCGCGGCGGTGCGGCCCGTATCGCCGTACCGCCCCGCCGCGGCGCCCGTCACGGGCCGGTCCGGGCCGCCGGAACCGGGGTGGCCCCGATGACATCCGCCGGACGGGGGAGACCGCGGCCCGGCCGGGAGGAACCGGCCGAACCCGCCTCGGCCCGCCCGGGGCGGGGGCCCGGGCGCGGGGACCCGGGCGCGGGCAGACGCAGGACCCGGCCGGGCTCGGAGCCCCGGGGACGCGGGCAGAGCTGGGGGCCCGGGGACGCGGGCAGAGCTGGGGAGCTGGGCGCGGGCAGAACCGGAGACGCAGAGCCCCGAAGGCGCGGGCACACCCGAGGATGCAGAGCCCCGGAAACCCGGGCGCGGGCAGACCGGGAGACCCGGAGCCCTCGGAGACGCGGGCAGACGGCGGAGACCCGGGCGCGGGCACACCCGGAGCCCCGGAGCCCCGGACACGCGGGCAGGCGCGGAGACCCGCACCGCCCGTGCCCGCCTCCCCCGCGGTGTCCGTCAGCGGGCCGGCCGGGTCGCCAGGGCGAGGGTGATCTCCACGACGTCCGTCGGGCGGGAGAGGCTGCGGCCGGTGAGCTGTTCGTAGCGGCGGAGGCGGTTGAGGACGGTGTTGCGGTGGCAGTAGAGGCGTTCGCCCGCCCGCTGGGCGGAGCCGTCGCAGGCCAGCCAGGTGGCGAGGGTGTCCAGGAGGACGGCCGCGTCGGCCGGTTCCAGGGCTCGCAGGGGACCGAACACCCGGTCGGCGAGGGCGGCGGCGAGGTCGGGCGCGGAGATCACCAGGGCCGCGGGGAGGTGTTCGGTCAGGCGTACCGTGCCGCCGGTCCCCGGGCACATGCGCAGCGCGGTGTCCGCGAGCCGGCGGGCGTCGCCGACGGCGGCCAGGCCCGACACGGCCGTACCGACGCCGACGCGCGCGCCCGAGGGCGGGCCGCCGTCGATCGCCGTCCCGTCCCGGCCGTCGCCGAGCAGGACGATGCCGTAGTCCACCTCGACCCCGGTGTGCCAGTGCACACGCGCGCCGCGTCCCACCGCGGCACGGGCACCGGCCGCCTCGGCCGGGGAGCCGCCGGACACCGCGACGACGACGTAGCGGCCCTGCTCGGGCAGGTCCAGGGCCTGTGCGGCCTCGGGGAGGTCGGCGATGCGGCTGGTGCCCTCCAGGAGGGCGGCGGCGAGCAGCCGCAGCCGGTTCTCGCGCCGCCAGGCGAGCTGGCGTTCGACCTGCCGGTAGGCGTCCGCGACGAGCGTGCAGTGTTCGTCGACGAAGTTCCACACGTCGGTGGCGACGTGCACGAGGAGGCGTACGTCCTCGGGGGCGGCGCGGGAGGTCTCCTCGACCAGGCCCTGCCAGACCAGGGAGCCGCCGAGCCGGAAGGCGTGCAGCAGGGCGTCCAGGGGCAGGCCCTGCTCGGCCCGGGTGGCGCCGATCTTCCAGGAGCAGCGGCGGGCCGCGTCCCGGTTGCCGCGCGGGTCGAGGAGCGAGTTCACGCTGTGCCGCAGGGAGCGGTGGATCTCCTGCCAGGTGGCGGCGGGGTCGCTGTCCACGGCGGTGCGGTAGGCGGGCTCCTGCTCCTGGAGCGTGGCGACGAGCCGGTCGGTGAGGTCGGGCAGGTCGTCGAGGAGCACCCGCGCGGCGCGGTGCAGGACGCGCAGGGCGTCGGCGTCGATCAGCGACCGGACGCGCGGCCGCGGCCGCGGGCCCGGTCCGGCGGGCCCTGCCGGTGCCGGGCGCACCGCAATCCGTGGCCGAAGGGCGTGGTGCATCGCGGTCCTCCCCCAGGGGTCGGTGACCCGGCGGCTCCCGCGCGGGGTGCCCCGTCCGGCTCCGGGCCGGTCACGGGGGTCCGCGCGGGTCCCGCCGGCTGGCGGGTCCTGCCCCGAAGGATGACATACCGTCCGGTCGGTCCCTAGGGGTGTGCACCGGTCTTTTCCGCCTGCTCGACGAGTCGGGCCAGTTCCAGCCGGGATCGCACACCGAGGGTGGCGAACACCTTCCGCAGGTGGTAGTCGACGGTGCGGGTGCTCACGGACAGCGTCAGCGCGACCTCCCGGTTGGTCGCGCCCTCGGCGACGCGGCGGGCGATGCGCAGCTGCTGCGGGGTCAGCCCCGCCAGGTCGGCGGACCCGTGCGGGCGCGGTCCGCCGGCCGCGGCGCCGTTGGCGCGCAGCTCGTCACGGGTCTGTTCGGCCCAGGCGCGGGCACCGCACCGTTCGAAGCCGACGAGGGCAGCGCCGAGCCGGTCGCGGGCCTCGCGCAGGCGGCGCCGGCGGCGCAGCCACTTGCCGTGGAGGAGTTCGGTGCGGGCCCGCTCGAAGTCGCCGCCGGCCGATTCGTGCAGGTCGAGGGCGTGCCGGTAGAGGGCGTCGGCCCGGTCCTGCGGGGCCAGCAGGGCGCGACAGCGCAGGAGTTGGGCGGGGGCCTGGGGGTCGGCGCCGAAGACCGCCCAGCGGGCGAACTCCTCGACGACGCTCCGGGCGCCCTCGGGCTGTCCGGCGGAGACGGCGGCCTCCACGTAGCAGGGGACGGCGAGCATCCACAGCGCGAAGTGCCCGCGCCGGGTGCCCGGCCGCACGAGGGGGCCGAGCCGGTCCGCGGCCTCCTGGGGCCGGCCGCGCCCCAGGTCGGCGCGGGCCGCCGCCCACTCCGCGAGCGTCGCCGCCTGGGCGAGGCCGTGCCGGCGGGCGGTGCCGAGCGCGGCCGCCACGTGCCCGGCGACCCGTTCGGTCTCCCCCTCGATCGAGGCGGCCAGCGCCAGTACGGCGTGCTGGTGGGCGGCCGTGTTGCGCTGCCCGGCCCGGTGCGCGGCGCGCAGTCCCTCCTCGGCGTGGGTGCGGGCGAGCGCGTGCCGTCCGGCGCGCAGTTCAGCGTAGGCGAGGTACTCCCGCGCGCGGGGCACGGCCGCGACGGTGTCCAGGGTGCGGGCGGCGGCCAGGGCCCGCGCGCCCGCCCGGCGGGCGCCGGCGAGGTCGCCGAGCATGAGGGCCGCCGCGGCGGCCCGCAGGCTGTCCTCCGGGTCGCCGGAGCCGTCCGGAGCCGGCACGACCCGCCGCAGCCGGACCGCGGCCTCCTCGAACCGCGCCTCCAGCAGGGCTCGCAGCCCCAGCCGGTAGTCGGCGCGGGGGTCGTCCGGGGCGGGGGCCGAAGCGACCTGTCCGCAGCGTTCGAGTGCGGCGAGGCAGCCCGCCGGGTCGCCCGCCGCCCACGCCGCGTCGCAGGCGGCCAGGGCGGCGGCCACGGCGTCGGCCGGGGAGCGGTCGGCGAGCAGGGAGGTGGCGAGCAGGAGGGAGGCCTGGGCCTCGTCGACGGGTCCGTCGCGCAGCGCCGTCGTGCCGCGCAGGAGTGCGGCCCGGCCGCGTACGCCGACGGACGCGCCCCCGGTCGGGGCCGCGTCGAGGAGCCGCAGCGCCTGGTGGGGACGTCCGCCGAGCAGGGCCTGCCCGGCGGCGGCCGTGTAGCGCTCGGCGCGCCGCGGGCCGTCGTCGCACAGTTCGGCGGCGCGGGTGTACGCGGCGCAGCGCAGCCGACGGGACGGCAGGTCCCCGGCGACCGCCTCCAGTTCGTCGCCGCCCACGGTTCCGGCCCAGGCCCGGTGCAGCATGCTCCGCGGGTCGCCCTCCGCCAGCTCCCGGGCCAGCGCGAGGTGCGCGGCCCGCCGCCGTTCGTCCGGCGCCGCGGCGTACACCGTCCTGCGCAGCAGCCCGCTGTGGAAGCGGACCTCGCCGTCGGCGGCCGCGAGCAGGTCGGGCAGGCCGGGCAGCGGTACGGGGCCGTCGTGCCCGAGGTGGTGGACCGCCCGCAGGACGAGTCCGAGGCCGACGCCCGTGTCCTCGTCGTCGCGGGCGGCGGCCGCCACCGTCAGCAGGAGGTCGCGGTGGCCGGCGGTGAGTCCGTCCAGGTACCCGCCGGCCAGGCCCGTCAGCACCTCGGCGCCGGGCAGCGGGCGCGGCGGCGGGCGGTCCCCGCGCACCTGGGCGGGCGAGAGCCGCCGCACGAGGGCCAGCAGGAGGGCCGGGCTGCCCTCGGCCGCGTCCACGATCGCGTCCCGCACTCCCCCGTCGAGGGTTCCGCCGGTGGCCTCGTCGAGGAGCGCCACCGCCTCGGGCGGGGTGAGCGGGTCCATCCTGACCACCGGCAGCCCGGCGAACTCCGGGGCGGGCGGGCGGTGTCCGGGGACCGTGAGCAGCAGGCGCGCCGCCGCCGTCGTACGGCACAGCTGCCGGGCGGCGTCACCCAGCACGGCGCGGGAGAGGGGGTCCCACAGGTGGGCGTCGTCGACGCACACGAGCAGCGGGACCGGACCGGCGGACAGCGCGTCGAGCAGGGCCGGTCCGGAGCGGCCGGCCGGCGCGTGGCCGGTGACGTCGCCGAGCGCGCGCAGCAGGGTGCGCAGGCCCCCGCCGGGTACGGCCGGCCGGGCGGGGTCCGCCCGTACCCGGACCGCGGGTCCGGCGAAGGCGCGGGCGGCCTGTTCGAGGAACCGGCTGCGGCCGCAGCCCGGTTCGCCCGTGACGACGTGCGCGGCGCCGTCGAGCCGGTCCGCGGGGGCGGCCGCCCGGTGCGGCGCCGGGCCGGGGGTCGTGGTCGTCTGTCCGGTCATCACCGTGACGTTACGCACGCGTAGCGTGAGGCGGAAGTCACACGTTCGTGTGCGCGGCCCCGATTCCGGCCCCCCACCTGGGCGTTCGTGGTGGAGCCCGGTGTGCGGGCTTGTGCCGGTGCCCAACCGCCGCCCGCCCGCGCCGTGATCGTGCACAACGGCGGCGGCGGTCGCGGGCGGGCGCGACCGCCGCCGCCGGCGTCACCGTCGCCGTCGCCGTCGTCGGGCGGCTCGGCGCGGCGTCGGGGAGGTCAGGAGGTGTGCGGGCAGTTGCCCCGGTACTCCTCGATGGTCGAGCTCGGGCTCGGCAGCGGGCACAGGAACTGCTCGTAGCGGGTGTCGTTGTCGATGAACCGCTTCAGCCAGGAGACGCTGTACTTCGCGACCGTGGTGTTCGAGCTGGTCGGGGCGGAGTGGGTGGCGCCGTTCAGCTCCAGGTAGGCGCGGTCCAGGGAGGACGGCAGCGAGGTGTAGAAGGGCTCGGCGTGGCTGGCCACGGGGGCGACGGTGTCGCCGTCGGCGCCGACGATCAGGGTGGGCGTGCCGACCTCCGGCCACGTCTTGTCGGTGTTCCACGGCGTCAGCGGGATGGCCGCCTGGAGGGAGGGCCGGCTCTTGGCGGCCTCGAGGCTGCCGCCGCCGCCCATCGAGTGGCCCATCACGCCGAGCCGGGTGGCGTCGACACGGGTCCGGACCGCGCTGCGGCCGGTGAGGTAGTCCAGGGCCGCGAGCAACTGCTTGCCGCGCGAGGCGGGTTGGTCCAGCGTCGAGGTGGTGTCGATGGTGAAGACGACGAAGCCCTGGGAGGCGAGCCGCGGGCCCAGCCAGGAGACGGAGGACTGGGTGGCGGTGAAGCCGGGCGAGACGGCGACCGCGCCGAAGGTGCCGTCGGCGGTGCTGGTGGGGTAGTAGATCGTGCCCCCGCCGAAGCCGGTGACGGCGGAGGAGGCGACGGCGGTCTGCGAGACGGCGTACGGGCCCCGTGCCGCCTCGATGCTCGACGTGGTCGGCGCCGGGCCGCGCTCGTAGGGGTTGTCGGCGGCCTGTGCCGCGGGCTGGCCGAGGGTGGTGAGTCCGACGACCGCGGTGATCGCCGTCACCAGGCCGGCGAACCGGCCTCTTCCGCGGTGGGGGGACCGGTGGGCGGCACCGGTGCGCGCTTGCTGCTGCACGACGAGTCGTCCTCTCTGCCGTGGCGGCCCGCCCTGCCGGGCGGGCCCTCGTGGGGGTTGGCCGTGCCACTCTGGGGGTGATCGCCGCCGGGGGAATCGGCAATGTCGCCGGTCTCGTGCGCCCCGCCCCGCCGCCCGCGGCGTCCTCCGCGGTCGCCGTGCTCCCCCGCGCGGGACGAAGCTGGAGGTGACCGCACCCGCCCGGCACCGAAGGAGGCCCTCCCGTGGTGCTCCCCGCCGACGACGGCCCCCGCCCCCACGACGGCCGCGCGCAGGACGGCCCCGGCCACGGCGCCCGCCCCCTCGACGGGACCCGCCCCACCGGCGCCGACGGCCCGGCCCGCGTCGCGGCCGTCCTGCGCGGGGCCGTCGCCGACGGGCTGATCGGCGAGGACCGGCCGCTGGCCGGCTTCGTCGATGTACGGGGGGTGCGGGGCGGCGTCGCCGCCCTGCACGGGGCGTTCGCGCACGTCCCCGACGTGCTGCACACGTTCGCGGCGAAGGCGTGTGCGCTGGTGCCCGTCCTGCGGCTGCTCGCCGACGCGGGGATGGGCTGCGAGGCGGCGAGCCCGGGCGAGCTGCGGCTGGCGCTGGACGCCGGTTTCGCGCCGGCCCGCATCGTGCTGGACTCGCCCGCGAAGACCCGCGCCGAGATCCGCGAGGCCCTCGCCCTGGGCGTGGCGCTGAACGCCGACAACCTGGCCGAGCTGGAGCGCGTGGACGCCCTGCGCCCGCCCGGCTGCGCCTGTGTCCTCGGGCTGCGGGTGAACCCGCAGGTCGGCGGCGGCACCATCGGCCCGATGAGCACGGCGACGGCGCACTCCAAGTTCGGTGTCGCCCTGCGGGACCCGGGGGCCCGGGAACGCGTCGTCGAGGCGTTCGCGCGTCGCCCGTGGCTGACCCGCCTGCACGCGCACGTGGGGTCGCAGGGCTGCCCCCTGCCGCTGATCGCCGAGGGGGTCGCGGCCCTGCACGACCTCGCCGAGGAGATCGACGCGCGGTCCGGCCGCCGGCAGGTCACCAGCCTCGATCTGGGCGGCGGCCTGCCAGTGAACTTCGACGGCGACACGGTCACCCCCACCTACGCCGACTACGTGTCCGCGCTCACCGCCGTCCGGCCGGCCGTGCTGGACGGCCGCTACCGGCTGGTCACCGAGTTCGGCCGTTCCCTGCTGGCCAAGAACGGCTTCCTCGCGGCCCGCGTCGAGTACGTCAAGGACGCCGGCGGCCGCCGGGTCGCGCTCACCCACGCCGGCGCCCAGGTCGCCACGCGCACGGTGTTCATGCCGCGGGACTGGCCGCTGCGGGTGTCCGTGCACGGCCCGGACGGCACGCCGAAGGACGCGCCGCCGCTGCGCCAGGACGTCACCGGGCCGCTCTGCTTCGCCGGTGACGTCGTGGCGCACGACCGTCCGCTGCCCGAGATCGCCGAGGGCGACCTGGTCGTCCTGCACGACGCGGGCGCCTACTGCTTCTCCGCGCCCTGGGCGTACAACAGCCTGCCCCGGCCGGGGGTGTACGGCTTCACGTCCGGGGGCGGCGGCGTCGGGTTCGTCACGGTGCGGCCGGCGCAGACCCTGCGGGAGGTGTCCGAGGAGAGCGGGCTGGCGCAGGCGGACGCGCTGCTGGGCGGTTTCACACACCCTTCACGCCCCTGACGGCGTTTCGGGGGCGTTCCCAGGCATCAACGGCGCGCACCGGTGCACCCGGAGGGGGTCGCCGGACGAGGAGGGGCGCCGTGCTCTGGATCGCCGTACTGCTGCTGCCGTCGCTGTCCGTCCTGCTGGCGGTCATGGACCGGATGGAGGACCGGGTGCTCGCCCCGGCCCGGCCCAGGCGGCGGCACGCCGGGCACAGGAGGCATCTGCACCTGGTCCGGGACACCTCGCGGAGCACGGGGACGACCGTCCGCAAGGGTGCTCACAAGGCCGCCGGCGAGAGCGCCGCGGGACCCCGCGCCGCCTGACGGCCGGGCCCCGGCCGGCGCGGGCTCCCCGCGGGCTGGGCTCCGACGCCTTCGTGTGCGAGGCTCGCCGTGGACGGCGTCCGGCGTCACCCCGGCCGGCAGCAGGGAGAGTCAGCGGCATGCGCATCGGTCTGCTCGGCACCGGCCCCTGGGCGCGGGCGGTCCACGCGCCCGTCCTGAGCGCGCACGAGGGTCTCGACCTCGTCGGGGTGTGGGGCAGGCGTCCCGCCGCCGCGGGGGAACTGGCGGACCGTCACGGCACCCGGGCCTTCGACGACGTGGACGAACTGTTCGCGGAGGTCGACGCGGTGGCGGTGGCGCTGCCGCCGGACGTGCAGGCGGACCTCGCGGTGCGGGCCGCCGGTGCCGGCCGTCATCTCCTGCTGGACAAGCCCCTCGCCACGACGGTGGCGGGGGCGCGTGAGGTGGTGCGCGCCGTGCGGGAGGCGCGGGTCGCCTCGGTGGTCTTCTTCACCACCCGTTTCCTCCCCGGACCCGAGGCGTGGATCGCCCGGCAGGCGGAGGCGGGTGGCTGGTTCACCGGCCACGCGCAGTGGCTGGGTTCGGTGTTCACCGGCGGGGAGCATCCGTTCGCCACGCCGTGGCGGCGGGAGAAGGGCGCCCTGTGGGACGTCGGCCCGCACGCGTTGTCCGTGCTGCTGCCGGTCCTCGGCGACGTCCGCCGGGTGGCCGCCGCGGCTCCGGGGCCCGGCGACACCGTCCACCTGGTCCTGGACCATCGCGGCGGGGCCTCCAGCACGCTGACGCTGAGCCTGACCGCCCCGTCGGCGGCGGCCGGTGCGGGCGTGGAGGTCCGTGGGGAGGCCGGATCGGCGCGTCTCCCGGAGAGTGCCGCGGACGCCGGGAACGCGCTCGGCCGGGCCGCGGACGCGCTGTGCGCCGCGGCCCGTGACGGGCGTCCGCATCCGTGCGACGCGGCGTTCGGCCTGCGGGTGACCGAGGTCCTCGCCGAGGCCGAGGGGCTGCTGGCCTCCGGATCAGGCTGAGGCCGGGGCCGCGGAGGGCCGGTCAGGCGTGCCGGTGGGTCCGCTTGTTGCCGGTGACGGCGCGGTAGAGGACCAGCAGGATGAGCGAACCGACGATCGCGGCGATCCAGGTCGACAGGTCGAAGAAACCGTCGATCGAGTCCACGCCGAAGATCACCTTGCCGAGCCAGCCGCCGAGCAGACCACCGGCGACGCCGATCAGCATGGTCACGATGATGCCGCCGGGGTCCTTGCCGGGCAGCAGCAGCTTGGCAATGGCACCGGCGAGCAGACCTATCAGAATCCAGGCGATGATGCCCACGGTTCCTCCCATCTCTGTCGGAAAGCGTGTATGCCTTCCGAATGCACGGCGAGGGGGATCGCAAACCTGTCAGTGCGTCGTCGGTCCCCGAAGGCCCCACGCTCCCCTCGCTCCACCGGAACCGGGCCCGCTCAGTTCGCCGTGTCCCCGATGCGATGCACGGGACAGCGGCCGGACGGGACGCGCATCCGGGCCCCCGGGATGCGCACTTCGCTCCCGCGATGAATGGTGTTAGTGGACCCCATGACCGCACCGGGGCCGCAGCAGCCCTCCGGACCGAGGAGCCGTGACCATGCCGACCACCGAGCCCGATCCCTCCCGGCCGCCCTCCGAGCGCGCCACCCCGGACAACCTGCTCCACACCCGCACCGGCACCGAGGTGTCGCCCGAGGACATGGTCCTGGCCACCGGCCGGGACCTCACCCCGCGCAATCTCGAGTGGGCCCGGCGCAAGCTGGAGGCGGAGGGGCCGGACTGCATCGAGAAGATGCTCCCCTGACCCGACCCCGCGGACACCTGCTCCTGCGGACGCCGGGGACGCGCACGCCCGTGCCCGGCGTGCGCGTCCCCGGCGTGCGCGTCCCCGCCCCCGCCGTGCCGAGCGGCGGGGGCGCTCGTGCTCAATACGCCCAGGGGATGTCCGGCACATGGGCGTGGGAGAAGGAGCGGTGTCCGGTGCGTGCGGCCGCAAGGCGCCGGAGCGTCCTCGTGGCGGACGCCCCCTTCAGGCACCCCCTAGGGAAGGTCGTGGTCGTCCACGATGTGCACGGCGGCCTCCTCCGCGCCCGCGGCGCCGCCGTCGATGCCCACGTCCTCGGCGATCTCCTCCTTGGTGGCGTCCGGATGCGCGCCCTCGTCGGGCGCGACCAGACGGCCGGCCCGGTCCTCGCCCGCCTCCGGGTCGACCGGTTCGCCCTCGCCCCGCGGCAGGTCGCCGACGCCGTCCCCGGCGGGCTCGGACACGTCCGGGACCTCCTGCGCCAGGCGCTGGTCGAGGCTCTCCCCCTCGTGCTGCTCGGCCGCGGTGGTGCCGTACTTGGTGACGCCCAGCGGCTTCTCCGGCGGTGAGTAGCCCTCGTCCAGCATGTCGTCGTAGGTGCGTTCGTCGAGCGCGTCCTGGAGGTCGAGCGGCGCCGCGTCCTCCTGCTCCTCGTTGGTGCCGGTGGGCTGGTAGGCGTCGTCGGCGGTCGTCTCGGGCTCCGTGCCCATGGATGCCTCCCGGGGCTGTTGCGGCTGCTCTGTCCCCGTCCGCGTATCCCGTCGCACGCGCCCCAACCGTGCCACCTGCCTCCTTGCCCGTGCCGTGGAGCCGCTCCCCCGCCGCTCCCCGCCGCTCCGCACGGGCGGACCGCACGAGTCGGTGCGGGCACCGGTCAGTACCGGCGGACCGGTGCGCGGCACGAGCCAGTGCCGGTGGGGCGGCCGGACGGCGGGCGTCGGCACGGCGGGCGTGAGCGCCGGCCGCCGGCGGTCGCCGCCGCCCGCGCGGCCGGTCCCGGCGGCGGCCCGCTCGGAGGTCATCGCGCGCCGGTGCCGGGCGGCGGCGCGAGGTGCAGGTCGAGTCCGGCGGACGGACGGGTCCGCCAGCCCCGGGCGTACGGCGGCGGCCGTCCACCGGGCGGGGAGAGGGCGGCGGTGGGGATCCGGCGGGCGGTGCGCGCGATGCCCGCCTCGGTGGTGTTGGCGTCGTGGCCGCGCGGGTTGGCCGAGGAGCAGCCGGCGTAGTAGGCGACCGGGACGGCCTGCGTGCCGGTGACCAGGCAGGGCGGGCGTACGCCGGACCGGTGCAGGTCGGCGGCGGTACGGCTCCAGTCGCGGCGGTCGGCGGCGGTCCGGTCCACGACCCGGTCCAGGACGACGTACTGCACCGCCAGGTGTCCGGCGAGGCCGAGCGCGAGGAGCCCGGTGGCGGCCGGGCGCACCCGGCCGCGCGGCGCGGTGACCAGGTGGGACAGCGCGTCGGCGACCGGGAGGGCGAGCAGCGCGTAGGCGGGCAGCAGGAAGCGCGGGGCGGCGTAACCGATCAGGAAGAGGTACGGCACGGCGGCGGTCGCCGCGCAGGCCAGCGGCAGCAGCGTCGGAGTGGTGCGGCGGGCCCTGACCGCGACGGCGAGGCCGGCGGCGGCCGCCAGGGGCAGCAGGCACCACCAGGCGACGACCACCGGGTCGGGCATCGGGCCGGTGCAGGGGCGGCACAGGGTCCGGCCGACGAGGCTGCGCAGCTGGTCGTCGACGGCGAGGTGCCGGCCGAGGCCGCCCTGGATGCGGGAGGCGTCGGACAGCCGTTGCCCGAGACCGCCGTGGCCGAGGTACGCCTCGGCGATCCACTGGCCGCCGCCGGTGGCGAGGCCCGCCAGGAGGGCGAGGGCCAGGCGGCCGCTCCGGGCCGGGACCAGCAGGACGAGCAGCGGGAGGGTGGTCCAGACGGCGTCGGTGGGACGCATCCAGGCCATGAGGGCGGCACCCGCCGCGACGCCCCACAGGGCCGCCCGGTCGGTGCGGTCGGCGCGGGCCCGAAGGAAGCAGCCGACGCAGGCGAGGGCGCCGATCGCGACCCAGTGGTTGGGCATGGCCGCCGGGCCGTAGAACAGCGTCACCCACAGGGACGCGAACAGGGCGCCCGCGGCGGCCAGGACGCGGGCCGGGAAGAAGGGGAGCCAGACCCGCAGGGCGAGGTGGAGCCCGAGTCCGGACAGCACGGCGAGGTAGACGCGCAGCAGTGCGGTCGAGGTGGACCAGGACGTCACCGGGGCGACCAGCAGGGAGACGCCGCGGGCGCGCGGCGCGCTGAAGAAGGCGGGCGGGGCCTGTGCGGAGATCTGGCTGACGTACACCGTCTCGTCCCAGCCGAGGCCCAGTCCCGGCCCGACGAGGACCAGTTGGGCGACGGTGAAGGCGGCGGCGACGGCCGCGAGCGGCCAGGAGCCCTGCGCCCGCCGGCGTGCTCCGGACACGGTCGCCGGTGTGCCCCGGCGCGCGCCGGCGAGTGTGGCGTTCCTGCCGTCGGCCATGTCCACCCCTTGCCCGTCGCCTGCCCGTGACCGGAAGAACATGGTCAAACTAACGCGCTGGGGCCGGGCACGCGGGGTGATGTACGGCCAGTCGCGCGGACCCGTCGGGCCGGACCCGGCCGTCACGCCCGCCGTCGCCGGAAGGGCGGGCCCCGGCCCGGGTACGTCCCGTACGAGGACCGGGGCCCGGCACTCCCCCGGCCTTCGGCCGGCGGCACCCCCGGAGCACGCGCCTGACGCCGCGGGGCCCGTCCGCCGGCGGACGGCGGAAAAGTGACGGCAGGGCCTAGCGGAGGTGCGGGCGGCGGTGCCGCGGCTGTTCGGGGGCCGGTCGCGCGGGGGCGGGCGGGACGGGCCGCACCGCGGGTCCGTCGCCGTTGAGGTGGACCCGCGTGCCGTGGTGGGCGATCGTCAGCGGCGGCCCGGACAGCAGGGTGTACGTGGCCTTCTCGGGGCCGATCTCCACGTGCAGGCGGCGGCCGAGGAACTCCAGGGAGAAGGCCAGGCGGCTGAACGCCTCCGGCAGCCGGGGCGAGAAGTACAGGGTCCGGTCGCCGTCCCGGCGCAGTCCGCCGAACCCGGCGACCAGCGCCATCCAGGTGCCGGCCAGGGAGGCGATGTGCAGCCCGTCGCTGGTGTTGTGCTCCAGGTCGGCCAGGTCCATCAGGGCCGCCTCGGCCGTGTAGGCGTAGGCCAGGTCCAGGTGGCCCGCCTGGGCGGCGATGACGGCCTGGCAGCAGGCCGAGAGGGAGGAGTCGCGGACGGTGAGCGGCTCGTAGTAGGCGAAGTTGCGGGCGATCTGCTCCTCGTCGAAGAACTCGCCGCAGGTGTACATCGCCAGCACCAGGTCGGCCTGCTTGACGACCTGTTTGCGGTAGAGGTCGAAGTAGGGGAAGTGCAGCAGCAGGGGGTACTGGTCGGGGCGCGTGCCGTCGAAGTCCCAGTGCTGGTAGCGGGTGAAGCCGGCGTGCTGCTCGTGGACGCCGAGTTCGTCGTTGTAGGGGATGTGCACGGCCTCGGCGGCGGCCCGCCAGGCCGCGGACTCCTCCTCGTCGACGCCGAGCCGGGCCGCCTCCTGCGGGTGGCGTGCGACGGCTTCGGCGGCGGCCAGGAGGTTCGCCCGCGCCATGAGGTTGGTGTACGTGTTGTCGTCGGCGACCGCGCTGTACTCGTCGGGGCCGGTGACGCCGTCGATGTGGAAGACGCCGTGTGCGTCGTGGTGGCCGAGGGAGCGCCACAGGCGGGCGGTCTCCACCAGCAGCTCGACGCCGGTGTCCCGCTCGAACGCGGTGTCCCCGGTGGCCGCGACGTACCGGACGACGGCGTCGGCGATGTCGGCGTTGACGTGGAAGGCGGCGGTGCCGGCCGGCCAGTACGCCGACCCCTCGGAACCCTCAATGGTGCGCCAGGGGAACGCGGCGCCGCCCAGTCCGAGCTGGGCGGCCCGCTCGCGGGCGGCGTCCAGGGTGGACTGCCGCCAGCGCAGGGCCTCGGCGACGGCGTCGGGCGCGGTGTAGGTGAGGACGGGCAGGACGAAGGTCTCGGTGTCCCAGAAGGCGTGGCCGTCGTAGCCGGAGCCGGTGAGTCCCTTGGCGGGGATGGCGCGCCGCTCGGCGCGGGCGCCGGCCTGCAGGACGTGGAAGAGGGCGAAGCGGACGGCCTGCTGGATCTCCTCGTCGCCGTCGACCTCCACGTCCGCGCGGGCCCAGAAGTCGTCGAGGTAGTCCCGCTGTTCGTCGAGGAGGCCCTGCCAGCCGCTGTGTGCGGCCGCCGCGAGCGCCGCCTCGACCTGGTCGCTCATCGCGGGCCGGGAGCGGGCGCCGGACCAGCCGTGCGCGACCAGTTTCTCCACCCGGAGCGTCTCGCCGGGCTCCAGTACGGAGGTGACGGTGAGGCGGGAGACGTCCACGTTGCTCTCGCTGCCGGTGGTGGTGTGCCCGGGGCCGGTGATGGTGTGGTCGGCGGCGACGGCCACCCGCAGTCCGCTGCGCCGGGTGCGGTGCACCAGTCGCAGGCGGCGGCCGACGGCCACGTCCTCCTCCGGTTCCAGCGGCGACTTCAGCGCCCGCGCGGCCCGCGGGTCGGCGGCGGGCTCGGGCAGGCTCTCGTTGGCGACGAGTTCGGACTGTATGACGACGCGGCAGCGGCTGTCGACGGCCTCCACCTCGTAGGCGACGGCGGCGACGGCGCGCTGGCTGAGGGAGACCAGCCGGGTGGAGCGCACCCGGACCGTCGAGCCGGCCGGCGAGGTCCATTCGCAGGTGCGTTCCAGGACGCCCCGGCGCAGGTCGAGGACGCGTTCGTGGGAGACGAGCCGGCCGTAGCGCAGGTCGAACGGCTCGTCGTCGACCAGCAGCCGCAGGATCTTGCCGTTGGTGACGTTGATGACGGTCTGGCCGGACTCCGGATAGCCGTACCCCGCCTCGGCGTAGGGCAGCGGGTGCAGTTCGTGCACGCCGTTGAGGTAGGTGCCGGGCAGGCCGTGGGGTTCGCCCTCGTCGAGGTTGCCGCGCCAGCCGACGTGCCCGTTGGACAGGGCGAACACCGACTCGCTGCGGGCGAGGGCGTCGAGGTCGAGGCGCGTCTCGCGCACCCGCCAGGGCTCGACGGCGTAGGGCCGGTCGGCGATCACTCGTGTTCCCCCAGTTCCCCCGGTGCGGCCAGGTCGGCCAGGTCCTTCACGACGACGTCCGCGCCGTGGGCGTACAGGGCGTCGCGCTGTCCCACCCGGTCAACGCCCACGACGTAACCGAAGTGCCCGGCGCGGCCCGCGTCCATGCCGGCCAGCGCGTCCTCGAAGACGGCGGCCCGGTCGGGCGCGACGCCGAGTTCGCGGGTGGCGGCGAGGAAGGTGTCGGGGTGCGGCTTGCCCGGCAGGCCCCGTTCGGCGGCGACCACGCCGTCGACGCGCACCTCGAAGAGGTCCTCGGCGCCGATCGAGCGCAGTACGTCACGGGTGTTGGCGCTGGAGGAGACGACCGCCGTGCGCAGGCCCCGCGCGCGGGCGGCCCGCAGGTAGGCGAGGGTGCTCGCGTAGGCCTCGACGCCGTCGGCGCGGATCCTCGCCAGGAGCAGTTCGTTCTTGCGGTTGCCGAGCCCGTGGACCGTCGCCGCGTCCGGCGGGTCGTCCGGGGAGCCCTCGGGCAGGTGGATGCCGCGGGAGGCGAGGAAGGTGCGGACGCCGTCCGCGCGCGGGCGGCCGTCGACGAACTCGTCGTAGTCGTGGGAGTCGAAGGGCCGGTGGCCGGCGCCGTCGCGTTCGCGCAGGAACGCGTCGAACATCTCCTTCCAGGCCGCCGCGTGCACGACGGCCGTCCGTGTGACGACCCCGTCGAGGTCGAAGAGGCAGGCCTGGATCGTGTCCGGAAGACCGAGCGTCGTCGTCATACGGGTCCCGTTCCCCCTCCGCGGGCTCCCCACCGGGTGGCGCACGCCACATGGTGTCACGCGCGGTCGCACGCGCGGTCGGTCGTAGGGTCACGCGCGGTCGGTCGCGCGGTCAGTCGTGCGGGAACACGCGCGGTCGGTCGCGCGGTCAGTCGTGCGGGAACGAGTGGTGCTCGTGGGCGATCTCCCAGCGGCCGCGCCGCTTGCGCAGACCGAACGTCAGCCGCAGCCGCAGGGTGGGCCGTTCGGCCAGTTCCCCGGGGGTGCCGCAGCGCAGCAGGGCGTACGCGAAGGCGACCTCCGGGCCGGCGGTGACGTCGAGGACGTCGATCTCGAACAGCGCGCCGTCGGCCTGCCAGGCGAAGAACGGCGGCCACAGCGCCCGGTAGGCGGCGAGTCCGCGGATGCCGTCGTCGGGCGGGGTCACGTGGTACAGCCGGAGGTCCTCGGCGTGGCCGGCGAGCACGCCCTCCAGGTCGCCGCGGTGGACCGCGTCGGCCCAGCGCGTGATCAGCGCGCGGATCCGCCTCTCGTCCTCCGACATGTCCCGTCCCGCTCCTTGCCTCCAGGACCACCGGCCCCTCCGACTCCTCCGGCCCCTCCGGTTCCCCTTCCGGGCTGCGAAACTCTGTTGTGTGCTCACCTATGACGACCTGCTGCCCCGCGCCCGTTCCCTCACCCGGCCGGGACGGCGCGCGATCCTCGGCATCGCCGGCGCCCCCGGCTCGGGCAAGACGACGCTCGCGGAGCGCCTGGTGCGGGACCTGAACGGCGCCGGGGAGCCCTGGGCGGCGCACGTGCCGATGGACGGCTTCCACCTCGCCGACGCCGAACTGGACCGGCTGGGCCGCCGCGACCGCAAGGGGGCGCCCGACACGTTCGACGCGGCCGGGTACGCGGCCCTGCTGCGCCGGCTGCGGGAGGAGGCGGACGGCGACGAGGTCGTGTACGCGCCCGGCTTCGAGCGGGTTCTGGAGCAGCCGGTCGCGGGTGCCGTCCCGGTGCCGCCGGGCGCCCGCCTCGTGGTGACGGAGGGCAACTACCTGCTGCTGGGCACGGGTGCGTGGGCGCGCGTGCGCGCCGAGCTGGACGAGGTGTGGTTCTGCGAGGCCGACGAGGAGGAACGCGTGCGCCGACTGGTCGCCCGCCACGAGGAGTTCGGCAAGTCGCACGGGGAGGCGGCCGCCTGGGTCCGGGGCCCGGACCAGGACAACGCCGACCTGGTGGCGGCCACGCGCGACCGCGCGGATCTGGTCGTGCGGGGGGTGCCGGGTGGCGTGGGGCCGGGCCGGACCGGAGCGCGGTCCGTCGACTGAGCGCCGGCCCTGCCGCGGCGGGCGGCCTCCCCACGGCACGGCGGGGCGGGGTCCGCCGGGCCCGCCCGTCGGGCGACGCCACTCGTCCCCGGCGCCCTCGAGTTCGGCGGTCCCGCTGTCGGTGCCTCCGCCTAGGGTCCCCACCATGAGCGACGGAATCGTGTGGTTGGTCGACCGTGAGCACTGGATGTCCAGCGTCGTGTTCGCCCGGGGGATCACCCCCGAGGAGCTGGCCGTGCGCATGGGTGGCGCCCCGGACGGCGCGACCGGGCCGTTCACGGACCTGGAGGTGGAGCACCTCGGGGTGTGCTGGTACCGGCCCGGTGATCACGGGGATGGGGTGGTGCGGGTCGGTGAGTGCGGCGGCTGGTCCCTCGCCGTGGAGTACGGCGACTCGACCGGTGGTGACCTGCTCGCGGAAATATCGCGGGACGGCGTCGAGGTCGTGCGGTACGTGCCCATGCAGGAACATCCGCCCGCCTCGGTGGACTACGCCCACGACGGAGTCTTCCTGTGCGGCTTCGGACTGCGCGAGGAGGTGTGGCGCTGGGGGCGGGAACCCGATCTGCTCCTGCCCGACCTCGTCGCGGCCGGAATCCTCTCCTCCGACGGGAGGACGTGCCTCCCGTCGGAGGACGAGGACTACCGGACCGGTTACCGTCGCGGTCTGGGCGTCGTGGAGCGGCGGTTCGGGCTGTCGCTCCCCCGGGAGTACCTCGAAGACGCGCGGCTGCCGGCCTACGCGGTGCGCGGGACCCCACGGATGACGCTCGACGTCTGACCGTGCGCGCGGTCAGTGTGCGCGCACGGCCGGTTCCGGTTCCCCGTGGGCATCGTCGCCGCCGAGGACGGCCGTGAAGGCGGCGGTGCGGACGACGAGGTCCGTCCCGTCCCGGGTGACGGACCAGGACTCCGACCGCCTGCGGACCGTACCGGTGTACAGGGCGGAGGGTCTGTCCGTGCGCATCGAGCGGCGCTGACGCCCTGACGGGCGGGAGCGGTCCGGCGGCGGGCGGGCGCAGACACCCGCACCCGCCCAGCGCCGGGCCGCACGGCCCTGGGGGACTGCTCCCGCCCGTACGCCGTCGCCCACCGTCCCGCCGGACCTCTCCCGCCCTCTCCCGGGCCCCGGCCCCCTCTCCCGCGCACCCGGCCGGGCACGGTCCGTGGGCTATGTTGAGCCTCGTGGGAGAACACGGAGGAGAACCGGTGCCATCGCCCCAGCAGGCACGCGCACAGGCGACCACGATCACCTCGGGCAGGACCGGTCCGGAGGCGGAGGTGTCCTCGACCTCCCGGCTCAGGACGCTGTTCGACGGGCCCCATCTGTCCCCGGGGCAGCGGCGCATCGCCCAGTACCTGATCGAGCACCTCACCGAGGCGGCGTTCCTGTCGATCACCGACCTGGCCGAGCGGGTCGGGGTCAGCCAGCCCTCGGTGACCCGGTTCGCGGCGGCCGTCGGCTTCAGCGGCTACCCGGCGCTGCGGGAGAGGCTCCAGTCGATCGCGCTCGGCACGCTCTCGGGCGGTCCGGCGGCGGAGGAGAACCGGAGCAACGAACTCCAGGCGGCGGTCGACGCGGAGCTGGAGAACCTGGAGAACCTGCGCCGCGACTTCGCCGACCCGGACCGGGTCATCGACGTGGGCCGGCAGTTGTCGGCCTCCACCCCGCTGACCGTCCTGGGCCTGCGCATCTCGGTCTCGCTGGCGGAGTACTTCGCCTACGCCGCCCGCCGCATCCACCCGGACGTACGGCTGGTGACCCGGGGCGGCAGCGTCGCCTACGACGCCCTGCTGCAGTCCCGGGAGGCGGGCGGGACGTGGGTGCTGGCGTTCTCGATGCCCCGGCACGCGCAGGAGACGCTGACCGCGATGCGCGTCGCGCGCAGCGCCGGGCTCAGGGTCGCGCTCGTCACCGACCTGGCGCTGGGGCCGATGGCCGACGAGGCCGACGTCACGTTCGCCACCGGGACCGGCTCCCGCCTGGTGTTCGACTCCTACGCCGCCCCCGGCGTGATGGCCGCGGCGCTGCTCCAGGCCATGACGGACGCCGGCCCGGAACGGACCCAGGCGCGGCTGGAGGAGTACGAGCAGATCGCCGAGCAGCACCAGTTCTTCCTGCGGGAATGACCCGGCGCCGACCGCCGGCTCCCCCACCCCCTCCCCCCGGAATCGCCGACGGATCATCGCGAACGCATCACACATGAATGTTTTCATACGTCTTGCAAAGAAGACGGCATATATAAATACTGCTCACGGCCGCACCCGCCCGCCAAGGGCACCAGAACGAGCACCCGAAGCCGCCGTCACCCACCCGCGTCGGCGCCGAGGAGGCTCGGGGGCCTCGCCGGAACGAGCGCCCGCGGCGGCCCCGGTCATCCCCTGGGCCGGGGCCGCCCAGAACCGTCGGACCACCCGTCACGACGACAGACACCCGGAAGCGATCACCATGCCTCTGACGACGACGCGCATCAGCCCGGACTGGCCGTGCCAGGTCAAGACCCCCGGCAGCTACGACTGGGAGCGCTCCGCTGCCAAGTGGCTGCGCGAACTGGTCCCCGCGCGCTACGCGAGCTACCCCGCGCTGCTGCGCCACCCGGTGCTGCTCGCGCGCCACGCGCGGATCCAGGTCGAGCACGAGATCCGGGTGGCCCGCACCGCGCTCCAGACCGCCCGCGCCGACCTGCCGCGCCTCGGCCTGCCCGAGTCCGTCATCGAACACACGATCAAGTTGTACGCCGCCGAGGTGATGCAGCTCCAGCACATCGCCCGCAGTGTGCGCGCGGTCTCCGAGGCGCTCGTGGAGAGCGGCCCCGGACGCTGAACCGCCTCCTCCGCTTCGTCCGCCCGGCCCGCGTCACCGCTGGCGGGAGCGGTTCCGGAAGGCCGTGCCCGGACTCCGGCCGGTATGCGATCCTCGAAACGTGACGAGCGAAGCCGCCCGGCCCTCCGAGGCCGGCCCCCTCCCCGACCTGGCCGCCCTGGCCAAGGTCGTCGCGCGCCAACGCGCCGAGCTCGACCGGCTTCAGGAGAAGACCGCGACCTCGGTGGTGCTGGAGCGCGCCCGGGGCGCTCTCATGGCCCGTACCGGCTGCTCCCTGGCCGCCGCCCACGAGGAGCTCCAGCGGCGGGCCGAGGAGGCCCGGCGGACCCTGCTCGAGGAGTGCTGGATCACCCTCGGGGACCTGGCCCCGTCCGGCCGCACGGCCGTGCGGCCGCCCCGCGCCGACGACGTCACCGACCGCCCGCCGTCGCCCGCGCCGCCCGGCGCGGAACCCGACGGCGAGGCCCTGGCCCGTTTCGCCCGGGCCCTGGTCCGGGTCGGCGGACCGCAGGACCTCGCCCGCTGCCTGCTCGACCACCTCCCGCCGGACACCGGGGCCGAGGCCGTGATGATCTTCACGCGGCTGCCGGCCGGCGGGCTCGAACTCGTCGGACACGCGGGCGTGGACGACGTGCTCGTCGAGCAGTGGCGCCGGGTGCCGCCGCTGAGCGGGATAGCCGCGCTGGACGCCCTCGACTCCGGTGAGGCGCGCTGGCTGGAGAACACGTCGGCGGACCGGTGGCGCTACCAGCTGATCGGGGAACCCGCCGAACGGTGGCCGACCCGCGCCTGGCTGCCCGTGACGAACGGGGGCCGGTCCGCCGACGTCGCCATCGGCGTGCTCCGGCGCCGCACCGAGCCGTTCACCCCCGCCGTCCGCCGGCACCTGCTCGCCGCCGCCCGGCTGTGCGCGGGCCCGCTGCGGATGTTCGGCATCCGGCAGGACCCCGCGATCGACGCGGAGGCGGAGGCGGTGCGGACGGTGTTCGACCGGCTCCCGGGCGCCTCGGTCCTGCTCACCCCGCTGCGCTCCCCGTCCGGGGACGTCGAGGACTTCCGCGTCGACGCCGCCACCGCGGACACCTCCGACGCCGTCGGCCGCCGGGGCCGGGAACTGCTCGGGATGCGCTTCCTGGAGTGCTGGCCGGGGACGGCCGGGGAACCGCTGTGGCAGGGCTGCCTGGACACCCTGACGTCCGGACAGCCGTACGAGAGCGAGCCGTTCGCCCGGCAGCACGTCGTGGCCGGGGGCGGCGAGCTGTCCACCTACTCGGCGCGGGTGGCGCGGCTGGGCGACGGGCTGGTCCTCAACTGGATCCGGCACGACCCCTCGGACCGGCAGGAGCAGCGGCTCGCGGACGTGCAGCGGCTCGGCAACCTCGGCTGGGCCAGCTGGCACCTGGTCACCGACGAGGTGAACTGGTCCTCCCAGGTCTTCGCCGTCCTCGGCCGCGACCCCGCGCGGGGCGCCGTGCCGCTGGCCCAGCTGCCGAGCCTGGCGCTGCCCGCGGACATGCCCGCGGTGGCGCGCGCCGTCACGGACCTGGTGCTGGAGGGCCGGCGGTGCGACGTGCCGTTCCGGTCCCCCGCCCACGACGGGACCCGGCACCTGCGACTCGTCGCCGAGACCGTGCCGGACGACCGGGGCACCCCGGTCGAGGTCCACGGCTTCGTCCAGGACATCACCGCGCAACGCAGCGCCGAACTCGCCCTCGTCGCCAGCGAGCGGGCCATCCTCACCCAGCAGGGCGTGCTGCAGGCCGAACGCACGATGGCGGCCCGGCTCCAGGACGCGCTGCTCCCGCTGCCGAAAGAGCCCGTGCACCTCTCGGGACTGCGGGTCGACATCGCCTACCTGCCCGCCCAGTCGGGCCTCAACGTCGGCGGCGACTGGTTCAGCGCCATCCAACTTCCCGACGGCGACGCCCTGTTCGTGGTGGGCGACGTGGCCGGGCACGGCGTCGACGCGGTCGCCGCGATGGCCCTGCTGCGCTTCACCGCCAAGGGCATGGTCATCACCGGCTCGTCGCTGACCGGCGCGCTCGCCCGGCTCAACGCCCTGCTGCTGCACTCCCGCGACCCGCAGGGCACGGCGACCATGGTCCTGGCCCGCTACGACCCCCGCGAACGGCGGCTGGTCTGGGCGCAGGCGGGCCATCCGCCGCCCCTGCTGGTGCGGGACGGCGAGGCCCGCTACCTCGACCGGCCCTTCGGGATGCTGCTGGGCGCGGCCGACACCGCGCGCTACCAGGAGTCCGAGTGCCTCCTCGAACCCGGCGACCGCCTGGTGCTGTACACCGACGGCCTGGTCGAACGGCCCTCGGAGTGCATCGACGACGGCCTGGAGCGGCTGGCCCGCGCCGCCGTGCTGCCGGGCGCGGCCGGCTCGGTCCCGCTGGGCCGGCTGCTCGGGGCGCTGCTGGAGCCGGAGCAGCGGGACGACGTGTGCGTCCTGGACATCCGGGTGCCCGGCGAGGACGAACGTCCCGCGTAGCGCCCGTCAGCCGGTGCGCGACTCCAGGTCGCGGCGGGTGTCGTCGCCGTAGACGCCGCTCTCGTCGCCGCGGATGCCGTACCAGAGCTGGAAGCGGGCCACGGCCTCGGTGAGGACGGTGTCGTAGCGGCCGTCGGTGGCGCCGTCGTCGTAGACGTCCGGGATGCGGCGCAGGCGCTGCTGGAGGTCGGCGACCTCCGGGCCGGTGGCGCCCTCGCGCAGGGTGCCGGGGCCGTCGGGGTCGGCCGGGGGCGCGGCGGTGACGGCGGTGGTGGCGGGTGCGGTGGCGGCCGGGAGGGTCCGGGCGGCGGTGTCCCGGCCGCCGTCCGGCAGCAGGAGGGCGCAGCCGAACCCGACGAGCGCCGCCGCGAGCACGGCGGCCGCGGCGGCGACGCCCCGGCGCGGTCCGGGACCGCGGGCGGCGGACGGCCTCGCGGCCGGCACCGGCGGGAGTTCCTGGGTCCGCTCCTCGGACGGCAGGGTGACGCTGTCGTAGACCCCGGTGTCCTCGGGGTCCCTGGTGTCCCTGGTGTCCCCGCTGCCCCGGGTGTGCCTGGTGTGCCCGGGGGCGGGGGTGCCCTTGGCCTCGTCCAGTTCGCGGAACAGCTCCGCGAGGGCGTCGGTGTTGCGCGGTCTGAGGACCCGGACGGGTTCCAGGACCGGACGTTCGTGCGGCCTTCCGGGCTCGTCCGCTGTCGGCACGCTGCTCTCCCTCCGTACCGGCTTCCGCACCGGTCTCCCGCGTTCCCGGGGAGGGATACGGACGCGGGGGCGGCGGGGTTCAGCCGGCGAGGAAGCCGTGCAGGGAACGGGTCACCGCGGTGACGAAGGCGTCCCGTGTCCCGTCGTCCAGAACGTCCAGGGAGAGGTACGGGTTGAGGTCCTCCAGCTCGACCAGCAGCAGCTCGCCGTCCGGGGCGCGGCAGGCGTCGACACGCTGGATGCCGTGCGGAAGGCCGTTCCAGTCGACGAAGCGGCGGGCGAACTCCAGGTCCCGCGCGGTGGCGTCGTACGGCTCCAGCCGCCAGCGCCGGTCGGGGTGCGGGGCGTACAGGGCGTACTGGAAGTCGTCGTCGACGAAGTAGAAGGAGATCTCGTGGGCGAAGTCGACGCACGGCTGGATCAGGGTGGCGCCGTCGGCGAGGGCCGGCAGGGCGTCGGGGGCGACGATCCGCAGGCCTATGGAGTCGGCGCCCAGCTTGGGTTTGACCACGTAGCGGTCGGACGCGGGCAGCAGGTGCAGGTCCTCGGGGCGGTCGACGGTGGGGATCACCGGGAAACCCGCGGCGCTCAGGTCGAGGAGGTACTGCTTGCCCGCCATGTCGGCGCGGCCCGTGAGCGGGTTGTAGACGCGGGTGCCGGCGCCCAGCGCCCGCTCGCGGAAGGCGTCGTACTCCTCGCGGTAGCCGAGCACGGGGCCGCTGTTGCGGACGACGACGGCGTCGAAGGCGTCCATCAGCGCGGCCGCCTCCAGCGGGTGGCACAGGGCGAGGTCGAAGTGGGCGCGCAGCCGGGAGGTGAGGAAGACGTCCTCGTCGCCGTAGCGGCGCCCGCGGGCCTCGTAGGCGAGGTCGGTGACGTAGAGGAGACGGCGGCGGACGGCGGACATGCGGGACTCCTCGACGGTGCGGGCGGTGCGGGCGGTGCGGGCGGTGCGGGCGGTGCGGGCAGTGCGGGCGGTGCGGGCAGCGTACGTCGGGGGTGCCGGGAGGTTCCGTCCGGGGCCCGGCGGCGGGCGTCCTCGCCGGGGCGGTCCGGTACGGGCGGGACGTACGATGACGGGGTCGGGTATCGGACCGTGCGACCGGTCCGGGACAGCGTCGTCTCCCCGTCGTCCCCCTTGTACGTCTTGTACGTCTGTACGTCTTCGGTACTCCTGAAGGGCCCGCGACTTTCGTGACCACCGCAACACTCCTGGACGGCAAGGCCGCCGCGGCCGACATCAAGAACGAACTCGCCCTGCGCGTGCAGGCGTTGAAGGAAGGCGGCATCACCCCGGGACTCGGCACGATCCTCGTGGGCGACGATCCGGGCAGCCGCTCCTACGTCGGCGGCAAGCACCGCGACTGCGCCCAGGTCGGCATCGCGTCGATCCGCGTCGAGCTGCCCGCCACCGCCTCGCAGGCCGACGTGGAGGCGGCGGTGCTGCGGCTGAACGCCGACCCGGCGTGCACCGGGTTCATCGTGCAGCTCCCGCTGCCCGCGCACATCGACACGCACGCCGTGCTGGAACTGATCGACCCGGTGAAGGACGCCGACGGCCTGCACCCGGCCAACCTGGGCCGGCTGGTGCTCGGCATACCGGCGCCGCTGCCCTGCACCCCGCGCGGGATCATCGACCTGCTGCGCCGCAACCACGTGGCCATCACCGGCCAGCAGTTCTGCGTCATCGGCTGCGGCGTGACGGTGGGCCGCCCGCTGGGCCTGATGCTGACCCGCAGCTCCGAGCACGCCACCGTGACCCTGTGCCACGAGGCCACCCAGGACGTCGCCGCGCACGCGCGGGTGGCGGACGTGGTCGTCGCGGCGGCCGGTGTCGCGCACATGGTGACGCCGGACTGGATCAAGCCGGGCGCGACCGTGCTGTCCGTCGGTCTCACCCGCACCGTCGAGGGCATCCTCGGTGACGTCCACCCGGACGTGAGCGGTGTCGCGGGGTCGTTCGCGCCGCCGGTCGGCGGGGTCGGTCCGATGACGCGGGCGATGCTGCTGACCAACGTGGTCGAGGCGGCCGAACGGTTCTGACGGCGCCGCTCCGGCGACTGCACTCGGTTCCCCCCGGAGGGAACTGAGTGCCATCGTCCTCGGCCGGGTGTTACGTTCCCTGCCATGAGCTCCAGTGACAGCGCCGAGGCGGCCGGCGCCAAGCCGCCCATGCGGGACGCCCTGGTCGCGGCGGCCTTCCGGCTCTTCCCGGAGCGGGGCTACGAACAGACCACCGTCGACGACATCGTGGCCCTCGCGGGGGTGGGACGACGGTCGTTCTTCCGCTACTTCCCCTCCAAGGAGGACGTGGTCTTCCCCGACCACGAGCGCTGCCTGGCCGACATGACCGCCTTCCTCGCCGCGGGCGACGAGGGGGACGAGCCGGTGCGCCGGGTGTGCGACGCCGCCCGGCTCGTGCTGCGGATGTACGCCGAGAACCCCTCCTTCTCCGTGCAGCGCTACCGGCTCACCAAACAGGTGCCGGGACTGCGCGCGTACGAGCTGTCGGTGGTGTGGCGCTACGAACGCGCCCTCGCCGAGTACCTCCGGGGCCGCTTCGCCGGCCGGCCCGGCGGACACCTGCGGGCCGACGTGATCGCGGCCGCCGTGGTCGCCGCCCACAACAACGCGCTGCGCTCCTGGCTGCGTTCGGACGGCACGGGCGACGCGAGCGCGACGGTGGACCGCGCCCTCGGCTACGTGCAGTCCGCGTTCGGCACCCCGGCCGGGGCCGCGGACGGGCCCGCGGACGCGGCCCCGGCGCCCGGGCGGCCGGACCGCCCCGGGCACCCCGGAGGCGGCGGGGACCCCGGGCACCCGGAGGACGTGGTGGTCGTCGTGTCGCGGCGCGGAGCGCCCCTGTGGCGGGTGGTGCAGGAGATCGAGACGACCCTCGGACGCGGGTAGGGCGGCGGCGGGGCCCCGTCAGATTGGGGGTACGCAGTGCCTTTACGGGTGGCACTGAGTGCCATACCCTGTGGGCGTGCACGGTGGCACGGCGAACCGCGCACGCCCGTGCCCGGGTGAGCCGCGCACGGCGCATTCCGGCCGAAGTGCAGGGAGTTGACCAGCGTGTACCACCACTCAGGAAGCGCCGTTCAGCAGGCGGCGGGCACCTCGGCGAGCCTTCTCGACCGCAAGGCCGCCACGGACACGGACGCGATCCTCTTCCAGCGCTGCACCTGGTGCGGCACCGCCATGTACCACCGGCTGCTGTGTCCGGTGTGCCAGGGCAGCGACCTGCGCACGGAGCGCAGCGAGGGCACGGGTACGGTCCGCCACGCGACGGTGGTGCACCGCAACACCCCGTCCGCGCGCAACGTCTCCCTGGTCGAGATGAGCGAGGGCTTCGTGGTGCGCGGCCGGGTGACGGGCCCGCTCATCGGCATCCACAGCGGCGACCGGGTCCGGCTGTCCACCGCCAAGGACCCGGTGCGGGGCGAGCCGGTCTTCCAGCTGCTCGACGAGCCGTACCGGGCCTGGCACTGACACCTCTCCTCCCCCCACCTTCCCTCCGCGCCCTCTTCCGCACCCCCTTCCCCACGGTCCCGGACGGCCGGTCAGGAAGCGGTCGCGGTCCGGGCGGTCACGGATGACCGAATTCTTGTCCCGCGCGGGCAGAATCCGGCACACGACGGTCGGCACAGGCAACCCACGGGTCCCCTTTCCCTTCCTCCGGGACGTGAGGGGCTCCGGATACGGACGGGGCTCCCGCGCTCCGAACGTTGAGGAGTGGACCCTTGATCCGTGCCCGGCGAATAGGTGTCACCGCCGTGGCCGCGCTCGCGGCCCTGGCGGGAACACCGGGACTGGCACAAGCACAGCAACCGTCCGGAACGACGACGACGTCGGCCGCCTCCCCCGGCAGCGGTCTGCCGCCCGGCTGGCGGATCGGCGGCGGGAAGGCCGCGCGCGAGCTGGTGTGGCGCGCGCCCGCCCCCGTGCCGATGGGCGACGCCCGCGTGGAGTTCCGCGCCGGCGACCGGCTGCTCGGCGCCCCGGAGCGGGCGGACGACGGCCGCACGTTCCGGCTTCCCCTGGACGCGGCCGGCGACGCGCCCCTGACGGACCTCCAGGTCCTGTCGGGCGGACGCCGGCTGGACGTGCCGGCCGGCGGGGCCGCGCGGAGGCACCGCGACGCGCTGTCCGCCGCGAGGCCCCCGGCGGCGCTCCCGGCGAACCCCGTGGACCCCGGCAGGCCGGGCCCGTACCGCACGCTCACCGGCGAGTACGGCCTCGACCCGGTGAAGCTGCCCGGCTTCGCCGCGCCGGTCGAGATGCGGGCCGTGGTGGTGGCGCCCCGGGGCGCCACCGGCGAACGGCCCCTCGCCCTCTTCCTGCACGGCCGCCACGGCACCTGCTACAAGCCGGGCACCGACGACGTGACCGGCGACTGGCCCTGCCCGGCCGGCACGAAGGCGATCCCGAGCCACCGGGGGTACCTGCAGGACCAGCGACTGCTCGCCTCCCAGGGCTACGTGACGGTGTCGATCTCCGCCAACGGCGTCAACGGCCAGGACTGGGAGGCCGAGGACGGCGGCGCACAGGCCCGGTCCTCGCTGGTGCGGCAGCACCTGGCGAAGTGGGCCGGCTGGGCCGCCCGCCCCGGCACCGCCCCAGCGGCCGTACGGGGCGCGCCCGCGGCCGACCTCTCGCGCGTCCTGCTCGTCGGGCACTCCCGCGGCGGCGAGGGCGTCAACCGGGCGGCGATGGACAGCCTGTACCCGCCGCCGGCCGCCCAGGACGGCTACCGCGGTCCGGTCCGCTGGAAGATCCGCGGCACCGTCCTCGTCGGACCGACGGTCTTCGGCCACAATCCGGTCGCCGACGTGCCCTCCACGACGATCCTGCCGGGCTGCGACGGCGACGTCTCCGACCTCCAGGGCGAGGTGTACGTCGACGGCACGCGCGGCGTCAGCCGGGGCACCGCCCTGCACAGCGCCGTGTACGTGGTCGGCGCGAACCACAACTTCTTCAACACCGAGTGGACGCCCGGCCGGTCCGAGGCGCCCTCCTCCGACGACTTCTGGGAGGACCCGGAGCAGCCCGACCCGGTGTGCTCCGCGGGCGCCCCCACCCGGCTGACCGCCGACCAGCAGCACCGGGCCGGCGCCACCTACGTCGCCGCCGCGGCCCGGCTGTTCGTCGCCGGCGACGACCGGGTGCGCCCGCTGCTCGACGGCTCGGGGCGGCGCGCCCCGTCCGCGGACCCGGCCCGGGTGCTGACCCACGCCGTCGGCGCCCGCCGCACGGCCGGGTTCCTGCCCGACGGCGGGGTGCGCGTCACCGGCGGCAGGCTGTGCGCGGCGGTCGACCCCGACCCCGCCGAGGCCTGCCTGCCCGAGGGCACCAAGGGCTCCTCGCCCCACTTCGCCTGGTGGCAGAGCGACGAGGAGGCCGGCCGTAGCGCGGTGGCACTGGACTGGACGGCGCCGGGCGCGGTGACGCGCGTCCGGCCGGCCGCGCCGCTCTCCCTCACCGGCGCCGGGAGCCTGGCGCTGCGCGTGTTCGTGCCGCCGAACACCACCGGCACCGAACTGGACGTGGCGATCACCGACTCCGCGGGCCGTCGGGCCCGGCTCGGCCGCGTCACGGTCGACGGGCTGCCCGGCAGCGAGCGCACCGCCTCCTACTGGGCGCGCGAAGTGCGCGTCCCGCTGACCGCGGCCACCCGCGCCGGACTCGCCCTCGGGCGCGTCACGTCGCTGGAGCTGACGCCGCGTTCGGCGTCCGGGAAGGCCTGGCTGATGGACGCCTGGGGCTGGGCGCCCGGTACCCCGGTGGTGCGGCCGGCGGCTCTGCCGCGCGTCGACATCGGCCGCCTCACCGTCGAGGAGGGCGACTCCGGGACCCGGACCTACCACGTCCCGGTGCGGGTCTCCGGGCACGGCAGCGGAACGGTCCGCTTCTCCGTCGTGGACCCCGGCACCGGGCGGTCCGTGGACCGGCTGGTCACGGTGCGGCCCGGAGCCACCCCGCTCGACGTGCCGGTCGAGGTGAGGGGCGACACCCGCTTCGGCTACGACGAGCAGCACGACCTCCTCGCCAAGGCCGTGCGCGGCGCCGTCGTCGGCTCCTACCGGGGCGGTGTCACCGCGCGGAACGACGACCCCGCGCCCGAGGTGACCCTGACCCCGGTCACGGACCGGGTGACCGAGGGCGGAACGCTGACCTGGCGGATCACCCTGTCCGAGGCGGCCGAGGTGGAGTTCTGGCAGCCGGTGCGGGTGCTCGCGGTCACCGGGGGCGCCGAGTTGTCCACCAAGGACGTCGACCCGCGGTGGCTGACGGACCAGACCGGTGAACTGCCCGACCCCGAACGCCCGCTGTCGCAGGCGGATCTGTGGATCTGGGCGCACGTCCCGGCCGGGACCACCACCGCCGACCTCACCGTGGTGACGGTGGCGGACGAGGTGGCCGAGCCGGCCGAGTCGCTGCGCCTGGCGCTCACCGACGACGAGGGCGAGCCGCTGCCCGGCAGCCCCGTCCGCACCGGAACGGTGACGGACGCGCCGTAGCCCGCACGGCCGCGGGCGGACATCGTGGCCCGCACGGCCGCGGGCGGACGCCGCGGCCGCGGGCGGGAGGGGGCGGGAGGGGGCGGGGGCCGGGCGGTCCCCGCCCCCTCACCCGTCCAGGGTCACGCGGATCCCGACCGTGCCGTCCGGGCCCCGCCGGAGCCTGCTGCCGAGCAGCGTGAGGCGGCCGACGACGCCGTACTTGCGGGCGAGCAGGGTGCGGTAGCGGGCGGTGGTCGGCGCGTCGCAGATCTCGGCGCGGGCCGGGACCTGCTCCCCGGTGGGGTTGCCGCGCACGTCGCAGGGACCGACCATGACGTCGCCGCGGGCCCTGATCCGCTTCACCTTCCAGGAGTCGGCGACCGTCCAGGCGCCGAGGGCGTCCCCGTCGCGCACCACCCACACCGGGGTGGCGACCCCGGTGCCGTTCTTCCGGTAGCTGGTGATCAGCAGGTACTTCCCCGCTCCGAGCCGGTCGAGCGCCTTGTCGTCCATGCCCGCAGTGTAGGCACGCGCACCGGGACCGGCGCAGTCGGCCGCCGCCCCGCGGCCCCGCCCCGGTGAGGATGCCGGGCGAGGCCGCGGGGTTCGGCCGTACACGCCCGGCGCCGCCGGCGCCTCGGTGCGGCCGCCGCCCGCCGGCCGGCCCGTGTCGCCCGGGGTCGTCGCGGCACCGGCCGCCCGCACGACGGGCCCGGCGGGCGGGACGTCCGTCCCGGCGCCCCCCGGCGGCAGGACGTCGCCGGGGCGGGTGCGCCGCTTCGTGCGCGTACGGCGCCGGAGGCGGTCGGGGGTGCGGGCGCGCGGCGGATCCGGTTCACCGGACGCCGCGCGCGGGATCCCGGCCTTGGGCCCACGCCGGGGGCCGGACCGGCGGCCGGTCGCGGCGACGCAAAGCGACGGACCGGACACGGAGATCAACTCCCGCGACTAGATTGCTCCTCGATCCGGAAGAACCGAAGAACCGTAAACACCACGCATCCCAGGAGCAGTTCCGTGACCGAGAACCCGCCGGCCGTGGACGAGGCGGCACAGTCGCTGCGCGACCGCATCAACACCGACCAGCCCCACACCGCCCGCATCTGGAACTACTGGCTGGGCGGCAAGGACAACTACGAGGTCGACCGCGCGGCCGGCGACCAGATCCGCCGGCTGCACCCGGGCATCGGCGAGTACGCCCGCGCCGACCGCCTCTTCCTGGGCCGCGCCGTGCGCCATCTGGTCCACGAGGCCGGGATCCGCCAGTTCCTCGACATCGGCACCGGCCTGCCCACCGCGGACAACACCCACGAGGTGGCGCAGACCGCCGCCCCGGACGCGCGGATCGTCTACGTCGACAACGACCCGCTGGTCCTGGCGCACGCCCGCGCCCTGCTCACCAGCACCCCCGAGGGCCGTACCGACTATCTCGACGAGGACCTGCGCAACGTCGACGCGATCCTCGAACACGCCGCGGGGACACTGGACTTCGGCGAGCCCGTGGGGCTGATACTGCTGGGCGTCGTCATCTTCGTCGGCGACGAGGAGGACCCGTACGCCCTGGTGCGCCGGCTGGTCGACCGGCTGCCGGCGGGCAGCCACCTGGTGCTCTCGCACACCGTCACCAGCCCGTCGATGCCGGACGTCGACGAGGCCGTCAGGTTCTGGAACGAGCACGGCACGCCGAAGCTGACCCAGCGCACGCCCGAGGACGTGGCCCGTTTCTTCGAGGGCCTGGAGCTGCTGGAGCCGGGCGTGGTGTCCTGCTCGCGCTGGCGGCCGGAGGAGAGCGGCGGGGCGGAGCCGGCGGAGGTCGCCATGTTCGGCGGGGTGGCCCGCAAGCCGTGAGGTGCCCGCCCGCGGGCTGAACACGGCCGGGTCCCAGCACGTAAGGGAGTGGGGGTCCTCGACGACCGGAGGGCCCCCGCGGTGTCGGTACCGCGCGTTCGCTGTTCCCGGGAGCCAGGCATGAGGCACGTACGACGACGGATCGTCCGGCGAGCGACACGGCTGGCGGCCGTCGGCGGACTCCTGCTGGGGGGCGCCATGGTCACGCAGGCCGCCGTGGCGAGCGAGCCGCCCGCCACCAGGGCCGTGCCGGGCGGCGCGGCGCGGTCCGTCGCGAGCACCGGCGCGGAGCTGGTGGAGCGGCTCGGCACCGCGCGGACGGCGGGCACCTGGGTCGACCGGGAGGGACGACCGGTCGTCGCGGTCACCGACGAGGCCACGGCCGCGACGGTCCGCGCGGCGGGCGTCGGGGCGAAGGTCGTCGGGCACAGCATGAACGAGCTGAAGTCGGCCGCGGCGGCGCTGCGTTCGGCGCCCCGGGTGGCCGGGACCGCCTGGGTGCTGGACTACAAGGCCAACCAGGTCGTGGTGCGCGGCGACCGCACCGTGTCCGCCGCCGACTGGGGGCGGATGACGGACGTGGCGGCGGGCATCGGCGGTTTCGTCCGCATGGAGCGCACCGGGGGCACCTTCACCACCCGGCTCAACGGCGCCCAGCCCATCCTGTCGACCGGCGGACGCTGTTCGGCGGGTTTCAACGTCACCAACGGGTCGGACGACTTCATCCTCACCGCCGGGCACTGCGGCCCCGCCGGGGCCGACTGGTTCGCGGACGACCAGGGCACCCGGCAGGTGGGCCGGACGGTCGACTCGACGTTCCCCGGCTCCGACTTCTCGCTCGTGCGGTACACCGACGGGGAGGCCGGTCCGGGAGCGGACATCGTGGCCATCGGCGACGGCAACGGCGTGCGCATCACGGGCGTCGGCGACGCGGCCGTGGGGCAGCGGGTGTTCCGCAGCGGCAGCACCACCGGCCTGCGCGACGGGGAGGTGACCGGCCTCGACGCGACGGTCAACTATCCGGAGGGCACCGTCTCCGGGCTGATCGAGACGAGCGTGTGCGCCGAGTCCGGCGACAGCGGCGGGCCGATGTTCTCCGAGGGCGTCGCGCTCGGCGTCACCTCGGGCGGCAGCGGTGACTGCACGACGGGCGGTACGACCTTCTTCCAGCCGGTGACGAGGGCGCTGGCGCAGCTCGGTGTGCAGCTGATCGTGGCGGCACCGTCCGAGACGGCCGGGAACGGCGCCTCGCCCGCGCCGTCCGAGGGCGCTCCCGAGCCGTCGTCGTCACCGACGCAGGCGGCGGTGGCACCGGGATCGGTCACGCCGGGTTCGACGACGCCGGTGACGGGCGGCACGGACGCCGTGTCGCTGGTGGCGCGGCTCACCGACCCGCGCACCATCGGGCCCGGCCTGCTGGTGATCGCGGGCAGTCTGGTCGCGCTGGTGGCGACCCGGTACATCCGGGCGGAGCAGGACCGCAAGGCGTACCAGCGGCAGTACTCGGCGAGCTGGGGGTGAGGTGACGCCGGCCACGGTGGCGGGGAGCCCGGTGGCACCGGGCCCCTTCGGTGTCGCGGGGCGACGAGAAGGGCACCCACGAGAGGTGCCCGGACGGAAGTGCGGGGGCGGGGCCGCGAGGCGGAAGGTCCCGCGGCCGGACGGCCGGACGGCCCTCAGGCCGCGTCGGCCGACTGCGGGGCCGCGGCGGCCCACTCCAGGACGAGCCGCTGGTACTCCTCGCGCTGCTCGCCCGTCAGTGTCCCGCCCGACCGGAGCCACAGGGCCCTGATCTCCTCGTTGACCTCGGCAGCCGAGCGCGCCGAGCGCTCGGTGAGGTGTTCGACAGTGGTGGACATGGTGTGAATCTTACGGGGCCCGGGGTGAAGACGGCGTGAGTAATACGTGAGTTAAGCGGACAGAACGGACGTGTCACTGATCACGTCCGTTCTGCCGCGTTCGTCCCGTAGCGTCCGTTCAGCGGCGCCCGCTCCGCCGGGCCCGCACGTCCGCGTGCCCGGCGTCGGTCGGGTGCCGGTCAGGTGCCCGGCTTGCGCCCGTAGACGAAGACGTCGTCGCCGGTCTTGAGCAGGGACCAGTACTTCTTCGCGGCCGTCTTCGTCATGTTGACGCAGCCGTGCGAGCCGGGCGGGTTCCACATGCTGACGCCGACCGAGTGGAAGGCCTGGCCTCCGTCGAAGAACTGGCTGTACGGCATCGGCACGTTGTAGATGCTCGACACGTGGTCGATGTTGCGCCAGTAGACCTTCTTCAGGCCGGTGCGGGTCTCGTAGCCGTCGCGTCCGGTGCGGACCGGGACGGGCCCGTAGACGAGGCGGCTGCCGTCCTGGATCCAGCTGATCTGGAGGGTGAGGTTGACGCAGGCGATGCGGCCCTTGTTGGTCGGGCACTTGCCCGCCTTGTTGGGCTTGGTGCCCACCGCCTTCTGCTTGTTCATGAGATCCATCACGCCCCAGGTGACGGGTCCCGCGTAGCCGATGTTCGGCGTGATGCCGTGCTTGGTCTGGAAGGCCTGGACGGCCTTGCAGTCGGCCGACGACTGCTTGCCGTCGACCGGCCGGCCGAGGAACCTCTCGACCTGCTTCTGGTACGGCCCGGTCTGCGTGGTGCAGCTCGCGGCCTGTGCGGGCGCCGCGCCCAGCGCGAGCGTCAGCGGCGCGATCAGCCCCGTGACCCCGAGCGCGACGGCACCTCGTCTGCGTATGTCCCCCATGACTGCCACTCCTGCCCCTGCCTCTCCCCGGCCCGATTCCGGCGACTCCACCCACTAGACCCGTTCGGCGGCGCTTCGGTTGTGGTGCGGGCCGTACTGTGACGAAACGGTGAACTTCCCCGCGGGCCGCCCGCCGGGTCCCGGCCGGAGCCGGATCACCCGCGGGGCCGGCTCAGCGGTAGCCCGTCGTGTCCGCCGGCCTGCCCGCGTCCTGGACCTCGACAAGATAGCGCCAGGCGTCGGGGCGGCTGCCGTCGAGGTCGGTGAAGCCGTACTCGGGGGCGAGCGATCCGCTGGACAGCGACTGCCCGTTGCGGCGGGCGACGTCGGGGTCGGCGGCGAGGGCGGCGACGGCGCGGCCGACGTAGCGGGGCGTCTCGGAGATGGCGAAGTGCGGGACCGCCCCGAGGGCGTCGCGCCAGTTGTCCTCGCGCACCCCGAACTGGTCGAGCATGATCTCGGAGCGCATCCAGCCGGGGGTGAGCGCGAGGGCGGTGGCGCCGCGCGGGCCGAGTTCGTGGGCGAGGGCGAAGGCCATCCGCAGGACGGAGGCCTTGGCCAGGTCGTAGAAGAAGTTCACGCGGTAGGTGTCGCGGTTGTACTCGGCGGTGCCGTCGGTGACCTCGACGACCAGGCCGCCCGGCCGGCGCAGCAGGAGCGGCAGGGCGTGGTGGCTGGTGATCGCGTGGGTCTCGACGGCGAGCCGCAGCAGCCGCAGGCCGTCGTCGAGGTCGTGCTCCCAGACGGGGGTGTCCCAGGCGAAGAGGTTCTCGCCGCCCCAGATGTCGTTGACCAGGAGGTCGAGGCGGTCCTGCTCGGCGGCGATCCGGTCGACGAGCGCGCGGACCTGGGCGGGTTCGAGGTGGTCGGTGGGTACGGCGATGCCGTGGCCGCCGGCCTCGGTGACCAGGTCGGCGGTGTCCTCGATCGTCTCGGGGCGGTCGTACTCGGAGCGGCGGGCGCGGGTGGAGCGGCCGGTGACGTAGACGGTGGCGCCGGCCGCCCCCAGTTCCACGGCGATGCCCCGCCCCGCTCCCCGGGTCGCCCCGGCGACCAGGGCGACCCTGCCTTCCAGCGGACCGGACATGTGCGACCTCCTGTGGGTGTTCTCCGTCGATGACGTCACCGAGGATCACGTGGAAGCCGGACATCTCCTGTCGCCTTTTCCGGCGGGATCGCGCGGTCGGCCGAGGGCGGGTGCCGGGCGGGCCGGTCAGTGGCCCCGTGCGATCCACTCCTGGAGGTGGGGGGCCTCCGCGCCGATGGTGGTCGGGTCGCCGTGGCCGGTGAGGACCTTCGTCTCGGGCGGGAGGGTCAGGAGGCGGTCGCGGATGGAGTCGATGATGGTCGGGAAGTGGGAGTAGGAGCGGCCGGTGGCGCCGGGGCCGCCCTGGAAGAGGGTGTCGCCGGTGAAGAGGACGCCGAGGACCGGCTCGTACAGGCAGACCGCTCCGGGTGCGTGGCCGGGGGTGTGGAGCACGGTGAGGTCGGCGCCGGCGACCTCGATGACCTGGCCGTCGACCAGGTGGGCGTCGGGCTCGCGGTCGGGGTGGGTCATCCTCCACAGCGGGAGGTCGTCGGGGTGCAGCCAGATCGTGGCGCCGGTCGCGTCGGCGAGGGCGGGTGCGGCGTCGATGTGGTCGTTGTGGGCGTGGGTGCACACGATGGCGGTCAGCCGGCGGTCGCCGAGGGCGGCGAGGACGGCGTCGGCGTCGTGGGCGGCGTCGACGACGACGGCCTCGTGGTCGTCGCCGACGATCCAGACGTTGTTGTCGACGTCCCAGGTGCCGCCGTCGAGGCTGAAGGTCCCGGAGGTGACGACGCGTTCGATGCGGGTGGCCATCACAGCACCACCACCGAGCGCAGCACGTCGCCGTGGTGCATCCGCTCGAAGGCCTGCTCCACCTCGTCCAGGGCGATGGTCTCGGTCACGAACGCGCCGAGGTCCAGGCGGCCCTGCTGGTGGAGGTCGATCAGCATGGGGAAGTCGCGGGAGGGCAGGCAGTCGCCGTACCAGGAGGACTTGAGCGCGCCGCCGCGTCCGAAGACGTCCAGCAGCGGCAGTTCCAGCTTCATCTCCGGGGTGGGCACGCCCACCAGGACGACGGTGCCGGCCAGGTCGCGGGCGTAGAAGGCCTGCCGGTAGGTCTCCGGGCGGCCGACGGCCTCGATCACCACGTCCGCGCCGAAGCCGCCGGTCAGCTCGCGGATCGCCTCGACCGGGTCCGTCTCCCGGGAGTTGACCGTGTGGGTGGCGCCCATCGACCGGGCGGTGGCCAGCTTGCGGTCGTCGATGTCGACGGCGATGATCCTCGCCGCGCCCGCCAGGTTCGCCCCGGCGATCGCCGCGTCGCCGACCCCGCCGCAGCCGATGACGGCGACGGTGTCACCGCGGCCGACGCCTCCGGTGTTGATCGCGGCGCCGATGCCGGCCATCACGCCGCAGCCCAGCAGCCCGGCCACCGCCGGCGACACCGACGGGTCGACCTTGGTGCACTGGCCGGCGGCGACCAGCGTCTTCTCCGCGAAGGCACCGATACCCAGCGCCGGGGACAGTTCCTGTCCCGTCGAGGCGAGCGTCATCTTCTGGGTCGCGTTGTGGGTGTCGAAGCAGTACCAGGGGCGTCCGCGCAGGCAGGCCCGGCACTGGCCGCACACGGCCCGCCAGTTCAGGACCACGAAGTCGCCGGGGGCCACGTCGGTGACGCCCTCGCCTACCGCCTCCACGACGCCGGCCGCCTCGTGGCCCAGCAGGAAGGGGAAGTCGTCGTTGATGCCGCCCTGCTTGTAGTGCAGGTCGGTGTGGCACACCCCGCACGCCTGGATCTGCACCACGGCCTCCCCGGGTCCGGGGTCGGGCACGAGGATCGTCTCCACCCGCACCGCTTCGTTCTTCCCCGGTGCGATCACTGCGCGCACTTCCTGCGCCATGGTGCTGTTCCTTTCGTCGGCGGCCTGCCGTCCGCTTCCGACCCTACGCGTGATCGATCGGTGGACGACGCACGTCGAGCCAGGTCACCGGCCGAAAAGGTCTCCGCGGACCCGGTCGCGCGGGGCGCGACGTAGCCTGAACGCCGCAACCCGACCCGCATCGAGGAGCCTCGTGAGCATCGCAGAGACGCCCGTCGGCCGGCCCCCGTGGCGGCTGCTGCTCCACTACGTCGCACCGCACCGCTGGACGCTGCTGGCGGGGGCGCTGCTCTCGCTGGTCACCGGGGCCACCGGACTGCTGCTGCCGCTGGTGGCGAAGGGGTTGATCGACGACCTGTCCCACGACCGGGCGATCACCGGCGCGTTGGTGCTGCTGTCGGTCCTGGTGGTCGCCAACGCGGCGGTGGGCGCTCTGGGTTCGTACGTGCTGCGGCGCACGGCCGAGTCGGTGGTGCTGAGCGCGCGGCGGGCGCTGTCGTCGTACCTGCTGCGGCTGCGGATCGCGGCGGTGGACCGCAGCGAGCCCGGTGACCTGATGGCCCGCATGACCTCGGACACGACCCTGCTGCGGGAGGTCACCACCGACTCGCTGGTCGGCCTCGGCACCGGCGGCCTCACGCTCGTCGGGACGGTGGTGCTGATGGGGGTGGTGGATCCGGTGCTGCTCGGGGTCACGCTGTCGGTGATCCTGGTCGCCGGGACGGTCATCGGGGTGATGGGCGCCTCGCTGGAGCGGGTGCTGGGCGCGCTGCGCACGGTCAAGGCGGCGGGTGCCGAGGACCGCGAGGAGAAGGCGCTGCACGCGGCGGCACAGGACTCGTGGCGGCAGAGCGTGTCGGCCGCGAAGTGGTCGGCGGCCGCGGGCAACACGGCCGGTCTGGCGATGCAGGGCGCGTTCATCACGGTGCTGGCGGTGGGCGGGGCGCGGGTCGCCACGGGCGCGATCGACATCGCGACGCTGGTGGCGTTCCTGCTGTACGTCTTCTACCTGATGTCGCCGATCCAGCAGGTCATCGGTGCCGTCGTGCAGTACCAGGCGGGCTCGGCGGCGCTCGGCCGCATCCAGGAGACGCTGCTGCTGCCCGCCGAGCCGGCGTCCCGTCCCGCGCCGCTGCCCTCCCCGGCGGCGGAACCGGCCTCGCTGTCCTTCACCGACGTCCGCTTCCGGTACGCCGACGATCTGCCGTACGTCCACCACGGGGTGACGTTCGACGTGCCGGCGCGCGGCATGACCGCGTTCGTCGGCCCGTCCGGCGCCGGCAAGACGACGGTGTTCTCGCTGGTCGAGCGGTTCTACGACCCCTGCTCCGGAACGGTCGCCCTCGACGGCCGTCCGCTGCCGGAGTGGGATCTCGGCGCGCTGCGCGCCGCCATCGGCTACGTCGAGCAGGACGCCCCGGTGCTGTCGGGGACGCTGCGCGACAACCTGCTGCTGGGGAACGCGGAGGCCGACGGCGACGCCGTGCGGCGGGTGCTGAAGACGACCCGCCTGGACACGATGGTCGGCGGTCTGCCGGACGGGCTCGACACGCTGGTCGGGCACCGCGGGACCAAGCTGTCCGGCGGTGAGCGCCAGCGGGTGGCGATCGCCCGGGCCCTGCTGCGCGATCCGCGCCTGCTGCTGCTGGACGAGGCGACCTCCCAGCTGGACGCGGTGAACGAGGCGGCCCTGCGCGACACCGTCGCGGACGTGGCCCGTACGACCACCGTCCTCGTGGTGGCCCACCGGCTGTCGACGGTGACCTCGGCCGACCGGATCGTGGTCATGGAGGCCGGGCGGGTGCGGGCGGTGGGCACCCACCGTGAGCTGGTGGCCGCCGATCCGCTCTACGCCGAGCTGGCGGCGACGCAGTTCCTGGCGACGGCGGGCTGACGCGCGGCCCGGGGGCCGCCCGTGTTCCGGGCGGCCCCCGGCGGACCTGCGGGACGTGCGGGACTCGCGGGACGTGCGGTGGGGTCAGGTCCGGACGGCCGGCACCAGGCCCGTGACGGGGGCGACGAGGCCGGTGATCTGCTGGAGTTCGTTGAGCTGCCGGAGCCCCTTCACCTTGTTCAGCTCGTTCAGCTGACCCGAGACCGAGGGCAGTGCGTCCCGCTGTTCGGCGGGGACCTGCGCCTCGGCGAGCGAGTCCAGTGCGCTGAGCGGGTTCAGCCCGCCGACGGACGGGGCTTCGGCGGCGCTCGCCAGGGGCGCGGCGAGGCCGGTGACCCCGGCGGCGAGAGCGGCGACGGCGACGATGCGACGAGTGGAGATCATGCCCGGAGCAACGCGCGGAACGGCCCCGCGGACACGGGTGCCGGGCCACGCTCACCCGGGGGACGCAAGCGGGGGTCTGCGCTTGCCGAGCGCGGTGCGGCGGAGGAGTCTCGAAGGGTGAGGGCCCGCCGGGCCGTCCCCCGCGGCCCGTGGTCCTCGAAGGAGGTCACCATGGGCACCGCGACAGGTTCCGCCTTCGACACCGAGACCCTGCGCCGGGGCGTGGAGGGCCGGACACCCGCGACACTGCTGTCGCTCTACGCGGACGACGCGGAGCTCCGCGTCGTGGACCGCAACAGCCAGCCCAGCCACCCGACGGTCCTGCACGGCCGCGACGAGATCGCCGGGATGCTCGAGGACGTGTACAGCCGTGACATGACGCACCGGCTGGAGGACTGCGTGGTGCAGGGCGACCGCGCCGCCTTCAGCGAGTCCTGCGCGTACCCGGACGGCGTCCGCGTCCTGTCCGAGTCGATGATCACCCTGCGCGACGGCAAGATCGTCGGGCAGACGATGATCCAGGCCTGGGACGAGTGAGGGAGGGGCCGTCGGCGGCGGGCGGGACAAGGGGGTGGGACAAGGGGCGGGGTGAGAGGGCGGGACGAGGGGCGGCCCGGCGGCCGGTGCGACCGTGCGCACCGGCCGTCAGCGGGTCCGGCGGGTCCCTTCCGAGCTCCGTTCCGGACTCCCTTCCGGGCTCCGTTCCGCGGGCCGCAGGATGCCCAGCAGCTGCCGCACGAGTTCGTCCACGACCTCGTCGAGGGTGGCGTCCACCCGGCCCGCGCTCCAGTCGTGCAGGAGGCCGTTGACGCTGCCGATGAAGGCCGTCGCCGCGAGGCGGTGGTCGCGGGGGGCGGCCTCGCCGCGGCCGGCGGCGGCGTCGGCCTCGGCGCAGATGAGCTCGACCCAGCGGGCGCGCCGCGCGAGGCGCTGTTCCTCCATGCGGGGACTGACGCCGACGATCTCGACGAAGGTGATGCGGATGCGGCGCGGGTCGGCGGTGACGTTGTCGGCGTAGGCGTGGAAGAGCGCGGCGACCCGCTCCGCGAGCGGCAGGTCCCGGGCGGCGGCGAAGGCGGCCACGACCGCTTCCTCGGCCAGGTCGTTGACCTGGAGGTGCAGCGCGGCCAGGACGTCCTCGAGGGTGCGGAACTCCTCGTAGAACTGCCGGGTCGACAGGCCGGCCGCCTCGCTGAGCGCCGCGACCGTGGTGCTCCGGTAACCGGGGGCGTCGCCGAACAGCCGCAGCGCCGCGTCCAGGAACCTGCGCCGCCGCTCGGCCTGCCGCTCCGCGGCGGACCTGCCGGCGTACCGGCCGGTCGGCGCCCTCAGCCTGCCCGCCACGCTTCCTCCCTCGTCGTCCCGTCTCCCGATTTTGTCGTGCACGTGGCTTGTGGCGAAGGGCACCCCTTCCTTACTTTCCAGTAAGTCAACTTTGAACGCACCCGTGTTCAGATTCGGGACCTCCCTGCACAGCTGCCCGCACGCGCCCCCCACCCCAGAGGAGAGAGCAGCCATGGCTGCCTTCAGAACCAGGCACCTTTGCTCCGTAGCCGCCGCCCTCGTCCTGACCGTCACCGCCCCCGCCGCCGTCGCCACCGCCGCGCCCTCCGCCTCCGATGCCGCCTCCGCCACCGACGCCGCCGCGCTGCGCGAGGTGCTGCTGGTCGCCAACAACTGGGACGGCACCGCGGACGTCATCAGGTCCACCGGGGACTACGCGAGGATCGGCCGGATCAACGTCATCCCCGACAAGGACCGGCGGATGGCGGAGATCAACGCCGACCCGATCCGATGGATCGCCTTCATGACGATCCGCAACAGCGTCGGCGAGGGCCACGACCAGTTCGTCGACGACATGTACTCCACGCCGGACGGGACCTCCGTGGTGGTCTCCCGGCCCAGCTTCGCCGACGTCGTCTCGATCGACGTGGCGACGGGAGCCGTCAACTGGCGCTTCCCGGTGTCGGGTTACCGGGCCGACCACATGGCCGTCTCCCCCGACGGCAAGCGGGTCGCGGTCTCCGCGTCGACGTCGAACACCGTCCACGTGCTCGACATCGACAGCGGCAGGCAGCTCGGCTCGTACTCCACGGGCGACAAGCCGCACGAGAACATCTTCACCAAGGACGGCAAGTACATCTGGACCATGTCGATCGGCGACGTCACCACCGCCCTCGACGCGCCGTGGCTGGACTGGACCAAGGGCGACCGGCGCGTCACCGTCGTCGACGCGACGACGTTCCAGCCGGTCAGGACGATCGACATGCGGCAGCGGCTGGACGCGATCGGCCTCTCCGGCCACTCGGACGCCGTCCGCCCGGCCGCCTTCTCGCCCGACGAGTCCAAGCTGTACTTCCAGGTCTCGTTCTTCAACGGCTTCTTCGAGTACGACGTCGCCACGGACCGGATCACCCGGACCAAGACGCTGCCGGAGAACCCCGCCACGAACGACGACCGCACCACGTTCGTCAACGACTCCCGGCACCACGGGCTGTCGATGCGGCCGGACGGCAGCAAGCTGTGCGTGGCGGGCACGATGGACGACTACGCGACCGTCGTCGACCGCGCCACCCTCCAGGAGGGCCCGCTGGTCCCCGTCTCCAAGCCGTACTGGGCGACGGTCGGCGGCGACGGCAAGGACTGCGTGGTCTCCGAGAGCGGTGCGGACCAGGTGACGGCGATCGACTTCGCCACCGGCCGCAAGGTCGTCTCGGTGCCGGTGGGCGACCACCCGCAGCGGGTGCGGCTCGGCCATGTCGCGGCCGACTGGACGTCTCCGGCGGGCTGAGCCGGGGCGCGCCCGCCCGTGCGCCGGGTCCGGACGGATCCCGGCGCACGGGCGACCGGCACACAGGCGACCGGCACACGGACGGCCGGCACACGGGCCGACCGGCACACGGACGGCCGGCGCACGGGCGGGCCCGTCAGCCGCCGATCCGCCGCGCCGCCCACGCGGCCAGCTCGCCGCGGGCCGCGGTCAGCAGGGCCGGGGCCGGGGCGGTGGCGCCGTTGGTCACCAGGGCGTAGTGCACGGTGCCCGCGTCGCCGTCGGTGAGCAGCAGGCGCCGGCTTCCGGTGCCGCCCGGCTCGGGGGCGACCCCGACCGGGGTGGCGCCGGTGTACGCCGGCGGGGCGTGGACGGTGCCGAGGTCGGAGACCACGGTCGTCGCCCCGGTGGGGAACGAGGCGGGCAGGTGCAGTTCGGTCGGCGCCGCGCCGCCGCCGGAGCGCCACACGAGCAGTCCGTACTGTCCGGAGCCCACGAGCCGCGCCACGCCGGGCAGGGAGCTCGGCACCGGGTTCCAGGTGAGGGTGGCCGAGCCGTCGCGGGAGCGGTCCTCGTAGGTGAACGCCAGGGTGGTGCCGGAGGTGGCGCTCGGGTAGATCCGGTCGAGCAGCCGCGCGTCCTGACGGAGCGTCACCCGACCGCTGTCGTCGAGGCGTACGGCGGAGAGGTCCTCGTCGTTCCAGGCGTCGCCGGCGGTGAGCACCTTGTCGGGGTTGCCGTTCATCGGCTCGTGGTGGCGGCCGTGGTGGACGTCCCACTGCCACTGGTGGCCGGAGAGGACCGGTCCGGAGCCGGCCGGGTCCGTCCACCAGGCGGCGCCCTTCACCCGCGAGTCGAGGGCCTGGTACATGGCCTTGAGGACGGTCGGCGCCTTGTCCGCGACCGTACCGGCGAGGGGGTGGCCGAACTCGCTGACCACGGCGGTCGTCCCGGCCGCCGCCGCCCGGTCGCGGACGGCGCCGAGGTCGGTGGCGTACTGGCCGTCGGCCGCCTTGCCCCACATCAGGATCGCGGAGATGGCCTTCTGGTCGTAGAAGTGGGTGTTGAGGACGTAGCGGGAGCCGAGGGTGCCCGCGTCGAGGAGGCCGCCCTCCTGCCGCTGGGAGGCGATGTTGGCGTTCCAGAAGAGGTTCGGCTCGACGAGGGCGGGCTTGTCCTGCCAGCCGGCCGCGTCCATCCGGGCGCGGAACCTGACGTAGAAGGGCCACAGCAGGTCGCGCTCCCAGGCCCGGCTGTTCTGGCCGGAGTCGTAGGCGCCCGCGTAGGGCTCGTTGTAGGGGTCGAAGCCGATGACGCCGGCGAACTCCTCGGCGCTCAGGTGCTGCCGGACGTACGTCATGGTCTGCTCGGCGGTGGCGAGGAAGGCGTCCTGGAGGCCGTGGGCGTTGTGCCAGAAGTCGTGCTGGGCGGCCTTCACCGCGCCGTTCTGGGTGATGTTCTGGCCCCAGAACAGGCAGATCCCGCAGGACTCGTCGGGGTAGTCGCCGAGTTCCACCGCCCACCGGGGGGCGCCGTCGCCCGTGTACCAGCTGTCGGGGCCGAAGAGGTGGCGGGAGTAGAGGTCCTGGTGGAAGTCGGGGTAGACGCGGACGCCGGCGTCGAGGAAGGCCCGCAGCTGATCGGTGGCGGCGGCCAGGTAGGCGGTGTCGACCTGGCCGCGCACGGGCTCGGCGTAGGCCCAGGAGAGCAGGAAGCGCACGGAGTTGCCGCCGCCGAGGGCGCGCAGGGCGGTCGCCGACTTCTTCGCGTCGGCGACCGAGGCGAAGGGCAGGCCCTTGTTCTCGGCGAGCTTGGTCTCGCCGGAGACGTTGTAGCCGCGCAGCACGACCTCGCGGCCGGTGCCGTCCGTGAAGCGGCCGCCGGACACGGTGAGCGCGGTGCCGTCGAACGGGAGGGAGTCGGGCAGGGGGGCGGCGGTGGCGGCCGGGGTCCCCGCCACCGTCAGGAATCCGCAGAGTCCGCAGAGGACGACCAGAACAGCGAGCAGACGTGCCCGGGCATTCGGCATGTCCCCTACGGTCCGGCCCTTCCCGGGCACCGTCAATAGCTTCTGACTCAGGAGTAAGCTGACTTGCCGTCATCACCGCTCGCGCGACGGAGCAGCCGGACGGGCGGGCGGCCGGACGGTCGGGCGGTCGGGCGGGAGCCGCTCCGGCTGCCTCCCCGGTGGGGCTCGGTCCGGGGCGCGTACGCCCGAGGGGGTGGCCGTGTCCGTGGCCGCCGCGATCGCCGCCCCGCGGTGGGGCGGCGGCGGGGCCCGGCGGCGGCGGGAGAGGCCCGCCCCCGCACGTCCGCCCCGCGCGCCCGGCACACCCGGCGCGACAGCCGCTCGTGTCAGCGGGGCGGCAGCCGGTGCAGGACGACGTCGGTGAGCCGTCCCGCGTCCACGGCGGCGGTCAGGTAGGTGCAGTGCGGTTGACGCCGGCGGTCGGTCGGGGAGCCCGGGTTGAGCAGCCGCAGCCCGCCGGGGGCGACGGTGTCCCACGGGATGTGGCTGTGGCCGAAGACCAGGACGTCGGCGTCGGGGAACCGGGCGGCGCAGCGGGCCTCCCGGCCCCGCGCGGGCCCGGTCTCGTGGACCACCGCGAGGCGCAGCCCGCCGAGGTCGGCGTACGCGGTCTCGGGGAGGCGGGCCCGCAGGTCGGGGCCGTCGTTGTTGCCGTACACGCCGATCAGCCGGCGGCTGCGGCGCTCCAGCAGGTCCAGGGTGGCCGTGTCGACCCAGTCCCCGGCGTGCACGACGACGTCCGCCTCCGCGAGCGCGTCCAGCAGCGGCGCGGGGAGCACCTTGGCGCGCCGGGGAAGGTGGGTGTCGGACGTCAGCAGCAGGCGCACGGACTCAGCGTACGGCGGCGGGTTCCCGCGCCGGTCCCTCAGCCGTCTCAGTCGTCCAGTCGTCTCAGTCGTCCAGTCGTCTCAGTCGTCGCCCCTGACGATGTTGCCCTCCGGGCCGCCGCGCGCCGCGGGCGCGGCGCCGGAGGGTTCCACGGCCGGTACGCAGGTGCGGAACGCGGCGCCGGTGCCGGTGCCGCGCAGCCGGCGGGCCCTGGCCCAGCCCGTCTCGGGCCCTCGGGCGGTGGGGCGGTCGGCCAGGGGTGAGATCGTCACGGTCGTTCATCGCCTTTCTGCGTCACGGTCAGCGGGCACCGGGGCCGCCGCTGCCGAAGGAGCCGCCGGACCCCGAGTCCCAGCGGGGGCGGCTGCGGTCGTCGCTCTCGCGGCTGCCGGTGGGCCGCAGCTCGTGCGGGGTGAGGCGTTCGCCGTTCTGCGACCGCGGCATCTCGTTGGGCTCGCGCGCCCCGTGGCTCTCCCGCACCGGACCCGACGCGGGCATCCGGGGCTGTTCCTCGGGGCGCGGCGGGGCGGGCTCGCGGCTGCGGATCCTGGCACCGAGCCGGAAGGCCCAGATCAGGCCGCCGACGAGCGCGACGCCCACGACGACGAAGGCGACGGTGGCCAGGGCCGACTTTCCGGAGGCCGCCAGCACGGCGGTGGCAGTGGTGTCCATGGATGCCGGGTACCCTGCGCACGCCCGGGAACACCCCGCGTGCCGCCGCCCGGCCCGCGCGGCCCCGCTCCCCCGCCGGTCATTCCAGCGAAAGCTCGCTCCACACCTGTTTGCCGCCGCTGACCGGCAGCGTTCCCCAGGTGTCGGACACGGCTTCCACGAGCAGGATGCCGCGGCCCCCGGTGGCCTCCCAGCCCAGGCTGGTCGGTTTGACGGGCGTGCGGGGCGAGGCGTCGGTGACGGAGACGCGCAGCCGGTGGTTGACGAGCACGAGGTCGAGGCGGACCGGGCCGTCGGTGTGCACGAGGGCGTTGGTGACGAGTTCGGAGACGACCAGCAGGGCGGCGTCCATGGCGTCCGCCGGCACTCCCCAGCCGCGCAGGCTGCGCCGGGTGAAGCGGCGGGCGTGGCGGGCGGCCTCGGGGACCCGCCACACCGTCCAGCCCTCGCGCAGCGGCTGTACGGCCATGCCGTCGTAGCGCATCAGGAGCAGGGCGACGTCGTCGCCGCGGTGGGCGTTGCCGAGCAGGGCGTCGGCGACGAGGTCCAGGTGGGCGGGGTCGGACACGGACAGTTCGTGCGCGAGGCGGTCCATGCCGGTGTCGATGTCCAGGGCGGCGGACTCCACGAGCCCGTCCGTGGTCAGGGCGATCACGGTGCCGGGCACCAGCCGCAGCGGGGTCATCGGGAAGTCGGCCTGGGTGACGACGCCGAGCGGGGGGCCGCCGTCGGACTCGTCGATCTCCGTTGCGCCGTCCGGGTGACGCAGCACGGGCGGCGGGTGCCCGGCGCGGACGCACCAGGCGGTGCCGGCCTCCATGTCGACCTCGACGTAGCAGCAGGTGGCGAAGAGGTCCGTCTCCAGCTCCATCAGGAGCCGGTTGGCGTGCGAGACCACCACGTCCGGCGGGTGCCGCTCGGCCGCGTAGGCGCGCAGGGCGGTGCGCATCTGGCCCATGAGCGTGGCGGCGCCGGTGCTGTGCCCCTGGACGTCGCCGATCACGAGGGCGACGTGGTTGTCGGGCAGCGGGATCACGTCGTACCAGTCGCCGCCGACCTCCAGACCCGCGGTGGCCGGCAGGTAGCGGGCGACGGCGACCGCGCCGGGGAGCTTCGGCAGCCGGCGGGGCAGCAGCTGGCGCTGGAGCATGCCGACGAGTTCGTGCTCGGCGTCGAAGGCGTGGGCGCGTGTCAGGGCCTGGCCGACGAGTCCGGCGGAGGCCGTGAGCAGGGCGCGTTCGTCGGCCCCGAAGTCGTGCGGGGTGTCCCAGCCGATCAGGCAGACGCCGGCCATGCGGCCCCCGGCGGACAGCGGCAGGACGGCCAGGCCGCCGGGGCCGACGTCGGCGAGGGCCGGCTCCAGGGTGGTGCCGGCGGGCCAGATCCGGGGCCGTCCCTCGCGCAGGGCGGCGGCGAGGGTGGGCATGGTGCGCACGGGTGCGTCCGGCCACTCCGTGCGCCACTCCAGCCGCCACAGTTCGGGCCAGGACTCGGGTTCGGGCGGGTCCAGGACCGTCACGACGAGGCGTTCGTTCTCCAGCTCGGCCAGGGCGATCCGGTCGGCCCGCAGCGGCAGGCGCAGCGCGGCGACGACGGCCTTGCTGACGTCGCGGACCGTGCCCGCGGTGGCGAGGGCCGCGGCCAGGCGTTGCACGCGGGCCACGTCGGTGGCGCCGGAGCGCACGGTGGAGACGTCGGCGACGGTGCCGGCGAGCCGGGCCGGGTGCCCCTCGGCGCCGGGCAGGAGACGGCCGCGCAGCCGCAGCCAGCGGGGCGGGCCGCCGTCGGCCCGCAGCACCCGGAACTCCAGCTCGCGCTCGCCGATGGACATGTGGTCGGCCTCGACCACGGACATCAGTGCGGGCAGGTCGTCCGGGACGGTGTGGCCGAGCAGGGTCTCCACCCGGCCGTCGAAGTCGGTCCGGCGCAGGCCGAACAGGTCCAGGATCTCGTCGCCGACCTCGACCCGGCCGGTGTCCATGGCGAGGCTGAAGGAGTTGGCGCGCACCTCCCCGACCTCGTCGGGCTCTCCGGCGGGGGGCGGGCGGACGGCCTCGGCGACGAGTTCCAGACAGGCGCGGTCGACGGCGTCGAAGCCGTGGGGACGCTCGCTGACGGCGAGCAGGCAGCCGCCGTCGCCCTCGCGCAGCGGCAGGAGGGCGAGGTGGACGTCCCCGGCGGGCATCCGGTGCGCGTCCGGGCAGTCCGCGAGCTGCTCGGGGCCCAGCCACAGGGGCGCCCCGGCGCGGTGGGCGTCGGCGAGCGGGGACCGTCCGTCGAGGGGGTAGCTCTCCCGCAGCCCGTACAGGGTCCTGGGGGCGCCGGCCGACTCGATCAGACAGAGCAGGTCGCCGTCCTCGCCGGGCGTGTAGACGGCGGCCAGGCTCGCGCCCGAGAAGACCAGGGCCTGTTCGAGGACGCGCCGCATCCGTTCCGGTGAGGCGGGGTCGGCGGTGACCGTCTTCAAGGCGTTTTCGACCCGCAGGGCTCTCGCCTTGCGCTCCGCAGCACCCTGACTCACCACGACCGTCATTACAGCGCTTGTGCGACGTTCCCGCAGCCCTTGCGACAGCGCGGAGATGTGCCGGGGCGGGCGGACGCGGTGGACGGCTCCCGGGGCGGGTGGCGGCCCCGGGGCCCCGTGCCGGTCCGCGGCGTACGGCCGTCCGACCGTCCGCGCCGCTCTCGACGTGCGCTCTCGCCGTGCGCTCGCGGCCCGCAAGGGGCAGATTTGATTGCCCGGGATCACACGGCCGGGCGAGGAGGTGGGCGCCGTGTCCGAGGGAGAGCGGTCCGGCCGGGCGCCCGGGAGCCGGGTCGGGCCGGAGGTGCTGTCGTCGGCGCTGGCGGCGATGATCGACGCCGTCGGGGCGCACTCCGGCGCCGTCTACCTGCTGCCGGACGACGAGCCGGTGCTGGAGATGGCGGTGATGGCGGGGCTGCCCCGGTCGTTCGCGGCGCCCTGGGAGCGGGTGGGGCTCGGTGCGCAGATCCCGGTGGCCCACGCGGTGCGCGAGCGGCGGCTGGTGTGGGTGGGCGGCGAGGAGGAGATGGCCCGCTCCTATCCGCGGGTCGGCATGGTCCTGCCGTACTCGTTCGCGCTGGCCGCGCTGCCGCTGGCGACCGCTTCGAAGGTGTACGGGGCGGTCTTCGTGACCTGGCCCGGCTCGCACGCGCCGGAGCTGTCCGACCGGGAGCGGCACGAGCTGCGGACGGGCTGCGAGCGGCTGGCCCTGCGGCTGGAGCGGGCCGCCGCCGGGAACCGCCCGGCGCGGTCCGGGGCCGATCGGCCCGCCGCGGGACACGTCGGGGCCGATCAGCCGGCCACGGGGTCCGGGGCCGATCAGCCGATCACAGGACACGCCAGGACCGACCAGCCGGCCGCGGGACACGCCGAGGCAGATCAACCGGCCACGGGGTCCGGGGCCGATCAGCCGATCGCGGGGTCCGGGGACGCGGGCACACCGGACCCGGTCGAGGCGGCGCGGCTGGTGGCCCGGCTGCCCTACGGGCTCTGCTCGCTGGATCCGGCCGGGCGGGTGGTGTTCGCCAACGAGGCCGCGGCCGACCTGTTCGGCGTCCCGGTGGACGAACTGCTGGGCGCCACGCTGTGGGCGTCGGTGCCGTGGCTGTCCGATCCGATGTACGAGGAGCGCCACCGGGCCGCGTCGATCAGCGGGAACGTCACCTCCTTCGTGGCGCTGCGCCCGCCCTCGGACTGGCTGTCCTTCCGGCTGTACCCCGGCACCACGGGGAGCACCGTGCGGGTGGTCCGGGCACGGACGGTGTCGGTGACGTCCCCGCCCGACGCCGTGCGCGACGACGACGCCCCGCCCCCGCTGGTGTCGATGTCGCAGGCGCTGAGCCTGGCCGGGGCGCTGACCGAGACGGTGAGCGTGCAGGACGTCGTGCGGCTGGTGGCCGAGGAGATCGCGCCGGCCGTGGGCAGCGGGGCCCTGGCGCTGCTCGGCGTACGGGCGGGCCGGCTGCACGTCCTCGGGCACCACGGCTACCGGGACCCGCACGTGGTGGAGCGGTTCGACCGGATGCCGCTGGCCTCCCCCACCCCCGGCACGCAGGCCGTCACCCACGGGGTGCCCGCGTTCTTCGGCTCCCGCAGCCGGGTGGAACAGCTCTACCCCGGGAGGGAGTTCGCCTCCGACGGCTTCGCCGCCTGGGCCTACCTGCCGCTGATCGCCTCGGGCCGCCCGGTGGGCGTCTGCGTGCTGGCCTACGCCCAGCCGCACGACTTCTCCACGCACGAACGCGCCGTCCTGACCAGCCTGGCCGGGCTGGTCGCGCAGGCCCTGGACCGGGCGCTGCTCTACGACGCCAAGCACCGGCTCGCGCAGGGCCTCCAGGCCGCTCTCCTCCCCCACTCGCTGCCGTCCCTGCCGGGCGTCGAGGCGAGCGCCCGCTATCTGCCGGCCTCCCGCGGGATGGAGATCGGCGGCGACTTCTACGACCTGGTGCCCTCGCGGCCGCTGCCGGCGGCCGTGATCGGGGACGTGCAGGGGCACAACGTGACGGCGGCCGGGCTGATGGGGCAGCTGCGCACGGCCGTGCGGGCGTACACGACCGTGGGCCAGGAGCCGGCCGAGGTGATGCGCAGCACCAACCGGCTGATGATCGACCTGGGCACGGACCTGTTCGCGAGCTGTCTGTACCTGCGGCTGGACCCGGCGCGCGGTCGGGCGGTGGTGGCGCGGGCCGGGCATCCGCCGCCCCTGCTGCGGACGCCGGACGGGCGGGTGCGGGCCCTCGACCTGGCGGGCGGTCCGCTGCTGGGCATCGACCCGGAGGCGACGTACCCGGGCACGGAGATCGAGCTGTCGCCGGGCTGCGTCCTCGCCCTCTACACCGACGGGCTGATCGAGTCACCGGAGGTGGACATCGAGGACGCGGTGGCCCACCTGGGCCGGCGGCTGGGCGAGGCGGGCGACCTGCCGCTGGAGGAGCTGGCCGACGAGCTGGTGGGGCACGAGGCGGGGGCGGAGGAGCGGACCGACGACGTGGCGCTGCTGTTGCTGCGCGTGGCGGCCCGGGAAGGCGGCTGAGGGACCGTCGGGAGGCGCTTCCGGCGGTCCGGGACATCGGCTGAGGGACCGTCGGGAGGCGCTTCCGACGGTCCGGGACATCGGCTGAGGTGCCGTCGGGAGGCGCTTCCGACGGTCCGGGACGTCGACTGAGGGACCGCCAGGAAAGGGTTACGACAATCCGGGACGTCAGCTGAAGGACCGTCAGAAAAAGGTTCCGGCGGTCCGGAACCGCGGCTGGGGAGCCGTCGGAAAGGGCTTCCGGCGGTCCGCGACGGTGACCGGCGGTCCGTCAGGGTGTCCTTCGGAGCGGGGAGACGCGACGGTCCGGCCCTCCCGTCGGAGGGCCGGACCGTGGTCCCGACCGGACCGGTGGAGGCGTCCGGACGGTGGTGCCGGGGCAGGGCGTGTCCGACGGTTCCCGCCGGGCGCGCGACGCCCGGCACGGTGCCTCGCCGCGTCGTGGGTCACCTGAGCGCGTCCCGTACGCGGGCGGCCCTCCGCCTTGCGTCCTCCCCCACCGCCCGAACGGCGTGGGGAGGGCTCCCGGCATCGGACGCCGCGCCGGTCCGGCGCGGATCGCCGGACACGTCCCGAACGGGTCGGACCGTGCGTCAGTGGGTCCCGGTCAACCCGGAGTCGTCCTGGACGGCGCCGCCCTGCTCCTCGGCACCGGCACCCGCATCGGCACCGGCGTCACCACCGGCTCCCTGGCCGCCCGCTTCCTGCCCGGCCTCCCCGCCGGCACCGGCGCCGGCCTCCTCACCGGCACCCGCACCCGCGCCGGCGCCGTCGCCCGCTCCGGCCCCCGCACCGGCCTCCTCGCCGCCGACGCCGTCATCGGCGCCGACCCCCTGGCCGGCCCCGCCGTCGCCGAGGGTCGCGCCGACCGCCTCCAGGGCGGTGGTCACCGGCTGGAAGAAGGTCTCGCCGCCGGCCGTGCAGTCGCCGCTGCCGCCGGAGGTCAGGCCGATCGCGAGGCCGTCCTGGGTGAACAGCGAGCCGCCGCTGTCGCCGGGTTCGGCGCACACGTCGGTCTGGACGAGGCCCGTGACGGTGCCCTCGGGGTAGTTGACGGTGGCGTCGAGGCCGAGGACCTGTCCGTCGGCGAGACCGGTGGTGCTGCCCATCCGGAAGACCTGGGTGCCGACGGTCGCGTCGGCGGCCTGCGAGATCTGGACGGTCTGCCGGCCGAGATTCACCTCGCTGGGGGCGACCGTGGCCGGGTCGTCGTACTTCACGAGCGCGAAGTCGCCGGCGCCGGGGAAGACCGCCTGGTCGACGGTGGCGATGGGCTCACCGGCCGCGGAGTCGGACCAGGCCTCGGCCGCGACCCCGCAGTGACCGGCCGTCAGGAAGGCCGGGGAGCCGTCTCCCGCGGTGACGTTGAAGCCGAGCGAGCAGCGCGCGCCGCCGGCGAAGATGGCGTCGCCGCCCGAGGCGAAGGTCCGGAAGGCGCCGGCCGACTTCCTGAGGGTGGCCGTGCCGTCGCCGAGGCCGCGGACGGTCGACTCCAGCCGGTCCCACTTGCCGCCGGTGACCGTGGAGTCGGCGGTGACGAGGATCTTGTTGGTGCGCGGGTCGACCGCCCAGGCGGTGCCCGGGATGGTCGCGTCGGCCTTGAGGGTCTTGGCGGCGGCCTCGAGTTCGGCGGTGCTGTTCTCGACCTCGCGTATCTGCGCGCCGGCCTTCTCGGCCCGGACGACGACGTCGTTCCGGTCGCCGGAGACGTCGGCGACGTTGACGACGAGCCGCTTGCTGCCGGTGTCGTAGTACGAGCCCGCGAAGGCTTCGCCGAGCAGGTTCCGCAGCCGGGTGGCGAGGTCCGAGGCGTCCGCGGCCTTCAGGGTCTTCGGCGCCGCGGCGGCCGTGCCGCCGCCGTCCTGGGAGGCGTTGGCGTGCGGGAGCAGGAGTGCCGCCGCTCCGAGCGCCGCGACACCGCCCAACGCCATCGCGGTCTTGCGCTTCGGAATTCGCTGGTGACTCAAGAGACTCGACCTCCTGGGGGGACGGGGTCCGGCTGCCGGGGGGCGGCAGCTCCTTACGGCGGCGCCTGGTTGACGATGGGTACGCGGGAGGCGCGCGGTGCGTTCAACGCGGTTTGCCGACTTCCTTTGCGAACCCGCGAATCGGCCACGACCGGAGTCCGGGACCGCCGTGCGGGGAACAATCGCCCATATGACGATGAAGACCACCGAAGCCGACAAGATCCTTTCCGACTGCTTCGCCCCCTGGGTGCGCGCGCTGGGGCTGTCCGTGGCGGCCCTGGGGGACGACCGGGCGACGCTGCGTCTGCCCTGGTCGGCGGAGTTGGCCCGGGAGGGCGGCGGGTTGTCGGGGCAGGCGCTGATGGCGGCCGCCGACACCGCGACGGTGATCGCCGTCTCGGCGGCCCGGGGGGCCTTCGTGCCGATGACGACGGTGCAGCAGTCGACGTCCTTCCAGCGCGCGGTGGCCGGTTCGGACGTCCTGATCCACGCGGTCCTCACGAAGCTGGGCCGCCGGATGGCGTTCGCGGACGTCACCATGACGGCCGAGCGGTCCGGTGAGCTGGCCGCGCGGGCGAGCACCGTCTACGCCCTCCTGGGATGACACCGAAGGTGACCGTCCGTTGACGGAACGCACCGGCCCGGAAGCGGAATCCCCGCTTCGGGGAATCTGCACACCGATTGCCCAAGCGGGTCACGGGAGACGGAGCTTCTGCACAACCACGCAGGCCCCGCTGCGGCATTGGGACGGGTGTGCCGGATTCGCCGCGAAGGTGTGCGCCCCTCGCCGGAGCGATCCCGGCCGCGGCTGTGAAGAAGTCGCCGACAAGGGGTGGCCGCACCTGCACGCTGTGACGCCGTTGTGACGCAAGTGCCTTGGTGAGAGCGGTGATTGATTGGATGCGCCGACGGCGGACCTGCTTTGATCCATCGCACCGCCGGGTCCGCCGGGGTCCGTGGAGACGGGCCTCCGGCGCCCGCGGCCGCGGCCGTCATCTGTCACCGGAGGGGGCCGCTCCCCCCTTGTGAGACATCCATACGAAGGGAAGTTCCCCCATGAACCCCACCTCCCAGGTCCAGACCGCCGAGATCGCCGACGCCGACCTCGACAACGTCTCCGGCGGCCTGTCCGTGAACGCCGTCGGCACCGTCACCGGTCTGGTGGACGGCATCGCCCCGGTCTCCGGCCTGGTCGACACCGTCGTCGGCACCGTGGAGGGCACGACCGGCCTGAGCGCCGCCCCGGTCACCAACCTGGTCGCCGGTCTCTGATCGCCGTCTCGTGACCCCCTGAGTCCCGGAGCCGGCACCCGGTTCCGGGACTCCTCGGTGCCGCACCGCCCCGAACCGGTCGGCGCACCGCCCCGAACCGGCCGCCGCACCACCTCGAACCGGTCGCCGTGCCGCCCCGAGCCGGTGCCGTGAACCCCCGAGCCGGTGCCGTGAACCCCCGAGGGAAGACCCGTGCAGTTCCGCCAACAGGCCCTCACCAAGCTCCGGTCGCCGGAGGAGCTCGACCTGCCGGTGCGCCTCGCCCGCCCCCAGGGCCGGCTGGTGCTCTGCGTGACCGTGGCCGTCATGGCCGCCGCGTCCGTGTGGGCGGTGACCGGTTCGGTCGTCTCCACGGTGAGCGCGCCCGCCGTCCTCACCCACGGCGAGGGCAGCTACGTCCTCCAGAGCCCCGCCGCCGGCCAGGTCACCGCGGTCCTCGCGGAGGAGGGCGAGCAACTGCCCGCCGGCTCCCCCGTGCTGAAGGTGCGGACGGCCGACGGCGAGACCGTGGTGCGCACGGTCGCCGCGGGCCGGATCACCGCCCTCGCCGCCGCCCTCGGGCAGATCGTCGTGACCGGCGCGGACGTCGCCGCTGTGGAGAAGGTCCCGGACGCGGACGCCCCGCTGTACGCCACGGTGTACCTCCCCGCGGAGAACGCGGGCTCCGTCCCCGCGGACGCGGCCGTGGACCTGACCGTGCAGACCGTGCCGGCCCAGCGGTACGGCGTGCTGCGCGGCCACGTGAAGTCGGTGGACCGCGCGGCGCGTTCGGCGCGGCAGATCGCCGCCTTCCTCGGCGACGGCCGGCTGGGCGAGCAGTTCACGAAGGAGGGCCGTCCGGTGGCGGTCCTGGTCCGTCTCGACGTGTCCCCCGCGACGCCGAGCGGCTACCGGTGGTCGTCCGCGGACGGACCGCCGTACACGCTCACCTCCATGACCCTGGCCACCGCCTCGATCCGGCTGGCCGACCAGCGCCCCCTCGATTGGCTGCTTCCTTGACCGCGACCGGTACCCGCGGCAGACGGCGGGCCGCGCCGCCCCGGCGGCCGGTCCCCGCCGGCCGGATGAAGACCGTCCGCACCCCCACCGTGCTCCAGATGGAGGCCGTGGAGTGCGGTGCCGCCTCCCTCGCCATGGTCCTCGGCCACTACGGCCGGCACGTCCCGCTGGAGGAGCTGCGCATCGCGTGCGGGGTGTCGCGGGACGGCTCGCGCGCGAGCAACCTGCTGAAGGCAGCGCGCGGTTACGGCCTCACCGCCAAGGGCATGCAGATGGACCTGGCGGCTCTCGCCGGGGTGCGAGCGCCCGCGATCCTCTTCTGGGAGTTCAACCACTACGTCGTCTACGAAGGCCTGGGCCGCCGCTTCGGCCGCCGGGGCGTCTTCGTCAACGACCCCGGCAAGGGCCGCCGGTTCGTGCCGATGGACGACTTCGACGGCAGCTTCACCGGTGTGGTCCTGGTGCTGGAGCCCGGCGAGGGCTTCGAGCGCGGCGGGCGCCGGCCGGGGGTGCTGGGCGCGGTGCCGGCCCGGCTGCGCGGCACCGCGGGCACCCTGCCGGCCGCCGTGCTGGCGAGCCTGCTGCTGGTCGCCGTGGGCGCGGCCGTCCCGGCGTTGAGCCGGACCTGGATCGACACGTTCCTGATCGGCGGCCGGACCTCGCTGCTGGAGGCGCTGTTCGCGTCCATGGGCGCGTGCGTGCTGCTCACCGTCGCGCTGACCTGGCTGCAGCAGGCCAACCTGCACCACGGCAGGATCGTCTCCTCGACCCTGTCCAGCGCCCGCTTCCTGCGCCATCTGCTGCGGCTGCCGGTCACCTTCTTCTCCCAGCGCAGCCCGGCCGACCTGGTGCAGCGCCTCCAGTCGAACGACGCGGTGGCCGAGACCCTGGCCCGCGACCTCGCGTCGGCGGGCGTGGACGCGGTGGTCGTCGTCCTGTACGCGGTCCTGCTCTGCGCCTACGACCCCGAGCTGGCGTTCGTCGGCGTCGGCGTGGCCCTGCTGAACCTGGTCGCCATGCGGGTGGTGATCCGGCTCCGCGCGACGCGCACGGCGAAGCTGCGGGCGGACCACGCGCGGCTGACCAACACCGCTTACACCGGGCTCCAGTTGATCGAGACCATGAAGGCGACCGGCGGCGAGGACGGCTACTTCCGCAAGTGGGCGGGGCAGCACGCCACCACGCTGGAGGAGCGGCAGCGGCTCGGCGTGCCGAGCGCCTGGCTGGGCGTGGTCGCGCCGACGCTCGCGACCGTCAACAGCGCGCTGATCCTGTGGATCGGCGGGATGCGGGCGATCGAGGGCGCCGTCTCGGTGGGCCTGCTGGTCGCCTTCCAGTCGCTGGTCGCCCGCTTCAGCGCTCCCCTGACCCGCCTCAACGGCGTGGCGGGACGCCTCCAGGACTTCGCGGCGGACGTGGCCCGGCTGAAGGACGTGGAGGACTTCCGGGCCGACCCGCTCTACGACCGCCGCTCCGGCGGCGACTCCACCCGCCGGCTGCGCGGCCACGTCGAGCTGGAGGACGTCGGCTTCGGCTACAGCCCGCTGGACGAGCCGCTGCTGACCGGCTTCGACCTGCGCGTCGGGCCGGGGCAGCAGGTGGCGCTCGTGGGCGGCTCGGGCAGCGGCAAGTCGACGGTGTCCCGGCTGATCTCGGGGCTGTACGCGCCGTGGGAGGGCGTGATCCGCATCGACGGGCGGCGCCTGGAGGACATCCCGCGCGAGGCGCTCGCCGCCTCGGTCTCCTTCGTCGACCAGGAGGTGTTCCTCTTCGAGGGCACGGTCCGCGACAACGTGGCGCTGTGGGACCCCTCGATCCCCGACGACGCGGTGGTGGAAGCGCTGCGGGACGCCGCCCTGTACGACGTCGTCGTGCGGCGGCCCGGCGGCATCCACGGCCGGGTCGAGCAGGACGGCCGCAACTTCTCCGGCGGGCAGCGCCAACGCCTGGAGATCGCACGGGCGTTGGTGCGCCGGCCCAGCATCCTGGTGCTGGACGAGGTGACCAGCGCGCTGGACGCGGAGACCGAGCAGGTCGTCATGGACAACCTGCGCCGGCGCGGCTGCGCCTGCGTGGTGATCGCCCACCGGCTCAGCACGGTCCGCGACAGCGACGAGATCGTCGTCCTCGCGCACGGCACGGTCGTGGAGCGCGGACGGCACGAGGACCTCCTCGCACGCGGCGGGGCGTACGCGGCACTGGTCAGGGAGCGATGAGATGACGGCAGTGTCCGAGGGCGACGTCGTCCTGTCGGCGTTGGGGCACGCGGGCACGCGGGTGGACTGCACAGGGACCGGCCGGCTCGGTCTGGAGGGTCCGCAGGTGCTGTGGCTGGTCGCCGCCGGCGCGCTGGACCTGTTCGCGGTGGACGCCGAGCAGCAGGGCCACTGGCACCACCTGGGCCGGCTGGAGGCGGGCGCGCTGCTGCTCGGCCCGGTCGCCGGCCCCCGGCACACGCTGGTGGCCCGCCCGCTGCGCGGCTGCGTGGTCCACCGGATCGCCCTGCGCGAGCTGTACCGGCCCGCCGGCCCCCTGACCTGGTCCTGTGACGAGTACGGCAACCCCCTGCACGCACCGCCCGCGTCGAGCCCCCTGGAGTACGCCTTCGCCCTCGGCGTCGGCCGCGGACTGGCCGTCCTCTTCCAGGCGCCGACGGCCGACGGGCGGGCCGGGGAGGACGGGGGCGCCGCCGCGCGGACGCGCACGGGCACGCGGGACGACGACGAGGTGTTCTGGATGCAGGTGCCGCCCGGCAGCGTCCGGTACGGCTCGGAGTACGGAGCGGAGGCCGCCGCCGACCTGCTGATGGACCCGGCCCTGTGGCGGTCGGTGGTCGACCAGCAGCACCGCCTGCTGACCGCCCTGGACCGCTGGATCGAGCAGCTGGAGCACACCCACGAGACCCGCACGGCGGCCGGTTTCAGGGCCGGTGAGGCGGTGCGCGCGCAGGCCGACCGGACCCTGCTGGCGTCGATCGGCGGGAAGGCGGGGCCGCGCGCGACGGCCGCCGACGCGGACGCCACGTTCGCCGCCTGCCGGCTGGTCGCGCGGGCGGCCGGCATCGCCCTGGTGGAACCGGCCCGCGCGGGCGCCGGCGACGACCGCCTCGACCCGGTCGAGCGGATCGCGCTCGCCTCCCGCGTGCGCACCCGGGCCGTACGGCTGGACCGGCGCTGGTGGCGTGACGACGTCGGCCCGCTGGTCGGCCACCGGGCGCTGTCGGGGGCGCCGGTCGCCCTGCTGTGGCGGCGCGGCGGTTACGTCGCCGTCCACCCCGCGACCGGCCGCGAGACACCGGTGGAGAAGGCCAACGCGGCCGAGTTCGCGCCGCGGGCCGTCATGTTCTACCGCCCGCTGCCCGAGCGGCGGCTCGGCCCGCTCGGACTGCTGCGGTTCAGCATGCGGGACACCGGCCGCGACCTGGCGAACCTGCTGCTCGGCGGGCTCGTGACGGTGGCGGTCGGCGCGCTGGTGCCCGTCGCCACCGGCAAGGTGCTCGGCCAGTACGTGCCGAGGGCCCAGCCGGCGCTGATCGAGCAGGCCTGCCTGGCCGTGCTGATCGGCGGCGTGGTCGCGGCGGCGTTCATGCTGCTGCAGAACACGACGATCCTGCGGCTGGAGGGCCGCGTCGAGGCCACGCTCCAGCCGGCCGTGTGGGACAGGCTGCTGCGGCTGCCGACGAGGTTCTTCGCCGAGCGCTCCACGGGCGAGCTGGCGAGCGCGGCCATGGGGATCAGCGCGATCCGCGGGCTGCTGGCGGGCCTCGGCCCGTCGGTCGTCCAGTCCGTCACCGTCGGCGCCGTGAACCTGGGCCTGCTCCTCTGGTACAGCGTCCCGCTGGCACTGGCCGCGATCGGCATGCTCACCGTCGTCGCGGCCGTCTTCCTGGGACTCGGGCTGTGGCAGGTGCGCTGGCAGCGCAGGCTGGTCACGCTCTCCAACAAGCTGAACAACCAGGCGTTCCAGACCCTGCGGGGACTGCCGAAGCTGCGGATCGCGGCCGCCGAGAACTACGCCTACGCCGCCTGGGCCGGCGAGTTCGCCCGCAGCCGCGAACTCCAGCAGCGGCTCGGCCGGATCAGGAACCTCGGCACGGTGCTCGGCGCGGTCCACCTGCCGCTGTGCTCGCTGCTGATGTTCATGCTGCTGGCCGGTCCGGCGCGCGGCGCGCTGTCGGCGGCGGACTTCCTCACCTTCCACACGTCGATGACGATGCTCCTCACCTCGGTGACCTCGCTGACCGGCGCGTTCGTGTCGGCGGTGGCCGCGCTGCCGCTGTTCGAGGAGATCCGCCCGGTGCTGGAGGCCGCCCCGGAGGTGCGGGCGGCCGGCGCCCGGCCGGGCCCGCTGTCCGGCGCGGTGGAGGCCCGCCGGCTGTCGTTCCGCTACTCCGACGACGGCCCCCTGGTCCTGGACGACGTGTCCTTCGCGGTGCGGCCGGGCGAGTTCGTGGCGGTCGTCGGCCCCAGCGGCTGCGGCAAGTCCACCCTGCTGCGCCTGCTCATCGGCTTCGACCGCCCGCTCTCGGGCAGCGTGCTGTACGACGGGCAGGACCTGGCGGCCCTCGACCGGTCGGCCGTGCGCCGGCAGTGCGGGGTGGTGCTCCAGCACGCCCAGCCGTTCACCGGCTCGGTCCTGGACGTCATCTGCGGCACCGGGTCGTACACGCCCGAGGAGGCGATGGCGGCGGCGGCGATGGCGGGGCTCGCGGAGGACATCGGGCGGATGCCGATGGGGCTGCACACGATCGTCTCGGGCAGCGGCTCGGTCTCGGGCGGTCAGCGCCAGCGGCTGATGATCGCCCAGGCGCTGATCCGGCGGCCGCGGATCCTCTTCCTCGACGAGGCCACCAGCGCCCTGGACAACGAGACCCAGCGCACGGTCATCGACAGCACCCGGGGGCTCGACGCCACCCGCGTCGTCATCGCCCACCGTCTGTCGACGGTGCTGGACGCCGACCGGATCGTGGTCATGGAGGACGGCAGGGTCGTCGAGGAGGGCCCGCCGTCGCAGCTGCTCGCGGACCCCGGCGGCCGGCTGCGCGAGCTGGTGCGGCGGCAGCTCGCCTGAGGCGGCGGCGCCCGTGTGAGCAAGTCGGCCACCGCGGCGTGACGTAGGGAGCGGTTGCGCCGGGTACTCGCCCCGCCATGAGAATCAGCGTGCTGGACGTGGGATCCAACGCCGTGCGGCTGGTGGTGGCGGACGCGCAGGACGGCGTTCCGCTGCCGGTGCACACGGCGAAGTGGCGGCTGCGGCTGTCCGAACGGGTCAGGCCGGGTGAACCCATACCCGACGAGGCGATCGCGCACCTGGTCGACGCGGTCGACGCCGCGAACCGTACGGCGGCCCGCTGGGGCGCGACGAGCCCGCTGGCCTTCGCGACCGCCATGGTGCGCAACGCCCCGAACCGGCAGGAGGTGCTGCGCACGGTCACCGCGCGCGGCGGTGTCCCGCTGTGCACCCTGCCGGGCGAGGTGGAGGCCGAGCTGACGTTCCTCGGGGCGCGGCGCTGGATGGGCTGGCGGGCGGGGCCGCTCGCGCTGATGGACATCGGCGGCGGCTCCTTCGAGGTGGCGTTCGGGCGGGGCCGGCTGCCGGACTTCGTGGCGTCGCTGCCGCTGGGGGCCGGACGGCTGACCCACGAGTTCTTCCCGGACCAGGACCCGCCGCCCCCGCACCGGGTGCGCGAGCTGCGCCGCAAGGTCCGCCACCAGCTCCGGGACGTGGCCGCCCGGATCCGCTGGGAGGGGCCGCGCACCGCGGTGGTCACCTCCCGCACGTTCCAGCAGCTGGCCCGGTTGTGCGGGGCGCCGCCCGGCCGCCACGGCCCGTTCGTCGCCCGCACGCTGGACTCCGCCGACCTGGGCGAGGCGGTGGTCCGGCTGGCCCGGCTGCCGGTCGCCGCCCGCGCCGAACTGCCCGGCATCTCCGCCCCGCGCGCCGCGCAGAGCCTGGCCGGGGCGGTGGTCGGGCACACGGCGATGAAGCTGATCGGCCTGAGGACGGTCACCGTCTGCCCGTGGGCGATCCGCGAGGGCATCATGCTGCGGCACATCGAGGACGGCTCGTCCTGGTGGGCGGAGGTGATCCGGCTCTCCGAGGAGTCGGAACCCGCGCAGCCGGTGCCCCTGCGGGTCGCGGCCGCCGCGAACTGACCGGACCCGGCCGGGCGCCGCGCGGCGGCGGAGGCCCGGCATCCGAGAGGACGAGAAGAAGGGAACCGCCCATGTCGGAGAACGCCAAGCACCCCGGGGACCGGCACGCGCACGAGGAGCGGGACGCCGGCGAGGACCGGCGGGACCCGCCCCGGACCGCGCTCGAAGAGGTGATGCGGGAGATCGAGGAGGCCGAACGCCGCACCGACGAGGAGCAGGCGGCCCGCCGCGGCCGCGGCGAGGCCTCCGAGGCCGTCACCCCGAACACCCGGGCCCAGGAGGAGTCCCGGGGGGACTGACGGCCACCGGGCCGGAGCCGCCCGGCCGGGAGCCACCGGCCGGGAGCCGCCGGACGACGCCCCGGAGGAAGCCGGCAGGGCGGCTCGGCCGCCGTCCCCCGGCCCGCCGGGCCCGCCCGACGGGCCCGGTCCGGCCCGGGGGACGGACCAGGGGACGGACCCGGGGGACGGCCCGGGAGACGGACCGGGGGACGGACCGGGCGGATGACCGGCGGCCGGGAGGGTACCCGGCGCCCATGGCACACGAAGGACCACGGCTGCCCGCCGCCCGCGGCCCCCTCTCCACGGCTGTCCGGGAGTACCTGCTGGGTGCGGGCCCCCTGCCGCCCGCCGACGCGGCGGCGGCCGCGCCCGCGTACGGTGACGACCTCCAGCTGGCCCTCTACCTCTGCTACGAGCTGCACTACCGCGGCTTCGGCGGGGTGGACGCCGACCTGGAGTGGGACCCCGGCCTGCTGCGGCTGCGCGCCGCGCTCGAGGACCGCTTCCTGACCGCCCTGCGCGCCGACACGCCGGTCCACGACAGCGTCGAGGACGCGGTCGCGGAACTGCTCGTCGAGCCGGTGGACGGCGGCGGGGTCTCCCACTTCCTGCGCGACGAGGGCGAGTTGTGGCAGCTGCGCGAGTACGCGGCCCAGCGTTCCCTCTACCACCTCAAGGAGGCCGACCCGCACGCCTGGGTGCTGCCGAGGCTGTGGGGGCGCGCCAAGGCGGGGATGGCGGCGGTGGAGTTCGACGAGTACGGCGGCGGCCGCCCCGACCGGGTGCACGCGCGGCTGTTCGCGGACCTGATGACGGACCTCGGCCTGGACACCGCGTACGGCCGCTACCTGGACGCCGCATGCGCCGAGACGCTGGCCACGGTGAACGTCATGTCGCTGCTCGGCCTGCACCGTTCTCTGCGCGGCGCGCTGATCGGTCACTTCGCGACGGTGGAGATCACCTCCTCGCCGGGTTCCCGGCGGCTCGCGGAGGCGATGCGCCGCGCGGACGCCGGCCCGGCCGCCGAGCACTTCTACGACGAGCACGTCGAGGCCGACGCGGTCCACGAGCAGGTCGTACGGCACGACGTGATCGGCGGGCTGCTGGAGGAGGAGCCGCACCTCGCCGCCGACGTGGCGTTCGGCGTCGGCGTGACCACCTTGCTGGAGGACCGGCTGGCCGCACGGCTGCTCGCCTCCTGGCGCGCCGGCCGTTCCTCGCTGCGCACCCCCCTCCCGTCCGGAACGGCTCATGTTTCTTGATTGCCGGGGTACTCGGCGGGCGTGAATCCGCTGGTACTTCCGGGCGTGTACGCCCCTCAGGAGGACACCGACCTGCTGGCCGGGGCGCTGTCCGAAGAACCTCTGTCGCCGGGCTCGGACGTCCTCGACGTCGGTACCGGCTCCGGTGCGCTGGCCCTGGAGGCGGCGCGGCTCGGGACCCGCGTGACCGCCGTCGACGTGTCCCGGCGAGCGGTGTACGCCGCCCGCTGGAACGCGCGGCGGGCCGGGCTGCCGGTGCGCGTGCTGCGCGGGAACCTCTTCGAACCGGTGCGGGGGCGGACCTTCGACCTGGTCCTCGCCAATCCGCCGTACGTACCCGCTCCGACCGGCGGCCGCGCGCCGCGCGGACCGGCCCGGGCCTGGGACGCGGGCGGCGACGGCCGGCTGCTGCTGGACCGGATCTGCCGCGAGGCGCCGGCGCTGCTGCGGCCGGGCGGGGTGCTGCTGATGGTGCACTCCGCGCTGAGCGATCCGGACCGGACCGTCCGGCATCTGCGCGCGGCGGACCTGAAGGCGTCCGTGACCCGCAGGCGGCGCATTCCGTTCGGGCCGGTCCTGCGCTCCCGGGAGGAGTGGCTGCGGCGGCGGGGCCTGCTGTCCGGTGACGAGAACAACGAGGAACTGGTGGTCGTCCGTGCCGAACTCCCCCGCTGAGCGGCCGTGCCGGCTCAGCGTGCAGCGCAAGGGGCCCCTGCTCGTCGAGGGGCCCGTCGAGGTGGAGCTGGAGGACGGCTCCACCGTCGTCTCCGACCGCTTCCGGGTGGCCCTGTGCACCTGCCGGCGCAGCCGCCGCTATCCGTGGTGCGACACGAGCCACCGCGACCGGGCCTGAGCCAGCCTGATCCGGCCTGATCCGGGCCGGGACCAGCCCGGTCCCGGCCGATTCCGGCCGGTCCGCTCCGCTCCGCGGGGCGTCGTGCGCGCATGTGCCAGGGGCCGGCGGGCGGCCCCACTCCGCCCGGCCGGCCCCTGGTCGCGGGATCGCCGTGGTTGTCCGTGTCAGTGGCTCGCACTCCCCACGTCACGAGCCGTTCTCGTTGCCCACGGAGCCACGCGACCCCGGTCTCAGAACGCGAAGAGAGCACTCCCGGAGGAGTTCTTCACGCACTCGTTGGAGAAGGTGCGCTCGTAGGAGACGCGCTTGCCCTGCCACACGCCGTCGACCGTGACGACCACCGGGTCGTACTGCCTGGTGCACCAGGCGTCACCCGGGCCGGCCAGCAGCTCGAGGTCGCCGCCCGCCGTCCGCAGTTCGGCGCAGGCCGCGGCCGGGGCGGGGTGGCTGCCCGAGGGGCCCGGCGCACAGGTGAGGGTGACGGCACGGGCCGGGCTGACGGCGGCGGCGCTCTCTCCGTGCCCGAGGGTCAGCACCAGGGCCGACGGGGCGTAGAGCGAGGCCGGGGCGGCCGGAGCGGCGAGCGCGGACCCGGTGAGGGGTCCGCAGACTGCGGTGGCCGTGAGGCCGAGGGTCGCTGCCCAGCGCGCGGTGTTCCGCATTGTGTGCATCCTTCCGCTCGTTTCGAGGTGTGCCGGTCCGACTCGGTCGGTGCCGAACGCGGCGAGCGCGAGTCTGCCGACTCCGCCGCCGGAACTCACATCGACCCCACGCCTTTCGGTAACCTTGCGTATTGAATCAGTGGCGCGAAGTAACGGAGTTCGAACGTTCCAACCGCCCGGGCAAGCGCTTCATGATCCCTTCACCGGCCCGGGTGTCCGGTTTCCGTAGGCTCGGCAATCGTCCGGAAACATTCGCCCGCGGACCGGCGCGCCTCCTCCCGGGACCGCGGCGGCCGGCCCGCCGGGCCCTGTCCGGCGGCCTCCGGGCCGTCGTCCGCTCCGCCGCCACCGGCCGCCATGGTCGCCGTGGAGCGCGGCTCGACGACGAGGGGCGGCGCGGGCGGCCGTACGTCTACGGCCTCGGCCTGGACGGACAGTCCGGCGTGGAGCACGTGATCCGCCGCCTGCTCGCCGAACCGGACCTCACGCCGGCCCTGTCCGGTCACGCCGGCCCGGCGACCGCCGGACCGGCGGACCTGGAGGAGGACACCGGGTGACGGCCGTCGGCCCGGCGGACGCGTCGTTCAGGCGGTGTGGTCCGGCAGTTCGACGGGCCGCGCCGCGGGCGGCTCGGTGCCGGTGATCGACAGCGAGCCGGTGGCGGCCGGTATCGCGTCGGTCTGCCAGCGCTGTCCGTCGGAGCGGTCGCGGACCTTGACGACGACGTCCGCGCCGGGGTCCGCGCCGGCCCCGGCGAGGGCGAGGGAGTCGCTCCAGCGGGGCAGCAGTTCCCCGCGCGGCGTGAGGTCGTAGCGGACGTCGCGGGCGCGCGGGGTGTCGGTGCCCGTGCACGCCTCCAGGATGACGACGCCGGCGTCCGCGTGGGAGTCCGCGCACAGCCGCGGTTCGGCCAGGCTGCGCAGCTGCCCGTCCTCCTCGTACGACCACTGCTGGGACCGGTCGTCCGAGCAGTCCGCCAGTTCCAGCGCGGCGCCCGCCCTGGCCTCGCCCCGGACGTCCAGGCACAGGTCGGCGGCGAGGTCGCGCAGCCGGGTCTGCCGCGGGGCGTCGGGGAGCCGGGCGGTGTCGGGAGCCGGGGGAACCGTCGGGGTGGCCCGGGACCCGGTGCCGGAGGAGGCCGTGCCGCCCGCCGGGAAGGCGGCCGGGCCGGCGGTGCCGTCGTCGGTCCACAGGCCGGCGGCGAGCAGGGTGGTGAGCAGACCGGCCCCGGCGAGGCCCACACCCGTGTACAGGGCTCGCGGGGAGCGCGGGCCGCCGCCGGGCTCGCGGCGGCGGCCGGGCGCGGGGAGGCGGGTGAACAGCCCCGCGGCGCGGCGCGTGCCGCGGGGGCGGCCGCCGCGGTGCCGGGCGGAGCCGCGCAGGCGCACGGACTGCCGGCCGGCGCGGCCGGGCCGGGACTCGACGTAGCGGCGGGCTCCCCAGCCGAGGACCGCCTCGGCGAGCAGGATGCCCAGGTCGCCCTCGAAGTGGCCGAGTTGTTCCGCCGCGGCACGGCAGTAGCGGCAGGCGTCCAGATGGCGGCGGACGTCCGGCAGGAGGTCGCCGCCGCGGCCTATGGGGACGTCGAGGAGACGGTTGTAGAACCGGCACTCCTTGCCGGGCGCGAGTTCCCGGTGGGCGCGGACGCAGCCCTCGCGCAGCTTCTCCCGGGCCTGTTCGTGCACGGAGGTCACGGTGTCGGTGTCCATGCCGAGCAGGCCGGCGGCGACGGTGACGCGTTCGGCCTCGACCTCGACGTGCCAGAGCACGCAGCGGGCGACCGGGGGCAGGCCTTCGAAGGCGCGTGCCGCGAGCAGCCGGTTCTCGGGGGTCGGGGACGTGGCGGCCTTCATCCCCCGGGCGCCGGCCGGCTTGCCGAGGTCGGGCAGGGACGCGGAGAGCGACTCGTCGGCGGCCCACAGGCGGACGGTGTCGCGCACGGTGACCAGCAGGCGGGGCCGCAGCGCGGTGCCGGGCTCGCCCAGCTTCAGGCGGTCGAGGACCTGGTGGAAGGCGGCGGTGGTGACCATGGAGGCGGCGCCGGTGGACGAGGCGAGGCAGATCACCGCGTAGTCGTGCACCGGCTGCCAGTGCCGCGCGATGAGCATCGCGGTGGACTGGGCCACCTCGGCGTCCGTCCCCCCGCGGGTCCCCGCGGCGAGGGACTCGTCGGATTCCCCGGGTCCCGAGCCGGGCGGGGGGTAGGGCGGGCGAGGGGGCTGGGGGGTGAGCACGGTGCGGCTTCCTTCGGTACGTACCTGTCCGGCGCGGCGGGAGCACGTGTCCGCCTCCGCCGGCGAACACGGGGCGCCCGGCCCCGGCCCCCGCACGAGTGGCTCACCTTCGCACAACCGAGTCGCGCACAACAAGCCGCCGGGGCTTCCCGGCCGCTGTTGAAAAGATGTCGACAGGCGGCGCCCGTTGCGTCCCGCTTCCGCCTGTTCCTGATCTCCCCTCCGCCGCGCGCCGCCCGGGTCCCGTGCGGTCCGTCAGATCCCCGCGATCCGCGGGAGGCGGGCGCACGCGGTCCCGGCGCGCGCGGCGTGCGCGGCGCGCGGTGGACGCGGCGCGCGGTGGACGCGGCGCGCGGTGGACGCGGCGCGCGGTGGACGGGGAGCGGCCGTTCCCCGGCGGCCACGCGCGGGCCGGCGGCGGTTCTCCTCGCGCGAGACGGCCGCCCGCCCGGGAGGCCCCCGGGCCCTTCCTCAGATCTGCCAGGACCGCAGCCGGTCGGCCGCGCCGTAGACGTCGGTCCTGCCGTCGATCAGGTCGCGGGTCAGGTCGACGAGGGCGCCGTAGGGCGGGTCGATGCCGACGCCGCTGACGAACATGTAGGCCACCGCCGTCGCGCTGGCGAAGCGGGCGTTGGCCGAGGGCAGGGGCCTGAGCAGCGCGAGGGTGTGCAGCAGCGCGGCGGCCCGCCAGGCCGGGTCGGAGTCCACGCCGAGCCGCGGCGGGTCGACCCGGTGGCGGGCGACGGCGGCGACGAGCGCGGAGAAGTCGTTGACGGTCGGCTGGTCCGGCAGGACCTCTTCGTGGCGCTGGAGCAGCCAGGGCACGTCGATGTGGATGACGGGTGTCATCGGTCAGGCGACCCGTCCCTCGCCCCGGACGGGCGCCTCGTCGTCGGGGAACGCCGCGGCGAACTCGTCGGCGTGGGTGGCGAAGAACCTGCGGAAGGCCTTCGCCCCCTCCTGGAGCGCCCGGTGCCTGGCTATGTCGGCGGCGGCGGCCTCCCGGACGAGCGCCTTCATCGACGTACCGCGCTCCTTGGCGATCTGCCGCAGGTCCTCCAGCTCGCGATCGCTGAATTCCACGTTGAGGGCTGGCATGTCCCTCACGGTACCGCTCGGGTACTTGCTCGTAAATATCCCCTGGTCACACTGAGGGGAAGGCGGTACCGAACGGTGCCCGAGCGATCCTGCCGCCGATCGTTTCCGGGCAGTTTCGGACACCGTTCGGCCACCGGCGGTCGGGCGGCGGCCCCTCTCGCCGGCCGCCGCCCGGCCGCTACCCCTGGTCGGCCACGAAGGAGGCCATCCGAGCCAGGGCGGCGTTCCAGTTGATCGCCGTCTCGTTCGTCGACCAGGACTGGATGTCGTCGATGTAGCAGAACTGCCCGACGCAGTCCTTCAGTTTCGCCTGGGCGAGGGGGTCCTGGATGCTGGAGTTCGGGCCGCCCGCGAGCGTGCCGGCCGGGGGGCTCGGCAGCTGGGGGTCGAGCTGGTTGGCGTACCAGCGGCTGTGCTGCCGGTGGGCGGCGACGTCGCCGTAGCCGGTGACGTAGGAGATGTTCAGCGCGTTGCGGCCGAGGATGTTGTCCATCGCCTGGACGGCTCCGTCGCGGTACTTCGAGGCGCCGGTGATGTCGTAGGCGGTGGCGACGACCACGGCGTTGTTGAGGACCTGGTGGGCGGAGCCCCAGTCGTAGCGGTTGTCCTCCGGCGCGTACGGCATCCCGTACGCCTGGCCGCGCAGGGTCGCGAGGTAGGCGTCCGCGCCCTTGACGACCGAGCGGCGCACCTTGTCGCGGCCGGGCAGGCGGCTGGGGACGGTCGCGAGGTCGAGGCGGGCCGCGGCGGCGGTCCGGGACCAGTCGAAGCCCCGGGGGACGAAGACGTCGGCCGTGTGCGCCGGGGAGTTCAGGACGTGGTCGGAGAACTGCCGCTCACCGGTGGTGAGATACAGCTCGGCGGCCGCCCAGTAGAACTCGTCGGTGACGTCGTCGTCGTTGTAGGCGCCGCCGCCGGTGCCGTCGGCCGGGTCGGCGTACACGGCGGGGTGGGCGAGGGCGGCCGTCCAGGCCTTGCGGGCGGCGCTCAGCGCGCGGGCGGCGAAGGCCTTGTCGTAGGGCTTGTACAGGCGGGCCGCCTGGGCGGCGGTCGCGGCCAGGTTCAGGGTCGCGGCGGTGGTCGGCGGGTGCAGTTCGCGCTTCTGCGGGTCGTCGCTCGGCAGCATCGGCAGGCCGGTCCACTGCTCGTCGTGGACCTTGTGGTGCGCCATGCCGGCCAGCGGCCGGCCGTCCGGCACCTGCATCCTCAGCAGGAACTCCAGTTCCCAGCGGGCCTCGTCGAGGACGTCCGGCACCTTGTTGCCGCTCTCGGGGAGCGCGAGGGTGCCGTCGCCGAGCTTCGCCGGGTCGCCGGTGCGGGCCGTCAGGGCGCGTTCGTGGGTGCTGAGCAGCTCCCAGGTGGCGATGCCGCCGTTCACGACGTACTTGCCGTGGTCGCCGGCGTCGTACCAGCCGCCGGAGACGTCGAGGGTGTAGTCGCACACGCCCGGCTGGCACGGTACGGAGGTGTCGCCCTGGTTGGGGGCGACGCCGAGGTGACCCGCGGCCCTGCCGTAGCCGGGCCGCAGGTCGTCGCGGATCGCGATGCCGCTGCGCTGCGGGTAGTAGTACTTGACGGCGTCCAGGCGCAGCCGTTCGTAGGCGGCCGTGCCGATGTCGAAGGGGTGGCTGGTCTCGCCGTCGACGACCAGGGTGAAGCCGGTGCCGCGGGTGCGGTAGGCGCCGAAGTCGACGGAGTGGACGTGCTGTCCGGAGGAGGCGTCGAGGCCGCGGGGCACGGTCCAGCCGCGCGCGACGGCCGCGCCGCCGGCGTTCCTCAGCTCCCAGGGCAGCTTCCCGGTGGCGTCGGTGACGACGGTGGCGTTCTTCGGGCCGGCGGGCAGGTAGCCGACCTGGTTGACGCGCACCCGCGGCCCGGTGTCCGGCTCGTACACCTCCGGCGGCACTCCGCCCAGCAGGGACACGTCGTCGAGGCAGAACCGCCACGGATCGGCGCTGCCGCCGACCTGGAAGGCCACCTGGCCCTCGGCGGAGTCGACCTGCGAGGTGAAGGTGTAGGAGTACGACCCGGCCGATTCGGTGAGCACCGGGCTCGCCTCCTGCCAGGTGTCGTACGGCGCCACGGCCTGGCCGACGATCGCCCGCACCACGTGCCCCTCGGGCACGCCGGAGGCCTTGAAGGAGAACCGGTAGGTCTCCCCCGCGACCAGGCTGATGCCGCCCTGTCCGACGGCGGAGTCCCAGCGGTTGACGGTGCCGCCCGGCACGTCAGCGCACAGCCGGCCCTCCGACGGGGCGGCGGTGACGTTGCTGGACCACCACGCGTCGGCGCCGGCGTCGAAGGTGCCGTTCTTGACCTGCTCGACCTCCTCGGCCCCGGCCTGCGGCACGGGCAGCGCGGTGAGGGCCGTGCCCAGCAGGGCTGCCAGGGACAGCAGGGTGGTTCTGCGTCGTTTCACGTCCGAAGCTCCTCCGGAAGGGGCGGGAGCGCTCGGCGACGATACGGTGGGAGCGCTCCCAATGACGGTCGGAGGACATGTTTGTTGCACTCATGACACTCCGTCAACGGTCCGGACCGGACGGCTTCGAAAGTGATCACGCGCGCCGCGGTCCGGACGGAGGCCCGCCCGCCGGGGTCCGCCCTCCGGGGTCGCCCGCCCGGCGGTCCCACCGGTCGAAGGGCGTCGCGGGGCGGGCGGGAACGCCACGACAGGGCCTACGCTGGAGCGGACGTGGCGCGCCCGTTCACTGTGAGTTCCCGCGATGGAGTGGCGACGATGAGCCCGGAGTACCCGTTCGACGAGGCCGCGACGGCCCGGGTGGTCATCGACGACACCGGCACGGTCGTCGGGTGGAACGAGGGTGCGCGAGCCCTGCTGGGCTGGGCCCCGGCCGAGGTCGTGGGACGCCCCGCCGGCGAGCTGCTGGCCGAGGGGCGTCTCCCCGCGGCGGCCGCCCCCCGCTGGGACGGCACGCTCGCGCTGCGCCACCGGGACGGCCGATCGGTGCGGATCTGGGTGCTCGCCCACCACCGCCCGCCCCGCGACGGCGCCCCGGCCACCTGGCTCGTGGTGACCCCGCTCCCCCGGGCCGGCGCCGGCTCCCACGACGACGTTCTGGCCACGGCGGCGCTGGCGCAGTCACCGTGCGCCGTCGCCGTCTACGACGAGCGGCTGCGGCTGGCCCGGATCAACGACGCCATGGCCGAGGTGATCGGGCTGCCCGAGGAGCGCGTCAGGGGCCTGCGGGTCTCCGAGATCGGCGGCCGGGCGCAGAGCGCGGAACTGGAGGGGCACATGCTCGGGGTGCTCACCGGCGGGCGGGCGAAGGACGTCCAGATCCACACGCGCACCGGCGGCGAGGCGCGCGCGCACGCCTGGCTGGCCAGGTTCGCGCCGGTCACCGACGCCGCGGGCCGCGTGCGCGGGGTGTGCCTGGCCGCGCACGACTTCACCGAGAACCACCTCGCCCGCGAGCGGCTGCAACTGGTCAACGAGGCGAGCGTGCGGATCGGCAGCACCCTCGACGTCACCCGGACGGCGCAGGAGCTGGCCCAGGTCTGCGTGCCCGCGCTCGCCGACTTCGTCAGCGTCGACCTGCTGGACCCGCGGGGGGAGGCGGAGCACCCGGTCCGCTTCACCGCTCCGCTGGGCCTGCGCCGTGCCGCTCACCACTGGGTCGATCCCGGCGGCTCGGTGGCCGTGGTCGAGCCCGGCGAGGTCCAGGACTACCCGGCGGGATCGCCGCAGGCCGACTCCCTGCTGGCGGGACGCACCGTCCTCGCCTCCGTGGGCGGGCTCGACACCTGGCCGGCCCGGGATCCCCTGCGCGGTGAGCGGGTCCGCGAGTTCGGCGTCCACGCCACGCTGTCCGTACCCGTGAAGGCCCGCGGCGTGACGCTCGGCGTGGCGGTCTTCACCCGGTACCGGCGGCCGGACCCCTTCACCCCGGACGACGTGCTGCTCGCCGAGGAGATCACCGCCCGGGCCGCGGTCTGCATCGACAACGCCCGCCGGTACTCCCGCGAGCGGGACACCGCCCTCGCCCTGCAGCGCAGCCTGCTGCCGCGGACCCTGCCGGACACCCTCGCCGTCCACGCCGCCTCGCGCTACCTGCCGGCCACCCGCACCGGGGTGGGCGGCGACTGGTTCGACGTGATCCCGCTGTCCGGGATGCGGGTCGCCATGGTCGTCGGGGACGTGGTCGGGCAGGGCGTCCAGGCCTCCGCCACGATGGGCCGGCTGCGGACCGCCGTGCGCACCCTCGCCGACATCGACCTGGCCCCCGAGGAGCTGCTCACCCACCTCGACGACCTGGTCGTCCGGCTGTCGGAGGAGGCCGGCGGCGAGGGCGACCCGGGCGAGGTGGGCGCGAGCTGCCTCTACGCGGTGTACGACCCCGTGTCCCGACGCTGCACGCTCGCCCGGGCCGGGCACCCCCCGCCGGTGCTGCTGCGGCCGGGCGGGGAGCCGCGCCGGGTCGAACTGCCCGCCGGTCCCGCGCTGGGCGTCGGCGGACTGCCCTTCGAGGCGGCCGAGCTGGAGCTGGCCGAGGGCAGTGTGCTGGCCTTCTACACGGACGGGCTGATCGAGTCCCGCGAGCGGGACGCGGACACCGGTCTCCGGCTGCTGAGCAAGACCCTCGCCGCGTACTCGGGCTCCCTCGACGAGACCTGCGACCGGGTGCTGCACGCCCTGCTGCCGCAGGGCGGGGCCTCCGACGACGTGGCCCTGCTGCTCGCCCGCACCCGCGGGCTGCCCTCCTCGCAGGTCGCCACCTGGGACATTCCCGCGGACCCCGCGCTCGTGGCGCCGATCCGCCGGCAGGCGGTCGAGCAGCTCGCGCGCTGGGAGCTGAGCGAGCACTCCTTCACGACGGAGCTGGTGGTCAGCGAGCTGGTCACCAACGCCATCCGGTACGGCGCCAAGCCCATCCGGTTGCGGCTGATCCACGATGCGGCCACCCTGATCTGCGAGGTCTCCGACACCAGCCACACCGCGCCGCACCTGCGCCGGGCGAAGACCTTCGACGAGGGCGGCCGGGGACTGCTGCTGGTGGCCCAGCTCACCCAGCGGTGGGGCAGCCGGCACAACGCGGAGGGCAAGACGATCTGGGCGGAGCTGGGACTGCTCGGGGAGGACTGAGGGCGGCCGGGCCGGCGGGTGAGCGGCGTGTCGGCCGTGTCCCCGGCGGGCACCCGTCCCGAGTATCCGTCCCGGGTACCCGGAGCGGGGTGACGCGGCATCGGAGGGTGGAGCGACGATGGCAGATTCGGCTCTGGCTCATGCGGACCGGTCGTCCGGGGACCCGGCACGCCCGTCCCCGCCGGGTTCGTCCCCGGCGAGTCCGCCTCCGGCAGGCCCGTCCACGGCGGGCCCGTCCACGGCCCGGTCGTACCCGAAGCATCCGTCTCCGAAGCATCCGTCCCCGGAGGGCCCGTTTCCGGAGGGCCCGTCCCCGAAGCATCCGTCCCCGAAGGGCCCGTCCCCGGCGCGCCGGTCGCGGTGGGGACGGCGCCGGGCCGTGCCGGCGGCAGGTGTTCTGGTGGTGCTGGGGTCGCTGGGCGCCTGCGGCACAGGCGGTGCGGACGGTACGGGATCCGCGTCCGCCTCCGCCCCCGCGTCCTCGTCGTCCGTGTCGCCGTCATCACCGGCGTCACCGGCATCGCCCTCGCCGCCCCCGTCGACGGCGGCGTCCGCGCGGACGTCCACGGCGCCGGCCGCCGCCTCCACCGCGCCCTCCCCCGCCCGGACGGCCGCCGGTGGTCGCTGCCACACCTCGGAACTGCGCGCTTCCGTCGGACGCAACGACCCGGGGGCCGGGCAGGAGAACTTCCCCGTCGTCCTCACCAACGCCTCCGCCCGGACCTGCACCGTGCGCGGCTACCCCGGCGCCGCCTTCCTGGACGCCGCCGGCAGGCAGTTGGGCCCCGATCCCCGGCGGGAACCGGGGTCCGGGCCGGTCACCGTGACGCTGGCGCCGGGCCGCAGCGCGTGGGCGGGGCTGACGTTCTCCAACCCGGAGGTCAGCGGGGCCGAGGCGGCGACTCCCACGACGCTCGTGGTGACCCCGCCCGACGAGCGGGACCCGCTACGGGTGCCGTGGACGGGCGGGAAGGTTCCCGTGGCGGGCAACGCGTCCTCGGTACGGCTCACCGTGCTCGCGCCCGGCACCGGCCCCTGACCCGGTGTCCGGCCCGGTCCACGACCGCGCCGCCCGGACGTGCTCCGGCCGGCCGTGCCGTCAGCGGCGGCCGTCCGGGCCGGAGCCTCCGTACCCGTGACCGCCGAGGTCATGGCCGCCGTAGCCGGCGTCCGGGGTGCCGCCGTCCGGGCAGGAGGCCCCGTAGGGGTGGGCGCAGGCGGTGTCTCCGGGGACGGGGACGGAGGTGGCGCTCGGGGCCGGGGCGGTCGTGGGGGCCGCCTTCGGGGCGGTCGTGGGGGCCGGGGGCCGCGACGGCTCGGGGGCGGAAGGCGGGGTCCGGGGGTCGGCCGGGGCGCTGTCGGCGCCCCAGTGGACGACCTGCATCCGGGGGTCCGGCCGCGAGGTGTCGATCACCCAGCGCTGGGCGCCGCTGTTCGTGCGGTTCTTCAGGACGAGGGCGCCGGATCCGTCGGTGGCGGCGGGCGCCAGGGCGAGGTTCTGGTCGGAGCGCGGGACGAGCGTCCCCTGGAGGGTGAAGTCGTAGCGGAGGCTCCTGGCATCGGGCTGCGAGGCACCCGCACAGGGGGCCAGCCGCACCGAGTAGCCGAGGCGGGAGTCGAGGCAGAGACCGGGGTCGCCGGCGTTGCGCAACTGCCCGTCGCCCTCGTACGACCACTGCTGGCCCGCGTCCGAGGAGCAGGTGGCCAGCTCGGTCTCGGCGCCCTCGACGGCCTTCACGCCGACGATGCCGATGCACAGCCCCGAGGCGACGTTGTGCAGGCGGCCGCGCAGGGTGCCCTGGGTCTCCTCGCCCGCGCCCGCCCAGGACGGGTCGGAGGTGGAGGCGTCCGTGCCGGGTGCCGGGACGGCCGCCGTGCCGTCGCCGGAGGCGGAGTCGCCGGAGCCGCCGGACAGCGCCGACCACAGGACGAGCGGGAGGACGACCACTGCGCTGACGGTGAGTACGGCGACGGAGAGGTTGCGGCGCCGGGCCCGGCGGGCCGCCCGGTGGGCCGAACGGCGGGAGACGGGACGGGCGCCGCGGCCGGAGCCGGAGGAGGAAGAGCCGGAGGAGGAAGAGGAGACTGCGGCGGCTGCGGCGGAGGCGGCGGTGTGCGGTTCCGTGCCCGGCGCCGGGGCCCCGGTCCGCTCGCCCGTGCCGGCCGCCCCTCCGCCCGCCCCTCCGGGGGACGTGGCGGGAGGCGCGGCGGCGGGCGCGTCCTCGGTGAACGCCTCCCCGACGGAGGCGAGTTGCCGCACGGGCGGTGCTGCCACGGGCGCGTCGGCGGAGGGTTCCGTCCTGGCCCGCAGGTAGGCGTCCGCGGCCCAGCCGAGGACGCCCTCGGCGAGGGCGGTGCCGAGGCCCGCGTCGAACCGGCCCAACTGGTCGGCGGTGTGCGCGCAGTGCCGGCAGTGGCCGAGGTGGGCGCGCAGGTCGGGGTCGACGTCGACGCCGCCGCGGCGGCAGGTGACGTCGAGAAGCCGGTGGTAGCGGTGGCAGTCCTCGTCGACGGCGAGTTCGCGGTGGCCCAGGAGGCATTCCTCGCGGAGCCGTTCGCGGGACCGGCGCAGTTCGACGCGGGCCGCCTCCGCCTCCAGGCCGAGCAGTCCGGCCGGGACGGCGAGGGGTTCGGCCTCGATCTCGGTGTGCCACAGCAGGCAGCGCGCGGACTGGGGCAGCCGCTGGAACGCCCGGGACAGCAGCCGGCGGTGCGCGGGCGGCAGCAGCCGGGCGGCCGGTCGTTCGCCGTCGTCCTCGGCGGCGCGCAGGTCGGGGTGGAGCAGGTCCCGGCGGCCGTCGGAGTCCCACTCCGCGGCGATGCGGCGCACGGTGACCAGGAGGTGGGGGCGCCACGCGGAGGTCGGTCCGTTCTGCCGCAGGGTCTCGCCGAAGAGCCGGGTGAAGGCCGCCGTGGTGAGCATGCCGGCCGCGCGCTCGCCGTCGGTGCACAGCCGCGCGTAGGCGAAGGCCGCCTCCCAGTGCCGGTCCAGCAGTTCACCGACGGGGTGCAACGCGGGCGAGGCGCCCGTCCAGTCCTTCAGCTCGGCGCTCAGTTGTTCGTCCGTCACCTCGAAGCGGCGCGCCGAAGGGAATTTCGACAGGCCTGCGTCTTTCACGGCTGCATTCCTCCCGGGGACATGCGGCATAAAGTCCGTACCAAGGGGTGCGCGAACCCGTTGTCCTGCCGATGGGGCTCTTCGCGCACAGCGTTCGACATCCCGAACGACCGCTGGGCACGGCTCTTTGGGGGTGTGGGGGGTAAGGCGGGGGGTGTCTCGTGCGCACGGTCGGGGAAAAAATCTCCGCGCGTCGACGAGGCCCCACCTTGGCACAGGCGGGCCGGGCAGAACAAGTGATCCCGCGGTTTCGCGCATTACTCGCCGAGGCAATGCTTTTGACAGACTGTCAATGGCGATCGCCATTCACGGCGGCCGCTGTAATGGTGTCCCTTTTCTGGAGGTAATTGCGGGACGCATTCCGTACCGGACGCGGCGGGCGCCGGACGGCCCGGGACGCCGGCGGTGGTCGGGCCGGCCGGTGGGCTGCCGGCCGGACCGGCCACCGGCCGGCTCAGGAGATCAGGTCGAGCACCCGTTCCCAGCCGAACTCCGTGCCCTCGACGTCCTCCGCGCCCTCGTGCGGAGATCCGAATCGGACACCCATCCCGCGCAGCCGTATCAGGCTCTCCTGGTAGGCGGGATGACCGGCCAGCGCGTCGTTGACGCAGGGCAGGACGCCGACGGGGACGCCGAGGCCGGCCGCCTCGGACAGGGTGGCCAGGGCGAGGGTGTCGGCGATGCCGGCCGCCCACTTGTTGACGGTGTTGAAGGTGGCCGGGGCGACGACGACCGCGTCGGGGGCGGGGAACGGCCGCGGTTCGCCGGGCCGCCGCCAGGCCGAGCGCACGGGCAGGCCGGTGCGTGCCTCGACGGCGGCCACGTCGAAGAAGCCGTTCGCGGCGACGGGCGTCGCGATCACGCCCACCCGCCACCCCCTGTCCTGTGCGGCGGCGATCAGCTTCCCGACGTCCGCGGCGATGCCGGCGGCGCAGACGACGACGTAGAGGAAGGGCGGCTTCTCGTCCTGGGGTGCGGTCACGCGCGCACCCTACTGAAGGGGGGAGGACGGTCCGCGTCCGGCCCCGCGCGCCGTCGGCCCGGACAGGACGCGGTGCCGGGCCGCCACCGGCACCGCAACCACAACCGGTGCCGGCACCGGCACCGTTACGCCGTACTCCCTTCGGAGCAGGCCGTGTTCGTGCCGGAGGCCCCTTCGCCGCGTCCGCGTGCCGGCGACCGCCGCCCGCCGGGAGCGGCGCCCTGCCGGGCCGGGTGCCGGCCGGCCACCGGGGCGGCTGCCGACCGCGCTCGGGTCGGGCGCGGTCATGACCGTAGCGGCTCCGCGCGGCGTGTCCGGATCGTGCCGGCCCGTCGCCCGGCGGGGCCGCGGTGCGTCGCGCGGCGGATGAAACGTGCCGGTGCCAGTGTTGACGGTGGTCGCCGGGGCACCGGGTCACCGGGTCACCGGGTCACCGGGTCGATCGCACCGGCGACATGACGGGACGACATGACGAAGGGACGGATGCCATGCCTCTCGAGGGCGAGTACGAACCGAGCCCGACCCAGTGGGTGCGCGAGCAGGTGGAGCTGTACGAGAGCTCCGGCGGCACCGAGGGGACCACGCTCCTGGACACCGGGAGGCCCGTGATCATCCTGACGACCGTGGGCTCGAAGAGCGGGAAGATCCGCAAGACGCCCCTGATGCGGGTGGAGCACGAGGGGCGCTACGCCGTGGTCGCCTCGCTGGGCGGGGCCCCCAAGCACCCGGTCTGGTACTTCAACGTCAAGGCCGACCCGCGCGTGGAACTCCAGGACGGTCTGGTGAAGCAGGACATGACGGCCCGTGAGGTGACCGGCGAGGAGAAGGCTCGGTGGTGGGAACGCGCGGTCGCCGCTTTCCCGCAGTACGCGGAGTACCAGGAGAAGACGGACCGGGAGATCCCCGTGTTCGTCCTGGAGCGGGCCGACCGGCCGCACTGACCCGCCGGCCCGCACCTGGGCGCCGGCCGGCGGAACGGCCGGCGCCCGCCGGAGGGATCGCGCGGGGAAATCCGCCGGCGGAGGGCATGGACGCCCGCGTGCCGGGCAGTCGACGGTCAGGCCCCGCCGCGCTCCCCCGTCGCGGCGGGGCTTTCGTCGTGCTCGCGGCAGGCGCGGTCGGTCACGTCGAGGAAGATCTGGTCGGCCTCGGGGACGACACCGGCGAGGGAGCGCTTGATGCGCACCGCGACCTCCTCGACGTGCTCGCTGTCCATCCCCGGCACCAGGTCGACGCGGGCGGCCACCAGGGCCGAGTCCACGCCCGTGCGCATCGTGAACAGTCCCTCCACGCTGTCGATCTCCGGCTGCGCGTCCAGCAGGGCGCGGATCCGGCCGGCGGTCGCGGGGTCGGCGGCCTCGCCGATCAGCTGGTCGCGGGCCTCCCGGCCGAGGCCGTAGGCGACGCAGACGAGGAGCGCGCCGATCGCGAGCGAGGCGGACGCCTCCCACACCACCTGGCCGGTCACCATGTGCAGGGCCATGCCGGCCGCGGCCAGGAGGACGCCGAGCACGGCGGTGCCGTCCTCGGCGAGGACCGTGCGCAGGGCCGGGTCGCGCAGGTTCGCGGTGCCGCCCTGACGGCGCGCCTGGTGCAGGGCCCGCAGCAGCGAGGCCCCTTCCGCGAGGAAGGCCACGCCGAGCACCGCCAGGCCGGCCACGTAGCCGCTGAACTTCTCCTCGGTCTCCGCGTGCAGGGCCTCGACGCCCTGGAAGAAGGAGAAGCAGCCGCCCATGACGAAGATGCCCACGGCCGCGAGGAGCGACCAGAAGAAGCGTTCCTTGCCGTAGCCGAAGGGGTGCCGGCGGTCGGCGGGGCGGCGGCTGCGGCGCAGCGCGGCGAGCAGGAAGACCTCGTTGAGGCTGTCGGCGACGGAGTGCGCCGCCTCGGAGAGCAGCGCGGGCGAGCCCGCGAGCAGGCCCCCGACGAGTTTGGCGACCGCGATGACCAGGTTGGCCACGAGCGCCACCAGCACGGTGAGGCGGGTACTGCGGTCGGCGGCGGGTCCGGCGGTGCTTTTCCCGGTCGTCCCCCGGGCCGTCACGCCGTCCGGGGCCGCGTCCCGCGCGCCCGCGCGGTCGGGGGCCGCCGTCCGCGAGGTGGCGCCGTTCACGGTCGTGGCTTTCGATGAAGTTCCCGTCACTTCCGCCGGTTGCCCCGGCGGATCGGACTCATACCGTGCGGTCGGCGGAAAACGGGGAAGGCGGTGGACGACGCACGTACGCACCACGACCGGGAGGAACCATGGCGGGCCGGGCCGACGGCGACAGCGCCCACGGGCACCAGGCGTCCGAGCGGGCCGGGGGCCGCTTCGCCGACCGGGTCACCGCGGACGGCCGCGACGGCCGCGACGGGTGGCCGGTGGCGTCCGGCCGGCACCGCCCGGTCGTCGGCCGGCACCGCCCGTCGGTGGGCCGCGCCGTGCCCTCCCGGCGGCTGCCCGGGCCGGAGGACGCCCTGCCGGCGGACGGCGGGACGCCGCCGGGTCCGGCGCTGCCGGGCGGGGAGGTCCCGGCGCGGGGCCGGCCCCGACCGCCCGTACACCCCTTTTCCGTTCCTGCCCTTCGTCGTTTTCGTCCCTGAGCACCAGGAGGTACACGTGGGAAAGAAGCAGAAGCTCCCGCTCGTCTACCAGCCCGTCGGATTCGTCTTCGGCTGGGCCGGCGGCGCGCTGGCGGGGATGGCCTTCCGCAAGATCTGGAAGGTCGTCCGTCACGAGGACGACGCCCCGGACGCCCTGGACCGGGACCGCGGCTGGGGGGAGGTCCTCCTCGCCGCGGCGATCCAGGGGGCGATCTTCGCCGCGGTCCGCAGCGCGGCGGACCGTACGGGCGCGAAGGCCATCGAACGGTCGACCGGCGTGTGGCCGGCGAAGGACAAGGGCGGCCGGGACTGACGGGAGCGGCCGGCGCCGCCCCCGCGCGGGGGCGGCGCCGCCCTCAGTTCTGCTTGGGCGCGGTGGACGGCCGCAGGCGCAGGGTGAAGGAGTGCCCGGCCGGATCGGCGTACTGGCGCTCCTCGTGCGCGCCGGCGGCGCCCTTCGTCTCCACCGGGCGCCCGGTCAGGCCCACGATCCGGCGTTCCGCCTCGTCGAGGTCCTCCACCAGGAACTCGAGGTGGGCCTGGAGGGAGGCCTCGGGGCGGGGCCAGCTGGGCGGGGTCGCGTTGACGTCGCGCCGGAAACCCAGCCGGGTGCCGGCGGCGCCCGTGATCTCCACGAGGTTGGCGGACGCGTGGGTCACCTCGGCGTCCAGCAGGCCGGCGTAGAACTCGGCGAGTTTCTCGGGCTCGGCGCAGTCGAGCACCACGATGCCCGCTTTCACCAGTGACATGTCTCCTCCGCGAGGTCGGCAGGCGGGGCGGACCCGCGCCGCCCCCGAACCCTGCGGTTACCCCGGATTCAGTCGGGCACCAGCCACTCGCCGTCCCGCATCAGCTCCCGTCCCGCGGGGTCGTCGGTCTCCCGCCACGCCTGGATCCGGCGCGGCCGGACGTAGAAGTACAGGTGGGGCACGGCCAGTTCGCGCGGGTCGAAGCCGGTCTTGGCCGCGAAGATCTCGGCGTCCTCCTCCGGCAGGTCGGCGGGGTCCACCGCCAGGACGGAGCCGTCGACGAGCACGACGTCCCGGGTGGGGCCGATCCCGAGGCGGGCGACGCCGGTGGCGCGCAGGTTCCGCCCGGTGCGGCTCGCGGCCGGGGTGGCGATCAGCAGGGTCGCGCCGTCCCAGACGTAGGAGAGCGGGATCAGGTGGGGGGCCGCGCCGTCCTCGGCGGCGGTGGCGACCCAGGCGTCGACGTCGTGTTCCAGCCGGTGCAGGGTGTCGTGCCTGCGCTGCCGCGGGGAGCGTGCGGGTGCTGAGGTCATGATCCCAGTGTGGCCGCGGGCGGCTGTCCGCGCAGGGCGCCCCGCCCACCGGCTTTCCTGGACACTCGTCCAGCTATGATGGACACCTGTCCAAGAAATGGGGAATCCGATGGAAGCCGTCGCCGACGTTCTCGTGGGGCTGGTAGCCGCCCTGCACGTCTACATCCTGGTGCTGGAGATGTTCCTGTGGCAGGGGAGGCGGGGGCGCGCCTTCCACGGCTTCGACGCGGAGATGGCCCGGGCGACCGCCCCGCTGGCCGCCAACCAGGGCCTGTACAACGGGTTCCTGGCGGCAGGCCTGGTCTGGGGGCTGGTCGCCGGTGACCCGACCGGCTTCCGGGCGCAGGTGTTCTTCCTGTGCTGCGTGGTCGTCGCGGGTGTGTACGGCGCGGCCACGGCGAACCGCCGGATCCTGGTGGCGCAGGCGCTGCCCGGCGCCCTCGCCCTGGCCGCCGTGCTGATCGCGCGGTGACCCGCGGCGAGCCCGGGGACCCGCGGGCGGCCCGCACCCGGGCGAGGCTGCGCGCCGCGCTCCTCGACGAGTGCGCGGAGCGGCCGCTGGCGGAGGTCGGCGTCGCCGCGCTGGTGCGCCGCGCCGGCGTCGGCCGGGCCACCTTCTACGTCCACTACGAGGACCTCGAGGCCCTCGCCGTCGACGCCTGCGCGGACGTCGTGGGCGAGGCGGTGGAGGCGCTGCACGCCTGGCGGGGGCGGCCCGACCCGGTGCGCGCCCCCGCGGCGCTCGTGGAGTTCTTCGCCTCGCTGGCCCCCCACGCGGCCCTGTACCGGGCCCTGTTGACCCCGGGCGGCGGGGGCCCGCTGGGCCGGGTGCTGCACCGGGACCTGCGGGCGTACAGCCTGCGGGAGCGCGAGCGGGCGGGCGCGGCCGACGCGCCGCTCGTCGCCTCGGCCGTCGCCGCGACCTTCGCCGGGGTGCTCGCGGACTGGCTGCACGGCCTGCTGGACGCGGGGCCCGCCGAGATCGCCGACCAGGTGTGGCAGTTGCTGGTCGCCCTGCACGCGAGCCGCTGAGCCCTCACATGCAGGCCGGCGCGTCCGTCGCCGCGGGCCAGGCCTCGACGCCGTCGGGGGTGCGGACGTACGCCGTCCTGCGGTCGTCCGTCAGCCACAACTGCCCTTCTCCGTAGCGGTATCCCGTGTCGCGGGCGTCGGCGGGAAGCGTCGCGTCGGGGTCGTAGGGGGCGGTCGGCAGGTCGGTTCCAAGGACGCCGTCGGGGTCGCGGACGTACGTCGTGGCCGCCTGCCCGCGGCCGAGCGTCAGGAAGCGCGCGGACTGCCAGTCGCAGTGCTCCGGGCCGGGAGAGCTGTGGATGCGGGCGACGGGCTGCCGCTCGCCCCGGGCGTCCGTCCAGAACTCGTACCGCCGCGAGCCGACGAAGTCGGCGGGGAGTTCGACCGGGTCGCAGGAGGCGCTGGTCTCGGGGCCCCAGCCGGGCCGGTCCGGCTGGTCGTGGGCGACGACGACGGCCACCTTGGTGCGGCCGCCGACGTCGAGGGAGTACAGCACCCGGTCGCCCTCGCGGCGCTCCACGCGGTAGCCGGAGCCGGGCACTTCGGGGGCGAGAAGGGTGAAGAAGAGCCGCAGTCCGTCCTCCGGGGTGTCGCCCGCGTCGCCGCCGCTCCAGCCGTCGGGCCCGTTGCCCTCGAAGATCTCGCCCTCGCACTCCAGGGCCCGGCCCGCGGCGCCGGTGGCGGCGCGCAGGGCTTGCGGGGAGCTCCCGTCCACGTCGCGGGCGGGGACGTCGAGCGGGCCGCCGTAGGGGGCGGCCGGCGCGGCCCCCTCGACGACCAGGCCCTCGCCCCCCGCGCCGCATCCCACCACTGCCGCCACCAGCGCCACAACCGTCGCCGCCGTCAGCCCTCTTCTGCGCATGTCCGCTCCCGTCCCTCCGGCCGACCTCCGGCCGGCCTCGCGCTCCTGCGACGCGGCGGGGGCCCGGAACGTTCAGCGGGCCGCCTGGAACGTCCTGCGGTACGCCTGGGGCGAGACGCCGATCGCCGCGTGCAGGTGCCGGCGCAGCGAGGCGCCGGTGGCGAAGCCGACCCGGCCGGCGATCTGGTCCACGCCGAGGTCGCTGGACTCCAGCAGGTGCCGGGCGTGCGCCACGCGCTGCTGGATCAGCCAGCGGCCGGGGCTGAGGCCGACCTCGTCGTGGAAGCGGCGGGCGAAGGTGCGCAGGCTCATCCGGGCGTGTGCCGCGAGGTCGGCGAGGGTGAGGGGTTCGCCGAGGCGCCGCAGGGCCCAGGCGCGGGTGGCCGCCGTGCTCGCGGCGCCGGCCTCGGGCACCGGGCGCTCGATGTACTGGGCCTGCCCGCCGTCCCGGAAGGGCGGGACGACGCAGCGGCGGGCCACCGTGTTGGCGAGGTCGCTGCCGTGGTCCTTGCGGACGAGGTGGAGGCAGACGTCGACGCCCGAGGCGGCTCCGGCGGAGGTGAGCACCGGGCCGTCGTCGACGAACAGGACGTCCGGGTCCAGGTCGACGTGCGGGAACAGCCGGCGGAACTCGTCGGCGAGTCGCCAGTGGGTGGTGGCCCGGCGGCCGTCGAGGAGGCCGGCGGCGGCGAGCACGAAGGCGCCGGTGCAGATGGACAGGACGCGCGCGCCGGGAGGGATGCGGGCGAGGGCGGCGGCGACCCCGTCGGGGAGGTCGGCGCCGACCCGCGAGGGCGACACGGGGGCGACGACGACGGTGCCGGCGGTCTCGAGCACCTCGGGGCCGTGCTCGACGCCGATCGTGAAGTCCGCGTCGGTGCGCACCGGGCGGCCGTCGACCGTGCAGGTCAGGACCTCGTAACGGCCGTCCGCCGCGCCGAGGACGCGGCTCGGGATGCCGAGTTCGAAGGGGTAGACGCCGTCGAGGGCGAGGACGACCACGCGTTCCGGATGCCGCTGACTGCCGTGCATGGCACGATCGTATCGAAGAGTGGCAATCATGCCATGTACGGGGTGCGCGGCCCCTGGCAGGCTGGGGCCTCATGAGTACTGAGCGCACGATGCGCGTCATCACGCAGGACGTCCTCGGCGGACCCGAGGTCCTGAGGACGGAGACGGTGGAGCGGCCCGCACCGCGGCCCAACGAGGTACTGGTGCGGGTGCGCGCGGCCGGGGTGAACCCCACCGACTGGAAGCACCGCGACTCGGGCGGCTTCCTCGGCGAGCCGCCGTTCACGCTCGGCTGGGACCTCTCCGGCACGGTGGAGGAGGTCGGCATCGGCGTCGCCGCCTTCGCGCCCGGCGACGACGTGTTCGGCATGCTGCCCTATCCGTACGGCCACGGCTCGCACGCCGAGTACGCGATCGCCCCGGTGCGCGCCCTCTGGCACAAGCCCGCCTCCGTCGACCACGTGCAGGCGGCCGCGCTGCCGCTGGTGTCGCTGACCGCCCTCCAGGCGCTCGACGAGGTCGCCGGCCTCCGGGCGGGGCAGCGGGTGCTGGTCCACGCGGCGGCCGGCGGCGTCGGCCACGTGGCCGTGCAGATCGCCAAGGAGCGCGGCGCCCACGTCATCGGCACGGCGAGCGCGGCCAAGCACGACTTCCTGCGGGACCTGGGCGCCGACGAGGTGATCGACTACCGGGAGACGGACTTCACCGAGGCGGTGAAGGACGTCGACGTGGTGCTGGACACCATCGGCGGGAGCACCGCGACGGGGTCGCTGCGGGTGCTGCGGCCGGGCGGCGTCGTGGTGTCGATCCTGCCGGTGGGGTCGCCGGAGTTCTTCGACGAGGCCGAGGCGCTCGGCGTGCGCGCGGTGCGGATGCTCGTGGACGCCGACCGGGCCGGAATGCGCCGGATCGCCGAACTGGTCGAGGCGGGCAGCCTGCGGGCCACGATCGCCGGGACGTTCCCGCTGGCCGACGCCGCCGAGGCGCACCGGCTCGGCGACACCGGCCGGACCACCGGCAAGCTGGTCCTGACCGTCGACTGACGGTCCGTCACTCCCCGGCGGCGGACGCGGGCCCTTTCGTGGGCGCGCGTACGCCCGCCGTAGGGGTATTCTTCACCACTTCGTTCACGGCGCGAAAAAACCCGGTCGAGACACGCCCTTATTTCGAAGACATATGTCAATCGAACATGCTGGAATTCACTCGATCGGGGGTAGCTTGCTGGGTGGGGAACTGCCGTGCGCTCCCCCGCCGTTAGAGGCTCCCGACCGGTGGAGCTGTGTGGGAGGCGATGTCGTCGTGCAGCAGGAACCCGCCGCGGACACCCCGCATCTGCGCGTCCGCGAGGACCGGGGGTACACGGTGCTGGAGTTCCGCGGCGAGATCGACCTCGTCGCCGCGGCGGAGATCGGCTCCCGTCTGGACGGCGCCACGGCCGGCCCCGCGCCGCGCGTCGTGCTCGACCTGAGCGGGATCGAGTTCTTCGACTGCTCGGGGCTGCGCCTGCTCTACCGCGCCCGCGCCCGGGTCCGCGACCACGGCGGCGAGCTGCACCTCGTCTGCACCCACCCGCTGACGCTGCGCGTCCTGCGGGCCACCGGCCTGTCCCGGCTGCTGCCGCCCGCGGCCAGCCTGGAGTCGGCCCTGGAACGGCCGGGGGCCGCGTACGGCTCGTTATGACCCCGTCCGGGCCCCTCAGGCACGGTCCGCGTCGAAGAGGGCGCTGACCGACTCCCCGTTGTGAATACGCCGTACGGCCTCGGCGAGGGCCGGGGCGATGGACAGCACGCGCAGCTTGTCCGTGTGCTCCTCCGCGGCCACGGGCACGGTGTTGGTGCACACGATCTCCAGCACGTCCGGCTGCCCGCTGAGCCGTTTGAGGGCGCCGCCCGCGAAGAGTCCGTGCGTGCAGGCCACCCGGATCGACCGGGGCCCCGACTCCCTGAGCCGGTCCAGGAGTTCGAGGACGGTGCTGCCCTTGGCGATCTCGTCGTCCAGCACGATGACGTCCCGTCCGGCGACCTCGCCGATCACCGTGTTGATGCTGACCCGGTCGTCGGCGTACCGCTGTTTGGCGCCGGCCGCCACCTGCGCGCCGAGCATCCGGGCGAACGCGGCGGCCTCCTTGGCGTTGCCGAGGTCGGGTGAGACGACGGTCGTCCGGGTGAGGTCGTGGCGGCGGAAGTGGGCGGCGAGTTCCCGGCGGGCGTGCAGATGGTCGACGGGGACCGAGAAGAAGCCGTGCACCTGGGGGGAGTGCAGCGTCATGGTCAGGACGCGGTGCACCCCCGCCGCCGCCATCAGGTCGGCGACCAGCCGTCCGCCGAGCGAGATGCGGGGCGCGTCCTTCTTGTCGGAGCGGGCGTAGGAGTAGTGCGGCATGACGACGGTGATCCGGCCCGCGGACGCCCCGCGGGCCGCGTCGCACATCAGCAGCAGTTCCACCAGGTGCTCCTGCACGGGCCGGACCAGGGGCTGCACGAGGAAGACGTCGCGCTCCCGGCAGTTCGCCAGGAGCTGGACCTCCAGGCAGTCGTTGGCGAACCTGCTGAGCCGCGACGGGCTGAGGGGCACGCCGAGGTGGGCGCAGACCTCGGCGGCCAGGTCGGGGTGGGCACTGCCGCTGAACACGGAGATGTCACGCACTGGGGCTCCTCGGCTGAACCGGGTCCGGCGGGATCTCCCATGCTGGCCGATGTCACCCTCCCCGTCACCCTCACCGGTACGCCGTCCGGCCCGCTCCCCCGCCCGCGGCCGGCCCGGACGCCCGTGTCACAGCTCCTCAACAGGCGGGCCTGCCAAGGCGTTCGACGGGCATCAGGGGAGCAGGAAGGAGGGAGCGCCGACATGACGACTTCCATCAAGCGCCTCCCCGGACGCATGCCCGGCTGGGCCAAGGTGCTCACCGCCGTCGTGGTCGTGCTCGTCGTGATGTTCGCCGGGATCCGGTTCAGCCTGCTGCCGGGACTGCGCGACGTCTTCGGTACCGAGACCCACGACCGTTCGGGGCCCGCGCTGCTCAGATCCATCCAGGACATGAGCCGCTACGAGGCCGCCTCCGGCAACTTCCAGGTCGTCGTCGACCTGGAGAAGGACGCCAAGTACCTCCCCGACGCGCTCCGCGGCACCCGGACCCTGTACGTCGGGGCGGGCACCGTGGACGCCTACGTCGACCTCGGCGAGGTCGGCGACAAGGACGTGACGGTCGACGGCGACCGCACGTCGGCCACCCTGCGGCTGCCGCACGCACGGCTCGGCACACCGGCCCTCGACCCCGACCGCTCCTACGCCGTCTCCAAGCAGCGCGGCCTGCTGGACCGGCTCGGCGACCTCTTCTCGGACAACCCCAACGGCGAGCAGGCCGTGCAGAAGCTCGCGGTCCGGCACATCGGCGACGCGGCGAAGGACAGCGAGCTGACCGCGCGCGCCGAGAGCAACACCACCGGCATGCTCCAGGGCCTGCTGCGCTCCCTCGGCTTCAAGGAGGTGCGCGTGACCTACGGCTCGTGACCCACGGCTCGTGATCTACGGCTCGTGACCCACGGGGCGTGACCCACGGGGGCGGCCCACGGGGCGTGACCTGATGCGCCGACCGGCCCGCGGGGCGGCCTGGCGGGGCGGGAACGCCCGGGCCCGTACGGGGACCGGCGAGCCCCGTCGGCGGTGCGGCCCGCCGGAGCGGGGCGGCGGGGCTCCGGCCCCGCCGCGGTGCCGGGCGGCGGACCCACCCCGAGCCTCCTCGCGGCCGGCCGGGACGGGGGCACGCGGCCGGGACGAGCGACGCGCGCGAGCGGGGGCGGCGGAGGTGGGGAGCCCGCCGCGAGCCCTCGCATCCTCCGGATGTTCGGGGGTAACAGCCTTACCACGCTGGGAAGTTGAAGACTGGAGGACCGCATGGACCGTGCAGCCCTACGTCCGCGTGCCGCCGTGCTGCGCGCACGCACCGCGTTTCGTCCGCGCGCCCCGAAACCCGAACCGCCGGCGAAGACCGCGCCGCCCGCGACGACCGGGCCGGCCGAGCGCGGCAGGAAGGCGAAGTCCACCGGGCGGGCGAAGTCCGCGAGTACCGAGCAGGGCGAGCGCCGGCCGTTGCCGCTCCCCCTGCGGCTGCTGGCGATGCTGATCGCCTTCGCGTTCATGGTGGCGTTCGCCGTCGTGCTGGCCCGGCTCACCCTGCAGCCGTCCCCCGCCTCCGAGGCGCTCGTGCACGCGAACCTGCGGCCCGGCCAGTCGCTGAAGGCGTACCTGAACCAGCCGGAGCTGCGCGACGCGGTGAAGCAGATCGGCGGGAACCTGCTGCTCGGCGTGCCGTTCGGCGTGCTGGTGCCGGTCGTCGCGCCCCGGGCGCGCGGACTGGTGCGGGTCCTGCTGCTGACCGCGAGCGTGATGCTGCTGGTGGAGTTCGCCCAGGGCGCGCTGGTCACCGGGCGCGCCTTCGACGTCGACGACGTCATCCTCAACACGACGGGGGCGCTCATCGGGTACGTGCTGCTGGGCCGGCGGATGAGCCGGGCCGTGCACGCGCGGGAGCGCCGGGTGCGACGGCGCGGGGTGCCCGAGCAGGGGTGACGGCGCGGGTGCCGAGGCGGACGGCCGACGCGGGCGCGGGCGGCCGGAACATCCTCAGTGGTGCCGGAAACGGTACCGGGGTTTCCAGGTGTACCGGTCCCCGCCCACCCAGCGCACCACCTCCGGGTCGTCGAGGTCGTGGATGACGATGCCGTGCGAGGCGGCCGTCTCGAGGACGTCGGTGACGGCCCTGGCCTCACCGACCACCTCGCCGTCGATTTCCACGATGCGGAACGGTGACTCGCACGGCTGTACCCCGAGCACCGTGATCCGCGGTTGGGAGATGTAAGGGCTCATGCTTTCGGTCATGTCATAGAGCGTAAATCGCGATGGACCGGTATGAATCACCCAATTTCACCCGCGTTCCCTCCTCCCCGTCGGTCCGGCATCGCCGCCTCGGCGGCACCCCGGGTGGCGGCGGGCGTGGCGGGCGGCTGACGTGGTACCCGGTACGGGCCGCGCGAGGAGGCGGAACCGTTCCCCGCGCGCGTGACGCCCCGCACGACGAAAGGAACCCCGGATGGAACGCGCCGCCGTCTTCGACGTCGACGGCACCCTCGTCGACACCAATCACCTGCACGTCGTGACCTGGTGGGAGGCGTTCCGCCAGGCGGGCCACCGGGTGCCCATGCACGCCGTGCACCGGGCGATCGGGCTCGGTTCCGACGATCTGATCGCCCACGTGCTGGGCGAGGACCGCGACGAGGACCGGGACGCCGGGCTGAGCGCCGCCCACAAGGCCCTGTACGGCCAGTACTTCGACCGGCTGCCCCCGCTGCGGGACGCCGGGGCGCTGCTGCGGCGGCTGCACGAGGACGGCTGGAAGGTGGTGCTCGCCACCTCGGCGAGCGGTACGGAGCTGGCCGCGCTGCGGCGCGCCCTCGACGCCGACGAGGCGATCACCGCCACGGCGAGCGCGGACGACGTCGAGGAGGGCAAGCCCGCGCCCGAGCCCGTCGAGCACGCCCTGGAGCTGGCCGGGGTGCCCGCCGAGCGGGCCGTGTTCGTCGGCGACACCGTGTGGGACATGCGGGCGGGCACCCGGGCCGGGGTCCGCTGCGTCGGCGTGCTGTGCGGCGGCATCGCGCGCTCCGACCTGGAGGAGGCGGGCGCCCAGGTGGTCTACGACGGCCCGGCCCACCTGCTGGCGACCCTGGAGGACAGCCCGCTGGCATGAGCGTCCGCGGTGGAGCAGGGATGAGGGAGGCGTCCTGGGGGCGGCGTCTGACGGAGACGGTACGACGGGAGGCGAGTGGCGTCGGCCGGGCCGCGCGGGCGGCCTGCGGCGGGCCCGGCCGGGAACGGGACCTGGTCGTCCAGTCGTGGAAGGCGGCGGGGGCGGCCCTGCTGGCCTGGCTGGTGGCGGGCAGCTGGCTGGGCGACCCGATGGCACTCATGGCGCCCTGGGCGGCGCTGGTCCTGGTGCAGGCCACGGTGTACGGCTCGCTGCGGCAGGCCGCCCAGCAGTGGACGGCGATCTGCGCGGGCACGCTGTGCGCCTCGGCGGCGCAGGCCGTCACCGCGGACACCCTGGGCGCGCTCACCCTGTCGCTGCCGGTGCTGATGCTGCTGGCCAACTGGCCCCGGTTCGGCGACCAGGGCGTCTACGCGGCCACCACGGCGGTGTTCACGCTCGCCTCCGGCGCGGTGTCGGCGCCGGCGGTCGGACACCGGGTGGGGCAGGCCGCGCTCGGCGCGGTGATCGGGGTCGCCGTCAACGCGCTGGTGCTGCCGCCGGTCCATCTGCGGGACGTGCGGGAGAACCTGGCCGCGCTGGCCCGGGAGGCCGGCGCGGTGCTGGACGCGGTCGCGGGCGGGCTGCGGGACGGCGGGTGGGACACGGGGACGGCCGCCGAGTGGTCACGGGCGGCCGCCCGCCTGGAACGGCGGCGCGAGGGCCTGCGGTCGGCGCGCGGCTGGAGCCGGGAGAGCCTGCGGCTGACCTCCAAACCGCTGCGCGCGCTGCGCCGGCTCCCCCTGGACGTGCCGCCGGAGAGCGAGGACGCCCGCTGGGGCCGGGTCACCGACCACGTCGTGGCCCTCACCCGCACGCTGGCGGTGGCGGCCGACGGCGAACGCGCGCCCGCCCCGCCCGGGACGGCGGCCCTGCGGACGTACGCCCGGCTGCTGGAACTGCTCGGCGACGCCTGCCGGGCCGAGGCGGAGCGGGCCGCGACCACCGGAGCGGAGCGGGCCGCGACCACCGGGGCGGACGGCGCGGAGGAAACGGCCGGGCCGACCGGACCGGCTGTGCTGGAGGAACTGGACGAGCTGCGGCTCCGTCTGCAGGACGGTCTGCGCGACCAGGCCACGCGGGGCGCGGCGCACACGGCGGTCCTGGGGGCGCTGCTGCTCCAGGCGGAGAACCTCCGGGCCGAGGTCCTCCCGGCCGCCCGGGAGGCGGAGCGGAGCCGGTGACGCACGTCACCGGAGGGGCCGTGGGCGGCGGGAACACCCGACGGCGGTCCGCCGTTGAACAGAGCGTGGGTGCGGACGGAACAGTGTCCCCGGGCCTCACCTTTCGCCCACAGGGAAGATCGTTCGGCTGAAGCCCTGTGGAGCCTTTCGCCGAGAGGCGACCGCCGTCCGTGCCCACACCTCGATCGCCCCGGCCGTGATTCCCCCGTCACGGTCGGGGCTCTTCGCTGCCCGCTCCCTGTCCCGGTACCGGCCCCGGTCCCGTGCGGCCCCGGCATCGGCATCGGCCCCGTGCGACCCCCGCGGCCGTGCCCGGCTCCGGAAGGAGCGGGCGCCGTCCTCCCGGGCCGCTCCGGGCGTTCGCGTGCCCCGCGCGGAACGGGGGTACTCGTCGCGCTCGACCGACGGCAACGAGAGGAGTCGAAGGTGAGCAGCGGGTCGGGCAAGAGGGTCGTGGTCACCGGGGCGACCGGCAATGTCGGCACGAGCGTGGTGCGGCTGCTGGCGGAGGATCCCGAGGTGGAGTCGGTGGTGGGGCTGGCCCGGCGGCTGCCGGACTTCAGGCCACCGGGCACGCGGTGGTCGATGGTCGACCTGGGCACCGAGGAGACCAGTCTCACCGGGGTGTTCGAGGGCGCGGACGCGGTGGTGCACCTGGCGTGGGCGTTCCAGCCGACGCACGACCCCGCGGCGACGTGGCGGACCAACGTGCTGGGCAGCCTGCGGGTGTTCGAGGCGGTGGCGGCGGCGGACGTGCCGGTGCTGGTGCACGCCTCGTCGGTGGGCGCGTACTCACCGGGGCCCAAGGAGCGCGCGGTGGGCGAGTCGTGGCCCACGCACGGCTGGCCGGACGCCGCGTACTGCCGGGAGAAGGCGTATCTGGAGCGGGCCCTGGACACCTTCGAGCGCGATCATCCGGGCATCCGGGTGGTGCGGATGCGGCCGGCGTTCCTGTTCAAGCGGGAGGCCGCGAGCGAGCAGCGCCGCATCTTCGGCGGCCGGTTCCTGCCGGGGCCGCTCCTGCGTCCTGAGCTGCTGCCCTTCCTGCCGGACGTGCCGGGGCTGCGGATGCAGGCACTGCACACCGACGACGCCGCGGAGGCGTACCGGCTCGCCGTGCGCACGGACGTGGGCGGACCGTTCAACCTGGCGGCCGATCCGCCGCTGGACGCGGCGCTGCTCGCCGAGATGTTCGACGCCCGCCTCGTGCGGCTGCCCCGGCCGGCGGCCCGCGCGGCGATCGCCGCCGCGTGGGGCCTGCGGCTGCTGCCCGCCTCCCCGCACCTGTTCGACGCGGTCCTGCGGCTGCCCCTGATGGACTGCACCCGCGCGCGCGTCGAACTGGGCTGGCGTCCGCAGCGTACGGCGACGGAGGTGCTGGAGGAGTTCCTGCACGGAGTCCGCGCCGGCGCGGGCGCGCCGACGGAGCCGCTGCGGGGCCGCAAGGTGGGCTGACCGCCCGGCCGGTGCGACCGGCGGTCGGCGCCGCCCGGCCGCCTTCGGCGCCAGGAGACGGAGGCCGCCCGGTCGGCCGTGCGGAGGATCGTCGCACGGGACCGGGCGGCAGGGCTGGTGCGGACGCCGGCGGCAGGCGTCGTACGGGTGCCGGGGCGTCCGTCTCAGCCGGACGACTCGTCGGGGGTGGGGTGGTCGGGGTTGACGGTGGCCGGGCGGGGGGCGCCCTGACGTCCGGTGCCCGCCTCGTCCGTGTCGGGGACGTCCGCGTCGGGGTCGAGGCCGGGGTCGGCGCCGTCGCCCTCCCCGGGCTTCCCGGAGTTCTCGTCCGACCGGACGGGGGCGGCGTCCCAGCGGTCCTCGCCCCCGTCGGCCTGCTGGTCGGGCAGGTCGCGCGGGACGGGGGTGCCGTTCTCTCCGGGTCCTTCGAGGCGGTGATCGGCCACGACGTCCTCCCTTCGGGCTCGTGTCGTGCGGAGCGGGACGCGAGTACCTTCCGGACGACCGGCGAAACCTCAGTGCGGGGCGCGTTCCTCCAGTGCGGTGCGCCAGGCGGGCGCCGGTCCGCTCGGCAGGGGCTCGGGGCGCCGGCCGCCGCGGGAGAAGAAGTCGGCGAGCGGCAGGATCGCGGCGCCCACGGTCACCGCGTCGGGCCCGAGCCGGCCCAGTTCGACGGACACCTTCTCCGCCGGGTGGCGCAGCGCGTACGCCGTGGCGTGGCGGCGTACGGCGGGCAGGAAGCGGGTGCCGAGCTGGAGGCCGGCCCAGCCGCCGATGAGGATGCGCTCGGGCTGGAAGAGGTTGATCAGGTCGGAGAGTCCGGCGCCCAGGTACTCGGCGGTCTCCTCCAGCACGGCGAGCGCGACCGGGTCGGGTGCGGTGTCGTCGGCCGGGTAGGCGGCGGCGAGCATCGCGGTGAGCGCGGTCTCCTCGTCGGCGCCCCGCGGGGGCCTGCCGCCCTCCTCGCGCCAGCGGTCGAGCAGCGCCTCGGCGCCCGCGTACGCCTCCAGGCAGCCGAGCGCCCCGCAACGGCAGCGGCGGCCGCGCACCCGCACGGTCAGGTGCCCCCACTCGACGGCCCGGCCGTTCTCCACGTCGGGGGTGACCAGGCAGGCGCCGACGCCCGAGCCGAACAGGACGACGCAGGCGTTGCGGGCCCCGCGACCGCCGCCGAACCACATCTCGGCCTGGCCGAGGGTCCTGGCGCCGTTGTCGATGAAGTACGGGACGCTCCCGGGGAGCGGGGAGCCCGCCCGCAGCAGTTCCTCCAGCGGGACGGCGTCCCAGCCGATCGTCTGTCCGTGCACGACGGCGCCGTGCTCGGGGCCGCGCTCGACGATGCCGGGAACGCCGATGCCGACGCCGAGCAGGCGCTCGGGAGCGAGGTCCGCGGCGGCGAGCACCTCGGCCACGCCGTCGCGGACGTGCCCGACGATGCCCTCGACCTCGTACCGCCGCTGTTCCAGCGGTCTTTCGGCGCGTGCGAGTTCGGTGAGGGTGAGGTCGAACAGCTCGACGCGCACGCGGGTCTCGCCGACGTCCACGCCGATCATGTGGCCGCTGGCGGGCGCCACGCGCAGCAGGGTGCGGGGCCGGCCGCCGTCGGAGTCGACGCTGCCGGCCTCCTCCACGAGCCCGTCGGCGACCAGGTCGGCGACGACGTTGCTGACGGATCCGGAGCTGAGACCGGTGGCCGGACCCAGCTCGAAGCGGCTGAGGGGACCGTCGAAGTAGAGCCGCTGCAGGACGGCCGTGCGGTTGGCCCGCCTGAGATCGCGTACCGTACGCCCGCTGCGCCCCGCCATGTCGGCCCCCTTCGAACCCTGCCCGACCTGCAACATACCTGTGGGGACGGGGCCGGCGCGACATTCCCCCAACCCTTAGTTCATGTGGTGAGCTAAGAGACTGCCGTGTTCTCGATCCGGGACGATGCGCCCTGATGGAAAAACATTGGCTCCCTCTCGCGAAAGACCTTTACGCTTAGGCCATAACCTAGAGCCCCAAGGAAACGGCAGCCCGGTCCGGCGGTCGTCGCGGGCCGCGCGATTCAGGAGACTTCCGATGAGGACACTCACCGAGCACGACATCCGCAACTCCTTCGTGAACTGCTCCAAGGGGGAGGCCGGGCGGCTGGCGGTGCCGCGGGACCTCGACTCGCGGCCCTGGGACGACCTGGACTTCCTGGGATGGCGCGATCCCGGCGCTCCCGACCGCAGCTACCTGGTGACCGAACGGGACGGGCGTCCGGTGGGCGTGACCCTGCGGTTCCCGGCCTCGCGGCGCGGTTTCCTGCACCGCAGCATGTGCTCGCTGTGCCTGACCACCCACCCCGGCGGCGGGGTGTCGCTGATGACCGCCCGCAAGGCGGGCGCCGCGGGGCGCGAGGGCAACTCCGTGGGCCTCTACATGTGCACCGACCTGGCCTGTTCGCTCTACGTGCGCGGGAGGAAGGTCCCGGAGCCGGGGGGCCGGTTCGAGGAAAGCCTCACCCTGGAGGAGCAGATCGCGCGGACGGTCGGCAACCTGACGGCCTTCCTCGACAAGTTGTTCGACTGATCCGCTCGGCCACTCCCCTCGGCCGCTCCCCGGGCCGCCGGCCCCGTTCCGCACCGCCGTTCGAGGTGGGTGACGGAAGAGACGTTCGAGGCAGGTGAGGAACGGGAACTGGCCAAGGGATGCTTGATGTACGTGAACGCGCCGCACCGCTCGTGCGGTTCGTGCGGCGCCGCCGGGAACCCGCGGTCGTCCAGGCCCTGCGGTCCTCCGCGGCCGCGACGATCGCCTACGTCATCGCGCTGCACCTGAGTCCCGAGGCCGCCCCCCTCACCGCGCCGCTGACCGCGCTGCTGGTCGTCCAGGTCACCCTGTACGCCACGCTCACCAACGGGGTGCGGCGCGTCAACGCGGTGGTGGCGGGCGTGCTCGTCGCCATCGCGTTCAGCCTGCTCGTGGGGCTGACCTGGTGGAGTCTCGGGCTGCTGATCGTGGCCGCGCTGGCCGTCGGCCACCTGGTGCGGGTCGACGAGTACGTGCCCGAGGTGGCGATCAGCGCCATGCTGGTGCTGGGCGTGACCACGGTCGGGAACACCGCCTGGGCGCGGGTGCTGGAGACCTTGATCGGGGCCGTGGTCGGCCTGGGCATCAACCTGCTGCTGCCGCCCCCGGTGTGGGTGGAGGAGGCGGGCGAGTCCATCGAGGGCCTGGCCCGCCGGGTGCGGCAGCTGATGCTGCGGATCGGCGAGGAGGCCGCCGGCCGCATGCCCCCCGAGCAGGCCGCCGCCCGGCTGCACGAGGCGCGCCGCCTGGACCACGACATCATCGAGGTGGACGCCGCCCTGCGGCAGGCGGAGGACAGTCTGCGGCTCAATCCCCGGGTCCGGGAGGGCGTGCTGCACCGGGTGGTGCTGCGCACCGGCCTGGACACGCTGGAGATCTGCACGGTCGTCCTGCGGGTGCTCGCCCGCACGCTCACGGACCTCACGAAGGAGCGCGAGCCGGGGACGCTGTTCCCGGCGGAGACCGGCGCCACCCTGGAACGGCTGCTGTCGGAGATCGCGGACGCGGTGGTCAGCTTCGCGGTGCTGGTCACCACGGACGTCAGCGAGAACGCCGAGTCCGCCGAGGAGCGCCTCACCTCGCAGCTGCGGGAGGCCGCGGCCACCCGCGACAAGCTCGCCCAGCTGCTGCTGGAGCAGCTCCAGCACGACGCCCGGCAGTGGCAGCTGCACGGCGCGGTGCTGACCGAGGTCAACCGCATGATCGACGAACTCGACACCGAGCACCGCTCGCACCGCCTCCTGGAGGAGCTGGACCGTGCCACGCGGGAGCAGGACGGGCGGCTGCCCTGGCTGTCCCGGCTGCGTGAGCAGGTCCACCGGCGGCTGCGGGTTCCCGACCGGCTGCGGCGGAAGCGGCGGGGGGACTCGCGCCGTTCCAGGTGAGGACGCCTCCCGGCCGCTCCTCCCGGCCGCTTTTCCCGGCCGGTCTTCCTGTCCCGTCCTCCTGTCCGGTCCTCCTGTCCGCTCCTCCCGGCCGGCGAGGACGCCGTGGGACAGTGCACGGCGGGCGGGAGCCCGTGACCCGTGCGGCGTCCGTCAGCGGGCGATGACGCCGAGCAGCGCCCGCGCGCACACCTCGCGGACCTGCTCCCGCGACAGCGCGTCGTCGGGACCGCGCAGCCACTCCAGGCACACCGCCGTGGTGAACGCCAGCCAGCCGCGCACCGCGAGGCGCACGTCGGCGCGCTCCCCGAAGAGCGGCCCGAACTCGGGGTCGGCGGCGAGGGCCGCGAGGATCTGCCGCTCCTGGGCGGCCAGCGCCCGCCGGTAGACACGGCGCACGGCCCGGTCGCCGGCCGCGTCCGCCCGGTGGAAGGCGCGGTAGCCGTGCGCGTGGGTGCGGACGTACTCCAGGTAGGCGTCCAGGCCGGCGGTGAGCTGTTCGCGGACGGGGACGCCGGGCACCGCCGCCGTCATGCGCAGCATCCGTTCGCTCTCCCGCTCGACGACCGCCGCGAAGAAGTCCCGCTTGGCCGGGAAGTAGTGGTAGAGCAGCCCCCGCGAGACGCCCGCGATCTCGGCGACCCGCTCGATCCGCACCTCGTCGTACGGGCTCTCCGAGAACAGGCGCGCGCCCACCGACAGAAGCTGTTCGCGGCGCTCTCCGGTACTGAGGCGGCGCCGCGCGCGCTCCCCCTGGTTGGCGGCCATGCCGGCACTTTACTTGACGCCGGTTCAGCGGCGGGACGAGACTGGGCACGCTATTGAACCCACGTACAACACGCTCGACCTGCCGTTGTGTCAAGGGAGATCGCGTCATGGCGGAGACGACGTCCGGGACGGAGGCGGGGCCGGGGCCGGGGGCCGCGCTGCCGAAGGGGTTCCGCAGTGCCGAGCTGGGGTGGCCCGGGCTGCGGCGCATTCCGCATCCGCCGTACCGGCTGCCGCTGCTCGGGGACGTGCTCGGCGCGAGCCGGCGGACACCGGTGCAGGACTCCCTGAAGTACGCGCGCCGGCTCGGGCCGGTCTTCCGGCGGCGGGTCTTCGGCCGGGAGTTCGTGTTCGTCTGGGGTGCGCGGCTCGCTGCCGACCTGGCGGACGAGGCCCGGTTCGCCAAGCACGTGGGGCTCGGGGTCGCCAACCTGCGGCCGGTGGTCGGGGACGCCCTGTTCACGGCGTACAACCACGAGCCCAACTGGCGGTTGGCGCACGACGTGCTGGCGCCGGGGTTCAGCCGGGAGGCCATGGCGGCCTACCACCCGATGATGCTGGACGTGGCGGACCGGCTGACCGGTCAGTGGGACCGGGCGGCTGCCTCGGGGGACGCCGTGGACGTGCCCGCGGACATGACGAAGCTGACGCTGGAGACGATCGCGCGCACCGGGTTCGGGCACGACTTCGGCTCGTTCGAACGGTCCCGGCCGCATCCCTTCGTCACGGCGATGGTCGGCACGCTGAGCCACGCGCAGCGGCTCAACACCGTGCCGACGCCCCGGCTGCTGTGGCGGGCCGGCCGCCGCAACGAGGCCGACATCGCCTTCCTCGACCGCACGGTCGACGCGCTGGTGCGGGCCCGTCGGGCGGGACCCTCCGGTGACGGCGACCTCCTCGACCGGATGCTGGAGACGGCCCACCCGGAGACCGGGGAGCGGCTGTCCGCGGAGAACGTGCGGCGCCAGGTCGTCACCTTCCTGGTCGCCGGTCACGAGACCACCTCGGGCGCGCTCTCCTTCGCCCTGCACTACCTCTCCCGGCACCCGGAGGTCGCCGCCCGCGCCCGCGCCGAGGTGGACCGGGTGTGGGGGGACGCGCCGGTGCCGGGGTACGACCAGGTGGCCAGGCTGCGCCACGTGCGCCGGGTCCTCGACGAGTCGCTGCGGCTGTGGCCCACGGCGCCCGCGTTCGCCCGCGAGGCCCGCGAGGACACCGTCCTGGCCGGGGAGCATCCGATGCGGCGGGGCGCGTGGGCACTCGTGCTGACGGCGATGCTGCACCGCGACCCCGAGGTGTGGGGCGCCGACGCCGAGGAGTTCGACCCGGACCGCTTCGAGGCGGCGGCGGTGCGCGCGCGGGCCCCGCACGCCTTCAAGCCGTTCGGCACCGGGGCGCGGGCCTGCATCGGCCGGCAGTTCGCGCTGCACGAGGCCACGCTGGTGCTCGGCCTGCTGCTGCGCCGCTACGAGCTGGTGCCCGACCCCGGCTACCGGCTGCGGGTGGCCGAACGGCTGACCCTGATGCCGGAGGGCCTGCGGCTGCGGCTGGAGCGGCGCCCGCCGACGGCCTCGGCGGCGACGGGCGCGGCGACGGCGGCGGGCGCGGCGACAGGCGTGCGGAGAGCCGACGCGCCGGAGCCCGCCTCAGCGCCCCGCTGTCCAGTGCGCGGGCCGGTCGACTGACCCCGGCAGCCTGGTCCCGGCGCTCCCCCGGGCCGCGGTGAGCTGCGGCTGGGTCAGGAAGATCGCGTCGGTCAGGTCGGCGTCGGTGAGGTCGGCCCCGCGCAGGTCGGCCCCGATGAGGTCGGCGCCGCGCAGGTCGGCCCCGCGCAGGTCGGCCCCGATGAGCAGGGCCCCGCGCAGGTTGGCGGCGCGCAGGTCGGCGCCCCTGAGGCGGGCGCCCATCAGGTCGGCGCCCCGGTGTTCGCGCCGGCGGCCGGGCCGGCCCGCGCGGGCCAGTTCGCTGGCGCGCAGGAGCAGGGCGCCGACGGTCTCGCGGTGCGCGGGCACGTCCAGCGCGGCGAGTTCCTCCGGGGTGCCCAGGGTCAGTTCCTCGGTGCGTTCCAGCGCCCGGCGCAGCTCGGGGCGGAGCGGGCCGGCCGCGGGGAGGGCGAGGGCCTCGGTGAGGTACCGGAGCAGCTCGTGCAGGTGCCGGACCACCGGGAAGACCTCGGTCATGCGGCGGACGTGGTCGCGGGGTCCCGTACGCCAGTCCCGGCCGCCGAAGGTGATCTGGGAGACCTTCTGGCCGGCGCCGAAGCAGTCGTAGACCGTGCAGCCGCTGAAGCCCTGCTGCCGCAGCCGGGCGTGGATGCCGCAGCGGTGGTCCTCGCCCAGGTTGGGGCAGGGCGTGCCGGCGTCCTTGTCGAGCGCGAAGTCCGCGGAGCGGGCGAAGGGCAGCGCCACGCAGCACAGTCCGAAGCAGTTGCCGCAGTCGCCGCGCAGGTCTTCCCGGTCCACCGTCTGGTCTCGCATTCCGCCCACCCTACTGATCACGGGGAGGCGGCGCGGCCGGGGGTGTTCCGGGCCGCCCCGCCCCGGATGCCGGGGTGCCGGGGGTGACCGGCGGTGCGGGGAGGGGCGGCGGACGGCGGACGGCGGGCGGCGGGCGCACGGGGCTCCGCCGGCCCGGGCCGGACCTCGACCCGGGCCGGACCTGGTCGCCGGCCGGACCTCGTCGCGGGCCGGACCTCGTCGCGGGTCAGACCTCGTCGCGGGTCAGGGCCAGCAGCCGGTCCAGGACGCGGGGGCCGCCCGCGCGGACGCCGTCGTGCTCGAACTCGTCGGTGACCCAGGTGCGCAGACCGCGGACGGCGCGGGCGGTCCGCAGCGAGTGCGCGGTGTCGACGTAGAGGTCGTCGTGGTAGACCGCCGCGGCGACCGGGACCTCGTTGGCGGCGAGGCGGGCCGGGTCGTAGAGGGGGGTCCAGTCGGTGCGGGCGGCGAGGAGTTCGGCGGTCTCGCGCAGCGGGCGCAGCGCCGGGTCGCGGTCGAACGTCCAGGGGTGGACGGTCTCGCCGGTCAGCGGCAGGGGTCCGTCGCCCGCCAGTGCCTTCGCCGCGTCGAACTGCGGGAACTCGGCGCGCACCCGCTCGGCCGACCAGGCGGTGGGCCGCTCGTCCTGGCCGTAGATCGACTCGTGGACGAGGGCGTAGAGGGGGTGCGAGGCGTACGACAGGAGCCCTTGGACCTCCTCCTGGAAGGCGTCGGACAGGGCGGGGCCGGCCGGGGTGGGCACGAAGGCGTCCTCGAGGAGGAAGTGCAGCCGGTGGCTGCCCTCGCTGCCGCCGAGGAGGATGCCGAGGCTCTGGAAGGCCTCGACGCCGAGGCGGTAGCCGTTCGGGAGGGTCACCTCGTGCGCGAGCAGGTGCTCGGCGATCCGGCGGGCGCGGGCGACGTCCTGCGGGTAGCGGGCGTAGTGCGCGGCCGTCTTGCGTTCCATGCGCGGGTAGGCGGCCCGGTAGACGTCGTCGGCGTGGGCGTCCAGGGAGGGCAGCCCGCCGGTGATCAGGGCCGCGGCGAGCCCTTCGGGGGCGAGGGAGAGGTAGGTGAGCGTGCAGAAGCCGCCGAAGCTCTGGCCGAGGACGGTCCAGGGGGCGCCGCCGGTGACCTCGCGGCGCACCAGCTCGCAGTCGCGGACGATGGAGTCGGCGCGGAAGCGGGTCAGGTACGCGGCCTGCTCGGCGGGGCCGCCGCGCAGCGGGAGCGTCTGCCGGTTGGCGGGCGTGGAGCTGCCGGTGCCGCGCTGGTCGAGGAGGAGGACGCGGAACTCCTTCAGGGCGCGGTCGAGCCAGGCCTGCCGGCCGACGAACCGGTGGGCGCCGAAGCCGGGTCCGCCCTGGAGGTAGACCAGCCAGGGGAGGTCCTGCCCCGCCTTGTCGCTCGCGACGACCTCGCGGGCGTACAGCTCGATCGTCTCCCCGGCGGGGTCGGCGTGGTCGAGGGGGACGGTGAAGCGGCGGTCGGTGAGGACGACGCCGGGCTGACGGTAGCTGTCGGACAACGTGAGGCTCCCGTGGCGATCGAGGTGCGGGCCGCGTCCCAGTTCAGCACACGTCCCGGCGCCGGCGGAGGCCGGGGATCACGAACCGCTACTGAACGACGGGTCAAACCGCCGGAAGAAGAACCGTCACGACCGGGCACCACGACCGGGTACCACTGCCGGACACCACCACCGGGCATCACCGCTGAACGGCCGGTCAGCGCGACGACAGGCTGGAGCGGCGCACCACCAGCTCCGGCTGGAGCACGACCCGCCGGTGCTCGTGCGGACGGGGCCCGCCGCCGGGCCCCTCCTCGGTCTCCTCCAGGAGCATGCCGGCGGCCAGGGCGCCCATGGTGACGGCCGGCTGGCGGACGGACGTCAGGGGTACGGCCGCCGCGGCGGCGAACTCGATGTCGTCGTAGCCGACGATCGCGAGGTCGTCGGGGACGTTGACGCCGGCCGCGTACATGGCCTGCAGGACGCCGAGGGCGAGCAGGTCGTTGGCGCAGAACACGGCGGTCGGACGGTCGGTCAGACCGAGGAGACGGGCGCCCGCGTCCCGTCCGGCGGCCACGTCGAGCCGCTCGGTGGGCAGTTCGCGCAGGCACTCGGGGCCCAGGCCCGCCTCGGCGAGGGCGTTCAGGGCGCCGGTGCGGCGGTCGCGGATCTGGGTGAGGCCGGGCGGGCCGCTGACGTAGGCGACGGAGCGGTGCCCGGCGTCGACGAGGTGGCGTACGGCGAGCGCGCCGCCGGCCACGTCGTCGACGGAGACCGAGCACTCGGTGGTGCCCTCGGAGACCCGGTCGACCAGCACGAACGGGATGCCGTGCCGGCGGAACGCGGCGATGTTGCGGCCGGTGGCGTCGGCCGGGGTGAGCAGGACGCCCCGCACGCGCTGCTCGGCGAAGAGGGACAGGTACTCGGCCTCCTCGCCGGCGCTCTCGGCGCTGTTGCAGACCATCACGCCGAGGCCCGCCTGCCGGGCGGCCCGTTCGGCGCCGCGGGCGACGTCCACGAAGAAGGGGTTGCCCATGTCGAGGACGAGCAGCCCCATGATCCGGCTGCGGCCCGCGCGCAGTTGGCGGGCGGACTCGCTGCGGACGTAGCCGAGCCGGTCGATCGCGGAGAGCACGCGGGCACGGGTCTCCGTGGCCACGGTGTCCGGGCGGTTGATGACGTTGGACACCGTGCCGACCGAGACGCCGGCGGCGCGGGCGACGTCCTTGATTCCCACCGACTGGGCCATCGGGCAGAAACCTCCAGAGAGTCGGGGACGAGGGGCGGCGGGGAGGGCGGTGGGGGACCTTCACATTACCGCCATCCCCGCCGCGCACCGGACCGGTCGGGCGGGGGGCCGGAAGCCGGTGACGTGGAGCGCCGGGGGGAACGCGGGAGGGGTCAGGCCAGGTGGAAGACCTCGGTGAGCGGTTTCATGGCCTCGTCGGGCCGGGCGCCGTCCGACGACTCGAAGAACGGCGCCATCTCCGCCTGCCAGCGGGCGTTGACGTCGGTGGCCTCCATGCCGGCCCGGGCCGCGTCGAAGTCCTCGGTCTCCAGGTAGCCGACGAGCAGTCCGTCCTCGCGCAGGAAGAGCGAGTAGTTGTGCCAGCCGGTGGCCGAGAGCGCGTCGAGCATCTCCGGCCAGACGGCGGCGTGCCGCTCGCGGTACTCGTCGAGGCGGTCCGCCCGGACCTTCAGCAGGAAGCACACGCGTTGCATCAACACCCCTTGTGTGATCAGAAGTTGAACTGGTCGATGTTCTTGGCGTCGAAGACGGTCGGCTTGCCGAGGCTGATCACGCCGTCCTTGCCGATGGTGTGGCTGGTGCCGCCGGCGGTGAAGGTCTCGCCCTCCTTGCCGGTGATCTGGCCGGACACCAGGGCGACCGCCGTCTGCGCGGCGAGCGCGCCGAGCTTCGCCGGGTCCCACAGCTCGAAGGCCTCGACGGTGCCGTTCTTGACGTACTTGCGCATGTCGTTGGGGGTGCCGAGGCCGGTCAGCTTGACCTTGCCCTTGTACTTGGAGCCGGACAGGTACTGGGCGGCGGCCTTGATGCCGACGGTGGTCGGGGAGATGATCCCCTTCAGGTTCGGGTACTCCTGGAGCAGGCCCTGGGTCTGCTGGAAGGACTTCTGGGCGTCGTCGTCGCCGTAGGCGACCTTGACCAGCTTGATGTCCTTGTACTTGGGGTCCTCGAGTTCGTCCTTCATGAACTCGATCCAGGCGTTCTGGTTGGTCGCGGTCTGCGCGGCGGACAGGATCGCGATCTCGCCCTTGTAGCCGATCTGCTCGGCGAGCAGCTGGACCTCGGTGCGGCCCAGGTCCTCGCCACTGGCCTGCGAGACGAAGGCGTTGCGGCACTCGGGGTTGGTGTCGGAGTCGTAGGTGACGACCTTGATGTCGTTGCTCATGGCCTGCTTGAGCGCGGTGCACAGCGCCCCCGGGTCCTGCGCGGACACGGCGATCGCGTCGACCTGCTGCTGGGTGAGCGTGTTGACGTAGGACACCTGGCCGGAGGTGTCGGTGCCGCTGCTGGTGCCGACCTCCTTGTAGCTGGAACCCAGTTCCTTCAGGGCCGCCTCGCCGCCCTTGTCGGAGGTGGTGAAGTACGGGTTGTTGACCTGCTTGGGCAGGAAGCCGACGGTGAGGCCCTTCTTGGTGGCCGCGTTCGGGTCGGCCTTGCCGCCGGAGGCCGCGGCGCCGGTGCTCTCGTTCTTCACGTCCTCCTTGGTGGTGCCGCCGCAGGCGGTGGCGGCGAGCGCGAGGGAGGTGACGGCGGCGAGGGCCGCGCAGGCACGGCGGAGGGATGACTTGCGCATGGGAGAGGGTCCTTTGTGAGTACGGGAGGACGCGGGGGGGGGGCGGCTGGGGGGTCACGGGGCCGGGGCGGGTGCGCCGGCCGGTCACGGGGCCGGGGCGGGTGCGCCGGCCGGTCACGGGGCCGGGGCGGGTGCGCCGGCCGGTGGTGGTGCCGACGCGGCTCGCCGGCCGGCCCGCGCCACGGCGATCCGGCGGGCGACGCGGGGGCCGAGCACGGACAGGACGAGCAGGACGCCGGTGACGACGATCTGCGACTGGGCGGAGACGTCCTGCAGGCTCATCACGTTCTGCAGGGCGCCGAGCAGGAAGACACCGGCTATGGCTCCGCCCAGGGTTCCCTTGCCGCCGTCGAAGTCGATGCCGCCGAGCAGCACCGCGGCGACGACGGAGAGTTCGAGGCCGGTGGCGTTGTCGTAGCGGGCGCTGGCGTAGTGCAGGGCCCAGAAGACGCCGGTGAGGGAGGCCATCAGGCCGGTCACGGTGAACAGGATCAGCTTCTGCCGCCTGACCCGGATGCCGGCGAACCGGGCGGCCTCCTCGCCGGCGCCGGTCGCGAACAGCGACCGGCCGAACGGGGTGGCGTGCAGGGCGACCACGGCGATCGCGAGGAGCACCACGAAGGGCAGGAGTGCCTGCGGGACGAAGGTGTCGCCGATGCGTCCGGCCGCGAAGTCCAGGTACGGGGCGGGGAAGTCGGTGACCGCGTCGGAGCCGAGCACGATCTGCGCGATGCCCCGGTAGGCGGCCATGGTGCCGATGGTGACGGCGAGCGAGGGCAGTCCGAGGCGGGTCACCAGCAGCCCGTTGACCAGGCCGCAGACCACGCCGAGCAGCAGGCAGACCGGGATGATCGCCTCGATGGTCATGCCCTGGTTCCACAGGGCGCCCATCACCGCGCCGGACAGGCCGGCCGTGGAGGCGACGGACAGGTCGATCTCGCCGGAGACGACCAGCAGGGTCATCGGCAGGGCGATCAGCGCGATGGGGAGCGTGTTGCCGATCAGGAAGGACAGGTTGAGGGCGTTGCCGAAGCCGTCCACGAACGAGAAGGACAGCAGGAGCAGGACGATCAGGAGGGCGCCGACGACCGTGTCCCACCGGATGGCGCGGGCCAGCGACTCAGGCATGGCGGGCGTTCCTCTTCTTCAGGGCCGACGCCACCCGCAGCGCGACCACGCGGTCGACGGCGATGGCGAGCAGGAGCAGGATGCCGTTGATGGCGAGCACCCAGACGGAGCTGACGCCGAGGGCGGGCAGCACGCTGTTGACGGAGGTCAGCAGCAGGGCGCCGAGGGCGGCGCCGTAGACGCTGCCGGAGCCGCCGGTGAAGACCACGCCGCCGACGACGACCGCGCTGACGACGGTGAGTTCGTAGCCGTTGCCGGTGCCGGAGTCGACGTTGCCGAACCGGGCGAGGTACAGGGCTCCGGCGAGGCCGGCGAGGGCGCCGCAGAAGGTGTAGGCGACCAGGATCCGCTTCCTGACCGGGATGCCGGCGAGGCGGGCGGCCTCCGGGTTGGAGCCGAGCGCGTACAGCTCGCGGCCGCTGCCGAAGTGCTTGAGCCAGTAGGCGGTGGCGACCAGGACGACGAGGGCGATGACCGCCAGGTACGGCACGGCGGAGACGCCGCCGGAGCCGAAGTCGACGAAGGAGCCGGGCAGGTCGGCCGCGGTGATCTGCCGGGAGCCGACCCAGATGGAGTCGATGCCGCGGATGATGTACAGCGTGCCGAGGGTGACGACCAGGGCCGGCACCTGGCCGAGGCTGACCAGGAGGCCGTTCAGCAGGCCGAAGCCGATGCCGAGCAGGACCGCCAGCACGACCGCGACGAGCGGGTCGCCGCCGTCCTGGAGGTACACGCCGGCGGCGAAGGCGCTGATGCCGAGCGTGGAGCCGACGGACAGGTCGACGTTGCGGGTGATGACGACCAGGGACTGGCCGGTGGCGACCAGGACCAGGATGGTCGCGTTGAGCAGCAGGTCCTTGATGCCCTGTTCCGACAGGAACTCGCTGTTGCCGGCCTGGGTGACGGCGATCATCACCAGGAAGACCAGCAGGATGGCCAGTTCGCGCATCTTGAAGACGCGGTCCACCAGGCGGGCGCCGCCGGACCCGGCGACCTCGGCGGCGGGGGCTTCGGGAGTGGTCACCGTCATGCGGCTGCCCTCCCGGTGGCTGCGGCCATCACGGTTTCCTCGGTGGCGTCGGAGCGGGGGATCTCGGCGGTGAGGCGGCCCTCGTGCATCACCAGCACGCGGTCGGCCATGCCGAGGATCTCGGGCAGGTCGGAGGAGATCATCAGGACGGCGACCCCGTCGGCGGCCAGTTCGGACAGCAGCCGGTGCACCTCGGCCTTGGTGCCGACGTCGATGCCGCGGGTGGGCTCGTCGACGATGAGCACCTTCGGCCCGGTGGCCAGCCACTTCGCCAGCACGACCTTCTGCTGGTTGCCGCCGGAGAGCGTGTTGACGGTGTCGGCGATGCGGGCGTACTTCACCTGGAGCCGGACCGCCCAGTCGAGCGAGCGGCTGCGCTCGGCGCCGCGGTCCATCAGGCCGGCCTTCACGGTGGTGCGGAGTCCGGTCAGGCCGATGTTGCGCTCGATGGACATGTCCATCACCAGGCCCTGGGCGCGCCGGTCCTCGGGGACCAGGGCGAGGCCCGCGGCCATGGCGGTGGACGGGGCGCCGTTGGTGAGCGCGCGGCCGGCCACCTCCACCTCGCCGGCGTCCCAGCGGTCGATGCCGAAGACCGCGCGGGCGACCTCGGTGCGCCCGGCGCCGACCAGTCCGGCGAGGCCGACGATCTCGCCGCGCCGGACCTCGAAGGAGACGTCGGTGAAGACGCCCTCGCGGGTCAGCCGGCGCACGCTGAGGGCGACCTCGCCCGGGTCGACGTGCTGCTTCGGGTACAGCTCGTCGAGGTCGCGGCCGACCATCCGGCGCACGAGGTCGTCCTCGGTCATGCCGTCGAGGGGTTCGCTCGCGATCCAGGCGCCGTCCCGCAGGGTCGTCACCCTCTGGCAGATCGCGAAGATCTCCTCCAGCCGGTGCGAGATGAACAGCACGGCGGCGCCCTCCTCGCGCAGGGTGCGCACGACGCCGAAGAGGCGGGCGACCTCGCTGCCGGTGAGGGCGGCGGTCGGTTCGTCCATGATCAGGACACGGGCGTCGAAGGAGAGCGCCTTGGCGATCTCGACGATCTGCTGGTCGGCGATGGACAGGCCGCGCGCCGGGCGGTCCGGGTCCAGGTCGACGCCGAGGCGCCGCATCAGGGCCGCGGTGGCCTCGCGGGTGGCCTTGTGGTCGATGCGGCCGAGGCTCCGCCGGGGCCGGCGGCCCATGAAGATGTTCTCGGCGATCGAGAGGTCGGGGAAGAGCGTGGGCTCCTGGTAGATCACGGCGATGCCGGCGTCGCGGGCGTCGCCGGGGCCGTGGAAGACGACGGGCCCGCCGTCGAGCAGCACCTGGCCGGCGTCCGGCCGGTGCACTCCGGCGAGCGTCTTGATGAGGGTCGACTTGCCCGCGCCGTTCTCCCCGGCGAGGGCGTGGACCTCGCCGGGGAACAGCTCCAGGGAGACGCCCCGCAGGGCGCGTACGGCGCCGAAGGACTTGGAGACGTCCCTGAGCGCCAGCACCGGGGCTTGTCCCGTGTCGGACGGGTGGGTCATGGATGGCTCCTCGACGACGTCCGCCGACAGTCCCCGGGGGGGCCGCCACGACGTCGTGAAAGGTTTCAACTGGATGGCCGGGACGTTAGGCACGACGGACATGTCACGTCAATGGGTCCGCCTCGAAAAGTTTTCGATAAGCGAAGGTCACACAACGGTCACGGAGACCGGACCTGGGCGGAGGGGTTGACACACCCCCGACGGCCTCATAGCTTCCCGTTCTGAATCGTTTCATCCAGGCGCCTTTCAAGAAGCCTTTCCGGAAGCCGATCAGGATGTCTTTCCGGACCGATGTCACAGGAGCACTGAGTGACCGACCTCGCCGCGGTGAAGGCCGCGCTGAAGACCCAGGCCGTAGAGACGCCGTCGTGGGCGTACGGGAACTCGGGGACCCGCTTCAAGGTGTTCGCCCAGGAGGGCGTGCCCCGCGACCCGCGGGAGAAGCTCGACGACGCGGCGAAGGTGCACGAGTTCACCGGCGTCGCCCCGACCGTGGCCCTGCACATCCCCTGGGACAAGGTGGAGGACTACTCCGCACTTGCGAAACACGCCGAGGACCGGGGGGTGAGGCTGGGGACGATCAACTCCAACACCTTCCAGGACGACGCGTACCGGCTGGGCAGCGTCTGCCACCCGGAGGCCTCGGTCCGGCGCAAGGCCGTCGACCACCTCCTGGAGTGCGTCGACATCATGGACGCGACCGGCTCCGCCGATCTCAAGCTGTGGTTCGCCGACGGTACGAACTACCCCGGCCAGGACGACATCCGGGCCCGGCAGGACCGGCTGGCCGAGGCCCTGGCCGAGGTCTACGGGCGGCTCGGGGACGGGCAGCGGATGCTGCTGGAGTACAAGTTCTTCGAGCCCGCGTTCTACGCGACCGACGTGCCGGACTGGGGCACCGCGTACGCCCACTGCCTCAAGCTCGGCCCCAAGGCCCAGGTCGTCGTCGACACCGGGCACCACGCGCCGGGCACCAACATCGAGTTCATCGTGGCCACGCTGCTGCGCGAGGGCAAGCTCGGCGGGTTCGACTTCAACTCGCGGTTCTACGCCGACGACGACCTGATGGTGGGAGCGGCCGACCCGTTCCAGCTGTTCCGGATCATGTACGAGGTCGTCCGCGGCGGGGGCCTCGGTTCCGAGGTGGCGTTCATGCTCGACCAGTGCCACAACATCGAGGCGAAGATCCCGGCGATCATCCGGTCCGTGATGAACGTCCAGGAGGCCACGGCGAAGGCGCTGCTGGTCGACCGGTCGGCGCTGGCCGCCGCGCAGGCCGCCGGGGACGTCCTGGAGGCGAACGCGGTGCTGATGGACGCGTACAACACCGATGTGCGGCCGCTGCTGCGCGAGGTGCGGGAGGAGACGGGGCTGGACCCCGACCCCGTCGCCGCGTACCGCGCGAGCGGGTGGGCCGAGAAGATCGTCGCCGAGCGGGTCGGCGGGGAGCAGGCCGGCTGGGGCGCGTGAGCGTCCGCCGCGTCCCGGCCGTCGCGGGTGCGGGCCCTGCGGGGCCGGTCGCGCCCACGCGGCGGGGCCGCGCACCGGCACGGCCCCGCGCCCCCTTCGTCACCCCGTCTCCTGTGAACCCGTCTTCTGTGAAAAGGACTGGAAGTCATGGCACCGCATCCCGAAGCCGCCGCACTCCTCGCCCGGTCGCACCGGCTCGGCGCTGACCCCCGCAACACCAACTACGCCGGCGGGAACACCTCCGCCAAGGGCACCGGCACCGACCCCGTCACCGGCACCGACGTCGAGCTGATGTGGGTGAAGGGCTCCGGCGGCGACCTCGGCACCCTGACCGAGGCGGGACTGGCCGTGCTGCGGCTGGACCGGCTGCGGGGGCTCGCCGACGTCTACCCGGGCGTCGAGCGCGAGGACGAGATGGTCGCCGCGTTCGACTACTGCCTGCACGGCAAGGGCGGTGCCGCCCCGTCCATCGACACCGCGATGCACGGTCTGGTCGACGCGGCCCACGTGGACCACCTGCACCCCGACTCGGGCATCGCGCTCGCCTGCGCCGCCGACGGGGAGAAGCTGACCGCCGAGTGCTTCGGCGACACGGTCGTCTGGGTGCCGTGGCGGCGCCCCGGCTTCCAGCTCGGCCTGGACATCGCGGCGGTGAAGAAGGCCAACCCGCGGGCCGTCGGCTGTGTGCTCGGCGGCCACGGCATCACCGCGTGGGGCGACACCGCCGAGGAGTGCGAGCGCAACTCGCTCCACATCATCCGCACCGCCGAGGCCTTCCTCGAGGAGCGCGGCAGGGCGGAGCCCTTCGGCCCGGTGCTCGACGGCTACGGGCCGCTGCCCGAGGCGGAGCGCCGCGAGCGGGCCGCCGCCCTCGCGCCGTACGTCCGGGCGATCGCCTCCCAGGACCGCCCGCAGGTCGGTCACTTCACCGACTCCGAGGTCGTCCTCGACTTCACCGCCCGCGCCGGGCACCCCCGCCTCGCCGCCCTCGGCACCTCCTGCCCGGACCACTTCCTGCGCACCAAGGTCCGCCCGCTGGTCCTCGACCTGCCGCCCGCCGCGCCCCTCGACGAGGCGATCGCGCGGCTGAAGGAGCTGCACACCGCCTACCGCGAGGAGTACGCCGCCTACTACGCCCGGCACGCGCTGGCGGACTCCCCCGCCATGCGCGGCGCCGACCCGGCGATCGTGCTCGTGCCCGGGGTGGGCATGTTCTCCTTCGGCAAGGACAAGCAGACCGCCCGGGTGGCCGGCGAGTTCTACGTCAACGCGATCAACGTGATGCGCGGCGCCGAGTCGGTGTCGGCGTACGCGCCGATCGAGGAGTCGGAGAAGTTCCGCATCGAGTACTGGGCGCTGGAGGAGGCCAAGCTCCAGCGGATGCCGAAGCCGAAGGCGCTGGCCACGCGGGTGGCGCTGGTGACGGGCGCGGGCAGCGGGATCGGCAAGGCGATCGCGCACCGGCTGGTCGCCGAGGGCGCGTGCGTCGTGGTCGCCGACCTGGACGGGGACAACGCGGCCGCCGTCGCCGAGGAGCTGGGCGGGCCGGACAGGGCCGTCGCCGTGACCGTCGACGTCACCTCCGAGGAGCAGATCGCCGACGCCTTCCGGTCCGCGGCGCTCGCCTTCGGCGGGGTCGACCTGGTGGTCAACAACGCCGGCATCTCCGTCTCCAAGCCGCTGCTGGAGACCTCCGCGAAGGACTGGGACCTCCAGCACGACATCATGGCCCGCGGCTCCTTCCTCGTCTCGCGCGAGGCGGCCCGCGTGATGATCGCGCAGGAACTGGGCGGCGACATCGTCTACATCGCGTCGAAGAACGCCGTCTTCGCCGGTCCGAACAACATCGCCTACTCGGCGACCAAGGCCGACCAGGCCCACCAGGTGCGGCTGCTGGCCGCCGAGCTGGGCGAGCACGGGATCCGCGTCAACGGCGTCAACCCCGACGGCGTGGTGCGCGGCTCGGGCATCTTCGCGGGCGGCTGGGGCGCCCAGCGCGCGGCCGTCTACGGGGTGGCGGAGGAGAAGCTGGGCGAGTTCTACGCGCAGCGCACCATCCTCAAGCGGGAGGTGCTGCCCGAGCACGTGGCGAACGCCGTCTTCGCCCTCACCGGCGGCGAGCTCACCCACACCACCGGTCTGCACATCCCCGTCGACGCGGGTGTGGCGGCCGCCTTCCTCCGGTGACGGCCGTGAAGTCGTACGCCGCGGTCGACCTCGGCGCCTCCAGCGGGCGCGTGATGGCCGGCCGCGTCGGCCCGGACACGCTGGAGCTGACCGAGGCGCACCGCTTCCCCAACCGGCCCGTGCGCGTGCCGGAGGGCCTGCGCTGGGACGTCCTCGGGCTGTACGCCGGGGTGCTGGAGGGGCTGCGGGCCGCCGGTGCGGCGACGGGGGGCCGGCTCGACTCCGTCGGCATCGACAGCTGGGCCGTGGACTACGGCCTGCTCGACGCCGACGGGGCCCTGCTGGGCAACCCGGTGCACTACCGCGACGCCCGCACCGAGGGCGTCCCGGAGAAGGTGTGGGCGAGCGTCCCGGCCGCCGAGCTGTACGCGGCTACCGGACTGCAGTACGCGCCGTTCAACACGCTGTACCAGCTCACGGCGGCCCGCGGGAGCCGTCAACTGGCCTGTGCGAGCAGGCTGCTGATGATCCCCGACCTGCTGTCGTACTGGCTGACCGGCGAGCAGGGCACCGAGCTGACCAACGCCTCCACCACCCAGCTCGTCGATCCCCGGACCGGCGACTGGGCGTACGGCCTCGCCGCGCGGCTGGGCGTCGACCTCTCCCTGTTCGCACCGCTGCGGCGGCCCGGGGACGCGGCGGGCGCGCTGCGGGCGGAGGTGCTGGAGGAGACCGGGCTGACCGGGCCCGTGCCGGTGACGGCCGTCGGGTCGCACGACACGGCGTCCGCGGTGGCCGCCGTACCGGCGACGGGCGGGCGCTTCGCCTACATCTGCACCGGCACCTGGTCCCTGGCCGGCCTGGAGCTCGACGCGCCCGTGCTCACCGAGGACAGCCGCGCCGCCAACTTCACCAACGAGCTGGGGCTCGACGGCACGGTCCGCTACCTGCGCAACATCATGGGGCTGTGGCTGCTCCAGGAGTGCGTCCGGGCCTGGGGGGACCCGAACCTGAGCGGGCTGCTGCGGGACGCCGCCGGGGTGCCGGCGCTGCGGTCGGTGGTGGACGCGGGGGACGCCGCGTTCCTCGCCCCGGGCCGGATGCCGGAGCGGATCGCCGAGGCGTGCCGTGCCTCCGGGCAGCCGGTGCCGGGCACCCCCGCCGAGGTCACCCGCTGCATCCTGGACTCGCTCGCGCTCGCCCACCGGCGGGCGGTCGAGGACGCCCAGCGGCTGGCCGGCCATCCCGTCGACGTCGTGCACGTCGTGGGCGGCGGCACCCGCAACTCGCTGCTGTGCCAGCTCACCGCCGACGCCTGCGGGCTGCCGGTGGTGGCCGGTCCGACGGAGGCCGCCGCGCTCGGCAACGTCCTCGTCCAGGCCAGGGCGCACGGGCTGGTGGGCGACCGGCAGGACATGCGCGGGCTGCTCGCCAGGACCCAGCACCTGACGCGCTACGAACCGCGGGGCGGCACCGGCCGCTGGCGGGACGCGCAGGCCCGGCTCACCGCACGGTGAGCCGGGCCCCGCGCCCGGACCGGGCCCGCCGCACATGAGCCGGCACCCGGACCCGGCCCGCCGCGCGTGAACCGGAGTCCGGGCCCGGTCCGGCCGCCGGACTACCCTGCACCCACCCGACGAACGACCCCGAGGAGCCGCGATGCGTGTCGCACTGTTCCTGACCTGTGTCAACGACACGCTGTATCCCGACACCGGCCGCGCCGTGGTGAGACTGCTGACCAGACTGGGCGTCGAGGTCGACTTCCCGATGGCCCAGACCTGCTGCGGCCAGGCCCACTACAACACCGGCTACCGCCACGAGGCCGAGCCCCTCGCCCGCCGCTTCTCGGACGTCTTCGGGGAGTACGAGGCGATCGTGACGCCGTCGGGGTCGTGCGGGGCGATGGTGCGCGAGCTGTATCCGCGGATGGGTGAGCGGGCGCGGGCCGAGGGCCGCGGCGACACCCTCGCCGCGGCCCTGGCGCCGGTGGTGCCGAAGACGTACGAGCTGACCGAGTTCCTTGTCGACGTGCTCGGCGTGACGGACGTCGGGGCGTACTACCCGCACACCGTGACCTACCACCCGACCTGTCACGGGCTGCGCGGTCTCGGTCTCGGCGAGCGGCCCCGGCGGCTGCTGGAGGCGGTGAAGGGGCTGGAGCTGGTCGAACTGCCCGGCGCCGAGGAGTGCTGCGGCTTCGGCGGGACCTTCGCGCTGAAGAACGCCGACGTCTCCGCGGCGATGGGCACGGACAAGGTCCGCAACGCCGAGTCGACGGGCGCCGAGGTGCTGTGCGCGGCCGACAACTCGTGCCTGATGCACCTCGGCGGCACGATGACCCGGCTCCGCTCCGGTCTGCGGCCGGTGCACATCGCGGAGATCCTGGCGAGCACGGAGGAGGAACCGGCCGTATGAGCGGAACGTATCTCGGGATGCCGGCGTTCCCGGAGGCCGCCCGCGAGGCGGTCGGCGACACGACGCTGCGGGGCAACCTGCGGCACGCCACGCACACCATCCGCGCCAAGCGCGCGGCGGCGGTCGCCGAGGTGTCCGACTGGGCCGCGCTGCGGGAGGCCGGCAAGCGGATCAAGGACCACACGCTCCGTCACCTCGACCGCTACCTGGAGCAGTTGGAGGCGTCCGTCACGGCGGCGGGCGGCACCGTCCACTGGGCGGCCGACGCCGACGAGGCCAACCGGATCGTCACCCGGCTGGTCCAGGAGACCGGCGAGTCGGAGGTCGTGAAGGTCAAGTCCATGGCCACGCAGGAGATCGGGCTCAACGAGGCCCTGGAGGCCGCGGGCATCCGCGCCTACGAGACCGATCTCGCCGAGCTGATCGTGCAGTTGGGCAAGGACCGGCCCTCGCACATCCTCGTCCCCGCGATCCACCGCAACCGCGGCGAGATCCGTGACATCTTCGCCCGCGAGATGGGCGCGTGGGGGCGCCCGGCGCCCGAGGGGCTGACGGACACGCCGGCCGAACTCGCCGAGGCGGCCCGGCTGCACCTACGCGAGAAGTTCCTGCGGGCCAAGGTGGGCATCTCCGGCGCCAACTTCATGGTCGCCGAGACCGGCACCCTGGTGGTCGTCGAGTCCGAGGGCAACGGGCGGATGTGCCTCACCCTCCCCGAGACGCTGATCTCGGTGGTCGGCATCGAGAAGGTCGTGCCGTCGTGGCGCGACCTGGAGGTCTTCCTCCAGACCCTGCCCCGCTCCTCCACCGCCGAACGCATGAACCCCTACACCTCGACGTGGACGGGCACCACCGACGGCGACGGCCCGCGGGCCTTCCACCTGGTCCTCCTCGACAACGGGCGCACCGACACCCTCGCCGACGAGGTCGGCCGCCAGGCGCTGCGCTGCATCCGCTGCTCGGCCTGCCTCAACGTCTGCCCCGTCTACGAGCGGGCGGGCGGGCACGCCTACGGCTCGGTCTACCCGGGGCCCATCGGCGCCATCCTCAGCCCCCAACTACGCGGCACGCAGAGCGAGATCGACGCCTCGCTGCCGTACGCCTCCTCGCTGTGCGGCGCCTGCTACGAGGTCTGTCCGGTCGCCATCGACATCCCCGAGGTGCTGGTGCACCTGCGGGAACGGGTCGTGCAGGGCGGGCCGGTGACGCGGGCGGGCGACAAGGCGGTGCTCAAGCCGGCCAAGGGGCACGCCGCCGAGCGGGCGGCGATGCGGGCGGCCCGCTGGGCGTTCGGCCGCCCCGGCGCCCTGCGCGCCGGACAGCGGCTCGCCTCCCGCACCCGCCGGCTGCACCCTCGCTCGCTGCCGGGCCCCGGCAGGGCGTGGAGCGGCACCCGGGACCTCCCGGCCGTGCCGGCGGAGCCCTTCCGCGACTGGTGGCAGCGCACGCACGGCGGGAACGACGGCAAGGGGGCCTCGAAGTGAGCGGCGAAGTGAGCGGCAGGGAACGGATCCTGGGCCGGGTGCGGCGCGCACTGGCCGACGTGCCGCGCGGCGACTCCCCGCACAAGGGCTACGAGGACGCCGTCGCGCGGGACTACCTGCGCGAGCACGGCGAGCGGAGCGTCGCGGAGACGGTGGAGCTGCTCGCGGAGAACCTGGCGGACTACCGGGCGGTCGTGCACCGCACCGACGAGGAGGGGCTGCCCCTCCTCGTCATGCGGCTGCTCGCCGAGCGGGGACCGCGGTACGTGCTCGTGCCCCCGGGACTCCCCCCGGAGTGGATGTCGGCCGCCGATCCCACCCGGGTCCACGACCGTGCCGTGTCCACGCCTCGGGAACTGGACGGGGTCGAAAGCGTGGTGACCGGCTGCGCGCTCGCCGTGGCCGAGACCGGCACGATCGTCCTGGACGGCTCGCCCGACCAGGGCCGCCGCCGCATCACCCTCGTCCCCGACCACCACATCTGCGTCGTGCGCGTCCCCGACCAGGTGGTCGCCTCCGTCCCGCAGGCGCTCGAACGGCTGGACCCGGCACGCCCGTTGACGTGGATCTCCGGCCCCTCGGCGACCAGCGACATCGAACTCGACCGGGTGGAGGGCGTGCACGGCCCGCGCACCCTGGAGGTGATCCTGGTCGGTCAGGGTCTTTAGGGCGTGTTTCGAACCGGGCCGGGCCCCGCGAGCCCGGCCCGGCCCGAACGAGAGGCCCTGAGCGAGCGTCCTACAACTCCTTGCGCTCCAGCGGCTGTTGGGCAGGTCCCTGGACGACCTTGCCGTCCACGTCGAAGCGGGAGCCGTGGCAGGGGCACTCCCAGGCCCGCTCCGCGCGGTTGAACGCCACCAGGCAGCCCAGGTGGGTGCAGCGCGCGGAGACGGCGTGGAGCTGTCCGGCCTCGTCGCGGTGGACGGCGCAGCGCTCCCCGGCGACGCGCACGACCGCGCCGTCGCCGGGGGCGATCCCGTCGACCGTCGAGCCGGTCCCCGTCGGCAGCCGGTCCCCCACGAAGTGGCGGGCCACGTCGGCCTGCTGCTTGAGGAAGGTGCCGCCCTCGCGGACGACGGAGGCGATGCGGCGCGGGTCGTAGAGGCCGCTCCAGGGGCAGTCGCGTCCGGTGATCAGGTCGCCGATCAGCCGGCCCGCCATGATGCCGCCGCTCATGCCCCAGCCGCCGAAGCCGGTGGCCACGTAGACGTTCCGGCTGCCGGGGTGCAGGGGGCCGACCAGCGGGACGGAGTCGGTGGAGTCGTTGTCCTGGGTGGCCCAGCGATGGGTGAAGGCCAGGTCGCCGAAGTGCCCGGTGGCCCAGCCGGCGAGCCTGTCGAACCGTTCCTCGACGTCGCCGCCCGCGCCGGGGGTGAAGTGCTCGCCGGTCACGACGAGGAGCCGCCGGCCGTCGGGCAGCGGCGCGGTGCGCACGGAGCGGGTGTTGTCCTCGGGGGTGATGTACGTGCCCCGCGGCGCGCGGCCGGCGTCGACCGGCGCGGCCAGCACCAGTTCGCGGCGCGGGGAGAGCCGGGTGAACAGCAGCGCGCGGTCGAAGACCGGGTAGTGGGTGGCGACGACGACGGCGCGGGCGGTCACCTTCGTCACCGACCGCGGGGACTCCACGGTCAGCTCGCAGGGGTCGCCCTCCTTCAGGCCGGTGACGCGGCTGTGCTCGTGGAGGGTGCCGCCGAGGCGCCGGACGGCGTCGGCGACGGCCAGGAGGTACTTGCGGGGGTGGAACTGGGCCTGGTCGGCGACCCGGACGGCGCCCGCGACCGGGAACGGCAGTTCGGTCTCCGTCACGTACTCGGCGGGCAGCCCCGCCTCCCTCGCGGCCTCCGCCTCGGCTTTCAGCTGGTCCGTGCGGGCGGGGTCCCGCGCGTAGGTGTAGGAGGCGGTGTCCTCCCATTCGCAGTCGACGCCCAGTTCCTCGGCGACGGCCGCGGCGTGCCGGACGGCTTCCGACTGGGACCGGGCGTACAGCCGGGCTCCCTCGGGGCCGCGGGTGCGCCGCAGGTGGTCGTAGACGAGGGTGTGCTGGGCGCTCAGCTTGGCCGTGGTGTGGCCGGTGACGCCGGCCGCGATCCGGTCGGCCTCCAGGACGGCGACCGAGCGGCCGCGCCGGGCCAGTTCCAGGGCCGTGCTGAGCCCCGCGATGCCCGCGCCGACCACGGCCACGTCGACGGTGAGCGGCCCCTCGGGTGGGGGTGCCGGATCACCGGGCGGTGCGGTGTGCATCCAGTACGACCCGTGCATGTCCGCCTGCTGTTCCATGGGCCCCGAGTGCCCGCGCCGGGGCCGGTCACACGGCGTGCGGGCACGGGGGCGGGTGGCAGGAGGGCCGGGCGAGCGCGGGACCGCGTGACCGCATGACCACGTCACCGCGTGACCGGGTGACCGCACGGCCGGGTGACCGCACGGCCGGGTGACCAGGTGACCGCGCTCCGCCGGTGGCCGGGCGGGTCAGCAGTAGGTGATCGGGCAGCCGTGCCGCAGGGCGTACCGGGCGGCGCGCAGGTACAGCGCCGCGTAGAAGGCGGTGTCGAGGTCGTCGGCCCACGGGCCCGGTCGCGCGGCGGCGGTCGCGCGCGCCCCGTCCGCCGTGAACCACCGGCTCAGTTCGAGGTTGGCGCCGGTCTCCGGTATCGCGTCCAGGGGCAGGCCGAGGAGCGTGGCCAGCCGCTCGCCGACGGCGAGGGCCTGCGGAGCGCCGGCGACGACCGTCTCGTCGGTGTAGGCGGAGCCGAACGGCAGCACGACCGGATCCGTCAGGGACACGGGCACCAGGACGGTCCAGCCGTAGAAGGCGTCGCGCTCGGCCTCCGTCAGCCGGTCCCGGCAGAACGCGTCGAACCCCGCCATGGGCGGAGCGGCCTTCTCCTCGAACCGGCCGCCCCCGCCCCCGCGGCCGGCCGCCGGACCGGACCCCGGTGCGCGGGGCGGCAGTCCGCGTCGCCGCAGCTCGTCGCCGAGCGCCGCGGCGACGGCGCCGTACCCGCCCTCTTCCTCGCTGAACCATTCCCGCTCACCGATGCTCACCAGATAGACGCCCATGAGCGCACGGTAGCGGGCGGCACCGACGACGCGGGCCGGGCGCCGGGCCCCGCCGACCGCGCGGCGGGCCCCGCGGTCGCGGACCTGATGACAAGCGCGCTGAACAAGCGCTTAGATAGCTCCCGGAAACCTCGCCCGCTCCGCACCCGACCGCCGGAGGCCCCGTTGTTCACGTCCGTCGACGATGTCTCCGCCCGCCTCGCCGAGACCGGCTATCTGGCCTCGCCGTCCGTCGCCACCACCGTGTTCCTCGCCGACCGGCTCGGCAAGCCGCTCCTCGTGGAGGGGCCGGCCGGCGTCGGCAAGACGGAACTCGCCAAGGCCGTCGCCCAGGTGGCCGGCGCCCGGCTGGTGCGCCTGCAGTGCTACGAGGGGGTCGACGAGTCGCGGGCGCTGTACGAGTGGAACCACGCCAAGCAGTTGCTGCGCATCAGCGCGGGGCGCGGCGAGACGTGGGACGAGGCCCGCACGGACATCTTCAGCGAGGAGTTCCTCCTCCCCCGCCCGCTGCTCACCGCGATCCGCGGCGACGAGCCGACGGTGCTGCTGATCGACGAGACCGACAAGGCCGACGTGGAGGTGGAGGGCCTGCTCCTGGAGGTGCTCGGCGACTTCCAGGTCACCGTCCCCGAGCTGGGCACGATCACGGCGACCCGCCGCCCCTTCGTGGTGCTCACCTCGAACGCGAGCCGTGAGCTGTCGGAGGCGCTGCGCCGCCGCTGCCTGTTCCTGCACATCGGTTTCCCCGAGGAGGAACTGGAGCGGCGGATCGTCCGGCTGAAGGTGCCGGGCGTCGACGCGGCGCTGGCGGAGTCGGTCGTGCGGGTGGTGGGCGCGCTGCGCGCGATGGACCTGCGGAAGGCGCCCTCGGTCGCGGAGACGATCGACTGGGCGCGCACCCTGCTCGCACTGGGCGCCGGCGCGCTCGACGCGGACCTCGTGCGCGACACGCTCGGCGTGATCCTCAAGCACCAGGACGACGTCCTCAAGGCCGCCGCGAAGCTCGACCTGGACGCCGTGTGACCGGCGGCACGGAGGTGGCGGAGAGGCTGACGGGCCTGGTCGCGGCGCTGCGCGCGCACGGGCTGCGGGTCGGCACCGGCGAGACGGTGGACGCGGCGCGGGCGGCGGCCGTCCTGGGCTTCACCGACCGCGCGCTGCTGCGCGAGGGGCTGGCCGCGACGCTGCTGCACTCCGCGGACCAGCGGCGGGTGTTCGACGCGGTCTTCGACCTGTACTTCCCGTACGGCGTCGGCGTGTCCGGGTCCGGCGGATCCGGGCCCGTGCCGCCCGCCGGCCGGGACGACCTGCGGGACCGGCTCGCGGCCGCCCTCGCCGCCGACGACGCCGCCCTGACGGCCCGGTTGGCGATCGAGGCCGTCGACGGCTTGGGCGGGTACGGGAGTTCACCGGGGTCGGACGGCTGGTCGGCGCACCAGACCCTGGAACGGCTGCGCCCGCAGACGCTGCTGGCCCGGGTCCGGGACGAGGTGCGGCGGCGGGGCGGGGACGCCGGGTTCACCGACCGGCTGCTGGAGGACGAGGTCCGGCGGCGGATCGAGGCCTTCCGGGCGCTGGTCGCCGTGGAGGCGCGGCGCCGGGTGGCCGAGCGGCGGGGCCGGGACGAGATCGCCCGGCGGGCGGTGGCCCCGACCGCGGACCGGGTCGACTTCCTGTACGCGGGCCGCGACCGGCTGGCGGAACTGCGGCGCACCGTGCACCCGTTGGCGCGCAAGCTGGCCACCCGGCTGGCGGCGCGCCGGCGCCGGGCCGCGCGCGGCTCGATCGATCTGCGGCGCACGCTGCGCGGCTCGCTGTCGACGGGCGGGGTGCCGATGCGTCCGGTGCTGCGCCGCCGGCGCCCGGCCCGGCCCGAACTGGTGCTGCTGTGCGACGTGTCGGGCTCGGTGTCGGGCTTCTCCGACTTCACGATGCTGCTGGTGCAGGCGCTGCACGACCAGTTCGCCAAGGTGCGGGTGTTCGCCTTCGTCAACCGCGTCGACGAGGTCACCGGCCTGCTCCGGCACGGCGCGGCCGACCCGGAGGGCCTGGGCGCCCGCATCCGCGCGGAGGCGACGCTGACCGGCTGGCACGGCGGCAGCGACTACGGCGTCGCCCTGGGCGAGTTCGCCGAGCGGTACGGCGCGGCGGTCGGGCCCCGCACGACGGTCTTCGTGCTCGGCGACGCCCGCACGAACATGAGCGACCCCAACCTGCCCGCCGTACGGCGGATCGTGGCGCGGGCGCGCCGGGTGCACTGGCTGAATCCGGAGCCGCGGACGCAGTGGGGCACGGGGGACTCGGCCGCTCCGGACTACGCCGAACTGGTCGCGATGCACGAGTGCCGCACCGCACGCCAGCTCGGCGCGCTGATCGGCCGTATCCTCCCGGTCTGACTCCCGGTCTGACTCCCGGCCCGGCCGCCGGCTTGGCTGCCGGCCCGGCTCCCCGTCCGTCCGGCTCCCGGACCGGCTCCCGGACCGACCGGGCCGGTCTCAGTCGGCCTTCGCGTACTCCTGGGCCATCTGCCCGGCGAAGTCGTACGCCACCACCTGCTCGTCGCCGACCACCCAGGCGTCGTGGCCGGGCGAGCAGACGAACACGTCGCCGGGGCCCACCTCGCTCTCGGCGCCGTCGTCCATGCGGATGCGCATGCGGCCCTGGACGACGTAGCCGTTGTGGTGCACCTGGCAGCTCTCGGTTCCGGCGATCGGGGCAACCGCCTCGGACCAGCGCCAGCCGGGCTCGAAGGTCGCCACGGCGAAGTCCAGGCCCGTCATGTGGACGGCTTCGAGGTGCCCCCGCGGGAAATCGCGTCGCTCGTCCGGCTTGTCGAGCGTCTTCACTTCCAGCATGACGCTCCTCCCTTCCGGCCGCGGCCGACCGCGGCCGGGGCCGGTCTCCCCGGCGGCACCGGACGTCACCGGTGGGGGCCGGTCCCCACCCGTTCATCCTCCGCCCGCAACCCGAAGGCCGCCATTCGGGTGAACGCGGCGTCCACGGGCGACTGCCGGACGGTCGCCGAGCCCCTCCCGGTGATCCCGGGACGTCCCGGTGGGGTGTCCTCGTGGGTCTCCTTCGTGGGCCGTCCTCAGAACCCCTCCGGCGGGCCGCCCTCAGGCCTCCTCCCGCGGGCCGCCTCCGCAGAGCCGCGCGAAGCGTTCGGCGTCGATGTTGCCGCCCGAGACGATCACTCCGACCCGCTCCGGCAGGGCGCCGGTCCGGCCGGAGAGCAGGGCGGCCAGCCCGGTGGCACCGCTCGGCTCGACCACGATCCTCAGGCGTTCGAAGGCGAACCGCATGGCCGCGCGGATCTCGTCGTCGGAGACCAGCGCGATCTCGTCGACGAGTCGCCGGTTCACCGAGAAGGTGAGTTCACCGGGCGTGTGCAGGGCCTGGCCGTCGGCGATGGTGCGCGGCACCGGGATCTCGACGCGCCGCCCCGCCGCCAGCGACCGCCTGGTGTCGTCGCCGGCCTCCGGCTCGACGCCGACGATCCGGATCCCCCCGTACAGCGCCTTGGCCGCCGTGGCGCTGCCCGCGACGAGCCCGCCGCCGCCGACCGGCGCCAGCAGCGCTCCCAGCTCCCCCACCTCCTCGAGGAGTTCGAGGGCCGCCGTGCCCTGTCCCGCCATGACGTGCGGGTGCTCGTAGGGCGGGATGACGGTCAGGCCCCGCTCGGCGGCCAGGGCCTCGGCGACGGCCACCCGGTCGTCGCCGTAGCGGTCGTAGGTCACGATCTCGGCGCCGTACCCCCGGGTCGCCTCGCGCTTGGAGCGCGGGGCGTCGTCGGGCATGACGATCACCGCGGTGGTGCCCAGCTCCCGGGCGGCGAGGGCGACGGCCTGGGCGTGGTTGCCGGAGGAGTAGGCGGCGATGCCGCGCGCGAGCTGCGCGGGGGTGAGCCGGGAGGCGGCGTTGTAGGCGCCGCGGAACTTGAAGGCGCCGACCCGCTGGAAGTTCTCGCACTTCAGCAGGACTTCGGAGCCGACGAGCGCGTCGAGGGTGCGGGAGCGCAGGACGGGGGTGCGGTGGGCGACGCCCTTCAGGCGGGCGGCCGCGTCACGGACGTCGTCCAGGGTGATGGGCGGGGATGCGGTCGTCACGGGCGGGCTCCCTCGGAGGTGGGGTGCGGTCCGGGCCCGGCGTCCGCCCGGGCCCGGGACAGGTAGCTGTAGGCGGAGGCGCGGGAGATGCCGAGGCGGGCGGCGGCCTGTTCGACCGCCCCGCGCACGGCGAACACGCCGCGCTCGTCGAGGGCGCGGAAGAGCGCCAGGCGCCGGGTCCTCTCCAGGCCGGCCCAGGTCCGGTCGCGCGGCAGGTGGGTGTCGAGGAGGGCGTCGACGACGGAGTCGATGTCGTCGCCGAAGGTGGTCAGGGGCGGGTCCGCGGGCGGGCCGGCGGCCCCGGCCAGGGCGGCGAGGAGGGTCTGGACGCGGCCGACCTCGGTGACGTCCACGTTGACGCACAGGGCGCCGAACACCGTGCCGGCGGAGTCGCGCAGCACCATCGTCGAGGACTTCACCGTCCGGCCGCCGGCGGTACGGGTGACGTAGTTCAGTTCGTCGTCTGCGTCGTCGCCGCGGGCGAGGACACGCAGGCCGATCTCGCTCATCGCGCCGCCGACGGCCCGCCCGGTCACCTCCCCCGCGACGGCGACCACCGAGTTCTCCGGGCGCCGGTAGTCGTGCAGCACCACCTCGCACACCGGCCCGAAGGTGGCGGCGACGCCGTGCACGACGGGCACGAGGGCGCGCAGGACCGCGTCCCGTTCGCCGTCGCGGGCCCCTGCGGCCCGGATGTCGTCGTCGGCCATGCGGTTCCCCCTCCGTGTGCCGGTGCCGCACCTCCATTAGACCACGAATCCACGAGCTGGACGAAAAATCCAGGATCCGTCCGGGTCCGCCAGAGCTTCGCGGGAAGCGGGAGGATCAAGGGGTGGCATCGTCAATTGCCGTGTCCCTAGGATGGGTTGCCGACCGCGCCAGCCCTCGGCGCGGGCCCGTACTGGGGGATGAGATGCAGCCTGGCAAGCAGTTGTCCACGTCGATCGATGCCGCGGTTCCGACGGCCGCGCGCATGTACGACCACTATCTGGGCGGCAAGGACAACTACGCGGCGGACCGCGCGGCGTGCGAGGAGCTCGACAAGGTCGTCCCCAGCACGCGCGCCCTCGCCCTGAACAACCGGCGTTTCCTGCAGCGGGTCGTACGGACCCTGACGCAGGAGTACGGAATACGGCAGTACCTCGACCACGGCTCAGGTCTGCCCACGCAGAACAACGTGCACCAGGTCGCGCAGAGCGTCGACCCGACGGCACACGTCGTCTATGTCGACAACGACCCGATGGTGCTCGTCCACGGCCGGGCCCTGCTGGAGCAGGACGAGCGCACCACGGTCATACACGCCGACATGCGCGAGACCGAGGCGATCTTCACCCACCCCGACACCGAGCGTCTGATCGACTTCTCGGAGCCGGTGGCCGTGCTGTTCAACTCGGTGTTCCACTGCATCCCGGACAGCGGGACCGACGGGCCGCCGGCGGTGGTCCGGCGGGTGGCCGAACGCCTCGCGCCGGGCAGCTTCCTGGTGATGTGCCAACTGGTCAGCGAGGACCCGGAGGTCCGCGCCTTCGTCACGGACTTCATGGACCAGGCCACGCAGGGCCACTGGGGCCGGGTGCGCACGGAGGAGGACGTGGAGGCGCTGTTCGAGGGTCTGGAGATCCTCGACCCCGGCCTGGTGGAGGTCTCCACCTGGAGGCCGGACACCGAGGTGGCCCCCCGTCAGCTCACCCAGGAGTGGATCGAGTTCGGCGGCGTCGCCCGGCTGCCCTGAGCGGCACCGCCGCCCCTCGGTCCCCGCTCCCGGGTGCCCGGGGCCGGGGACCGAGGGGCGGCGGCCGGCAGCCGGCGGGTCAGGGCGTCCGGTAACGGGTCTCCGCCGTCTCGCGCAGGAGCGCGAGGGACTCCCGCGGGTTGAGCGCCTCGTCGGCCAGCCGGTCCAGCGTGACCCGGTACTCCTCCGTCTCGTCCTGGTCCTCCAGGAAGGTGGCGCTCCTGATCTGCTCGAGGTAGACGACGTCGGGCAGGTCGGAGCCGCCGAACCGCAGGTAGGTCACCGGGATCGCCGGCGCGGACGCGTGGGTGACGTCCAGCGGCACGACCTGCACGGTCACATGGGGCAGCGAGGCCATCCGCACCAGGTGGTCGAGCTGCTCCCGCATCACCTCGCGGCCGCCGAGCACCCGCAGGAGCACCGACTCGTCGACGACGGCCCACAGCTGCGGGGCGTCCGGCCGCTCCAGGAGCTGGGCGCGGCGCATGCGCAGCTCCACCCGGCGCTCCACCTCACGGACGGGCGCCATCGGCAGGCCGCGCTCGACGACGGCCCGGGTGTACGCAGGGGTCTGCAACAGCCCCGGCACGTACTGGATCTCGAAGGTACGGATGGCGGTGGCCGCCTCCTGGAGTCCCACCAGGCGGTCGAACCACTCGGGCATCAGCCGCTTGTCGTACCGCTGCCACCAGCCCGGCTCTCCCGCCCGCCGCAGCAACTGGAGCAGGACGGAGGCCTCGTAGGCATCCGTCCCGTACAGGTCCAGGAGCGCGCGGACGTCGGCCTCCGCAGGAGGACGGCGCCCCTTGCCCGCCTCTATCCGCGACAGCTTCGCCGGGCTGAACCCGAGCTCCCGCGCGGCCTGGTCCTGGGACAGCCCGGCAGCCTCGCGGATACCGGCGAGCTGCACGCCGACCAGCATTTTCAGCAAGGTCGGGGCGGGCTCGGTCCGGTTCAGATACGGTTCGAGGCGGGAGACGCGGGGTGACTCGGCAGACATCCTGGCTCCCCGTTCCAGCTTGCGTTGACGTACGGACGACGGGCTCCATTGTCGCATCCGAAGGCCACCGACCGCACGCCGCAAGGGAATTGGATCCGTCCGCGCCGTTCCGGAACCGGTGGCCGCGGGCCCTCACAGCAGGTGGTCGAACTCCCCGTCCTTCGCACCGGCCACGAACGCCGCCACCTCGGCCGGCGTGTAGACCAGAGCCGGCCCCTCCGGGTCGCGGGAGTTGCGCATCGCGACCCCTCCTCCGTCCAGGACGGCCACCTCGACGCAGTTGCCCTCGGCGTTGCTGTGGCTGCTCTTGATCCAGCGGGCGCCCAGCACGCTCGCCCGTATCCCGTTCGGCACTGCTCCGTTCGGCACTGACGACACAGCACTCTCCTCGCCAAGTACGCGCAATTTCCCGTGAAATTGCACGAGGACATCGTCAGCGTGGATAATAGCCCTGTCGTCAACAGCACTTCCCCCGCCCTGTACTGACGTTGCCTCAGGGAGATGCCGTGCCATCACCTGCGCAGTTCCGGAATCACGAGTCCGTCGTCCGCGACTCGCCCAGAACGGCCGTGCTGCACCTCTCCGGCTGCCGGGAGGGGTTCGCCGCGGCGCGGGACTTCACCCACCGCACCCTGGGCGGCTGGTCCCTGGAGCACTGTGCCGACGACGCCCTCACCGTCGTCACCGAACTCGCGGCCAACGCCGTCCTGCACGCCCTGCCGGACCCCGCGAAGGACACCGCGGGCGTGCGGCTCCGGCTCTCGCTGCGCCGCTCCCACCTGGTGTGCGCCGTCACCGACCCGAGCGACGACCTGCCCGTCTACCCGCGCGCCGGGGACTCCCTGCTGGAGCACGGCCGGGGACTGCACATCATCGAGGCCCTCTCGGAGCACTGGGGCTGGACGCGCCGCTGTCCCGTGGGCAAGACCGTCTGGGCCATGCTCCCGACCCGCGTCCACCTCTGACATGACCGCCATCAAGGGATCCACTCTCCTCGAGGACCTGGAAGAGGTCCCCTGGCCCGAGATGGCCGACTCGACCGGGTCCGCCGAAGCCATCCCGGTCCTGCTGGCCACCGTCGCCCGCGGCGACGCCGACACCGCCGGGCCCGCGCTCGACCAGCTGCGCCGGCGCATCTGCCAGTACGGCTTCGTGGTGGGGCAGGCGACGGCCGCCACCGTGCCCTTCCTCTGGGAACTCGTCCGGCTCCCGCAGGTCAGCTGCCGGGTCGAGATACTGCACCTGCTCAGGAGCATCGCCGAGGCCCGGCAGTGGGAGACCACCGCCGCCGCCTACCCCAAGCTGCTGCGCCACCGCGAGAGGTACGTGGAATGGGAACGCGACGCGCGCCACGCCGTCCACGCCCGGCGCGGCGTCCTGCGTCACCTGCTCGACGAACCGGACCACGACGTCGTGCGCGCCGGCAGGGAGCTCGCCGCAGCCCTGGCCGCCCGGTGAGGCGTTAGGTTGTGAGCCATGAGCAACCTTGACCGTGCGCCCGTGCCCAGCGTGTGCGGCGGACGCGGATTCGTCGTCGCCGAGCCCGTGCGGGAGCTGCTGAGCCCCCGGCACGTCCGGCTCGGGGAGTCGACCGAGGTACGGCGGCTGCTGCCGAACCTCGGCCGGCGCATGATCGGCGCCTGGGCGTTCGTCGACCACTACGGCCCCGACGACATCGCCGACGAGCCGGGCATGCAGGTCCCGCCGCACCCGCACATCGGTCTCCAGACCGTCAGCTGGCTGCACGAGGGCGAGGTGCTGCACCGCGACTCCACCGGCAGCCTCCAGACGATCCGCCCCCGCGAACTGGGCCTGATGACGTCGGGGCGGGCGATCAGCCACTCCGAGGAGAGCCCCAGGGCGCACGCCCCCACTCTGCACGGCGCCCAGCTCTGGGTCGCGCTGCCCGACGCCCACCGGCACACCGACCCGCACTTCGAGCACCACGCCACGCTGCCCACGGTCACGGCCCCCGGCCTCACCGCGACCGTGATCCTGGGCGACCTCGACGGCGCGACCTCGCCCGGCACCGCGTACACCCCGATCGTCGGCGCCGACCTGGCGCTCGCCCGCGGCGCCGACGTCCGGCTGCCGCTCGTCCCCGACTTCGAGTACGGCGTCCTGGCGATGTCCGGCGAGGTGCGCGTGGACGGTGTCCCCGTGCTGCCGGGCTCCATGCTCTACCTGGGCTGCGGCCGCCGCGAACTGCCTCTGCGCGCCGAGTCCGACGCCGCAGTGATGCTGCTCGGCGGCGAGCCCTTCGACGAAGAGCTGATCATGTGGTGGAACTTCGTCGCCCGCACCCAGGCCGAGATCGAACAGGCCCGTGAGGACTGGACGAAGGGGGCGCGCTTCGGCGAGGTGAAGGGCTACGACGGCGCTCCGCTGCCCGCACCCGAGCTGCCGCCGGTGCCGCTGAAACCCCGCGGGAGGGTGCGCTGACCCGGAGGAACACCGGAGCCCGCGGTCCGAGGCGCCCGGACCCGGCCGAACCGGCCGCAGGGCGGACGGTCTCCTGATTGCGGTCGCGCACCCGACCGGGCGGCGGCACACCGGGGGCGGTGCGGCACGGACTCCGAAGCGGACACGCCGTGCCGGCGTCACCGCCGGTGTGCCACGGCCAGTTCGATGAGGTACCGCTTGGTGACCCGGCCGCCGTACCGGCCGTCGATCAGGCCCGCGACGCACCCCAGCAGCCCGTTCCTGGCGGCTTCCGGGAGAGCCCGGTGGCCGGAGTAGGTCCGCAGCAGCTCCAGGTACTCCGACGTGGTGTACGTGAGGTCCCGTTCGTAGCGGCAGGAGACCGTGGGGCCGAACCCACCGCTGCGCGCGACCTCCCGCGCGTGGTCCGAGCCGTCGACGTCGGCGGCTTCCGGCGGCCGTGTCCCGGGCGGCGTGTCCGGATCGAAGCGCTCGTAGCAGCGCTGGACGTCGACGAAGAACTCCTCGGTGCCGCCCCTCACGTGCTGGGTCCGCACCACGGCGAGCGCCCCGCCCGGACGCAGCGCCTCGGCGGCCTTGGCCGTCCTCACCACGGGGTCGATCCAGTGGAACGCGGTCGCCGCGAGGACCACGTCGAACGGCTCCTCCGGCAGCGGCCAGCTCTCGAAGTCCGCCGTGACGACCTCCGCCCCCACGGCCCCGTCCAGGTTGCGGCGGGCGACCGCCGCCATGGCCGGCCCGGCTTCGACGGCCGTGATCCGGCAGCCCCGCCCGGCGAGCGGCACCGTCGCCTGACCGGTCCCGCAACCGATCTCCAGCACCCGGCTGCCGGGGCGCACGCCGGTGAGCTCCGCGAGGTCGTCGTACAGCTCCGGCGGATAGCCGGGCCTGGCCCGGTCGTACAGCTCCGCGTCCTCGTCGAACGTCCGGCCCAGACGCACCCGCCGGGATTCCTCGGGCCGGTCGTCGCGGCCGGCGTGCGTGATGTGGTCGGGCATGTGGAGCAGGTTAGACGAGAAGGCCCGAAATCCCCGGGTGCGTGCGACGGGGTCCGGTCGGCCGGTTCGTGACGACCGCCCCGGAGGCCCCCCGGGGTCTCGCGGCGGGTCTCGGTCCCGCGGCCCGCCGTCAGGCCGGCGGTCTCCCCTGGGGACGGGCGGCTTGGAGGTCGGCGAGGAGTTCGGCCTGCCCGGCCAGCACCCCGGACAGGATGGTCCGCGCGACCCGGAGCAGCTCGGCGATGTACGGGCTGGTCAGCGAGTAGTACACGGTCGAGCCCTCCTTGCGGGTCACGACCAGGTTCGCCCGGCGCAACACGGCGAGCTGCTGCGACAGGTGGGCCGGCTCGATGCCCACCTCGGGCAGCATCTCCGCCACGGCGTGCTCGCGTTCGCTCAGCAGCTCCAGGACGCGGATGCGCGCCGGGTGGCCCAGGGTCTTGAAGAACTCGGCCTTCAGTTGGTACAGCGGCGTACTCATCGTGCCGTCCTCTTCCCGACGTTCCCGACGTTCCCTACGTTCCCGGCCTTCGCGGAGTTCGCAGCGTTCGCGGCGTTCGCGGCGGAGCAGCACGGTCGTACCGGCCGGTCCGCGACGCATCGCATCACATCCACTCACCCACCCCACCCCACCGCCCGTCCGCCCGCCGCGCCGTGCAGGGCGGTGACGACCTCGGCAATTGCCAAGATTAGCAACTCGGTACGGGGCGCCACGGGGCCGTGGACCGGTCCCCGTCGTCCGGCCCGGTGGAGCCGTCCGGCCCGGTCAGAGGGGGAGGCTGATCCAGATGCTCTTGCCCCGGCCGTCGGCGTCGGTGCGCACGACCGCGGTGCCGCCGAGACCGAGGGCCAGTTCCATGACGATGGCCAGCCCGCCCGTCCCACCGGCGACCGCGCCGTACAGCAGGGGCTGGTAGGGATGACGGTCGTGCACGGCGAAGGCCAGGGTGTCCTCGCCGGCCGCGTAGACGACCGTCAGCTGCGGGGAGAGCTCCGCGGCGTGCCGGACGCTGTTGGTCACCAGTTCGCCGAGGATCAGCAGGGCCGGGTCGACGGTGGGGTGACGCGGGCTTATGCCCCACTCGGTCAGGGCCCGCTGGGCCGTCTCCCGGGCGGTGCGGACCGCGGACGGCACGGTGGGCAGCGTGAGCACGTGCCGGTGGGGCAGGGCTGCGAGCCGGGTGAACGTCACGGCTGCTCCGCGGGGGTCGTGGGGGACGCCGGTACCGTCGTGGGGCGCCGACGCGGGCGCGACGGGGCGTCGTACGGGACGCCGGTCCTCTCGGCGGAAACGCACCGGAGCGCAGCGGGCCGGGCGGGGGCGGACCGTCCCGGCGGGCTGCCTTCCGGCGGCCGGGGGGACGCGGCGCCGCGGGCCTCGGCCGTTCGCGGCGGGGCGGGCGGAGTGCTCATCCTGCGCTCTTCTCCGATTCCTCGGCGCGCGGCCGGACCCGCCGACCGTGCGGGACCGGGCCGCGCGGGACCGGGCCTTGCGAGACCGGACCCTGCGCGGCCGGACTGTGCGCGGCCGGACCCTGCCCGGCCGGTATGAGGCCGGCGCGTTCCAGGTAGGCGTGGGCGGCCCGGATCGCCTCCGGGGTGTCGGCGTACTCGCGGCCCTCCAGGCGCAGCAGCTCCAGCGCGCCGACCGAGTCCAGGACCTGCCGCTGGCCGGCGCGGATCCCGGAGGTCATGACGACGATGCCGCGCCGGTGGAGCTTCTCCACCGCGTCCTTGAGGACGAGGGCGCCGGTGGCGTCGACGGTGGTCACCCGGGACATGCGCAGGATGACGACGCGCACGTCGGCGACCTCCGCCAGTTCCAGCAGGAAGCGGTGGGCGGCGGCGAAGAACAGCGGTCCGTCGATGCGGTAGGCCACGATGTGCTCCGCGAGCAGCCGGTGCTCCTCGGCACTGTGGTCGCCCCGGTCGAGGGGAACCTCCTCCAGGCGGGCCTGGTTGGCCACCGCGCGCAGGGCGAGGACGCCCGCGACGGCCAGGCCGATGATCACGGCGTACACGAGGTCGAGCGCGAGGGTCGCCACGGCGGTGAGCACCAGGATCAGCGCGTCGGAGCGGGTGGCCCGCGCCATCGCCCGCAGCGAGCCGACCTCGACCATGCGGACCGCGGTGGCCAGGAGCACGCCCGCGAGCGCGGCGAGCGGGATCGCGGAGACGAGGGGCGCGGCGGCGAACACGATGACGGCGAGGATCACCGCGTGGGTGAGGGCGGCGAGCCGGGACCCGGCGCCGGCGCGGACGTTGACCGCGGTGCGGGCGATGGCCCCGGTGGCGGGCACACCGCCGAACAGCGGGGCGGCCATGTTGGCCAGGCCCTGGCCGAACAGCTCGCGGTCGGGATCGTGGCGCTGCCCGACCGTCATGCCGTCGGCGACCGAGGCCGACAGCAGCGACTCCAGGGCGGCCAGGGCCGCGACGGCGACGGCCGGGGCGAGCAGGGAGCCGAGGGCGCCCGGGTCGAGGAAGGACAGGGAGGGGGCGGGCAGGCCGGACGGCAGGTCGCCGATCGGCTTCGCCGCGTCCAGGCCGGCCACCCGGGCCACGACGGTGGCCGCGATCACGGCGAGGATGGAGAAGGGGACCGTGGGCCGCAGGCGGGCACCGACCAGCATGACGGCGGCGACCGCCAGGGCGAGGGCGGCGGCGGTCCAGTTCGGGGCCCCGGCGAACTCCACCACGGCGCGCCAGGTGACCACGAGGACGCGGTCGCCCTCCGGTTCGGGCACGCCGAGCGCGTTCGGCACCTGCTGCAGGCCGATCACGCAGGCGATGCCGAGGGTGAAGCCCTCGACGACGGGGGCGGGCACGTACCGCATGTACTTGCCGGCCCTGAGCAGGGCGAGGGCGACCAGCATCGCGCCGGCCATGAGCCCGACGGTCAGCACCCCGGCGGGGCCGTGGGCGGCGACGATCGGCACGAGCACCACGGTCATCGCGCCCGTGGGACCGGACACCTGCAGGTTGGAGCCGCCGAAGACGGCGGCGAGCGCGCCGGCGACGACCGCGGTCGCCAGGCCCGCCTCGGCGCCGAGTCCGGAGGAGACGCCGAAGCCGAGGGCGAGGGGCAGGGCGACGATCGCCACGGTCAGGCCCGCGAGCAGGTCCCGGCGCGGATCGCGGCGCAGTTCCGCGAGGTCGCCGCGGCCGGGGAGCAGAGCGGCGATCCGGCGCCCGATCCGGAGGGGAGCGGCCGTCATCGCGCGGTGACCTCGTCTTCCCTCAGCTCGGCCAGCAGCTCGTGCCGCCCGGTCAGCACGTCGGTGAGGATCCGGCGTGCGGCCTTCATCAGGTCGGCGACGTCGCCGCCGGCCAGCGCGTAGACGACCGTGGAGCCCTCCCGCGTCGCGGTGACGATGCCCGACCTGCGCAGGGTCGCCAGTTGCTGGGACAGGCTGGGGGGCTCCACCCCGATGGCGGCCAGCAGGTCGCGCACCGGTGCGGGTCCGTCCTGGAGCAACTCCAGCACCCGGATCCGTACCGGATGCCCCAGCATGCGGAAGAACTCGGCCTTGGCCTGGTACAGCGGAACGGACACGGCCCCTCGGCTTTCCTCGACGGCGCCCCGTCGGAGCGGGTGCGGGCTGCGCCCACCACCATCTGCGAGCGCGGTAAATCAAGCATCTAACCAATTGCGAAATTTTGCAATTCTGCATCCGACGGGGGCGCCGTCGATTCCCCCGGGGAGGGGTCAGCCCTTCTTGACCACGCTCGACTTCAGCTGCATCGCGCCGAACCCGTCGATCCTGCAGTCGATGTCGTGGCCGTCGACCCCGTCGACCAGCCGGATGTTGCGCACCTTGGTGCCGGCCTTGATGCCCGAGGGGCTGCCCTTGACCTTGAGGGCCTTGACGACCACCACCGTGTCGCCGTCCGCCAGCACGTTGCCGACGGAGTCCCTGACGACCCGGCCCTCGGGGCCGCCGGTGTCCGCGCCGCTCTCGGCGGGCACCCATTCGTGGCCGCACTCGGGGCACACCACCAGGGCGTTCATCTCGTAGGCGTACTCGCAGGAGCACTTGGGGCAAGGAGGAAGGTTCTCGTTCACCGCGCCAGCGTATCCGGCGTGCGGCGGGACACCGGGCGGGACGACGGGATAGTAGCCATGTACATAATAGCCATGTACGGTATGGCGTATGAGCAGGGGTTCCGAAGGTGCCACACCCGGTTATCTGGTGTGGCGGCTGTCCACGAAGTGGCGCGTGGCGGTGGACCGGGCGGTGGCGCCGCTCGGCCTCACCCACGCGCAGTACACGATCGTCGCCTCGCTGCACGGCATGCGGCGTGCCGGCGAGCACCCCAACCAGCGGCGCCTCGCCGACCACACCGGCCTGGAACCGCTGTACGTGTCGAAGCTGGCCCGCGCCCTGGAGTCCGCCGGACTGATCGGGCGCACCCGTGATCCGCGCGATCCGCGCGCGGTCCGGCTGACGCTGACCGAACGGGGCGAGGACGTCACCCGGCGGGCCGTCACGGTGGTGCACGCGCTGCTGGAGCAGCTGACGGAACCGCTCGGCGGCTTGGACAGCGCCCGCGCCCGCACGTTCACGAGCGAACTGGCGCTCCTGCTCGACGCGCCCCTGGAACCCCCGTACGACAGCGGCGCGGACGCCACCGCGAACGGGCCCGACAACAACGACAACGACCACAGCCACAGCCACAGCCAGAACCTGAGCGACAAGGGGAAGTCATGACCGTCACCGCGCCTCCCGTCGACAGCCGCGTCATCGGGCTGGCCCACTACGCCGCCCGCGCCGTCCTCGAACGCGTCCTGAGCCGCCACGGCGCCACCTTCCAGGAGCAGGTCACCCTCCGGTCGGTCCTCGCCGCCGACCGGCCCCTCACGCGGGAGGCGCTCGTCGCCCTGGTCGTGGCCTCCCTCAAGGCCGACCGGGCCGAAGTGCACGCCACCGTCGACCGGTTGCTGGCCAAGGGCCTGGTGTCGGCCGACGGCGGGACCGTCCGCGCGACGGACGCCGGGCGCGCGCTCCACGAGACGGTGAACGCCGAGTCGGGCGCCGTCTCGGCCCGCGTCTACGCCGGGATCCCCGCCGGGGACCGGGCCGTCGCCGGGCGCGTGCTCGCCCTGGTCACCGAACGGGCGAACGCGGAACTGGCCGCCATGTGACCCCCGGAACGACCCGGGCCACACTGGTGGAATTTTCAACCATCTCTCGCGGTTGTGCGACGCGAAGGAGGCCACGAGTGGACACGACCTACGACACCGAGTACTACGCCCACGGAACGCCGGCCGAGCGCTGGGAGCGCGGGCGGCTGTTCTTCGACGCCAAGGAGTACACCGCCGCCGCGCGGGTCCTGGCCGGGCTGGTCGAGGAGGTGCCGGAGCAGACCGGACCGCGGCTGCTGCTGGCCCGCGCCTACTACCACTCCGCCCAACTCGGCCGCGCCGAGACCGAGTTGCGCGTCATCGTGGAGCGCGACCCGGTGGAGCAGTACGCCCGGCTGATGCTGGGCCGCACCCTGGAGCGGCAGGGCCGGCACGCGGAGGCGGGCCCGCACCTGCGGATCGCCGCGGCACTGACGGGCGACTTCGAGGAGGCCTGACACACGGGCTCGCGGCGGGCACGGCAGGCCGGACCCGGGCCGCGGATCCGGACCACGGATCCGCTACGGGGGGCGGCCCGGGGGACGCGTCAGCCGTGCCGGAGTGGTGGTCGGGCCGCGGCTCCGGCGCGCCGCGGCCCGTCCGGTGATCCGCGTCACAGGCGCCGCGGGCGTGGCATGCTGACCTGATGGCATCCACCGGTCCCCGCGCACCTCTCGCCGAGCGGGTCGAGGAACTCCTCGCCGTCGGCGGCCCGTTGCCGATCGTGTCGGCCGGCGACCCGGTCCTGCGCACCGGCACCGAGCGCTACGACGGCCAGCTCGGCCCCGCCCTGCTGGCGCGTTTCGTCGAGGCGCTGCGCGTCACCATGCGCGCGGCACCGGGGGTGGGCCTGGCCGCGCCGCAGGTCGGCGTGGAACTGCGGATCGCGGTGATCGAGGACCCGGCGCCGGTGCCGGAGGAGGTGCGGGCGGCCCGCGGCCGGGTGCCGCAGCCCTTCCGCGTCCTGGTCAACCCCGCCTACGCGCGGGTGGGTTCGGACCGCGTCGCCTTCTTCGAGGGCTGTCTGAGCGTGCCCGGCTGGCAGGCGGTGGTGGCCCGGCCCGCCGAGGTGCGGCTGACCGGCCAGGACGAGACGGGCCGGGAGCTGGACGAGGTGTTCGGCGGATGGCCCGCCCGGATCGTGCAGCACGAGACGGACCACCTCGACGGCCTGCTCTACCTGGACCGGGCCGAGTTGCGCTCGCTGTCGGCCAACGAGACGGTGGCGCGCCGGTGGGCGCAGCCGACACCGGAGGAGGCAGCCCGCGCGCTGGGCTTCGGGCTGCCGTAACCGGACGCCGGTGCCGGGCGCCGTTGCCGGACCGGACCGTCGGTCGTCCCGTCCCGTACCGGACCGTCGACCGTCCGGTACGGGAGGGTCGACGGTCCGGTACCGGGACGTCAGTTGTCGCGGAACGCCTCCAGCAGGCGCAGCCACACCTCGCTGATCGTCGGGTAGGACGGTACGGCGTGCCACAGGCGGGCCACGGGGACCCGGCCGACGACGGCGACCGTCGCCGAGTGGATCAGCTCGCCGACGCCGGGGCCGACGAAGGTGACACCGAGCAGGATCTCGTTCTCCAGGTCGACGACCATGCGGGCGCGGCCCTTGTAGCCCTCGCCGTACAGGCCCGCCCCGGCGACCGAGGAGAGGTCGACGTCGACGGCGCGGACCCGGTGCCCGGCCTGTTCCGCCTCCGCGAGGGAGAGGCCGACCGCGGCGGCCTCCGGGTCGGTGAAGACGACCTGCGGGACGGCCGCGTGGTCGGCGGTGGCCGCGTGGGCGCCCCACGGACCGGAGTCCAGGTCCGTCTCCCCCGAGGCGCGGGCGGCGATCGCCGCGCCGGCGATACGGGCCTGGTACTTGCCCTGATGGGTGAGCAGGGCACGGTGGTTGACGTCGCCGACCGCGTAGAGCCAGTCGTGGCCGGTGACGCGCAGGCTGTCGTCGACCGGCAGCCACGCACCCGGCTCCAGGCCGACGGTGTCGAGGCCGATGTCGTCGGTGCGCGGGGCGCGGCCGGTGGCGAAGAGGATCTCGTCGGCCTCGATCCGGTCGCCGGCGCCGGTGACGACCACGACCGTGCCGTCGTCACGGGTCACCGACTCCACCGAGGTCCCGGTCCGCACGTCGACGCCGGCCTCGGTGAGCGCCTCGGCGACCAGTTCGCCGGCGAACGGCTCCATGCGGTTCAGCAGCCCCTTGCCGCGCACCAGGAGGGTGACCCGGGAGCCGAGGGCCTGCCAGGCCGTCGCCATCTCGGTGGCGACCACGCCGCCGCCGACCACCACCAGGCGACCGGGCACGGACCGGGCGCTCGTCGCCTCACGGCTGGTCCACGGCCCGACCTCAGCCAGGCCGGGCAGGTCGGGCAGGACGGCCCGGGTGCCGGTGCACACGACGACGGCGTGCCGGGCGGTCAGGATCTTGTCGCCGACCGCCACCGTGCGCGGGCCGGTGAGGCGGCCGTGGCCGCGGTGGAGGTCGGCGCCGATGCCGTCCAGCCAGCCGACCTGGCCGTCGTCCTTCCAGTCGGAGGTGTAGTGGTTGCGGTGGGCGAGGACCGCGGCCGCGTCGAGGGGGCCCTGCACCGCCTGGCGCAGACCGGGCAGGCGCCGGGCGTCGGCCTGGGCGATGACCGGGCGCAGCAGGGCCTTGCTGGGCATGCACGCCCAGTAGGAACACTCGCCGCCGACCAGTTCGCTCTCCACGACCGCGGTGGTGAGGCCGGCCGCGCGGGTGCGGTCGGCCACGTTCTCCCCCACGGGCCCGGCCCCGAGCACCACGACGTCGTACGCGATGGTTTCCGTTTCCGTCATGGGGTCAGTCTGGTGGGTGGTGTGCCGGGTGACCACACGGGTAGGCACGCGGAATACGCGACCGGCCGGCCGTGTTGACGCGGACGGCTTCACCCCCTGCCGGGAGAACCCGGCAGGAAGCAGCGGGAAGAGGGAATCACGTCATGGGCAGCACCGTGGAGCTCACCAAGGAGAACTTCGACCAGACGGTCACCGACAACGACTTCGTCCTGATCGACTTCTGGGCGTCCTGGTGCGGGCCGTGCCGTCAGTTCGCCCCCGTCTACGAGAAGGCCGCCGAGGAGAACCCGGACCTCGTCTTCGGCAAGGTGGACACCGAGGCCCAGCCGGAACTGGCCGCGGCCTTCGGCATCCAGTCGATCCCGACCCTGATGATCGTCCGTGACCGGGTCGCCGTGTTCGCGCAGCCGGGCGCCCTGCCCGAGGCCGCCCTCACGGACGTCATCGGACAGGCCCGCAAGCTGGACATGGACGAGGTCCGCAAGTCCGTCGAGGAGCAGCAGGCCGCCCAGGGCGAGTGACCTCCGGCCCTCCCCTCCCCCGCCGCGAAGACGTGCGGCCCGGACCGGCACGCCTGCGGTCCGGCTGCGCGACGCGTACGGCCCGGACCGGCACGCGTACGGCCCGGACCCGTCGAGCGCGCGGGCGGCCGGTTTCGGAACGGGTACGGCGCCACGTCCCCGCGCACCGTCGTCCGGCGCGCGTCGGTGAAGGCCTCCGGGTCGGCCTCGCCGCCGAGGCGGGCGCCGGTGCCGGAGGCGGCGGCCCCGCCGAACGGGGCCACGGCCTCGTCGTCGGCCGTCTGGTCGTCGATGTGCACGATGCCGGTCGGGATGCGCTCGGCCGGCTCGGGACCGCGGGCCGGGCAGCGGGTGACGATCCCCTGGGACAGGCCGTACGAGCCCGTCCCGGCCGGCGCGGCGGCCTCGTCCGGGGTGCTGAGGGCGCGGACCGGGGCGACCGGTCCGAAGGCCTTCTCCGTGCGGGCGGGGGTGCGGTCGTCGACGCCCGCCAGGACGGTCGGGTGAGCCGCGCCGGCGCCGGACGCCTCCCCGTCCCCGTGTGATGGAGCGTGCGACGTTTCGGGCCCTGCCCGGCGGATCGCGCCGGGCAGGGCCCGGTCGTCCGCCGGTTCACGTCACGCTCCTCGTCCGCCGTCCCCGCCGCGGGCGGCCGTGATCCGGTCCACCAGGTCGGTCCAGCCGGTTTCCAGACGGGCCGGCGGGGTCGCGCTCTGGCGGACCAGGTGGTGGATCAGGGGCGGGTTGAGGTAGCCGAGCAGGGTGTGGGCCAGCAGGTCCGGGCCGGCGTCCGGTGCCGCCTGCCGCAGCAGCAGCGTGAGGTGACCGTGGTACAGCCGGTGGACGGGGCCGGTGAAGCGTCGGTCCGGGCCGGGTTCGGCCGCCAGCAGCAGGTCCAGCTCGTCGATCGCGCGCCGCAGGTAGGCGACCCCGAACGCCCGCAGCCGCTCCACCGGCGCGGCGCCGGGCCCGAGCGGCGGCGGCCCGCCGAGGAACGCCGCCTGGAACTTCCGCTCGGAGTGGTCGAGCAGTGCCGTCAGCAGGCCGGTGCGGTCGCCGAAGCGGCGGAAGACCGTCCCCTTGCCGACGTTCGCCGCGGCGGCCACCGCCTCCATCGTGACCCCGGCCGCGCCGTGCGCGGCGACCAGCCGGGCGGCGGCGTCCAGCAGCCGGGCGCGGTTGCGGGCCGCGTCGGCACGCAGGCAGGGCTCGTCCCCGGCCGTTCCGAGCTGCAGCAGCTCGGGTTCGCCGAGGGGCGTCCCGGGTCCGGGGAAGGGAGGCAGGGCGGCGGACATGAACTCAGCGTAAAGCACCGGGAAGAAACTGGACCGCGGTCCGGTTAGGGTGTTAGAACTTGTAAACGGACCTCGGTCCGGATTGTCGTCGCCTTGTTTCCGCCCCCTGGGAGTAATCCATGTCTGTCCGCATCCTCGCGCTCGTCGGCAGCCTCCGCGCCGGTTCCACCAACCGTCAGCTCGCCGAGGCGGCCGTCAAGGTCGCTCCGGAGGGTGCGCAGGTCGACCTGTACGAAGGCCTGGCCGACATCCCGTTCTACAACGAGGACCTCGACGTCGAGGGCGGCGTCCCGGCCGCCGCCGCCAAGCTGCGTGAGGCCGCTCAGGCCGCCGACGCCTTCCTGCTGTTCTCGCCCGAGTACAACGGCACCATCCCCGCCGTCCTGAAGAACGCCATCGACTGGCTGTCCCGCCCGTACGGCGCCGGCGCCTTCGGCGGCAAGCCGGTCGCCGTCGTCGGCACCGCGTTCGGCCAGTTCGGCGGCGTGTGGGCGCAGGACGAGGCCCGCAAGGCCGTGGGCATCGCCGGCGGCAGGGTGATCGAGGACCTCAAGCTCTCCATCCCCGGCTCCCTGACCCGCTTCGCCGAGACCCACCCGGTCGACGACGCCGAGGTCGCCGCGCAGCTGACCGAGGTCGTAACCCGTCTGCACGGCCACGCCGGCGAGACCGTCGCCGCCTGACCGCCTGACCGCCTGCCCCTCTGGCCGTCCGGCCCTCTGACGGTCCGGAGGTCCTGCGGCCCGGCCGCACGACCGTCCGGCCGGTCCGGCCGCCTCGGCGTCCGACCGTCCGTCGCGGCGGCACCGACGACAGGCGCAGCGACTGGAAGGGGCCCGGAGTCTCCGGGCCCCTTCCGGCCGTGTCCGGGCGAGTGCGCCCGCGCCGCGCGTGAGTAAGCGTGAGCAAGAAGGCGGTGAACCGCGAGGGCGAATGTCGTCCGACGGGCGGCCCGCACCCGGTCGTGTCTGATAGGGCTGGCGGGATGCAGACCTTTTATCGACGGCTCCTGCGGCTGATGCCCCGGATCGGCGTCCAGGTGACCGACATCGCCCCGGGGACGGCGCTGGTGTCCCGGTCCGCCACCCCGCTGACGGTCACCGGTGCCGACAAGGGCACGTGGATCGTCAGGCGGGCGAAGGGCGGCGCCGGCGACCACGCGGACGCGGACGCCCGTGCCGTCCGGCTCGGCGGGACCGGCGCGCTGCTGCTCATGGACGGAGCGGCCCGGCACGACGAACGCGGGCTGCAACTCGCGGCGGCCGAGTACCTGTGCGCCCAGCACGTCACCGCCATGCTCGCCCTCTACGACGCGAACTGCGTCTTCGACGTCGGCGCCAACAGCGGCCAGTACGCCCGCCGGCTGCGCCGGCTCGGCTACACCGGGCGGATCGTGTCGTTCGAACCCACCTCGAAGGCGTTCGCCGAGCTGGAGAAGGCCGCGGCGCAGGACCCCGACTGGCACGTGCACCGGTGCGGACTGGGCCGTACGGAGACGACCGCCGAGATCCACACCGGCTGGAAGACCATGAACTCCCTGCTGGGGCCCAGCGACTACGGCAAGGACCGGTACAGCCGGTTCCACACGTCCGACACCGAGGAGATCCGCGTCCGCCGGCTCGACGCGGTCATGGACGAGGCGCTGGACGGCCTGGCGGATCCGCGCCCCTACCTGAAGATGGACACCCAGGGCTACGACCTGGAAGTGTTCGCCGGGGCCGGGAAGCGGGTCGGGGAGTTCGTCGGCATGCAGTCCGAGGTCGCGGTGCTGCGGCTGTACGAGGGCAGTCCGGGCATGGGCGAGGCCGTCGCGACGTACGAGGCGGCCGGGTTCGGCATCACGGGCATGTACCCGGTGACCCGCGAGGCGGCCACCGGCCGGGTGATCGAGTTCGACTGCGTGCTGATGCGCGCGGACGCGGCCCCCCTGCGGTAGCGGGCCGCCTCCCCCGTGCGGTAGCGGGCCGCCTCCCCCGTGCGGTAGCGGGCCGCCTCCCCCGTGCGGTAGCGGGCCGCCTCCCCCCCGCGCCGCGACGGGCCGCCCGGGGCGGCGCCGCCGGCCGTCCGGTCCCCCGTCCTCGCGTCCACCGGCCGGTGGCCCCTCGGCGGGAGGGCGGCCCCGCGCGGGTCGCCCGCTCGGGGGAACCGGCTCCGGGTCACCAGCTCCGGGTCACCGAGCGCAGGGCGATCCAGGAGTCCCGTACGCGGGCGTAGTCCATGGTCAGCTGGAGCCGCCGGTCCTCGTGCGCGCCGTCCGCGGCCGGACGCGTGACCACGCGGCCCACGAGGCGTGCCGTGTCGCCGTCGACCGCGACGGTCACGGTCTTCTCCTCGATCGCCTGCGGGACGAACGTCTCGGCGCGCAGGTCCGCCAGCCAGGCGGCCTTCGGCTGCTCGTCCCCCGTGGTCCGCCTCAGGGTGAAGCCGTCGTCGAGCAGGGCGTCCAGCGCGGCGGTGTCGCCGTCGGCCATCGCGTGCAGATGGGCCCGGTAGGCGTCGATGACCTCCATGCGGGTGTGCACGTCGGCTGAGGGGTTCATCCGTGCTCCTGTCGTCGTGCCCCGTCTCCACCGCCGGATCGCCGTCACCGCACGGCAGGACCGGGGCGTACCTCGGCGCATGCCTGTCAGCGATCATCATGGCTGTCCGGGCCGCCCGGTGCTCGCCGCGCCGTCGGCCGGGGCCGTTCAGGCCCAGGCGGTCACCGGCAGGAAGGAGCTGTCCCGGCGGAACAGGTCCGTGCCGTCGGAGTGCTCCACGCGGAGCCGGTAGTCGTAGTGGCGCAGGTAGTGGCCGGGGTGGTTGTACGACTCGAAGCGCGCCGAGCCGCTCGTGGTGCCGGTGCGGGCGATGAAGGTGGCGTCCCCGGCGAAGGCCGGCGTGCCGTCGTTCGGGTCGAAGCGGGCACGGAAGGAGTAGTGGCGCAGGTAGTTGCCGGCGGCGTCGCGGAAGGAGCAGCCGTCGGCGTCCGCGAGGCCGGGGACGACCGTGAAGGTGGCGGCCTGCTTCTCGGCGGCCGTGCCGGCCGCGGTCACCACCGGCAGGTCGAGCAGCGAGGACCGCGCCTGCCAGTACCGGGTGGGGTAGTTGACGGAGCGGAAGGAGCGGGTGACGTTCCTGGGCAGGCTCACCCCGCCGGCCACCGTCTCCTTGACGACGGTGAAGTGGCGGGCCGTGCCGGAGAGGCCTGGGAGGGCCTTCGGCGCGCTCCAGGTGGTGAAGGTGTCGTAGCTGTCGCTGTAGTAGTAGGTGCCGTCGCCGTAGCCGTCGAAGAAGACGCGCCAGCCGCCGTTGTCGAGCCGGACGAGGGCCGGGCCCTCGCGGTAGCTGCCCCAGCCCGCCCAGTCACCGGTGCGGGAGACGGTGTACGGGCCCGCGAGCCGGGCGGCGGTGGCGTACTCGATGTACTTGGTCGTCTCGTTCTTGGTGAAGGCGTGGTAGGTCGGGCCGAGCTTCACGACGAAGGTGTCGATGTGGTTCTCGCCGATGCCGGCCAGGGCCACGGGCGAGGTCCAGGCGGTGAGGCCCGCGTCGGTGGCCTTCAGCAGGTAGGGGGTGAACATCCACTCGTCGTCCGTGGTGGAGCAGGACACGATGATGTGGACGCTGCCGTCGCCGTCGACGAACCACTCCGGCGCCCAGGCCCGCGAGAGGCCCGCGACCGGGACCGGGTGGTCGTACAGGAACGTCCAGGTGAGCCGGTCGGCGCTGCGGGCGAACCCGATGGTGGTGCTGGGGTCCTGCCAGGTGTGCGTGGTGTAGGTCAGGTAGTAGAAGCCGTCGGTGTGCTTGAGGACGCTCGCGTCGCGGATGCGGTTCGCGGGCGGGGTGTAGGCGGCGGACCTGGCGAGGCGGAAGTCGGTGGCGTCGTCCGACTGGTAGACGTTCACCGTGCCGTCGTCGCTGTCGAGGAACGGCACGACGGTGTAGCGGGTGGCCGATCCGCCGGGCGGGGCGGCGGCGAGCGCGGTGCCGGGCAGACCGGGCGCCTCGGTCAGCGCCCACGCGGAGAGGGGCAGGGCGGCCACCGCGCGCAGCAGGCTGCGGCGGGACGGGGCGGGGCGGCGTGCGGTCATGTGCGGCTCTCTTCCTACGGCTCGGGGGTTCGGCACGCCTCAAGTTCGACATGTCGAACGAGGTTCGGAAAGTCGATCAGAAGGTAGGGGTGGCCCCGGAGCGCGTCAATGCCCCGCGCAGGAACGGGCGGTGGCCCGTGCGGCGCCCGCGGCGGGCCCGGGACCCGCCGCGGTCCGGAGTGCGTTCCGCCCCCGGCGGCCAGACGTTACCGTTCGGTACACAATGTCCTCACGAGGGTGCTCACGGAGGTGTCCCGCCATGACGCTCGACCGTTCCGCAGGCCTGATCGAGACCGCCCGCGCGCTGGCCGCCGGGGAGGTCACCTCCCGCACGCTGGTCGAGCGGTCCCTGGCGCGGATCGAGGCGACCCAGGGCACCCTCAACGCCTTCCGCGTCGTGCGCGCCGAGGCCGCGCTCGCCGAAGCCGACGCGGCCGACCGGGAGTTGTCCTCCGGCGCGCGCAGGCCCCTGCTGGGGGTGCCGGTCGCCGTGAAGGACGACATGGACGTGGCCGGCGAGCCGACCGCCTTCGGCTGCGCGGGCGCCCACCCCGCGGTCGCCGAGGACGGGGAGGCGGTACGGCGGCTGCGCGCGGCCGGGGCCGTGATCGTCGGCAAGACGAACACCTGCGAACTCGGACAGTGGCCGTTCACCGAGGGCCCCGCCTTCGGCGCGACCCGCAACCCGTGGCACCCCGGCCACACCCCGGGCGGCTCGTCCGGCGGTTCGGCGGCCGCCGTGGCGGCGGGCCTGGTCCCCGCCGCGCTCGGCTCCGACGGCGCCGGCTCGGTCCGCATCCCGGCGTCCTGGACCCACCTCGTCGGCGTCAAGCCGCAGCGCGGACGCGTCTCGACCTGGCCGCGCGGCGAGACCTTCCAGGGCATCACGGTCAACGGCACCCTGGCCAGGACCGTGGCCGACGCGGCCCTCCTCCTCGACGCGGCGAGCGGCAACCACCCGCGCGACCCGCACCGGCCGCCCGCCGTCGACGCCCTCACCGCGGTGGGCCGCGACCCCGGGCGGCTGCGCGTCGCCCTCGCGCTGAAGCCCCCGTTCACCGCCGTACCGGCCCGGCTGCTCCCCGAGGTGCGCGACCGGGTCGTCGCCCTCGCGACGACCCTGGCCGGCCTCGGCCACACCGTCGAGGAGGCCGACCCGCCGTACGGGCGGATCGGGCTGACCTTCGTGCCCCGGGCGACCGCGGGGATCGCCGAGTGGGTGGCCGAGGCGCCGTTCCCCGCCCTGCTCGACCGGCGCACCCACGGCGCCGCCCGGCTCGGCCGGCTCCTCGGCGGCGCCCCGCTGCGGGCGGCCCGCCGTGCGGAGGCGGTCCTGCACCGCCGTATCGGCCGCTTCTTCGAGACGTACGACGTGGTGCTCGCGCCGACGACGGCCGCTCCCCCGCCGCGCATCGGCGCCCTGCTGGAGCTGAGCGGGTTCGCCACCGACCGCGCCATGATCGCCGCGTGCCCCTACGCGTGGCCGTGGAACGTCCTCGGCTGGCCCGGCGTCAACGTGCCCGCGGGCTTCACGCCCGGCGGCCTGCCGGTCGGCGCGCAACTGCTCGGGCCCGCCGGCAGCGAGCCGCTGCTGCTGTCGCTCGCCGCGCAGTTGGAGGCGGACCTGCGCTGGCACGAACGGTGGCCGGAGCCGCTCGTCACGGACTCCCCGGCCCCGTGAGCCCCCGCTCCGGGTGCACCCGCGCGGGACGCCCCGGGGCCGCGGGGAACAGGCCCCGGGGCACACCCTAAGGTGCCTCCGTGACCGCTTCCACCGAAGAAGAGAACGTCCCGGGCCGCTTCGGCCCCTGTGCCACCGTCGAGGCCGAGCCGCGCGAGGTCGGCCGGGTGCGGACCGAGTACTCGCCCGCGCACGACGGCGACCCGGACCCCGGCGAGATCGTCTGGACCTGGGTGCCCTTCCAGGAGAACGACGGACGGGGCAAGGACCGCCCGGTGCTGGTCGTCGCCCGGGAGGCGGCCGGCACCTTCCTCGCCGTACGGCTGTCCAGCAAGCCGCACGCCGGCGACCGCGAGTGGGTGCCGATCGGCAGCGGCCCCTGGGACCGCTCGGGCCGGGACTCCTGGGTGGCCGTCGACCGCGTGCTGCGGCTGCACGAGCAGGGCATGCGGCGGGAGGCCTGCGCGCTGGACCGGATGCGGTTCGGCCTGGTGGTGCACCGGCTGCGGGAACGGTACGGCTGGCACTGAGCCCCGGCCGGAGCCCGCACCCGCTCACACCCGCTCGCGGAGCCGCGGCCGCGGCCGTCACCACGGCCGCGGCCACGACTTCGGCTACGACTCCGGCTGCGGGAAGGCGCGTACGAAGGCCTGGCGGACCACGCTCCCCGGCGTCCGGTCCAGCACCCCGAACACCACCCGCGTGAACGTCCCCTCGAACCGGCCGCCGAACCCCAGCAGCGTCCGGAAGGCGTCCGCCACCTGCGCGGGGTCGTTGCGGAAGACGCCGCAGCCCCAGGCGCCGAGGACCAGCCGCCGGTAGCCGTGCGCCGCGGCCGTCTCCAGGACGCGTTCGGCGCGTACGGCCAGGGCGCGCGGCAGTTCGCCGGCGCGCTCCGGCGCCGTCCGCAGGATCACTCCGGCGTTCGGCGCGGCGGCGGTCAGGAAGCCGGCGGTGTACGGCTCGGGCAGGAACCGGCCCCGGTCGTCGCGGAAGACCGGCACGGCCGGCGAGTGGACCACCCGGTCCGTGTAGAACGGGTCGCGGTGGGTGCGGTGGTGGTCGTAGAACCCGGGGGCCCGCAGCAGGCAGGTGTACAGCGCGGAGCCGCGGCACAGGGCCTCTTCCTGGGCCTGGGCGCCGTTGAGGTAGCCGCCGCCGGGGTTGCGGGCGGAGGCGAAGTTGAGCACCGCCACCGGGGCGTCCGCGAGCCGGCGGGCGGCCTCCAGGCTGCTCTCGCCGGTGACCTCGATCCGCGGGGCGGACGGGGCGGTCCCCAGGACCCCCTCCGGGACCGGTACCGGGCCGGGCCCCAGCACGCGGGTCCCCTCCCGGGCGGCCCCGACCGCGGCGGCGATCGGCACCTCGCGGCCGTCGGCCGTGCGGTACGCGCCCGCGGCCACGGCCTCCTCCGTCTCCCGCGCGACACCGCGCAGCCGCGCGCTCACGGCGCCACCCCCGTGGACGCCACGGCCGCGTGCCGCACGGTGCGCCGCATCGCGTGCCGCACCCCGTCCGTCTCCCCCGTCGTGCTCATGCACGCATCGTCGGCGATGCTGAACGGACGGGGCAACCGGTTTTCCACCGGCCGGGAACCCGTCGGGAACCCGTCGGGAACGGCCTGGGAACGGTGCGGGAAGGAGAGGGCTTCGGCCCCGCGGGCGCCGATGGGCGCTCTTGTGCGATGCGGCGAGAGGGTCTTGGGTGGATGAGCGAACCGGTCCGGCATCATCGAAGCCGGACCGGTGGCATGGTGGAATCTCAGGAGGATACCGACATGTCCGACACGTCGAGCAGTGCTTCGGGGAGCGACTGTACGGGGACCCGTACCCCGCTCACCGAGGCCGAGGTGGAGGCCCTGGTCAAGGGCATCTGCTTCAAGACCGGACCGCCCCGTACCGTCGGGGTCGAAGTGGAATGGTTCGTCCACGAGCTGCGTTCACCGCGGCTCCCCGTCCCACCCGAACGACTCGCGGCGGCCTACGAGGCCCTGCGGACGGTGCCGCTGTCCTCGGCGCTCACCGTCGAACCCGGCGGCCAGCTGGAGCTGAGTTCTCCGCCCGCCGCCTCCCTGACGGAGTGCGTGAGCACCGTCGCCGCCGACCTGGACGCCGTCCGCGCCGTCCTGCGCGAGGCGGGACTGGTCCTCGCCGGACTCGGCACCGAGCCCTGGCACCCGCCCCGGCGGTTCCTGCACCAGCCGCGCTACGACGCCATGGAGACGCACCTCGACCGCACCGGCCCGGCCGGGCGGGCCATGATGTGCACCTCGGCCTCCGTGCAGGTCTGCCTGGACGCGGGGCACGAGGAGCCCGGCCCGCTGGGGCACGGACGGCGCTGGTGGCTGGCGCACATGCTGGGCCCCGTCCTGGTCGCCGCCTTCGCCAACTCGCCGCTGCTCGGCGGCGAGCCGACGGGCTGGCGCTCCACTCGGCAGCGGCTGTGGACGGAGATCGGCGCGGGCCGCGCGGGCGCGCCGGACCTGGACCGGGAGCCGCGCGCCGCGTGGGCCGAACGCGTCCTGGACGCGCCGGTGATGTGCGTACGCCGGGACGACGGGCCGTGGGACGTGCCCGAGGACCTGACCTTCCGGGAGTGGACCCGGTCGGGGACGCCCACCCGGGCGGACCTCGAGTACCACATGTCCACGCTGTTCCCGCCGGTGAGACCGCGCGGCCACCTGGAGCTGCGCATGATCGACGCGCAGCCGGGCGAGGACGGCTGGATCGTGCCGCTCGCGGTGACGACGGCGCTGTTCGACGACCCGGAGGCCGCCGAGAGCGCCTACCGGGCGGTGAAACCGCTGGCGGAACGGTCCCGGTCCGGTCCGGCCCCGCACAACCCGCTGTGGCGCGAGGCGGCCCGCTCCGGCCTCGCCGACCCCGAACTGCAGGAGACCGCCGTGGCCTGCTTCACGACGGCCTTGGAGGCCCTGCCCCGGATCGGCGCCGACGCCGGGGTGACGGACGCCGTCGCCGCGTACCTGGAGCGCTACGTCCGCAAGGGCCGCAGTCCCGCCGACGACCAGCTGGACCGCCTGCACGCCGCCGACGGCCGCACCCACGGGAAGGACATCCCCACATGACCGACCTCGTCCCCGAGCCCCTGGAGGCCGAGGCGTTGCGCGAGCGGGCACTCACCACCCTCGTCACCGCCCGCGCGCGCACCACGCTCCTGACCAGCTGCGTCGAGGACCCCGACCTCACCGCACAGCACTCCCCGCTGATGTCCCCCCTGGTGTGGGACCTCGCGCACATCGGGAACCAGGAGGAGCTGTGGCTGCTGCGCGCCGTGGCCGGCCGCGAGGCGATGCGCCCCGAGATCGACGGCCTGTACGACGCCTTCGAGCACCCGCGCTCCGAGCGGCCCTCGCTGCCGCTGCTGCCGCCCGCCGAGGCCCGCGCCTACGCGGCGGAGGTCCGCGGGCGGGTCCTGGACGTGCTGGAGTCGGCCGACTTCGACGGGACCCGGCTCACCGAGGCCGGCTTCGCCTTCGGCATGGTCGCCCAGCACGAACAGCAGCACGACGAGACCATGCTGATCACCCATCAGCTGCGCACGGGGCCGCAGGCCCTGACCGCGCCCGACCCGGAACCGGCCCCGCTGTTCACCGGCCCGTCCGAAGTACTCGTGCCGGGCGGCCCGTTCACGATGGGCACCTCCGGCGAGCCGTGGGCGCTGGACAACGAGCGGCCCGCGCACCGGCGCGAGGTGGCGGCGTTCCACATCGACACCACGCCGGTGACCAACGGCGCCTACCAGGCGTTCATCGACGACGGCGGTTACGACGACCCCCGCTGGTGGACGGCGCAGGGCTGGTCCCACATCCGCCGGCACCGGATCGGGGCGCCGTTGTTCTGGCACCGCGACGGCGGCCAGTGGCTCCGGCGCCGCTTCGGCGTCACCGAGGTCGTGCCGCCCGAGGAGCCGGTGCTGCACGTGTGCTGGTACGAGGCCGACGCCTACGCCCGCTGGGCCGGGCGGCGGCTGCCCACCGAGTCCGAGTGGGAGAAGGCGGCCCGCTTCGACCCCGCGACCGGCGGCTCGATGCGCTACCCGTGGGGCGACGCCGACCCCGCGCCCGAGCACGCCAACCTGGGCCAGCGCCATCTGCGCCCGGCGCCCGCGGGCAGCTATCCGGCCGGCGAATCGCCCCTGGGGGTCAGGCAGTTGATCGGCGACGTGTGGGAGTGGACGTCGAGCGACTTCCAGCCCTACCCCGGTTTCCGGGCGTTCCCGTACAAGGAGTACTCGGAGGTGTTCTTCGGCCCCGAGCACAAGGTGCTGCGGGGCGGTTCGTTCGCGGTGGACCCGGTGGCCTGCCGGGGCACCTTCCGCAACTGGGACCTCCCGGTCCGGCGGCAGATCTTCTCCGGCTTCCGCACCGCCCGTTCGGGAGCCGTCTGATGTGTCGTCACCTCGCGTTCCTGGGACCGCGGGAACCGCTCGGCCGGCTCCTGGTGGAGCCCCCGCACAGTCTGTACCGCCAGTCGTGGGCTCCCCGCACGCAGCGGTACGGCACGGTCAACGCCGATGGCTTCGGAGTGGGCTGGTATGCCGAGGACGATCCGGTGCCGGCCCGCTACCGCCGGGCCGGGCCGATCTGGGCCGACCTGTCCTTCGCCGACCTGGCCCGCGTCGTGCGCAGCGGGGCGGTGCTGGCCGCCGTACGCGACGCGACGCTGGCCGGGGCGGACGCCGAGGCCGCGGCGGCGCCGTTCGCGGCGGGGCCCTGGCTGTTCAGCCACAACGGGGCCGTGCCGGGCTGGCCGGGGTCGCTGGAGCCGCTCGCGCGCACGCTGCCGGCGTCCGCCGTGCTGTCGATGGAGGCGCGCAACGACTCCGCGTTCGTGTGGGCGCTGGTCCTGGCCCGGCTGCGCGCCGGGGACACGGAGGGCCAGGCGCTCGCCGACACGGTGCAGGAGGTCGCCGCGGCGGCCCCCGGGTCCCGCCTCAACCTGCTGCTCGGCAACGGCGACACCGTCACCGCGACGGCCTGGGGGGACACCCTCTGGTACCTGACGGAGCCCGGCCGCACGGTCGTGGCCTCCGAGCCCTACGACGACGATCCGCGCTGGCAGGAGGTACCCGACCGCACCCTGCTCGTGGCGACCCGCACCGAGGTGCTGCTCACCCCGCTGAAGGACCCGAGCGCGGACGCGGCGCCCTCCCCCGCTTCCGGCCCCGCCGCGGGAGCGGCCCCATCACCCGAGGAGAACGGCTCGTGAGCCCCTTCCAGATCACCCGCACCCTCCCGGAGGACGCCACCGACGCCGCCCTGCGCGCCGACGTCCTCCAGGGCCTCACCGCCACCCCCAAGACGCTGCCGCCCAAGTGGTTCTACGACGCCGAGGGCAGCGAACTGTTCGAGCGGATCACCGAGTTGCCCGAGTACTACCCGACGCGGGCCGAGCGCGAGATCCTCGTGGACCGGGCCGGCGAGATCGCCGCCGCGGCCGGCGCCCGCACCCTGGTCGAGCTGGGTTCGGGGTCCTCGGAGAAGACCCGCCACCTGATCGGCGCGCTGACGGACCTGGACACCTACGTGCCGGTCGACGTCAGCGAGAGCGCCCTCACCGGGGCGGGCCGGGCCCTCGCCGCCGAGCGGCCGGGCCTGTCCGTCCACGCGCTCATCGCCGACTTCACGGCACCGCTGACGCTCCCGGACACCCCGGGGCCGCGGCTGGTGGCGTTCCTCGGCGGCACGATCGGCAACCTCCTCCCCGCCGAGCGGGCGGCCTTCCTCGGCTCGGTGCGGGCACTGCTCTCGCCGGGCGACGCCCTGCTGCTCGGCACGGACCTCGTGAAGGACGAGGAGGTCCTGGTGCGGGCGTACGACGACGCGGCCGGGGTGACGGCGGCGTTCAACAAGAACGTCCTGTCCGTCGTCAACCGCGAGCTGGGCGGCGACTTCGATCCGGACGCCTTCGACCACGTCGCGCTCTGGGACGCGGGGAACGAGTGGATCGAGATGCGGCTGCGCTCCCGCACGGCGCAGACGGTGAAGCTGCCCGCGCTCGGTCTCGCCGTCGACTTCGCGGCGGGCGAGGAACTGCGCACGGAGGTCTCGGCGAAGTTCCGCGAGCCGGGCGTGCGCGCGGAGCTGTCCGCGGCGGGACTCGAGCTGTCCCGCTGGTGGACGGACCGGCAGGGCCGCTTCGCGCTCTCGCTGAGCACCGTGCGGTGAGGGCGGGCGTGCGGTAGGGGTGGCCGGGCGGCGGGAACGCCCGTACGGGGGCGGTCAGCCCGTGGAGACCGTCAGCGCCTCGGTGATCCGCCGGGAGGCGCGGCGGGCCTCCGTGGCGGGGTCGGCCCCGCCGAGCACCCTGGTCATGTAGGTCTTGATCGGGTTGTCCGCCTCCACGGCGGCCCACTCGGGCGTGCTGGGGGTCGCCCGGCCCTGCGCGGCTCCGGCCGCCATGGCGGCGACCCCCTCCTCGCCGGCCACCGCCGACGCCAGCTTCGCCTTGTTCGGGACGTAGTTCATGGTGCGGGCCAGGTCGGTGTTCCATTCGGCGCCGGTCAGCGCGGCGATCACGGCGACGGCCCCCTCGCGCCGGTCGGTGTTGCGGGGCACGACGAGGTCGGAGCCGCCGATGAGGACCGCGCCCGGTTTCGCCGCGGTCCTGCCCGGGACGGGGAAGTACCCCAGTTTCCCCTCCAGGGCGGGGTTCTGCCGGACGACGGCTCGTGCGAGGCCGGGGACGGCGACGATCTGGGCGACCTCGCCCGCGGCGAACACCCCCGCCTGGGGCGGGTGTTCCTCATCCGCGTCCACCGGCCCCGCGCCGAGGGACTGAAGGCGCCGGTAGAACTCCATGCCGCGCAGGGCGGCCGGGGTGTCCAGGGCGCCCTCCCAGCGGCCGGCGTCCTCGGTGGCGAGGTCGCCGCCCTCGTCCCAGATGAAGCCGGACAGGGTGTACCAGTCCTGGCCAGCCAGGTAGATGCCCTGGGTCCCGCCCGAGTCCAGCTTCCCGGTGACGGTAAGCCACTCCTCGCGGGTGCGCGGCACGGCGGTGACCCCGGCCCGCGCGAAGAGGTCCTTGCGGTAGATCACGACGCGGTTGGCCGCGTACCAGGGGATGCCGTACTGGTGGAAGCGGCGCTGTCCCGGGTCGGCGAGGCCGGGCAGCCACTCCTCCCCCTCCCACTTGGCCACGGCTTCCAGGGTCAGGTCCAGCAGCCGGTCGCCGTCGACGTACAGCGGGACCTGGGTGTTGCCGACCTCGATGACGTCCGGCCCGTCCTCGCCGCCGCCCGCCAGGGCCGCCTGCACCTTCCCGGCGATGCCGGTCCACTCCTGGATGCGGACGTCCAGGTCGAGGTCGGGGTGGTCGCGTTCGAAGTCCTCGGTGAAGCGGTCCAGGAAGTCCTGCGAGGCGCTGTCCTTCATGAGCCAGACGATGACGGTCCGCCGGTCGTCCCCGCCGACGCCGGGTACGGCACCGCAGCCGGTGAGGAGGGTGGCGGACACGCAGAGGAGGGCGAGGAGGCGACGTCTCACGGGGGTCCTGTTCTGTCTGGTGGACAGGGGCGAGGGGCCCGGCGTGGGGGAAGGGGCGCGGCGGCCCGGACGGGTGCAGGGGATTTTGGTATGGACCAATGCGGACGTCAAGGGGAACCGGCCCGCGCCCCGGACGTCTCGCGCTCCGCCGCAGCGTGGGGCACCGTGGAGTGACGCGTGACACACGGGGCGGCGCCGCCCCGGCCGAGAGGAGCAGTCACATGTCGAACCACACCTACCGGGTCACGGAGATCGTCGGCACCTCGCCCGACGGCGTGGACCAGGCGATCCGCAACGGCATCTCCCGTGCCTCGCAGACCCTGCGGCACCTGGACTGGTTCGAGGTGACCCAGGTCCGCGGACAGATCGAGAACGGCGAGGTGGCGCACTGGCAGGTGGGCCTCAAGGTCGGCTTCCGCCTGGACGAGACGGAGTGACGGCGGCGTGAGGGCCGCGTGACGACGGAGCGGCCGACCGCGACGACGGGACCCTCCGACCCGGCGGACGGCCGGGACGACGGGCGACCGGGCCGGGCCGCCGGGGCGGAAGGGCCAGGGCGCGACGGACCGGGACGCCGGATGGGGACGCCCGGGCAACGGGTCGGCACGAGACGACGGGCCGCCGGACCGAGATGACGGACGGCAGGGACGGGGCGGCGGACGGCCGGGCCGGACCGGGACGGCGGCCGGGGCCGAGGGCCGGGCGGCAGGGACGGGACGGCGGGCAGTCGTGGCGGGCGCGGCGGCCGACGGGCCCGGCCCCGCCCGCCGCGTCCGCACCTCAGGTGCGCCCCTCACGCTCCTGGGCGACGCGCAGCGTGACCGAGGGGGCCGTCCAGCGCGCCCGGACCACGGTGAAGCCGGCCGCCTCCGCGTCGTCGCAGACCAGGTCGTCGCCGTCCACCAGGACCCGCACCTCGCGCTCCCGCGCGAGCCGGCGCAGGACCTCCAGCTTGGTGCGGCGGGCCGGCCGGCGGTCGCCGTCGCGCCGCATGTACACCCGCTCCGGCGGCAGCGCGTGCCGGTCGAGCCACTCGCGGGTGTCCCGTCGGCAGCGCTCGGGGCGCCCGGTCAGATAGACCACCTCGCACTCGCGCGCGCTCTCCAGGACCAGCGCGACCCCCTCCGCGAGCGGCGGGTCCTGCGGCGCCGCCGCGAAGAAGGCGTCCCAGTCCCGCGGCCCGCGCTCCAGGAAGCGCTGCCGGTGGGCGGTGTCGGCAAGGGTGTTGTCCAGGTCGAACACGGCGAGGGGCCGCCCGCTGCTGTCGGTCACGGCACCGCCCTGGAGACCTCCCGCGTCCGTGGGGGCGGGCACACGGTCGGCCATCGATTGTTAATGGGATCCATTTTCATATAGCGTCCTCGGTGTCCAGCCGACGAGGAGGATCCCCATGGCCGTACCCAAGCGGAAGATGTCCCGCAGCAACACCCGTCACCGCCGCGCCCAGTGGAAGGCGACCACCCCGGCGCTCGTGCCCGTCACCGTGGACGGGGTCCGCCACCTCGTCCCCCAGCACCTGGTGCGGGCGTACGAGCGCGGCCTGCTGCGCCCCGAGGGCTGACCGGAACGGGGATCCGGGGGTGGGGGTCCGGGGACGGGGGCCGGGGAATCCCGGCGTCCGCCACGCGTTGAACACCGTGTGAGTTCTGTGATCGAAGCCGCCCGGTTCTCCGTCCTCGACCGCTCCCGCACGCGCGAGGGCCATCCGGTCGGCGCGGCCCTGCGGGACACCGTGGCGCTGGCGCGGGAGGTGGAGGCGCTCGGCTACCACCGGTTCTGGGTGTCGGAGCACCACGGCGTCCCCGGTGTCGCCGGCTCCGCGCCGACCGTTCTCGCCGCCGCCGTGGCCGCCGCGACGGCGACGATCCGGGTCGGCACCGGCGGGGTCATGCTGCCCAACCACCGGCCGCTGGTCGTCGCCGAGCAGTTCGGAGTGCTGGAGTCGCTGTTCCCCGGCCGCATCGACATGGGCCTGGGCCGGTCGGTCGGCTTCACCGACGGGGTCCGCAGGGCACTGGGCCGCGGCAAGGAGGACGCCGAGGACTTCGGCGCCCAACTGCGGGAACTGCTCGGCTGGTTCCGCGGCGCCTCGCCGGCCGGCGTGCACGCGCGCCCCGCCGAGGGACTGACCGTACCGCCGTTCGTCCTGGCCATGGGCGAGGGGGCGCGGATCGCGGCGGAGGCCGGACTCCCCCTGGTCATCGGTGACCTGCGCGACCGGGACCGGCTGCGGCGGGGCGTCGACGACTACCGCGCCCGGTTCCGGCCCTCGCCCTGGGCCGCGGAGCCGTACGTCGTCGTCTCGGGGGCGGTCGCCGTCGCCGGGACGCCCGAGGAGGCCCGCCGGCTGCTGGTTCCCGAGGCCTGGTCGACGGCCCACTCCCGCACGCGCGGCACGTTCCCGCCGCTGCCCCCGGCGGACCGGGTCGAGGCCCTGCCGATGACGGCGCGGGAACGCGGTTTCTACGAGGCCGCCCTGGCCGGACAGATCGCCGGCACCGAGGAACAGGTCACCCGCGCGCTGGAGACGGTACTGAAGGACACGGGGGCCCAAGAGGTCCTCGTGACCACCAGCACCCACGACCGGCGGGCACTGCTGGAGTCCTACCGCAGGCTGGCGGCCGTCGTGCGCGGGGGCGGCCGGGCGCCGCGCGCCGGATCCGGGACACGGGGCACGTGACCCCGGACACCGGGCGCGCGGCCGGCCGTACGGGCGGCCGCCGGTGCCGCCGCCCGCCACGTCACCGTACGGCCGGCGCGGCCGCGCGGTCCGGCACGCCGGACCGACGGGTGGTCAGCTCCGCCGGGGTCCGGGCGGGTTGCCGTCGTCGTGTCCCTCGTTCCCGATGTGCCCGGGCTCGACGCCCTCGGCCTCGAGGCGTTCCTTGCGGACCTGACCGCGTACGGTCTCCTCCTCGACGTGCTCGTCCGCGGTCAGCCGGACCCGCTCCACCGGCACGGTCTCGGTCTCCACCACGGGACGTTCCTCGTGGAGGACGACCTCGTGCTCGGCCTCGCTGATCTCCGGCCCGGAGAGCGCGGCGTCGCGGTTGGCCTCGGTGATGGGCTCGCGCTCGACGCGCACCTCCTCCCTGCGCACCGGCACGGTCGTCTCGACCTCCTCGGTGACCACGTACTTGCGCAGCCGGGCGCGTCCGGTCTCACGTCGCTCGACGCCGACGTGCATCTGCTCCTCGGAGCGCGTCATGGCCTCGTCGGAGCCGGTCATGGCCTCACCGGAACCGGTCATGGCCTCGCGGCCGGTCCGGCCCGCCGGGTAGCCGGTGTCCGCCTCTCCCGGTCGCACACCGGGAGCGGTTCCCGCCGCCGTGCCGGCCGCCGCGGCCGAGGTGCCCGTGCCCGCGGCCCAGCCGGTCCCGCCGGAGGTGTCGTCCTCCAGGACGCCGCCCCAGTCGATGCCGTAGTAGTCGTACAGGCGGTGCTCCTCGGACTCCGAGAGGTGTCCGCCGGAGTCGACGTCGACGTTCGGCGCGCCCTTGATCCGGTCCTTGGCGTAGGGGACCTCGATGTGGTCCTCCACCATCGAGGCGTCGCGGATCGGCACGAAGGACTCGTTCGTGCCGAAGAAGCCCGTCTTGACCGTGACCCATTCGGGTTGCCCGGTCACGTCGTCGAAGAAGACGTGCTTGGCTTCGCCGACCTTGTGGCCCTCCCCGTCGAAGACGGGATGGTCCAGTACGTTCCTGATTTCCTCGCGGGCGATCATGGCATCGCCCTCCCTTCACGTGACGGCATCTCCGTTCGGGTCACCGCCCCAGGACATAAGAAACAGACAAATCGCTATATTTCTCCGTGCGGTTCGACGGGGCGGGACGGAGCCACGGCATCCCGCCCGCCGGACACCGCGTGCCCCGGCCACGGTCCCGGCCCCGCCGGGGCGGGCCCGCTCCGGCGCTGGGCCGCCCGGGCCAGCGCCCGGCGGTCGGCGTGGGCGCCGGGCCGGAGCGCGGGACGCACCTCCGCCTCGGCCACCAGTCCGTCCGCCATGACCACCCGCCACAGCGAGGCGAGCAGCGAGTCCTCCCCGACGAACGCGGGGACGGTCGTGGGCGCGCCCCCGGTGAGCCGGTAGCGGATGCGGACGGGCTGGACCGGCACCCCGGCGTCCAGGGCCGCCTGGAAGACGGCCCGGCGGAAGGTGCCCTGGGCCCGGCCGCACCACGTGCTGCCCTCGGGGAAGACGCCGACGGCCGCCCCCGAGCGCAGCAGTCCGGCGATGTCGGCGACCGTGTCCGGGAGGCCGCGCAGCCGGTGACGGTCGATGAACAGGACGCCGCCGCGGGCGGCCAGCGGCCCCGCGACGGGCCACCGCCGTATCTCGGCCTTGGCGATCATCCGGGCCGGGCGGACCATGGCCAGCAGCGGGACGTCCAGCCAGGAGATGTGGTTGGCGACCAGCAACAGGCCGCCGTCGGGCGCGGCGGCACCGCTGAACCGCGCCCGGACCCCGGCGGCCCGCACGACGGCCCCCGCCCACCGGCGCACCAGTGCGGCCGGGACCCTGCCGCCGACCGGCAGCAGCGCGATCCCGGCCAGCAGCAGTGCCACGACCGCCACCAGCCGCAGCACCGCCCGCGGTACGGCGGCGGCGGAGCCCGGCGCCTCCACGCACGCCCCGGGGGTGCAGGGCGCGCTGGGCGGCCAGGCGCCCATCAGGCCGGGACGAGGGAGAGGAAGTGCCGCAGATAGCGCGGGTTGACCCGGCGCATCGACAGCAGCACGTACAGGTCGGCGACCCCGAAGTCCGGGTCGTGGGCGGGCTCGCCGCAGACCCAGGCGCCGAGGCGGAGATAGCCACGCAGCAGGGCCGGCAGCTCGGTGCGGGCGGGCAGTGCCAGGCCCGGCTGCGGCACCCACGGCAGCCGCGGGCGGACCCGGAACTCCTCGGGTGCCAGGTGCTTGTCCCGTACCCGCTCCCAGGTGGCGGCCGCGGCGGTACCGCCGTCGGCGAGCGGGACGGAGCAGCAGCCGGCCAGCCATTCGTGGCCGTTGTCGACCATGTAGCGGGCGATGCCGGCCCATATGAGGCCGATGACGGTGCCGTCGCGGTGGTCGGGGTGGACGCAGGAGCGGCCGACCTCCACGAGGCCGGGCCGGATGCCGTGCAGCGGCGTCAGGTCGAACTCGGCGTCGGAGTAGAGCCGGCCGGCGACCGCGGCGCGCTCCGGCGGCAGCAGCCGGTAGGTGCCGACGACCTGGCCGGTGTCGGCGTCGCGCACCAGCAGGTGGTCGCAGTGGGCGTCGAAGGGGTCGACGTCGAGGCCGGGCTGCGCGGACGTGAGCAGGGCGCCCATCTCCCCGGCGAAGACGTCGTGCCGCAGCCGCTGCGCGGCCCGCACGTCGGCCTCGTCGCGGGCGAGGGTCACGAGGTAGCGGGAGGGGGCCGCGGGCAGCGGCGGGGCGTCCGGAGCGATTACGGTGGTCATGGCTCTCTCCAGGTCACGGGCCGTTCGGCCGGAGGGGACGGACGGGCCGGTGGTGTGCGGCCGCCCGCTCCTGTTCTCCCGATGCCGGCTGGCGGGCGCGTGACCTGTGCCCGGAGCGGGGATGTGGGGTTGTTGAACGGCGCGCGCGGCGATCCGCCCCCGCGCCCCGGCACGGGACCACCCCGCCACGGCCCCGGCACGGGACCACCCCGACGCGCCCCCGCCACGGCCCCGGCACGGCTCCGCTCCGGCGGCGCCACCGGAGCCGGCCGCGCGGGGAGCCCGCCCCGCGCCCGGGCGCGGGTCCCGGCGCAGGACCGGCCGCGGGTCCGGCGCGCGTCCCCGCCGCGGCTCCGCCCGGATGGCGCCGCCGTACTCTCCCGTACGACGGGCAGTGGCCCGGATGGCCCAGTTGCGCACGCGCGCGGCGGTTCCCGCGGCGAGAGTGGGCCGTATGACAGAAGCCGGAACCGGCGGACGGCGTCGTGAACCGGTCGCGTCCGCCACCCGCCGCCGGACCGTGCGCGGCGCGCGTGAGGCCGCCCGGTGCGCCGCCGAGGCGCTGACCGAGCTCATCCGTCACCGCCTGGAAGGGGTCTCCGCCGTGTGCCGGAACGAGGACGACGGCTGGATCGTCGACGTCGACGTGCTCGAGCTGGCGCGCATCCCCGACACCACCAGCCTGCTCGCCACCTACCAGGTCGAGCTGGACCCGGCGGGCGAGCTGGTGCAGTACCGCCGCGTCGCCCGGTACCGGCGCGGGGCCCAGGACCAGTGACCGGGCCCTCGGGCCCGCCCCCCGGAAGGACCGCCGCATGACCGTCTACGCCGACGAGGTCGTCTGCGCGCCCCGCGCCGGAACCCTCTACGACGTGCTGGAGCTCATCCTCGACCGCGGCATGGTGATCGACGTCTTCCTGCGCGTCTCACTGGTCGGTATCGAGATCCTCAAGGTCGACGCGCGGATCGTGGTCGCCAGCGTCGACACCTACCTGCGCTTCGCCGAGGCGTGCAACCGTCTCGACCTGGAGAACGACACGCGGACCAGGACCGTGCCCGAACTGTTCGGCGGACCGGTCGCCAAGACCGTCGCCAAGGCGGGCGCGAAGCGCACGGCCCGGTCCCTGACCGACAAGGTGCGCGACATCCTCAGCCCGGACGACGACGCCGTGGAGGCCGACGAGGACCTCTACGACGACGTCCGCGAGCCCGCCCCGCGCCCCGAACGCCCGCGCCGCCGCCCGGCCGGGACGCGTCCGGCCGCCGGCCGCGGGGCCGCCGGTGACGACGACCGCCCGCGGCCCCGGCGCCGTACGAAGGAAAAGGAATGACCGTGACGGGCACCGCCCCCCTCACCACCGCCGGCACGCTCGGCACCCTGTACGTCTACGGCATCACCCCCGCGGGCGTCCGGCCGCCGCGCGCGCCCGGGGTGGACGGCGCGCCGGTGCGGCTGCTGACCGAGGCCGGGCTGTGCGCCGCGGTCTCGGACGCCCCGGCGCGGCTCAGGGCCCGCCGACGGGATCTGACGGCCCATCAGTCGGTGCTCGACGAACTCGCCGGGCAGGGGCCCGTCCTGCCCATGCGGTTCGCCGTCCTCACCCGCGACGCGGAGGCACTGCGGAGCCGGCTGCGCACCGGCCGGACCCACCTGACCGGGCAGCTCGACGAGGTCCGGGGCTGTGTGGAGATGAACGTGAAGGGCACCGTCGTGCCCGGGTACTTCGCCGACCTCGTGCGCAGGGACGACGGTCTGCGGGCGCTCGCCCGCCGGACCCGGCGGCACCCCGGCTACGAGGCGAACGTACGCCTGGGCGAGGCGCTCGCCCAGGGCGTCGCCCGCGAGGCGCGGCACGCGGCGCGGGAGGTGCTGGCCCGGCTGGCCCCGCTCGCCGTGCGCACCGCGCAGGGGCCGGTCGACGACGAGCAGGTGCTGAGCACGTCGTTCCTGCTGCGCTCCGCCGACGAACGGCACTTCCGCCGGGCCGTCGCCGACCAGGCGCGCCGGTGCGGGGACCGGCTGGCGCTGAGCCTGACCGGACCGTTGCCGTGCTACAGCTTCGTCGACACCCCGCCCACCACGGCCGGGAGGTGACGCGGTGGGACTCGTGAGCGGACTCCTGCTCCTGCCCCTCGCCCCGGTGCGCGGCACGCTCTGGGTCGCCGACCAGCTGCTCCACGAGGCGCAGCGTCAGTCCCACGACCCCCGGGTGGTGCAGGCGCGGCTGGCGGCGCTCAACCGGGCCCTGGAGGAGGGCGCCATCGACGAGGCGGCGTTCGAGAAGGAGGAGGAACGGCTGCTCGAACGCCTCGAGAGCCCCGTCCGGTACACGGAGGGCGCCTCGTGACCGACCTCGGCACCTGGCCCGCGGGCCCCGATCCGCAACCCGCCGCGCCGCTCGGCGGGAGCCTCGCGGACCTGCTCGAACGCGTCCTGGACAAGGGCATCGTCATCGCGGGCGACATCAAGATCGACCTGCTGGACATCGAGCTGCTCACCATCCGTCTGCGCCTGTTCATCGCCTCCGTCGAGACCGCCAGGAAGGCGGGCATCGACTGGTGGGAGACGGACCCGGCGCTGTCCTCGCGCGCCGCGCGTGACGCCCTCACCGAGGAGAACGCGCGTCTGCGTGCCCGTCTCGACGCCCTGGAGGGCGCCGAACCCGACGCTCGGGAGGTGATCCGATGACGGGTGTCCCGGCCGACCGACCGACCGCGGCGGGGCAGGACGTGTCGCGCCCCTGTCTCACCTGCCTGTTCGCCGTGACGGACGGCCCCTTGCCCGACGACGTGCTCGCGGTGACGCCGGGCCATGACGGAGGCGGCCCGCTGCGGATCCTCGAGGCGGGCGCGCTCCGGCTGGTCGTGCAGGACGTCCCCGTGGCGGCCTTCGGCGAGGAGGCGCTCGCGCGGCGGCTCGACCGGCCCGAGGAGCTGGAGCGCTGTGCCCGCGCCCACCACCGCGCGGTGGAGACGGCCGCCCGCGCGGGTGCCGCCGTCCCCCTGCCGATGGCGACGCTCTACCTCGACGACCACAACGCGGTACGGGCCGTGACCGCCCGGCAGGCCTCGCTGCGCACGCTGCTGGACCGGCTGCGGGGCCGGACCGAGTGGGCGGTGAAGGTGTATCCCGCCGGGCCCGCGCGCACGTCCGGTGCCGCGTCCGGCGGCGCCGCGGACGGCGGACCGGCGGACGACGGACCCTCGACCGGCACCCCCACGGCAGGCACCCCCGCGACCGGTGGCCCCGCGACCGGTGGCCCCGCGGCCGGGCGGTCGTACCTGAGCCGGGTGAGCGCCCGGCGGCGTACCGAGCGCGAGGCGCGCGAGTCGGCCCTGGCGCAGGCCGACGCGGTCGACCGGGAGCTGCGGCGGTACGCCGTCGCCGCGACGCGGCACCGGCCGCAGAGCGAGCGGCTGACCGGCCGGGGCGTCCCGCAGCTGCTCAACGCGGCCTATCTGGTGGACGACGACCGGCGTGCCGATTTCCTCGGGGCCGTGCGCCGGCCGGGCGGCGCCGGGGGCGCGGCGGTGGAGGTCACGCTGTCGGGGCCCTGGGTCCCGTACTCCTTCGCCCGCCTCGACGAGGTGACGTGCGACGCGCGGGAGGGGGTCCGCGCATGACCGTGCCGATCGCGGGCGGCCCCGACCGCACGGCGGTGCCGTGGAACGGCCCGGAACCGTACGCGCCCGTGGGGGTGCCGCTCGTCGACCTGCTCGACCGGGTGCTGGCCACCGGCGTCGTGATCAGCGGCGACCTGGTCCTGTCCGTCGCCGACGTGCCGTTGGTGCGGATCTCCCTGCACGCCCTGCTGGCCTCGGTCAGTGACCGGGTCCCGGCGCCCTGGCCGGACAGCGGGCCGCTGTGACGGCGCCGCGCGCCCACGCGCTGGACCTCGACCCCGAACGGGTCACGAACGACCTGGCGGCCCTGGTCCTGACCGTGGTGGAACTCCTGCGGCAGCTCATGGAGCGTCAGGCGGTACGCCGTTTCGACGAGGGGACGCTCAGCCCCGGCCAGGAGGAACGGCTCGGCACCGCGCTGATGCTGCTGGACGAGCGGATGGACGAGCTGTGCGCGCAGCACGGGCTGCGGCGCGGCGACCTCAACCTGGACCTCGGTCCGCTCGGCCCGCTCCTCGCCGATCCGGGCCCGTGACGCCGGGGCTTCCCGACGCGGCTGCCGTGCGGGAGGGGGAAGCGAGACGGGACCGGGGATGAGCACCACTCCCGGTCCCGCCCGTCCGCGCCCTCGGCGAACGTCTCTTCCCCGATGCGCCCGACTGCGCCCGACTGCGCCCGACGCGGTCGGCGCCCGGGTCTCAGCGCTTGCCCGCCTTGCGGGTGGCGCGCAGCCACTCCTTGTTCATGCCGGTGATGGAGACCAGCGGAATGCCCTTCGGACAGGCGGTGGCGCACTCGCCGGCCAGGGTGCAGCCGCCGAAGCCCTCCTCGTCCATCCGCGCCACCATGTCCAGCACCCGCGTCTCGCGCTCCGGCGCGCCCTGCGGCAGGACGTTCAGGTGGTTGATCTTGGCGGAGGTGAACAGCATCGCCGCGCCGTTGGGGCAGGCGGCCACGCAGGCCCCGCACCCGATGCACTCGGCGTGTTCGAACGCGAAGTCGGCATCCGGCTTGGGCACCGGCGTGGTGTGCGCCTCCGGGGCGGCGCCGGTGGGCGCGGTGACGTAGCCGCCCGCCTGGATGATGCGGTCGAGGGCCGAGCGGTCCACGACCAGGTCCTTGACCACGGGGAACGCGGACGCCCGCCACGGCTCGACGTCGATCGTGTCGCCGTCCTCGAAGGACCGCATGTGCAGCTGGCAGGTGGTGGTGCGCTCCGGGCCGTGCGCGTCGCCGTTGATGACGAGGGAGCACGCGCCGCAGATGCCCTCGCGGCAGTCGTGGTCGAAGGCGACCGGGTCCTCGCCCTTGAGGATGAGTTCCTCGTTGAGGGTGTCGAGCATCTCCAGGAAGGACATGTCGGAGGAGATGCCGTCCACCTCGTACGTGGACATGGCGCCGTCGGCGTCGGCGTCGCGCTGCCGCCAGACGCGCAGGGTGAGCCTCATGCGTAGCTCCGCTGGGTGGGGTGGACGTACTCGAAGACGAGGTCTTCCTTGTGCAGGACGGGGGGCTCGCCGGTGCCGGTGAACTCCCAGGCGGCCGCGTGGGCGAACTCCTCGTCCCGGCGGGCGGCCTCGCCGTCGGGGGTCCGGTGCTCCTCGCGGAAGTGGCCGCCGCAGGACTCGGCGCGGTGCAGCGCGTCGAGGCACATCAGCTCGGCGAGTTCCAGGTAGTCGACGACGCGGTTCGCCTTCTCCAGGGTCTGGTTGAACTCCTCGCCGGTGCCGGGGACCTTGACGCGCCGCCAGAACTCCTCGCGGATCCGGGGGATCCGTTCGAGGGCCGTGCGCAGTCCGGCGTCGGTGCGGGCCATGCCGCAGAACTCCCACATGAGTTCGCCGACCTCGCGGTGGAAGGAGTCGGGGGTGCGGTCGCCGTCGACGGACAGCAGCAGGTTCAGGCGGTCCCGGGTCTCGGCCAGCACCTCCCGCACCACCGGGTGCTCGCCGCTCACCTCGCTCCGGTGCGGGTTGCGGGCGAGGTAGTCGTTGACGGTGGCGGGCAGCACGAAGTAGCCGTCGGCCAGGCCCTGCATCAGGGCGGACGCGCCGAGCCGGTTGGCGCCGTGGTCGGAGAAGTTGGCCTCGCCGATCGCGAACAGGCCCGGGATCGTGGTCTGGAGGTCGTAGTCGACCCACAGGCCGCCCATCGTGTAGTGCACGGCGGGGTAGATCCGCATCGGCACCTCGTACGGGTTCTCCGCGGTGATCCGCTCGTACATGTCGAAGAGGTTGCCGTACTTCTCCTCGACCGCCCTGCGGCCCATCCGCTCGATCGCGTCCGCGAAGTCGAGGTAGACGCCCTGCCCGCCGGGGCCGACTCCCCGGCCCTCGTCGCAGACGTTCTTCGCGGCGCGGGAGGCGATGTCGCGGGGCACCAGGTTGCCGAAGGAGGGGTAGAGGCGCTCCAGGTAGTAGTCGCGCTCGTCCTCGGGGATCCTGTTCGCCGGCCGGGTGTCGCCCTTGGTCCTCGGGACCCAGATCCGGCCGTCGTTGCGCAGCGACTCGCTCATCAGCGTCAGCTTGGACTGGTGGTCGCCGGTGCGCGGGATGCAGGTCGGATGGATCTGCGTGAAGCACGGGTTGGCGAAGTGGGCGCCCCGGCGGTGGGCCCGCCAGATCGCGGTGGCGTTGGAGTTCATGGCGTTCGTCGACAGGTGGAAGACGTTGCCGTAACCGCCGCTGGCGAGGACGACGGCGTCCGCGAAGTACGTGTCGATCTCCCCGGTGATCAGGTCCCGTGCCACGATCCCGCGGGCCCGGCCGTCGACGACGATCAGGTCGAGCATCTCGGTGCGCGGGTGCATCTCGACGGTGCCGGCGGCGATCTGCCGGCTGAGGGCCTGGTAGGCGCCGAGCAGCAGTTGCTGGCCCGTCTGGCCGCGGGCGTAGAAGGTGCGGGAGACCTGGACGCCGCCGAAGGAGCGGGTGTCGAGGAGACCGCCGTACTCGCGGGCGAAGGGCACGCCCTGCGCCACGCACTGGTCGATGATCTCGACGGAGATCTGGGCGAGGCGGTGGACGTTGGACTCGCGGGCCCGGAAGTCGCCGCCCTTGACGGTGTCGTAGAACAGCCGGTGGACGGAGTCGCCGTCGTTGCGGTAGTTCTTCGCGGCGTTGATGCCGCCCTGCGCGGCGATGGAGTGGGCGCGGCGCGGGGAGTCCTGGTAGCAGAACTGGACGACGTGGTAGCCCTGTTCGGCGAGGGTGGCGCCGGCCGAGCCGCCGGCCAGGCCGGTGCCGACGACGATGACGGTGTGCTTGCGGCGGTTGGCGGGGTTGACCAGCTTCGCCTCGAAGCGGCGCTTGTCCCAGCGCTCGTGGATCGGGCCGGAGGGGGCCTTGGTGTCGGCGATCGGCTCGCCGGTCGTGTAGGCGGTATAGGGGGTGTAGGGGGTCATGTCAGCTCACCAGTCCGGTCATGACGCCCACGGGTACGGCGACGAAGCCGGCCGTGAGCAGCAGCGCGAGGGCGTTGGCGGTGGTCTTGAGGGCGCGGTCGCGGGTGCGGCCGCCGGCGCCCAGGGTCTGGGCGGCGCTCCAGAAGCCGTGCCGGACGTGCAGGCCGAGGGCGAGCACCGCGGCGATGTAGACGGTGTTGCCGTACCAGGTGGAGAAGGTGTCCACGACGTTCTGGTACGGCCGGCCCTCCTGGAAGCCGCCGGGGTGCGCGGTGCCGGTCGTCAGGTCGAGGAGGTGCCAGACGACGAAGAGACCGAGGATGATCCCGCCCCAGCGCATGGTGCGCGTGGCGTAGCTGGTCCGCGGCTTCCGGTGGACGTACTTGACCGGGCGGGCCCTGAGGTCGCGGCGGCTGAGCTGGTAGGCGGACACGGCGTGCGCGACGACCGCGACGACCAGCACGACCCGGACCAGCCACAGCGTCCACCCGTCGTGCATGAACGGCTCGCCGACCGTGCGCAGCCAGTGCGCGTAGTGGTTGAACTCGCCCGGTCCGAAGAAGATCTTCAGATTGCCGATCATGTGGACGACCAGGTACAGCAGCATGATCAGACCGCTGACGGCCATCACCGTCTTCTTGCCGACGGAGGAGCGCCACACGGTGCGCGCCATGGACGACCGTCGGTCCGTCCGCGTTGCCAGAGCCATGGAACAGGACGCTAGGGCCGAACGGCCCCATCGGTCCAAGACATGGTCCGCCTCGTTTTCATAGGCGGGGCCTATCATCGCTGGATGCAGTTCCAGCAGCTCCAGTACTTCGTGGCGGTCGCCGAGACGCGGCACTTCACCCGGGCCGCCGACCTGGTCCACGTCGCCCAGCCCTCGCTGTCGCAGCAGATCAAGGCGCTGGAGCGGGAGCTGGGCGCCGATCTCTTCCAGCGGGCGCGCGGGAACATCACGCTCACCGACGCCGGCGAGGCGCTGCTGCCGCTGGCCCGCCGGATCCTGGCGGACGCCGAGACGGCCCGGTACGAGGTGCGGGAGCTGGTGGAGCTGCGCGGCGGCCGGGTGCGGCTGGGGGCGACGCCCAGCCTGTGCACCGGGCTGCTGCCGGACGTGCTGCGCGCCTACCACGACCGCTACCCCGGCGTCCGGCTGCTGATCGAGGAGGGCGGCTCGCACGACCTGGTGCGGGAACTGGCCCGCGGCGCGCTCGACCTCGCCCTGGTGGTGCTCCCGCTGCCCACCCCCTCCCCCGCGCTGACCACGGTGGAACTGCTGCGGGAGGACCTCGTGGTGGCCTCGTCGCCGGAGGTGCCCCCGCCGGGAGGCGGGCGCCGGGCCGTGCGGATCGCCGACCTGGAGGGCGAACGCCTGGTGATGTTCCGGCACGGCTACGACCTGCGCGAACTCACCGTCGCCGCGTGTCGCGCCGAGGGGTTCGAGCCGGACTTCGCGGTGGAGGGCGGGGAGATGGACGCGGTGCTGGGGTTCGTGCGGGCGGGGCTCGGCATGGCCGTCGTGCCGCGCATGGTCGCCGCGCGGTCGGGGCGGGGCCTGCGGGTCACTCCGCTGGCCCGGCCGGGGTTGCACCGGGTGATCGCGCTGGCGCACCGCAGCGATGTGGCTCCGCCGCGGGCCGCACGGGAGTTGCAGCGGATGCTGCTGGAGCGGTAGGGCTGCGCCGCTTGTGGGGGTTCGTGCGGGGTGCTTGTACGGGGGTGTCGGCGGGGGAGCCGTCGGAGTGCGGGTCGGCCGGGGCGGGGTGCGCGGTTCCTCGCGCCCCTGGGGTGTGGTGCCTGGGCGGAGGGGGAGGTGCGGGTCGGTCGGGGCTGGGTGCGCGGTTCCTCGCGCCCCTGGGGTGGGCCTCCGGGGGCGCGGTGTCCAGGTGCGGTCCGCGGTGGCTGGGTGCGCGGTTCCTCGCGCCCCTGGGGTGGGCCTCCGGGGGCGCGGTGTCCAGGTGCGGTCCGCGGTGGCTGGGTGCGCGGTTCCTCGCGC